>CALWWW010000024.1 GCA_944385365.1 uncultured Oscillospiraceae bacterium | reverse complement strand
CAGCGGCTTAATTTTGTGCTGCCTTTTTGCCGCTCCCCCAAATCTGAAATTTCTACTTGACTTTTGTTAGCAGGTCTATTACAAAAACATTCTTTGTGAGCGGGTCTTTGAAGAAAAGCTGTATCTGGTGCAGTCGGCCAATCCAGCCATTGCCAAGCCCCTGGTCCACACGGACGAGCTGGACCCCACCAAGGAGATTTTCCTCAAGTGGGACGACGCCTATCAGATATGGCACAACCAGTGGCTCACCAATTACGCCCGCCCCTGTGTCTCCACCGACACCATCACCATGATTGCCCGACTCTGGAGCCCCGAGGAGCAATACTGGATGATCGCGCCGGAATCGGTGATTCATGAGATGTACGGCATCCATCCGCTGTACGTCAGCCAACTGGAAAATCCCCCGCCGGACCGGTGCTGCTACAAGATCAAGCACCGCTCGCCCCTCAACACCACCAGCAAGGCCCTGGCCCTGTTTGAAGAGGAATTGGCCAACCATTTGCAGACCATTCGCTTCGATTTGAAGCTGGGTCAGACTTGGAAGCGCTACTGACGGCAGTGCCGCGGACTATCGCGGCGCTGCCTTATTTTTTGAGCCGGGCCAATGCGTCCTTCATGCGGGCCATGCCCTCCACAATGCGCTCGTAGCTGCAGGCGTAGGACAGACGGATGTAGCCCTCGCCCTGGGTGCCGAAGGCCGAACCGGCCACCGTGGCGATTCCGGCCTGCTCCAGCAGATAGTCGGCCATCTCATTGGAGCTGAGACCGAAGGATTTGATATTGGCAAAGACATAGAACGCGCCGCCGGGGGTCTTGCAGTGGACGCCGGGGATGTCATTGAGGGCCTGCACCATGTAGTCACGGCGGCGGGCGTACTCCTTGACCATCTCCTGCACGTCGGGTTCGGCCTTTTCCAGGGCGGTGATACCGGCTTCCTGGACAAAGGAGGAAGCGCAGGTGTTGATGTAGTGATGGACGCGGACCATGGCCTGGATAAACTCCCTGGGTGCGGCGGCGTAGCCCAGACGCCAGCCGGTCATGGAATAGCACTTGGAGAAGCCGTTGAGGGTGATGGTGCGCTCCTTCATGCCGGGCAGCGAAGCAATGCTGATGTGCTCTGCACCGCCGTAGACCAGCTTTTCATAGATCTCGTCGGACAGAACAATGAGATCGTGCTGGGTGGCCAGCTTGGCCAGCGCCTCCAGCGTCTCCCGGGACTGGACCGTGCCGGTGGGATTGCCCGGCGTGTTGATGACCAGCATTTTTGTCTTGGGGGTAATCAGGGACTTCAGCTGCTCCATGTCGATCTGAAAGTCGTTTTCCTCCTTCAAATCGTAGCTGACAGGAACTGCGCCGAAGAAATTGGGCACATGGATGTAGTTGAGCCAGATGGGATTGGGTACCAGGATTTCGTCGCCGGGCTCCAGGAACGCCGCCACGGCGGCATAGGTGCCCTCACCGACGCCGATGGTCACCAGAATTTCCTCCGGCTCGTAGGCAATGTGGTTGTCCCGCTGGAGCTTTTCGGCAACGGCCTTGCGCAGCTCCGGCGAACCGTAGTTGGACGTGTAGAAGACATTGCCGCGGGCAATGCTGTCGTAGGCGGCCTGCTTGATGACCTGGGGCGTGTCGAAGTCCGGCCGTCCGATCTCTATATGAATGATATCCTTGCCCTGCTTTTGCAGCTGCGTGGCCTTCTCCAGCATCAGACGAATCTCGGAAAAGGGCAGCATTTCCATGCGGGCTGCTGTCTGAACCATAGTATTATCGCTCCTTACAATGGTGTGGCGTGTCCCTGGGACCGCCGTTTCTGCCATCCGGATTCCTGTGGACGGCTTCGGGATTGGATACCTGCATTATAAAATGGTCAAATATATTTGTAAAATAAATTAAAATAATATGAAATATTTAGTTTATAAATAAAGTGTTTATTTAAGCAGATTATTTCTCATTTTCGCCCCGTCAAAAACTCCATATATTTAATTACTTGATAAAGATGTGCAAAATAATTTATTTGTATAATTTTGTGTAGAATGATATGTTTGATAACAGAAACGCAGGCCGTTTTTATGATGTATGCCAAACCCAATGGCGCCAATGGGCTTGGGATTCCGGCGGAACTGCGTCATCGGGTGCACATTCTCCCCTGTGGGAGCCTGTTCATCCAGAACATATGGAGGATGAAGGTATGGTTGAAAAGAGAAGAAAATCTTTTGTAAAACGTATGGTCATCGCACTGGTGCTCGGTGTGATCGTCGGCGCAGTCGTTGCCCTTTTGAAGCCTTCCATGGGCGAAGGCGTCTGGAATGTATTGAATACAATCTTTTTTCAGGATATTTCCGTCTCCGAGGGCCGCAGCGCCATCGGCCTGTTCTATATCATTCAAACCGTCTTTACCAATGCGTTGAAGCTGGCGATTGTCCCCATGGTCCTCTTCTCCATCATCATGTCCGTCTGCGGCATGAACGATATGCGAAAGCTGGGCCGCATCGCCGCCAAAACCATTCTCATGTGTTTCGTCTGCTAGTCTGCGTATCAGTGGAACCGCCGTCCCAAGAATACCTGGTCCATCGATTGGGGGAAATCTTTCAAAATTGTCATCTTCTCGAAAGGACCTGGAAAGATTGATGTGGTATGCTTTATCTTGTCCAAGGACAGACGAAGATTTTTGTATGGAGGGAGTATTCCATGGCAATCTTACAGACAACCAATCTGAAAAAATATTACGGCGACGGGGAAACCCAGGTCCGCGCCCTGGACGGCGTCGATCTGGCGGTGGAGCCGGGGGAATTTGTGGCAATCGTAGGTACCTCCGGGTCCGGCAAGTCCACGCTGCTGCATATGCTGGGCGGTCTGGACCGGCCCACGTCCGGCTCCGTCACCGTGGACGGAAAGGACCTCTTCTCCCTGAAAGACGAAGCGCTGACCATTTTCCGCCGCCGGAAAATCGGCTTTGTGTTCCAGTCCTACAATCTGGTGCCGGTGCTCAGCGTCTGGGAAAACATCATCCTGCCCATTCAGCTGGATGGCAACCGGGTGGACGAGGACTATGTCCGGGCCGTTATCGACACCCTGGGTCTGGAATCGAAGCTCCGCAATCTGCCCAGTCAGCTCTCCGGCGGCCAGCAGCAGCGGGTGGCCATCGCCCGGGCCCTGGCCACCAAACCGGCCATTGTGCTGGCCGACGAGCCGACGGGCAATCTGGACAGCAAAACCAGTCAGGACGTTTTGAGTTTGATGAAAGTGACGGGGCAGCGCTTTTCCCAGACCATGGTGATGATCACCCACAATGAAGAGATTGCCCAGCTGGCCGACCGCATCATCCGCATTGAGGATGGGCGCATTGTCACGGGCTGAGGAGGTGCCGAAATGCGTGTTGCCAACGGCAAGTGCATCCGCCGTCTCAGCTTTCGGACCCTGGCGGCCAACCGGGCCCGCAATCTGGTGGCCATTCTGGCCATTGCCCTGACAGCGGTGCTGTTTACGTCTCTGTTTACCATTGCCCTGTCCATCAACGAGGGATTCCAGCAGTCCAACTTCCGGCAGGCCGGCGGCTGGAGTCACGGCACCTTCAAGGACCTGACGGAAGAACAATACGCCGCATTGCAGGACGACCCCCTCATTGCCCAGCGGGGTATGCGGCAATTCCTGGGGATGCCCTCGGATATTCCGTTCAATAAATCCCATGTGGAAATAAGCTATTGCAACGCCAACACGGCCCATTGGATGTACTGTAACCCGGTGGAAGGGCGTCTGCCCCAGGAGGGCACCGACGAAGCCGCCACCGATCTCCACGTTCTGGAGCTACTGGGCGTGGAGCCGGAACTGGGCGCGGAATTTACCGTGACGTTTTTCGTGGACGGCCACGAGACCACCCAGACCTTCACCCTCTGCGGCTGGTGGGAGTATGACGATGTCATTATCGCTAATCATATTCTTGTACCCCAGAGCCGTGTGGAAGCCGTGCTGGATGAAGTGGGCGTGACGCTGCCGGCTAATGACGGGATGACCGGCAATTACACCATGGAGGTCATGCTCAAAAGCGGCTCCCGCCACATCGAGCGGGACATGCTGCAAATTCTGGAAAACCATGGGTATCAGTCCGACACCCCCGGCGAAAATTACATCAATATCGGCGTCAACTGGGGGTATACCGGTGCGCAACTCTCCAGCAGTATGGACCCCATCACCCTGTTTGGGATCATCGCCGTTCTGGTGCTGATTCTGCTGACGGGATACCTGATTATCTATAACGTCTTCCAGATTTCCGTGGCGGGCGATATTCGCTTTTACGGTCTGTTGAAAACCATCGGCACCACGCCCCGGCAGCTGCGGCGCATCATCCGTATCCAGGCGCTGTGTCTCAGTGTGATCGGCATTCCCGTGGGCCTGGTGTTGGGCTGGCTGTTGGGCAGCGTACTGACACCGGTGGTGGCGGGCAATCTGGACGGCATTGTTACGGTAGTATCTGTAAATCCCTGGATTTTTGTGGGTTCGGCGGCCTTTGCGCTGATCACCGTGCTGATCTCCTGCCGCCGTCCCGGCCGGATGGCAGGCAAGGTCTCCCCGGTGGAAGCCGTCCGTTACACCGAAGGTACCGTGGCCCGCCGCCGGGAACGCCGGGCCAAAAAGCGCGTGTCCCTCTTTTCCATGGCCTGGGCCAATCTGGGCCGCAGCCGCGGCAAAACCACCATCACCGTTCTGTCGCTGTCGCTGGCCGTGGTGCTGCTCCATCTGGCGGTCACCTTTACCAACGGCTTTGATATGAACAAATATATTGCACAGTTTACGGCCAGTGACTTTATTGTGGCCGACGCGGGCCAGTTCCAGACCGGCGGCGATACGTTCAACGCCGATATGGCCGTGCCCCAATCGGTCATAGACACCATCGACGCCCAGGGCGGCATTGCGGCCGGGGGCAAAATCTACGGCAAAACCTTTGACGCGGTGGAGTTTGTCACCGAGGACTATTACCGTTCTGTCTGGAGCAAGTATGATTCTCCGGAAACGCTGGACCTGCGGATTGCCTCCATGGAACGGCTGCCGGACGGCCGTCTGGTGGACCGGGTGCAGCTCTACGGTATGGACCCCTTCGCGCTGGACTACCTGACGGTACTCGAGGGCGATCTGTCGGCCCTGTATGAGCCGGGCAGCAATGCCATTGCCGCCGTATACTCCGAGGATGACTACGGCCAGGCGGAAATGGACAGCCATTGGGCCCGGCTGGGCGATACGGTGACCATCCGCTATGTGGAGCGGGAGGAGTATTACAATCTTGACACCGGCGAGGTCTACGGCGACTGGGAAAACATTCCCGCCCCTGACGTCACCAACTGGGGCAGCCGGGTGGCAGAATACCGGGATGTGGACTATACCGTGGCCGCACTGGTGACGGTGCCCTCCGTCCTGAGCTACCGATACTACGGCGCGGATGAATTTGTCCTGGGTTCCGAGACCTTCTGCCGGGACAGCGGCACCGACGCGGTCATGTACTACACCTTCGATATGGAGAGCGACGAGGCCACTGCGTCCATGGAGTCCTTCCTGGCGGACTACACGGAGAATGAGAATCCCCAATTCGACTACGAGAGCAAGGCCACCTATGCCGGGGAGTTTGAGAGCTTCCGCAATATGTTTGCCCTGTTGGGCGGTACGCTGAGCTTTATTGTGGGTCTGGTGGGCGTGCTGAACTTCTTTAACGCCATTCTGACGGGCATCACCGTCCGCCGCCGGGAATTTGCAGTGCTGCAATCCATCGGCATGACCGGTCCCCAGCTCAAACGGATGCTGATTCTGGAGGGTCTGCTCTACACGCTGGGTTCCCTGCTTCTTTCTCTGGCGCTGACCGTGATCACGGCTCCCCTGCTGGCTGGTACCATATCGCGGATGTTCTGGTTCTTCACCTACCATTTTACCGTTCTGCCCATTGTGGCGCTGCTGCCGGTATTTTTGCTGCTGGGCGTTCTGCTGCCCCTGGCCAGTTACCGCCGGGCGTCCCGCTCCACTGTGGTAGAACGGCTGCGGCAGGAGTAAAACAGAGGACTGCCGCCATACGGAGATCAAAGGCGCGCTGCAATGCATTTTGCAGCGCGCCCTCCTTTTCCCTATATCAGATTTCCAAGGAATTGCCGGATGGTTTTATGGTCCACGGCCAGATTCAGATTCTGGCCGTCATCAAATCCGGCGGTAATGACGCCAATCAGCCGTCCATACAGATCCAGCAGCGCGCCGCCGCTGCTGCCCGGCGAAACCGGTGCCGTAAACTGCACCATGGAGGTCTCCCGCAGTTCCCGGAAGCCGGACACAATGCCGTCGGATATGGTGTTGAACAGTCCCAGGGGGCTGCCGATGGCCACCACCTTTTGGCCCCGCACCAGCCGTTCCGACGGGTCCAGAATGGGAATGGGGGGCCGCCGCTTGTCGGACCGCAGGATGGCCAGGTCCCGCTCGGGGTGGTATTTGATCAGCTCGTCTGTATAGAAGACATCCGATTCCTCCTCCAGCACGATGCCATAATAGGCGCCGCCGGCCACCACATGGAAGTTGGTCAATATGTATCCCTGGTCGCTGATGATGATGCCGGACCCGGTTTTGACGCACTCCTGGTTCCGGTCAAACACCTTCAGCATAACCACCGAGGACGCGAAGCGGGCCAGCTCTTCGAACTCCATAGGCTGCCGCCGCGCCCCTGTCTGGACCGCGGGCTGCTGTACCGGCTGTGGAGCAGGCTGCCGCACCGGCGGCGCGGCCCGGTCCGGTCGCTGGAAGGATGCACGGGACAGGGACGGTTGGGGCTGGGGCTGCACCGGGACCGCCGGGGCAACTGCTACCCGGTCCGCCCGCTGCAACGATGCCCTGGACAGAGTGGGCCGCTGCTGGGCCATGATCGGTTCCGGCTGGGCCGTCTCCGGCGCGTTCTGCCGCCTAGGCAGTACCGGCATCTGCTCCACCCGCTGGGACAGGGCCAGCAGTTCCGCCGATTGTACTGTTACGTCCTGTTCCTTTCCCAGGTACAGCACATCACAGCCCAGCCGGTAGAGCAGGTACAAAAAAAGATACTCCGCCGTTCCCACGGTGCCGCTGCACACAAATTTTGGAAACCGGGTCAATTTTGTGGTTTCCAGAAACAATTTGGGAAAATAGCAGTCGATCCAATACAGCAGCTTCACAGCAAAATTCCGCAGAATAGAATCCTCCGTACAATTCCGTACCCGCCGGAACAGGTCCAGAATTTCCTGGAGTGCTCCGGTAAAGGTCTCCTCCCAGAGGACATTCTGAAAGCGGAAGGACGGAATGCAGTTTCCCTGGCTGTACCGCTCCCGGTACCGTTCCGCCGCTGCCGTATCCAAACGGTGGAGCTGTTCGGCGTAGACGTAGCCGGACCGGTCGTTCTGCCAAGAACGGCACAGGTCCGCCCATGCGTCAAAGTCCTGCCCCGCCGTCCACCGCAGAAAAAACGTCTCTTTTTGAAAATTGGAATACCGGCCCGGGCGCTGGAAAAATTCCTCCACCGGATGGTCGGCCGTATCCAGGCGCACCACCTGAAACTGGTTGAAAAGCGGATTCATATGGTCTTTCTCCTCCTATTGTCCGGCCCGCGCAAAGGCCGCAGCCTGTTGCAGCACATAGTCCGGAAAGCGGCCCCGGCCGTCCCAGACCGCTGCGCGGTCCCGGTCCATCCCTTCCACCAGGGCGCTGTTAGGCGCAATGGCCCAGTCGCATTCCCGCAGCATGGGCACGTCGATGGGACTGTCTCCCGCCCCGATGACGCCGGACGGGCCGAACCGCTGCCGCAGCCGCGCCACCGCCGCACCCTTGTTGACCGGCTGCGGAAACAGGTAGAGTTTCCGCCCCGTGGTCTCCACCGACAGCGTCGTATCCGTCAGGCAGGACCGGCAATACGCGGCGTCCTCCGGGTTTGGGCAGGACAGAAACAGGTAGGCCCCATCAATTCGGCGGAGACGGCGGCCCGGCAGCCGTTGGGGAATCACCGATTCCATCCGCTCCAATTCCGCCAGCCACGGCGACAGCAGTGCTTGAGTCTCCGCCGCCCACGCCGCGTCCGGCTGTCCGTGGTGGAGCAGCACCGCGCCGTTGGCCGCCACCGCGTAATCGGGCGTCACCGGGAATCGAATGCGCAGATACTGGGCCACAGAACGGGTGGTCACCGGAATCAGCCGCGTCAGCCCTTGGACCGTTTCCAAGAGGGAGACGGTTTCGGGCGTCATAAAGCCCTGCTCGTTTCCATCCAGCCACTCCACACACCGGTCCCCCTCCTGTCGGTGGGACACGGAAAAGAGCAGCGTATTGTCCAGATCACTGGCAAACAGCATTGCTTCCATACTCATTGATCCGCCATGGTCCGAATGAGTCCGCAGGCCCGGTAATTGACCAGGGGATACTCACACAGCTCCACGCCTTTCTCCTTTGCCAAAGCGTAAATATGGCCCAGATAGGCCTCGTCATGCAGACTGTGCACCAGGATCTTCCACGGCACCCGGCGCAGCAGCACCCGGGTGGTCTCCCCGATGCTGGGCTTTATCAGATTGCGGTCCGAAATGGAAAATTCCTGCCGAATCCGCTCCACCTCTTCCAATGCGCTGATGGATTTGGGGGTGGGGTCCGGTTCCGGCTGCTGCTCCATGGAAAAATGGGCCGCAATGGCGTCGATGAACTGATAGGTCAAATCCTTGGGCCGCAGCGCTTCATAAAAGACCGCGCCGTGGAACTCCCCCGGCCCAATCAAATCGGTCCGGTAGACCGTCCGGCTGAGAAGACCGGAGACCGTGGAATTGAGACAGGAGCTGGCAATGAGGAAATCGTCCTTGGTGCCGCACAAATCCGTCAGCCCAGCCGGGTCCGACAGCACGGCCAGCCGTCCGTCCACCCCTTTATAGGCGGTGACGGCCCGGTACAGCTCCGCCTGGATGGCTCCTTTTCCGGTCCAGCCGTCCACAAACTGGATGGTTTCCGCCGGGTGGCGGTCCAGAATGTACGCCATGGCCGTTTCATCGATGCCCCGGCCCCGGATGATGGAGATGGTGTAATGGGGCACGTCCACGCCGTAGCGGAACCGGAAGTACCGCTTCAGCAGCACACCGATGGAAGTGCCTGCCCGTGCCAGGGAGACCAGAACCACCCGCTCCCCTTTCTGCTGCCAGAGCTTTTGGCACACAGAGGCCACGGCGTCCGCCGTCATAGCGGCGTACCGCTCCACCGCGTCAAAATAGGCCCGGAGATACGGTTCCGACGGTTCGTACTCCACCGGCAGCATTTCCGAATAGTGGACGCCCTGCTGAATGCGCCGTTCCCGCTCCAGGGTGTCCATGGGTTCGATACAGTTGGTGAGATCTTTCAACAGAATGGTCACATCGTCCTGTTTATAGGTACCAAACATGGCTGCCTCCCTGCAGATAAAAAACTCGCGTGGTCTCCCGGTCCGGCAAAGCGGACAAAACGCTGCACAGCGCCGCCGTGTCTTCCCGCATGGTGTCCGATACCACCACCACCGCATCGTAGGATTCCAGATTGTAGAGATACGTCTTGCGGTCGTCGCTGTAGAAGCTGCGGACCTGGGCCCCCGAGGTAATCGGATACCCCGGCTCCTGGCTGACGCCGATGGGGCTGCGGGTGGTGGCGTGGCACCGGACCGCCCCGCTCCCCGGCCGCCGGGCCAGCTGCCGGCCCAGAATCAGAGACGGCAGCATACACTCCTCCGTCCCCAGAACCAATGTCCGGCCCCCTTCCGGCAGCGCCGCCCATTGGAGAAAGGCGTCGGCCATCTTCCGGCATTGGGCCACATAGTCCCCGATGGGCACGCCCAGCCGGGGGTTCCGGTCGAAAGAACCGGGCAGCGTCCACGATTGGAACGGCGTTTCCGGCGTCCACTGGGGCGGCTGCGGCGCTTCCTCCACTGTGTACCGTGCCACCTGGCTGTCGTAATCGGCCTGGGGCAGCCGGACCAAACAGTGGCAGACGATTCCCGCCTGACGCAGCCGCGCTTCCTGTTCCGGTGTCACCCGGTTGAGGATGGAGGCCGCCACCACCGTTTTTTCCCGCAGGGACGGGTACCGGGCCGCCATCTGTTCCACCATATTGAGGATGGTTTTGCCGGTGGAGATTTCATCATCCACCAGAATCACCGTATCCGTGGCTGCCAGCCCCGCTTCCAGGGCGTCGCCGCACAGCTTCTGTTCCACAGCGTGGCTGTGCTCCTCCTGAAATTCCAGAAAGTTCCTGTCACCGGGGCAGTCCTCCCGGGTGGTCTGTACATAGAAACAGTCCCCGGCCAGCTGCGCCGCCGCCACCGCGCCGATGGCCGTGGCCGTCTCGGCAAAGCCGATGACCAGCCGGGCCGACGGATAGGTCTGCCGCAGGGATTCCCCCAGGGTTTCCATCAGCGCCAGCGCCGTTTCCGGGTCCACCGGCAGGTGCTTGGCCTGCAAGGGATTGACCAGCAGATAGGACCGTTTTGTGTTGCGATATCGTTTTGCAATGCGCAAAACCTCTTCCATGGTATATTGTTGCATGTGATTGCTTCCTTAAAATGATTTGGTGAGCCGCTGCTTGGGGGTGACGCCGTAGCCGAAGACCGTGCCGCAGGCGCCGCCGACAATATGCATCAGGTTGGCCACATTGTCCCGGACGAACAGCATGGAATACACTTCCTGTCCCAGATAGAGCAGGGCCACCAGAATCAGCGTCAGAGGGATTTTGCCGTTCTTCATGCCGGACAGGGACGCCAGCATGATCATCATAAATACGATGCCGCTGGCCCCCAGCAGCGCTGCGCCGGGAAACAGCAGGATTTGCAGAACGCCGGACAGCACCGCCGTGACGAGGATGCCCAGGGCCAGGGGGCCGCTGCCGTACTTTTCCTCCAGCGGCGGTCCGATGACCAGCAGCAGGAGCATATTCCCCAGGAAATGCTCCAGGTTGGCGTGGCCCAGCACATGGCCCACCAGCCGCACATACGCCAGCGGATTGAGCGGAGACGACCGGTACACGCTGAACAGCGCCTGGGTGGTCCAGCCGTTGGTGATCTTACCCAGCAGCAGAGCGGCGGCAGACAGGAAGAACAAACTCAGCACCACCGGCGAATTGTAATCCAGCTTTTTCATACGCTTCTCCCTTTCTGTTTCTGTCAAAAAGAGGGTACCCCGTCCAATGGCGGGCGTACCCTCTCGCTTTGCTTACGACAGCTTTTCTGTGATCACCTTTCTGAGCATATCCACAGGGATCATGGTCACAGCAAACACCGCCACAACGCACCATCCCGTCAAAGAGAAGGGGACGCAGCTGAACATATTGCTGATCACGCCGAAGACCGGAATGGGAATCAGCCCGGCATTGACGATAAAGGCCTGCACCAGAATGATGGTAATAAATACCTTCATAAAGCCGGTGTTTTCATTGAGGCCCTTGAAAATGCCGAACCGGTCGTCACGGACATTGAAGCCGTTGAACAGGGCGCTCCAGATGAACAGCACGAAGTAGGCCGACAGCTTCTGTGCCTCTGTGGCAAAGAACTGGTCCACAAACGGCGCCTTGAGGAACACAAAGCTGAGGACAGTCAGCCACAGGCCCATGGTGACGATCTGCACCATCATGGGCTTGCTGACGATGCTCTCGTCGCGGCGGCGGGGCTTTTCGGTCATATACCGCTTCTGGGCCGGTTCGTTGCCCAGCATGATGGCGCCCAGGCCGTCCATGACCAGGTTGACGAACAGCAGGTGCGTCACCTTCAGCGGCTCCTCCACGCCGAAGAACGGCGCGATGGCGCTGACCACCACAGCGGCCACATTGATGACCAGCTGGAACTTGCAGAACTTGAGAATGTTATGGTAGATGGTACGGCCATACCAGATGGCGTCCTTGATGGACTTGAAGTTGTCGTCCAGAATGACGATCTTACCGGCTTCCTTGGCCGCCTCGGTGCCGCTGCCCATGGCAAAGCCCACGTCGGCCCGCTTCAATGCCGGGGAGTCGTTGACGCCGTCGCCGGTCATACCCACCACCAGATTCATCTCCTGGCACAGCCGCACCATACGGGATTTATCCGTGGGCAGGGCGCGGGCGATGACGCGGATTCTGGGAATAATCTTCTTGACTTCCTCATCGCTCATCTCATTGAGCATGGCAGAGGTCAGCGCCACGTCGTCGTCGGACTTGAGCAATCCGGCGTCCTTGGCGATGGCCACCGCCGTTTCCAGCCGGTCGCCGGTGATCATAACCACCTGGATACCGGCGTTCTGCACGTCGGCAATGGCTTCCCGTGCCTCGGGGCGGACATCGTCGCGGATGGCCACAAAGCCGATGATGACCGTATCGTCCTGGATGCGGTTTTCGCACAGCGCCTGGGTGGAGTAGCCGAAGGCCAGCACACGCATGGACTTGTTGGCCAGCTCGTCGATCTTGGCGTTGAGGGATTCCATGTGGATGGGACGCTCGGTGCCGTCCGCCGTCAGGCAGCGGGTGGCCACAGCCAGCAGCCGTTCCGGCGCGCCCTTATAGAACGTCTTGTCCAGCTCCCGGATATGGGCCTGGCTGAACTTGTTGGCGGAGTTGAAGCTCTGGGACGCATCGGCGGTGTACTGGTTTTCCATGGCATGGAAGGCTTCGGCCCCCAGGAACTTCATCAGCGCCTGATCGGTGGCGTTGCCGCCGATGACCCGGCCCTCCGCGTCAAACATGGACTGGGAGTTCTTGCCGATGGCCAGATTCACCAGCTGCTGGATGTTCTTGTGTTCGGCCATCATATTCAGGGGAATCACGGTGCCGTCGGCGGTGAAGAACTCCACCACCTCCAGATGGCCCTTGGTGATGGTGCCGGTCTTATCGCTGAACAGAATGTTCAGGGAACCGGCCGTTTCGATACCCACGGCCTTGCGCACCAGAACATTGTGGTCCAGCATTTTGCTGGTGTTCTGCATCAGCACCAGGGAGATCATCAGGGGCAGGCCCTCCGGCACGGCGCAGACGATGATAACCACGGCCAGGGATACGGCTTCCACCACGTCCTTGATGATCTCTGCCATTTCCATGGAGAAATAGGCCGCCGGGCCGCCGGCCTGGAGAATGAAGTAGCCGAAGTAGAGCACGGCGATGACAATGGCGCCGATATAGCCGAAGCGGGAGATCATATCGGCCAGCTTGGCCAGCTTGACCTTCAGGGGAGAATCGGGCTCGTCCTCCTGCATCTCCTCGGCCATCTTGCCCATCATGGTGGCAAGGCCCACCTTCTGGACATCCATGACGCCTTCGCCGTCGAACAGCACCGCGCCGCGGAACAGGGAATGCTTGTCCACAAAGGTGTCGCCGGTGATTTCATCGGCCAGCTGCAATTCCGTTTCCGCCGCGTACTTGGGGCATTCCTCCGCCTCACCGTTGAGGGCGGAGTTGTCCACCTTCAAATGTCCGGCAATCAGGATGCCGTCCGCCGGGATTTTGTCACCGGCCTGGAGCAGGACCTTGTCGCCGACCACCACGTCGTCCACATCGATGACGACCACAACGCCGTCCCGGTAGACTTTACATTGGTCTTTCTTGGTGCTGTCTTTCAGCTGGCGGTACTTGGTATCACTGGCCACGCCGGTTTTGGCCGAAACAAAGGCCACAATCAGCACCGCCACAATGGTACCGGCCGGTTCGTAGATATCCGCGTAGCCAAAGGCAAACATGACGATCATCAGTGCCGCAATGGCCAGCAGAATGCGGATCATGGGGTCCTTGAAGGTCTCCTTGAATTCCGCCCAAAAGGTGGTGGGTTCCGAATCGGGAATCACGTTGCTGCCGTATTTCTTTCTCGATTCCTCCACCTGGGATTGGTTCAGTCCGTTAAAGTGCATGGGCATTCACCTCGATACGACGGCAAAGAGGAGGAATGGTATCATTCGCTCCTCTTTGCCAATGATTGGATTCTTATGGATATTAGGGCAGCGCCGCACAATTTGACAAGAGAACTGGGGGATCCATTTTAGACCAAATGAAAGTTTGAAAATTGCAGGAATACTGGATGTATTTCAAGATTTTCAAACTGCACAGTTGGGCCAAAAGGGCCGAAGGCATAATTGTGCGGCGTTGCCTTAGGTAAATCTGGCGCAGAGCTGGCCCAGACCGGGGTCCTGGGTGGCCTGTCCGACGGCGTTGAACTTCCACTCGCCGTTGTGGCGGTAGACCTCGCCGAAAATCATGGCCGTCATATTGTCGTGGTTCTCCGACAGGTTGTACCGGCACAGCTCCTGATTGTTGCGGGCGTCCACAATGCGGATGAACGCATTCTGAATCATGCCGAAGTGCTGGTGGCGCTCCACAGCCTGGTAGATGTTGACCACAAACACAATGCGGTCGTACTCCGCCGGGACGTTGTTGAGCTCAATGATGATCTGCTCGTCGTCGCCTTCGCCGGCGCCGGTCAGGTTGTCGCCCAAATGCTGCACCGACCGGGAACCGTGGGTCAGGTTGCCGAAAAAGATAATGTCGTTCCGGTCCAGCAGCTTTCCGCCCCGCAGCATAATGGCCGAAGCGTCGCAGTCGATGTTCTGGTTGGAGCCGCCGGAGAACAGGCCGCCCAGCAGGCCGCCCTTCTTCTTGGCTTCATCCCAGCCCAGACCGACGACCACACGGTTCAAACCCTCGCGGCCCTCCTTGGAAAGGCTGACTTTCTGACCCTTTTGCAAACTGATCGACATTACGGATTCCTCCTTCATTTCCTTTGCATGTCCGGCGTCCTTTGCCGCCGGTCGGGCAGATTACAGGGCCGCCCGGTATCCATGTTTTGTGTTTGTGTTTACTCCACGTCCACGCCGTAGTTGGCGCACAGAGCAGCCAGACCGCCCTGGTAGCCGCTGCCGATGGCGTTGAACTTCCACTCGCCGTTGTGCTTGTACAGCTCGCCGAAGACGGCCGCCGTCTCAATGGAGAAGTCCTCGCCCAGATCGTACCGCAGCAGCTCCTGGCCGGAAACCTCGTCGAAAATGCGGATAAAGGCGTTGCTCACCTGTCCGAAATTCTGCCGCCGCTCCTCGGCCTCGTAAATAGTGACCGTGAAGGCGATGCGGGAAATGGTTTCGGGCACCTTGGTCAGATCGATCTTGATCTGCTCGTCGTCACCGGCGCCCTCGCCGGTCAGGTTGTCGCCCAGATGCTCCACGCTGCCGGAGGGGTGCTTCAGGTTGCCGTAGAAAATGAAATCCTCGCTGCGGGTGGTCTTGCCGGAATCCCCCAGCAGGAACGCCGCCGTATCCAGATCGAACGTTCCGCCGGTATCAAAGGCGTTCACGTCCCAGCCCAGACCGACAACCACCTTGGACAGGCCCGGATTTTCCTTGGTCAAGCTAACCTTCTGACCCTTTTTCAGACTGACAGGCATATACTGTCTCCTCCCTACACTGTTAGAATATTTTATGGAACATTGTTGGATTGTTTATGCCACTTCAATGCCGTAATGGCCGCACAAAGCCGCCAGGCCGCCCTGGAAGCCGCTGCCGATGGCGTTGAACTTCCACTCGCCGTTGTGCCGGTACAGCTCACCGACCACAATGGCCGTCTCAATGGAGAAGTCCTCGCCCAGATCGTAGCGGATCAGGTCCGCACCGCCGACCAGGTCCTGAATATGGATGTAGGCGTTGGAAACCTGGCCGAAGTTCTGGTGACGGCTCTCGGCGTCGTAGATGGTGACCGTAAAGGCAATCCGCTCCACATTGGCAGGCACCTTGCTCAGGTCCACGACGATCTGCTCGTCGTCGCCGTCGCCCTCGCCGGTCAGGTTGTCGCCCATGTGCTTCACGCTGCCGCTGGTATGCTCCAGGTTGCCATAGAACACAAATTCCTTTTCCGTGGGGCACTTGCCGTTGCCGCCGACCATGAACGCCGCGGCGTCCAGGTCAAAGGCCGCGCCGGAGTCAAAGGCGTTGACATCCCAGCCCAGGCCCACGACGATTTTCGTCAAACTGGGGTTTCCCTTGGTCAGATCTACTTTTTGTCCCTTTGTCAGATTGATGGGCATAGCAAAATTCCTCCTTCTGATGATTGGCACACAATATCTATGCAGCTAAATTCAGTGCTGATTGGGCATGTGATAGCGTCTGTTGAAATCGGCTTTGATGGTTTCCAGCCGTCTCTGGTCCTCAATCCGCTGTTTGCGGGCGTTCTCCTGAATCTGATTGGTCTCGTCGATGCCGGAGACGATGGTCTGCCACGTCTTTTCCAGCGTCTCGATTTTAATGGAGCTGCCGGAAGCCAGCCGGGCCGTCATCTTCGCCTGTTCCGCCGTATTCTGGGCGTTGCGGATGAGCATTTCATTGGTCTTTTCATCCAGGGCCGCCATGGCCTCGGCCTGCAGCCGCTGGCGCTTGAGCATGATGGCCTGGGTCAATGCCTGCTTGAACACCGGCAGGGTGATGATAAACGCCGAATTGATCTTACGCACCAGATTCATATTGCTGAACTGCATGGTTTTGATCATGGGGATAGCCTGCATGGCCACATTTTCCGCCGTGCGCAGGTCCTGGGTTCGCTGCTCCAGCATCATCAATGCCTGATTCAGCGAGGTCAATTCAAACTGGATGGAGTTGTCGCCGGTGGCCTCCATATCGGCCTGCCGCTGGGCGATATACGCCTCGATCTCCCGGCAGCCCTGCTCACCGGCCAGAATGTATTTCACCAGCTCATGGTAATAGGTCACGTTGGCCTGGAACATATCCTCCAGCTTCCGGTTGGACTGCTTGATCTCCGATTCATACTGCTTGAGCTGCACATAGATTTTGTCCACTTCCTCACCCATGGTGTGGTATTTGGCCAGAATCTTGTCCAACTGCTTGCGGAGGTTGCCGAACAATTTGTTGAGAAAACCGGGATTTTCCTTGATTTCCTCAATGTCGAACTTGTCCATGATCTTGGCCAGGGTGGTCAGCATGGCGCTGGACTCGTCCAGCTGCGACAGGTTCATGCTGTTGAGGACCACGTCGGAGCACTTGGAAATCTCCTCCGCCGCCTCGGCGCCGAAGGATACAATGGTCTCCAGGTTGTAAACCTCAATCTGGCTGGCCAGACGGTCCACCTCCGGCGAATTGGTCAGCTGCTGGTTCATCTGCTGCCGGTCGGCCACAATGTCGTATTTCTGGTATGTCTCTTCCTGCACAGCCGGCACGGCTGCGGGTTCCGCTGCGGAACCGGACGCTCCGGGTCTGTTGAAATCCAATGCCATAGAATCCTCACCTTCCAAACAGTTTTCTCAGGGGGTTGATACTCGGTTGCTGGGTGGAAACAGCGGCAAAATTGGGCACCGTCAAATCATAGACGTATTCGCCAATCTGCTGCTCATGGATATAGTCCGGCGGGAAAAATTTTTCCACGCACTCAAAGCCTGTGGGGATAAACAGCAGCACGTCGAAGCCCATGCGGTTCAGCAGCGCCACCACAATGCTCTCCTCCAGATTCAGCACCCGCTCCGTGGGATTGATCAGCAGGAGCTTGGGGTTCTTTTTGGTAAAGTCGAACTTCTGCACCATGCGCAGGACCGGCTTGGGCAGATTCAGCGCCGTGGACAGCACCGTATATTCGGTTCCGTTCTGCCAGGTACCGGCAATAATCTTTTGGTCCAATAAGCACTGGACCTGATCCAGCAGGAACTCCTGCATCTCCTTCCGCAGAATCCCGTAGGGATACGCCTTATGGTTCCGGATTTTGTCCCGCAGCAGCTTGCCGTTTTTCAGGAATTGGGTCACATAGGGCTTGATGGGGTTTTCATCGGTGGGAGACAGCCACGGGAACCGGTCCACCAGGACCGTGTCGGGGGTCAGGAGCTTTTTAATCTCGCTCCAATACCGCCGGACGTCCCCGTCCTTGACGCCGCACACCTTTTCCAGCAGCACCGGCACCGTCACCCGGTCACCGGACACCGCAAAAGAGGGGCGATATTTGAGTTCCTGGTCCCACAGCAGGGCGATTTCCTCGTACATGGTCTGGAGGGTGACGGCCTCGGCCCTGGTGTACTGCTGATTGCGGTACATGCCGGAGTCCTGGTACATGATGGAATCCAGGTCCCGCTCCGCCTGATAGGCGGCGGTTGCCACCCGCCGCTGGGAGGAGGCCGTGGGGAACGTCTCCATGGGCAGCGAGTCATCATAGGTCAGCCGCAGCAAGGCCGGGTCTTCCAGCACCGGCACCGCGGCCCGGTTGGGCACCAATACCAGCACATCCACCGGCAGCCGGGCCAACAGCCGCAGAAACAGCGCTTCGTTCCGGCTGCCGCAGTTGCCGAACAGCAGGAACACGGGCACCTGTCCCATCGTCCATGCGGGGAACAGCGTCGGTTGATACCGTTTCAGCCAGACCAGCAGATACACCGCCCGGTTGGTCAGCTTCAGCAACGACGCGTCCGGGGCCTGTCCCTCCTCCAGGAGCAGGTCCACAAAGCCCTTGACCATGAGCCGCTGCAATTCTGCCTGGGAAGAATAGCGGATGTTTTGAGAAAGGCCCAGAATCATCTGGTCCAGCGTCGTATAGTTCTGCCGCCGGATGGCGGCGATTTCCTCCGGCGTGGGGGACGGGAGGGCCTGGTCCACCAGACAGATGGGGCGGCCGGACCGCTCCAATTCCTGATAGAATCCAAAGAGATCATTGGAAAACAGCAACCGGTCCTCCACACCGTGCTGCAAGAGAAAGGCGTTGTAAAAGAGATGGGCGTCGTCTCCCCGGGCAGGCGGCGCTGTCAGCACCTCCCGCAGGGCGGGCGACCGCATCCAAGCGTTGGTACACGGCTGGAGCGTGGGCAACGTACCGTACAGCCGCTGGCGGTTCCACGCCTGTTCCAGTTCTTTCTGCACCCATTTCAGCGTAAACCAATCGGGAAACGGGGCGGGATTGGTCTGGGGCAGCCGGGTGGAGCACTGGTCTGTAGGGTCCGCCCGGCGGTACTGCTCTCCATCCCGGCAGATCATCAGGATGTCTGCACCGGCTCCGGCCAGAATGGTCAGCAGCTGCAATTCGTAGGCGCTTACCGCGCCGTCGTAGAGGATTTTAGGCAGCCGGTCCTGACCCAGCGCCGCTAAAATCCGTTCAAATTTAAAGTACAGCCAGCAGAGGTATTTGACATAGGCGTTGTGGAGCATGTTCTCGTTTTTGCCCTGACGGGCCAGAGTCTCCAGCATGGCGTCCATGGACACAACAATATTCCCCCGCTGGGCCGGAGACAGCCGGGGCAGCCACCGGCGCAGCTGGTCATCCATAAACGGCCGGTTCCGCTGAAATCCGCTCCCCAGCATCTCCTGAAAGTATGCGAGATTTTCCGGCGTGGGATTAGGAATGCGCCCGTCGATGATGACGCCGTTCCGGCGGGCTTCCTGATAAAATTCCTTGACGCCGTCGGGCAGGTCCTCGGTAAATCCTTCCACCCGTACAAAATAGACGCACGGCTCCCGCCGTTGGGAAAGCGGTGTTAAAAAGTCGTTAAGTTTTGATAAAGTTCCCAGTTGAAACATGGCGGCCCTATTCTTTCCCATGCGCAATTACTGCAACAAAAACCATGTAATTGCTGTGTTTCATCCTCAAAAGCGTCTCAATGTCCAAGATTATACGGAAATTTTCAATTACAATCATTTTCCTGGTTTTTTCCCATTATACTACACCTACAGCGTGTATTCAAGCCCGATTGCATCCGCGGTATACCGGAGCGTTCGGCGGAGACTGCGAGAATTATTTTACAATTTTCTCTCCGTATGCTACAATGGGAGAAACTTTATCTTCCGGGAGGAATTCCATGTTTCACAGCCTTGCCGCATATTCGGTGGGCGCTTTGCTGTACTGTCCCGCGGGCCTGCACGATTCCATTGTGAACACGCTGCTGCACAATGCCATTCCCGCGCCGTTTTCTCTGGCCTTCTGCCTGGAGGATACGGTCAACGACGCCCATCTGGCGGAGGCGGAGGACGCGCTGCTTCGCACCCTGGAACAGATTCAGCGCCTGCACGCGGAACACAGTTTCTATCTGCCGCGGATTTTTGTCCGCATCCGCTCTCCCCTGCATCTGCGCCGCATGGCGGCCCGTCTGTCCGGCGTCTCCCAGGTGCTCACGGGCTTTATCCTGCCCAAGTTTTACACGGACAACAGCCAATCGTATCTGGCGGCCATGGAGGACATCTCCCAGTCCGCCGAGTTTTCCTATATGCCGATTTTTGAATCCCACGCCATGGCTGCCCCCGCCGGACGGCTGGAGCAGCTGGCCCAATTAAAAGAAGAGCTGGAGCCTGTCTCAGACCGCATTCTCAATCTGCGGGTGGGCGGCAACGACCTGTCCCATGTCTTCGGCCTGCGCCGGAGCGTCTCCGACACCATTTACGATTTGCAGCCGGTGGCCCGGATTCTGCTGGATGTGGTCTCCACCTTTGCCGCCGACTATGTGATTTCCGGCCCCGTGTGGGAATATTACGCCGGGCCAGGCTGGGACACGGGTTTGGAACGGGAGCTGCGTCTCGACGCCCTCAACGGCTTTATCGGTAAAACCGTCATCCATCCCAACCAGATTCCCATTGTCAACCGCGCTTTGCAGGTGACGGCCCGGGACTATGCCGACGCCCGCAGCATTCTGTCCTGGGACCTGGACAACGCGCCCATGGTGGCCCGCAGCGTCGATGCCGCCCGCATGAACGAATTCAAAACCCATGCCAACTGGGCCTCCAAAATCCTGGCCCTGGCCCAGATTTACGGCGTCCGTCCGGAGGATGCCCCGCCGGTCCGGAGAACCGCCGCTGTGACGCCTGTGGTCAGCCGCCGCGCCGCCCACCGCTAGGCCCCACGGCACAGTGGATTTTCCGTCCATTCTCTGGTATCATAGACCATAGAGCATGGGGACAGACTGCATGGCAGTCATCACAGAGAGGGGGAGCCAAACTTGAAAAAGGCTGTTGCAATTCTGGCGTCGGTGCTCTGTTGCATCGGCGTGTTTCTGCTGCTCTTTCACTGTTCCATGGGGCGGAACTGGCTTGTATTTCTCTTGGGTACTCCCCTGCTCACCGCCGCCTATTTTATTCCGGCGGGCGCATGCTTTTCCCGCCGTCTCAGCCTGAACCGCTGGATTCTGTGGCTGTGTATGAACGGCGTCGGCGGCCTGTGCGCCTGGGGAATCGTGCTGTTCCTGTATCCCACCCTTTTGCAGAGCGGCTTTATCCTGCTGCTGTTGCTGCCCGCCCTCGGCTGTGCCGCTTTGGTGTGGGCCGTGGTGGGAGTGGGCTTTCTCTGCTGGAACCGGCGCACCGTCCGCGCTGCATCCTCGCCGGACACGGCTTCGGGCGCGGCCGCGCCCGTCCGGCCCTCCGGCACATGGCGCAGATCTCTGAAACGGTTTGCCGGATCCGGCGGCGTGGTCCTGCTGATTCTGGCGGCTGCCGGTCTCTATACGGGCATTCGGAATCTCAACACCATCCGCCCCGCCGACCAATATACGGACAGCGGCGTTCACACCTTCGCACCCTACGACATTCTGCCCGTCTCGGTGAAAAACACCGGTACCCGCCGGTATCGCCGTCTGCACCCCACCAAGACCGTCTATATGGTCTATTACCGGACCACCGACGGCTCCGGCTATCAGTGGCGGGACGAGGGCGGCACCGCCCGGGTCCTGGCCGAAGAGCTGTACCAAAACGGTTCGGTGGAACGGCGGGTCCTGTCTATCCCGTCGGAAGACACCTACATCACCGTGGAGCCCCACCTGACCGCTCAGCAGTACACGGACGGTCTGCGGCGGCGGCAGTACATCATTCTGGGATTGTCCGGCGGGTATATTCTGTGCTACGGCGCATTCTGGATCGTCATTCGCCGCAAAGAGGCGTCAGATGGCTGAGGGAGAATTGGAACGCCCACTCCCCTGTCCGGTGTCCCGACCGGGGACATCGTTTGTCAAACTTCGTATGGTTCTCCCCATCCGGGGAAATCGAAAATCAGAGGATACCCTGCCCAGGACGGACGGACTGCCGCGGCAGCCATGGGACGGGGTCCCGTTCAGGAGGAAAAAGAATGAAGAGAATCACCAAAACCACGTTCCCCCGTCTGCTTGGCGCTTGGGTCCTGATCCTGGCGCTACTGTTGTCCGGCTGCTCTTTCGGCAAAAGCAGCACCGATACGGACACCGACGGCGCCAGCGTCTCCGATGACGCCGGTACCGACAGCGCCGCAGAAGAGCAGGAGGACGCGGACCAGCCCGTGGACTACAGCAAATTCAACGCCTATCTGGAAGTGCTCGACAATGTCTATGAAATGGACGAACTGCTGACCAACTATTTCACTGTGGTGCAGTATCAGCCGGAGTTTGCCCTGGTGGACGGCGCGGAGTACAGCATGCTGGACGATGTCTTCGGCTTCTACACCTTCAATTCCTACATCATGGAGGACGCCATGGGCTACTGCGACGAGGACCCCGACTACCCCGAGCAGGACGAGCTCCTCAAGCAGCTGGAGCAGCCCTACCAGACCATGGGCGAAGTTTTGGGCGAGCTGGGCTGGTACATCAGCTATCAGGAGTATGACGAGGACAATTTCTCCGAAGCCGCCGCGCTGCACACCCGGCTGTATGAAGCCGTCGAAGCCTTTGACGAGGTTGCTCTGCCCTTCATCGAGTCCATGAACGTGCTGGACGAGGCCACCGAGGCTGAGGAACTGGAGCGGCTCCAGGCCGAGGGCTGGGACATCGCCTACTACAGCCGGATTCTGGTCAGCGTGTCCAACGACATCGACACGGAAATCTGGGAGCAGCTGTCCGCCGTGGAAATTGGAACAACGCTGCCCCCGCTGGATATGACCAATCTGGAAACCCTGTACACCGAGCACCAGGAAGCCTATACCAGCTTGACCGAAGCACTGGCCGACCCGGCGTGTGTCGAGGTTGTGTGGCCCGACAGCGTCACCGCAGATGCGGAAGTGGAGCTTTTCACCACCGCTGCCAACAATGTGAACTCCGCCCTGGAAAGCTTTATGACGGCGGCCCGGAATCAGACGGATTACAGCGAGTCCTATGACGCCTATTTCACCGCCTGCTCCAAACTGATCGACCTGTACAATTCCATGATTTCCGGATAAAGAATTGCCCTCTGAACGCATGTTCAGAGGGCATTTTTTTGGAGTATCTGAATACCGGCAAGGGCGCAAGTGATATTCCCATCACTTGCGCCCTTGCCTTCTTATTTTTGCTTGCGTATAACAACAAAAAAATCACCGGGCCCCGCTACAGCAGGACCCGGCAACTGTTTTCCGTGTTACTGTCTTATTGTGAATTCCGGCAAGCAATCCGGCGCGTTTCGCAGATAACGCCGTGCTTCCCTGTTTCACAGGTGGCGGAAGAAAAACAGGAAGAACACCAGCAGCAAAATGGCGACGATGACGAGAAACACCGGCACAAATACCACCAGCGCTGCCAGAATCATGGCCAGCCGGTCGTTTTTTTCCAGGGGAACCTGGGCGCGTTCTTCCTCAAACCGCTCCTCTGCCTCCCGGACATTGACGACCCGGTTGATCTTTTTCCCAAACAGCATGGGAACTCACTCCTTATGGTGCAGGGGGTAGTGGCAGGCCACATAGTGGTCGTTGCCCACATCCGTCCACTGGGGGACTTCTTCCTTGCACTTCTGCTGGCAGTAGCGGCAGCGGGTATGGAACTTGCAGCCGGAGGGCGGATTGACCGGGCTGGGAATATCGCCTTCCAGCAGAATGCGCTCCCGCTTGTCGTTTTCATCCACCACGGGAATGGCCGACAGCAGGGCTTCCGTATAGGGATGGAGGGTATTGGCGAACAGCTCCTCTGTGGGAGCCAGCTCCACCATATTGCCCAGGTACATGACGCCGATGCGGTCGCTGATATACTTGACCACGCTGAGGTCATGGGTGATGAACAGATAGGTCAGATTCTGCTGTTCCTTCAAATCCGACAGCAGGTTCAGAATCTGGGACTGAATGGACACGTCCAGAGCCGACACGGCCTCGTCGCAGACCACAAAGGAGGGATTCAGAGCCAGACTGCGGGCGATGCCGATGCGCTGGCGCTGGCCGCCGGAGAACTGATGGGGATAGCGGCCGAACATATAGGTTGCCAGACCGCAATTCTCCATGACCTGGAAGATATAGTCCCGCATGGCCGGGTCGCCCCGCTTGAACACACCATGGGAGACGAGACCCTCGCCGATGATCTGGCCCACGGTCATTCTGGGGTTCAGCGAAGAATAGGGGTCCTGGAAAATCAGCTGCAAATCCTTGCGCAGTACACGCATTTCCTCTTTGGAAAGGCTCTTCAGGTCGATTTCCTTGCCGTCCTTGTAGTAGAGAACCTGTCCGTCAGTCTGGGGATAGAGCTGGAGCAGGGTTCGGCCCAGGGTGGACTTGCCGCAGCCGGACTCTCCCACCAGACCCAGCGTTTCACCGGCGTAGATATCCAGGGAAATGCCGTCGTTGGCGCGAACATACCGCTGCTTCTCCCGCAGCTTCGTCTTTTTCACGGGGAAATACTGCTTGACGTCCCGGACCCGCAGCAGCACCTTACGAGTTTCATTCTGCATGTTCTTTTCTCACCGCCTTCTCCGGATAGAAGCACCGGATATAATGGTTGGGGCCGATCTGCTGCAAAGTCGGCTCGCTGGCTTTGCACTTCTCGGTGCAATACTTGCAGCGGGGCGCAAATTTGCAGCCCTCCGGCAGATACAGGGGGTTGGGCACGGAGCCGGGAATGGCTTCCAGCCGCTGGTCCTTGGGGGTATTCAGCCGGGGAATGGAGATCATCAGACCTTCCGTATAGGGATGGGAATGGGTGCCGTCGTGGAAAATGGTCTTGGCGTCGGCCTTTTCCACAATCTGTCCGCAGTACATGACCGCCACTTCATCGGCCATCTCGTGGATGACGCCCAAGTCGTGGGTGATGAAGAGAATGGACGTGCCGGTCTGCTGCTTCAGCTCGTTCATCAGCTTCAGAATCTGTGCCTGAATGGTGACGTCCAGCGCCGTGGTGGGCTCGTCGGCAATCAGCAGCTTGGGCTTACAGGCCAGAGCCATGGCGATCATGACGCGCTGGCGCATACCGCCGGACAGCTGGAACGGATACTGCTTGGCCACCCGCTCCGGGTTGGGAATCTTGACGTCGGCCAGCAGAGACGCAGCCTTTGCATAGGCTGTCTTCTTGTCCAGATTCTGGTGCAGCCGCAGAACCTCGCCGATCTGGCGTTCGATGGTGAACACCGGGTTCAGAGAGGTCATGGGCTCCTGGAAGATGACGGAAATCTCATTGCCGCGGATGTGGTGCAGGTCCTTGATGCTGGCCTCCAGAATGTTGCGGCCATTGAAGGTGATCTCGCCGCTTTCAATGTAGCCGTTGCCGTCCAGGAGCTTGATGATGCTCATGGCCGACACGCTCTTGCCGGAGCCGGACTCGCCGACGATACCCAACGTCTTACCGGCTTCCAGGGAGTAGCTGACATCGTTGACAGCCTTGACGATGCCCTTTTTCGTTTTGAAATAAGTATGCAGGTTTTTGACTTCCAACAGACTCATGGCTTGTCACCTCTCCTTCGATTTGGGGTCAATGGCGTCGCGCAGGCCATCGCCGATGCAGTTGATGCTGATGGTGCAGATGCCCAGCATCAGAGCCGGGAACACCCAGCGCCACCAGTAATTTTCGATGACCTGGCCGTTCTGGGCGCCGGTCAGCATATTACCCCAGGTGGCATTGGGCTCGTTGACGCCGAAGCCGATGAAGGACAGAGAGGACTCGGTCAGCATGCAGGTGGCAAAGTTCAACGTGGCGTTGACGATGATGACCGTGATAATATTGGGCAGGATGTGGCGGAAGATGATGCCGAACTCCCGGACGCCCAGCGCCTTGGCGGCGGTGACGAACTCCTGCTCCCGTTCCGCCAGAACGCTGCCGCGGACCAGACGGGCGATGCCGGGCCAGGACAACAGGCCCAAAATACACATGATCAGAATGATTCTCTGGGTCTCGCTGATCTTATTGCCGAGAATCGACGACAGAATGATACAGAATGGCAGGAACGGAATGGACGAGACAATCTCCGTCAGACGCATCAGCAGGTTATCCACCTTGCCGCCCTTGTAGCCGGAGACGCCGCCGATAACAATGCCGATGAAGGAAGAGATGATAACGGCGATAGCGCCGACGGTCATGGTCATCCGGCCGCCCACCAGGAGACGGCGGAACAGGTCGCGGCCCAAAGCGTCGGTACCCATCAGATAGCCCTTGAGGCCCCAGGCCACCACGGTTCCATCCTGGGTGATGGCGTAGTTGGCATAGTAACCGCTGTCCACCGAAGCGACGGTGGTGCCGCTGGGCGCGTCGGTCTGGCCGTGGGTGTTGTCACCCCAGCTGTACACGGTGCCATCCTGCAAAACAGCGGTATAGTGGTACCGGCCGCCGGTGATGGAGACCACCTGGCCCTGGATTTCCTCGGGAACGTCCAGGGTCTTTTTGATATTGTTGCCCCAGGTGTAGACGGTACCATCGGACGTGACGGCAGCGGCGCTCTCGTCGGTCAGGGCCAAATCCACCACATTGCCCTGGATTTCTTCCGGAATGTTGGTGTAGGCGGAGGTCTTGTTGGTCAGGGGCACCACTTCGCCGTCCTTGGTCAGGGCCATGACGATGTTGGTGCTGGCCGCGAACTTGTCGATATTGCCCTGCACGCCCTCGGGATAGGTGATGCTCAACAGGTAATCGCTGCCCCAGTTGTACATTTCGCCGTCCTCGGTTAGAGCCAGAGAGATCTGGTAACCGGCCAGAATCTGCTTGATGTCGTTGCCGCCGGAGCGCAGCTCCATGGGGATGCTGGCCAGACCCATACGGTCATTGCCCCAGGTGAAGACCTGTCCATCCTCATTGACGGCCACAATGTGGTCAAGACCGGCGGAAATCTGGACCAGCTTGCCGGTCTCGCTGGTGCTGGGAATGTTTTTCAGCTTCTCATTGGGGAAGGTACCCCACTCGTAGACGTTGCCGTCCTTGTCCAGGCCCACGGAGAAGGAGCTGCCCACAGACAAATCCTGGGCGTTGTTCTTCAGCTGGGTGGGCACGCTGAGCATACCGAAGCCGGGGGCCACGTTGGCCTGGGTCACGTCCTGGTAGTACAGGTCAATGGGGAAAAAGTACGGCAGGAACACACAGCAGAGGAAAATGAAGGTGAAGAGGATCACGCCGATCATGGCGATCTTGTCCCGGACAAAGGAACTGATGACCATTTGCAGCGGGCTCTGCAAAATCTCTTCTTCCTCCTGAGGGAGACCGCCCAGAACCATCCGCTGGGCCGCCGTAGCCGCCGTGGAGCGTCGGGTTTTCTTCTTGTTGTTACGCATCGTCTTCCCTCCTTTAGTTTTCCAGTCTCACGCGGGGGTCCACCAGCGTATAGGCGATGTCCATAATGACGTTGCCCGCCAGGGACAGGACCACGTAGAACATCTGCATGGTGAGCACCACCGCAAAGTCGCGCTGCAGCAAGCCGTCAATGAGCATTTTGCCGAGGCCGGGCCACAGGAACACGGACTCAATGACGATGGAACCGCCAAACAGGCCGATGATCCACCAGGTGGTAATGGTCACCACGGGAATCAGGGCGTTGCGGAACGCGTGGATATAGATGACGGTCTTCTCCCGCAGGCCCTTGGCCCGGGCCGTCTTGATGTAGTCCATACGCAGCACGTCGATCATGGCGGCGCGGACATAGCGGGTGATGCCGCCGATGCCCGAAACGGACATGACCAGCACCGGCAGGACCATATGGTGCAGCCTGTCGAGCACATAGGCCATGCCTGTGGCTGTGGAACCGGCGGATTGGACGCCGCTAATGGGGAAAATGGGAATCTTGACAGCCAGCAGGAAGATGGCCAGCAATGCGATAATAAAGGTTGGGATACTGTAGCCCACAATGGTCAAAACCTGAACCGCCTTGTCAAAGACGCTGTTTTTTCGCACTGCGGTGAGAATTCCCAGGGGGATAGCAATGATAAAGACCACAAACATGGTCAGAATATTCAAAATTACGGTATTGGCCATGGGAGCGCCAATGATGTTGATGACCTCCTGCTTGTACTGGGTGGAATAGCCGAATTCACCGGTCAGCATATTGCCCATCCAGCTCAGATATTGCACCGGCAGGGGCGCGTCCAGGCCCAGGGATTCCCTTGTTTTGTCGTACAGGGCCTGATAGGCATCGGGTTTCATGGTGGTTTTGCTGTCGCCCAGCATGATCTCAACGGGGTCGCCGGGCATGGATTTGTAAATCGCGAACATCAGAATAGAAATGATAAAGAAGACGAAGATAATGTAAATCAATCGCTTCAGCAGGTATCTACCTTTTCCCATTCACCGTTCCTCCATTTCAAAATTTTGGGGATTGGCTTTTTTGCCCAGTACCCATACAGTCGGGGCTGCGGAATCTGCCGCAACACTGGAAATCCGGCGGAACCCGGCCACAATGCGGGGCTCCGCCGGACGAATGTTAGACTGGATGAATCTTAGGCGTCAACCCAGGCATCCAGAACGGCGCGGGACCACTCCCAAACGGAGGTGGACTGCCAGCCGTGCAGCTTGTTGGAGTAGAAGTCGTAGTACTCGTCGGAGTACAGGGGGATGTCGGGCAGCTTCTCGTTCCAGAGGTCGATGAAGGTCTGCCAGGCGCTCAGCCAAGCCTCGGTGTCCTCATAGGCGATGGGCTTCATGGCTGCGGTGGCGTCGGCCAGCTCCTGGTCCACGATCCAGTTGCTGTTGTAGCCGCCCTGCATCCACTGGGGATCGGTGGAGTAGTAGTACCAGGGGGAGCTGACGGTGGAGAAGCCAACGGCCAGGTTGTACATGTTGTAGATCTTATCGCTGCTGTGGGTGATGGCGGACTGCAGCGTGGGGAAGTCCATGGTGGTGGCCTTCAGCTCCATGCCCACCTCGTTCATAGCCTCGGGCAGCATGGTGGAGAGCAGATCGGAAACGGGGTTGCCGTCGGTGTTGGCCCACTCGATGACCAGGGGCTTCAGCTCACCGTTGACATCCTTGTAACGGGTGCCGGTGCCGGAATACTCGGTGCCGTCGGCGTTGAGGGTCCAGCCGTCGGCCTCCAGCAGCTTCTTGGCCTCGTCCAGGTTCTTCTCATAGGTGTTCAGATTCTGGTCGATCCAGTCCTTGGACTCCTGATACTCCCACTGGGCCAGACCATAGTAGGAGTGAACAACGGCAGCGTAACCGCCGCTGTACTGACGGGCGAACTCGCTGCGGTCCAGGCAGTAGGCAATGGCCTGGCGGACATTGGCGGAATCGGTGGGGAACTGGCTGCAGTCGAACTGAATCTTGCCGTAGCCGTTGCGGAAGAAGGTGTTCTTCTGGGCCTCACCGGCATCCACCAGGTCCAGACCGGCGTTGATGGTATCAGCGCCGCTGCACTGGAACAGCAGATCCACGGAGCCGGACTTCAGCTCGTTGATCATGGTGTCGCTCTTGACGGTCTTGATGACCAGCTTCTCAATGGCGGGCTTCACGCCGCGGTAGTCGCCGACATAGCTGGGGTTCACCGTCAGCGTACATTGGGCGCTGGCCACATCGAAGGACTCAAACAGATAGGGGCCGCAGGTGACCGTGGGGTTGTAACGATAGCCGGTGGAGGGATCGTTGATGGTCTTCAGCAGCAGCTCGGTGGTGAAGTCACCGGTGATGGAAGCGCCCTCGGGGGAATCCACCACGTCACAGTCGGGAGCGATGACGTGCATGGGACGGGGCATAGCAGTGACGTAATAGATATCGTAGTGGAAGGGCAGCTCCTCGGCACGGACGGTGACGGAGTAGGTCATGTCATCCACCAGATGCACACCGGCGAAGTTCTCGGTCTTGCCGTCGAAGAAGTCCTGATAACCCACCAGGGAGTAACCGGCCTGGCTGGGATAGCCGTCCACGCCGTTCATCTCGGGGGAGCTCTCCAGCAGCAGCTGGAAGACGTAGTCCTTGGCGGTGATGGGAGTGCCGTCGCTCCAGGTCAGACCGTCGTTGATGGTGACGGTGTAGGTCTTGGTGCCGTCATCATTCTCGGTGGTCTCATGGCTGGCCACAACGGTGGGGTCATAGACCAGCGCACCCTCCATGTCAGCCACAACGGTGGCATAGCCATGGATCAGGTCATAGGTCTTGTAGTTGGTGGCGTTGTTGGAGAAGCTGGGGTCGTAGAAGTCGTTGCCCATCTGGGTGACAGTGCCGATGACCAGCTGGCCGGCAGGCTCTGTGGGACGGGTGCTCTCCTCGGTGGTACCCTCGGTGTTGGTGGTACCCTCCGTCTGGGTGTTGCCGCTGTCCTGCGCATTGTTGGTGACGGTTTCCTGATTGCCGCAGGCAACCATGGAAACTGCCAGAACAGCCGTCAGAAGCAGAGACAGCAGTTTTCTCTTTTTCATGCGTTTCTTCCTTTCCGGTTTTGTACCGTGGATTTCTGGCCGGGACAGCCGGACAGAGCGGCAAATTGCCGCCTGCCGGGTTGTCTCAGTGGAATCTGTATCATTTTAGCAAAAAAATTAGAAAATTGCAACCAAAAAGTGTACTTTTTTTGAAAATCACCTGAAATATTGGACATTCGTCTCGTTTTTTCCGGTGAAACCGGTCTTTTTGGTGTCTTTGCAGTATGGAATCCTGTCTTTTTTACAGCGTCATCAGGGATTCCAGCTCGTCCAGCAGGCGGCTGAAATACTGCAGGGCGTCGTCGATGGGGGCCGGGGTGGACAGGTCCACACCGGCGCCTTGCAGCAGCGTCACCGGGTCGGCGGAGCAGCCGCCGCTGAGGAAGCGCAGATAGTCCTTCACGGCCGGCTGGCCCTCCCGGAGAATCCGGCGGGACAGGGCCACGGCAGAAGCGAAACCCGTGGCGTACTGATACACATAGAAATTATAGTAGAAGTGGGGAATCCGAGCCCACTCCAGCGCGATCTCCGGGTCGGCTTCAATGTCCTCGCCGTAGTACAGCCGGTTCAGCTCGGCGTACTTGGTGCAGAGGGCGTCTGCCGTCAGGGCGTTGCCCAGGCGGGTCTGCTCGCTGCACCACAGCTCAAACTCGGCAAACATGGTCTGCCGGTACAGCGTGGCGCGGAACCGCTCCAGGAAGTGATTGATCAGATAGGCGCGGCGCTTGGGGTCTTGAGCGCCGTCCAGCAGATGGTGAATCAGCAGGGCTTCGTTGCAGGTGGAAGCCACCTCCGCCACAAAGATTTTATAACCGGCATAGGTGACGCTCTGGTTGTGGTTGGACAGGTAGGAATGGAGGGCGTGGCCCATCTCGTGGACTAGGGTAAAGGCGTCACTGAGGGTATCGGTGTAGTTGAGCAGCACAAAGGGATGGACGCCGTAGACACCGGCGGAATAGGCGCCGGAACGCTTGCCCTGGTTTTCGTAGACATCCAGCCAGCGGTTTTCAAAGCCCTCGTTGAGCACCCGCAGATAGTCCTCTCCCAGAGGGGCCAGGGCGGCACGGGCCAGCTCCTTGCCCTGCTCAAAGGGTACCTCCATGCGCTGGTCAGCCACCATGGGGGTGTAGAGATCGTAGTAATGGAGCTTGTCCACCCCCAGCAGCTTCTTCCGCAGACGCACATAGCGGTGCATGGTGGGCAGATGCTTGTGGACCGTCTCAATGAGATTGTGATAGATCTCCACCGGGACCTCCGTCTCCGCCAGGGCCGCATGGAGGGCCGAGGGATACCGGCGGGCTTCGGCAAAAAATTGCAGCTGCTTCATCTGGGCGCTCAGAACAGCGGAACAGGTGTTCTTCAGCTTGCCGTAACCGGCGTAGAGGGACCGGAACGCCGACTCCCGCAGGGTGCGGTCCGGGGATTCCAGCAGGGGGCCATAATTGCCGTGGGACACGGGATGGCGGTTGCCCTGGCTGTCCACCGCGTCATCGAAGGTCAGGTCAGCGTTATTCAACAGGGAGAAGATGTTTCCGGGGGCCTGTCCCATGCTGCCGGCGGCGGCCAGCAGCCCCTCCCCTTCTCCGGACAGGGTGTGGTCCTTTTTGCGGAGAATGCGGGTCAGCAGCAGCCGGTAGTGCTCCAGCGCCGGGACCTCCCGATAGAAGGACTCCAGACGTCCGGCGTCAATGGCCAGCAGTTCCGGCGTCTGGAAGGCCAGCGCCTGCTCCAATTCCACCAGGAGATGATGGGCCTGGGCGCTCATTTCCTGATAGACCGGATTCCGGGTGTCCTCGTCGGTCTTACGGAAAGCATAGGACAGCAGACGGTCGCCGTCCTCTTCCAACTGGTCCTGTAACTGGAGAAACGCCAGCAGCGTTTCGGCGCTTTCGCCCAACCGTCCCTGATAGTCGGACAGCTTGGCCAGCGTCTCCCGCATACGGGCAAACGCCTCCCGCCAGGCGTCGTCGCTGGGGAACAGATCGGCCAGATTCCAGGTGTACTCCTTCGCCAGTTCACTGCGGTTTGGAATGGTTTGTGCCATGGTACGCACTCCTTTAATCATTGAATCAAATTCGTCTCTGCTGCATCCATCGCAATTTGGGGCAATCGCAGCATACGGAAACCATATTGTATTAGTATAGCACAGTCTGCCGCCGCTGTCATGAGGTTCTTACGGGAACGGGACGTCCCACCGGACAGCCGGCAGCAACGCCCAATTGGAGCCGGACAGGACCGTGTTCCGTTCGTCAGTGCATCCGGCGGTGTAACTACAAGATAAAACGAGCGAACTGCCCAGCTGCGTGCAGTTCGCTCGTTTGTTATCCATGCAGATTCGCCCGCTCTTTCACTTTATCCCCCTTCACCGGCTTCTCACTTCACCAACTCCTCAAAAAAGGAACCAATACATCATAAAACTTTTTGCTCCACTCAGCATGGAACTTGGCCATTTGTGTCCAGTCCGTTTCTTTCTCGATACTAACACCTTCCAAATAAATCACGATATAGGAACCCTTGGTATCATCACTGCGCAGCCATTCCAGCTTGGTACCAAGACGGTCCTCTATTTCCACTTTATGACTATATAAATAGTCAAACGCGGCTTTATTGCGCTCTTTGGTGGAACTGGAAAGCCATAAGCTGACCTTTGCTTTATTGTAATTTGCGACACAGGCCAAGTTAAATCCCATAATGCCAAAACCGCTGCTCATCCAGTTTTCTTTTGAGGTTGTGCATCCGGCAAAGCAGCCGTGTCCGGTTCCATCATCATGTGCCTGCTGGATATGCGGCAGCGCAAAGGTCCAATATCTACGCCGCAGCTCATACCGTGTGCCAGCTTCCTGGGAGCGGCTATCCGCATTGGAATCCTTGAGATAAAATACCAAATCCGACTCATTTACTCCATATGCCTTAAAGAACTTGCGCAGCATGGAAATTTTAGTGGATGTACTGGTATTTCTTTCTACAAAAATATCGCTATCAATTTTCAGGGCATTCCTTAAATTCTGTGGGTTATTGCTTACATAAGCAGCCAAATCATTTGCATCCTCCTGGGCATAGGCCAGTCTGGACAGAACCGATTTATCCTCTGCATGAAGGATTTTCAGAACCTGTTCCATCATATCAATCCAACTGGTAACCGGCTGCTCTGTATTCTTATATCCAAAGCGGACAATGTCGCGGCCACTCAAGTCCACATCATCATCCAGGGAATAGGAATCCATCTGCTTTTCTGTCGGCTTGAAGTTTGTATCCGGCAGCGGCCAGATCATCACTGCCTGCTGCATCAAAACTTGATTGCGTGCTTCCAGCTCTGCCAGTCCCCAATGTTCCTGGTGGCCAATCCAAGCGTTCATATGGAGATGGCTGTCACGAAATCCATTTTTCATATCACGCTTTTCTAAAAATGCACTGTTGCTGTATTTGGCATTATATCCCGTTAAGGTGAGGTTGGCCAGCCGATGCAGCCATACCTCGTGGATGGTTTCATACTCCTCGCCAAGTTCCTTAACCCAGGCCGGGGTAAGATGCTGGGGCATAATATGTTCAATCGAATATACACCATCATCAACTTGTTTGTAAACGTTCTGTACTTCCACCGTGCCGTAGTTTTCAAAGCGTTCCAGCATATAAATCTTATTTTTGCTGTTCATCTGGTAAACCTGCCGAGCTGTAAACGCTTCAATAAATTCGCCGTCATCGGGGAACCTTCCGCGCTCTGATTTGGAACGCAATGCATACTTGAATTTTTCCACATAGTTTTCTTCTGTCCCGTCATATCGAATGATCTCACGGTGCAGCATCAGAAAAATCTTATTTAACGCATTGGTCTGAAGATCACAAATAGACCTTCGGAACAGATAGTTTTCTGTATAGAGGAAAATTTCTTTTACATTGGCAAGGGAAATCTTATTTGCTGCTTGCAGCCGAAGTACCTCAAGAAAGAATGGTCTTGTGACGGTTGTTTCCAATCGATTTAAGCGATAAATGCAAGAATTCAACTCCTTGTCAGTGGTCTTTCCCTTCAAAAGAATTTCGTACCATTCAGCGTAGTTTAAAAGCTCCTGCAACAGTGGCTCAACATCTGTCCCGTTTTCTTCAACAAATGCCTTGAATGTAAAGTACACCTTGCTCATGGCAGGGATAATCTGCTGTTTGACACTGAGATAGTCACGAATAAACAGGCTGACATCATAGTCTGTACAGATCTCAATTTTGTTCCAGTATTTCTCATAGAAATTAGTTTGCTGCTTGGTGGGCAAACCCATGAGAATAAAGTTTCTGATCTTATCGCCCTCACTGAGCGCAACGCCGGTGGAGTTTAAACTTTCAAATATCAACTGCGGATTATCATCCTGGTTCAGTGTAATATTGATAATTTCCAGTTTTGTAACCGCGTCATACAGTTCGTCTACGGTAACCTCTTCTTTCTGAATGCGAGAATAGAAGTAGTTATAATTTATGGTCAGATTAGAATCCGGGATATGCTGGGATTCCTCATCAAATAGCTTGCCAAAAGCATTTCGGTCATTTTTTACGGGCTTTAGCTTGATTCTGGTGTCGTCTTCCTGCCATTCATCAATCAAATAGGTTTTGTAAATTTTCTCTGCCAAATTGCCCCTTTGCGGCGTAAGGATGCCATTTTTCATCAGATTATACATTGCCAGCAAAAGCAATGAAATCGTGGTTAAACGCTGCTGGCCGTCGATCACAAGATATTCGTTGAATTCACCGTCATTGTGTACCGATACAATGCTGCCAAAGAAATGGCTTTTCCGCCCTCGTCTTACAACCTTAATTAAGTCATCGTACAGCTGCTTACAGTTTTCGGTTTTCCAATCATAATTTCTCTGGTATACAGGGATGATAAACCGCTTGTCTGAACCCTGCATGTAGGAAACCAATTTTGTCTCTGAGCCTTTCATGGTTTACCCCATCACTTCCTCATAAATTGCATTCTCCAATTTTTTTACCGCATCCTGTTCCTCGGTAAATCATACTATTTTTTCCATTATAATATACCATATGACAAAATTCAAACACAGTTTGTCAGATTATTACAGGCTGAGTGTACGCTTTCACCTTTTTTATATCTGTAGGCACAGTATATGCCTATCGTATTATCAAGGAACTAAACGATGAACTGAGCCAGGCAGTATTCACAAATGCCCCGCTGGAAAATACCGTGGGGATTACAGCTATCGTTCTCCCGATGGGGTACGTCATCGCACATGTAAACGCAGTTTCAAATTACAGCGGGATGCCGTCAAATGGCAGCGGCATGAACTGTCCAAAGTAGTCCAGCAACTTGGACAGGAAAAGACCCTGGACGAAAACCTGTCCATGGTCGAGCTGATTGCAGAGTACATGTAATTCACAAATCTCCGCAGACGCGCAAGCACCGTAGAAATGAAGGCCAATATCATAGAAACAAAGATTGTTCCCTGCTTCGGCCATCGGAAGGTATTCGATATCAGCTGTGCATCGGTCATGGATATTGCAAAGCGGGCCGAGCATAAATCCCCTGATATTACCATGATCTATTCCCATCGGAATGCCAATAAAGATGAAATCATTTCCCGACAACTGGATGATATGATGAGAGGAGGCATGGAGTTTGTCGGTGAAAAATAGAGATTCCAAAGGGCATTGGCGCTGTAAAACCGTAGCCTTCCGGGTTTCTCCCGAGGAGGGCCAGCGGCTCGATATGCAGGTCAAAACCTCGGGGATGTTGAAGCAGGACTTTAGAGCGCCTAACAAAACCTGACAAATATAGAGTTATGAGGTAAAATACTAGTGGGGGTGACGGATATGCCCAGGAAACTAGT
>CALWWW010000023.1 GCA_944385365.1 uncultured Oscillospiraceae bacterium | reverse complement strand
ATGATGAGACAATCCCAGCTCTGAGAATCATTTCGGAGCTGGGATTGTCTATGCGCCGTTACGTTTGACGCTTACTTTGCAATGTCCCGGTATTGTTCGTAGCAGTTTTTTCCCCTGTGCTTTGCTTCATACAGCGCAAGGTCCGCACAGTGATACAATTCCGCGAACGACGACCCATCTTCCGGATAATGCGCAACGCCCACCGAAGCGGTTACCGCAAAGTGCAGGTCCTCCCGGCAATATTCCTTTCGGATGTCTCTGATAATCCGGCGCACCAGCGGGTCCACATCCTCATTTTTTACGCTGCGCATGAAAATCATAAATTCATCGCCGCCCAGCCTGCTGACCGTATCGGTGCTGCGGCAATAGCTTTGCAGCTTTTCAGCCAATGCAATGAGGAATTGGTCCCCTTCCATATGGCCGAATACATCATTGACCTGCTTGAAATTATCCATATCCAGCAGCATGACCAGCCCTGCTTCCTGGGGATTTTCCAGAATGTGCTGCTCGATTTTTGCTTCAATGGCTGCCCGGTTAAAGATGTGGGTCAGACCGTCCATCTCGGATATGTGCTTCAGGGTGTTGATGGTATTTTTATTGTTTTCCAGCTCAGAAATATCCCGTACTGCCACAATCATGTCCTCTTTGCTGACATTGGGGTCCAGGCTGAGCAAAATATTATACCAGCCGTCCTTTTTCAGCGCGTCGCTTTTGAAATCCCAGGAATATTTGGTTACGCGATTGCCTGCATGGTCAAATACCATTTGTTCCACAATGCACTTTTGGATATGTTCACAGTCTTTTGGCGGTAAAAATTTCTCCATCAGTTCCAGATAGCGCGGAATGTCCAGCGTATGCTCATTCCAAAACAGCGGCATAATGGCACGGACCGGCATAATCGTCCCTTTGTTGAACTGGATGACGTGGACTGTTTCAAAGGTATCTGCCAGGATTTGCAGCAGATAATCCGATTTCAAGTAGGTCCGTCTGCTGATATGCTCGCTGAAAATAATGCTGGTCACTTCCTGAAAGGTGCCCACCAGGCGGATGCCCTTTTGGTACCGCATATCCCGCATACCGATGCTGCGGATATACAGCGTATTTCCCGACGGGCTTTTCCATGGGTAAGTAATATCTCCTTGTTCGCCCTGAACGATGGCGTTTACATGACGCTGCATTTCTGCGATATGGGATGAAAAGATATTTTCCTGCCAGATTTTATAGTAGTCTTCCGGGGAAACCATGGTGGGAAGCTCCAAGGCTGTCAGCGCAACCTTATCGCAGTAAAACCGCGCCTCCTGGTTCTCCTCGATTTCAATGATCCAATGGCCGCTGATAATATCTTTATCGGTTTGCTTCCAATATTCCCCATCATACTCCTGCTGGGCTAATTGCAAATTTGCGTCGGAAGGCATAGATACTCCTCCTCAAACGCCAAACTGCTTCGTTTGGCGTTTCTTCTGATTTCTAATGATGTTTCCAGCCGCCATCACTGGGCGTCGTTTTGCAGAAATTTCGCGGTAAATTCATCGGCCAGAATGGGCCGGCTATAGAAGTAGCCCTGACCGTAATTACAGTGCATCTCCCGCATCAGCTGTTCATGGGCTTCCGTCTCAATTCCCTCCGCCACGATGGAAATATGCAGTCGTTTTGCCACCTCGATGACGACTTCCAGAATCTTGCGGCGGTTGTGCTCTGTGTTCTGATCGGCCTGCAGCAAAAACGAACGGTCCAGTTTCAGCTCATCGATCTGGAGCTGGCTCAATGTCGTCAGAGACGCATAGCCGTTGCCGAAATCGTCCATGGAGATGGAGAACCCATGGCTATGGAGCTGATCGATGCAAACAGCAACCTTTTCCGGATTTTCCAGCGCCAGTCCTTCCAAAATCTCCAGCGTAATGTATCGGTTGGGAACGTCATACTTTCGGGTGATGGCGCACAGACGCTCTACATAGTCATCTTCATAGAGCAGCAGCTTGGTCTGATTGACCGAAATGGGAATCGGAGACCGTCCGTCGTCCATCCAGGCCCGAATCTGCTTGCAGGCTTCTTCTACCATGTAGAAATCCAGCTTGATACAGAACCCATTCCGTTCAAACAGAGGGATAAACTGGTCCGGGAAGATGGTCTGTTTGCCGTCCACAATCCAGCGCACCAGCGCTTCCGCACCGCTGATCGTATGGTTCTGCAAATCCATTTTGGGCTGAAAATACATTTGGAATTCTCCGTGTTCCAGCGCCCATTCCATACGATTCTCAATGTAATTATTCAGCGTTTCCCGGTCATGGGCTTTGGAATCATAGAAGGTAACTGTGGCTTGCTGCGATTGCTTGGCATAGCTCAGGGCCAGCATCACATGGCTCATCAGTTCCTCATTGCTGTTTTTATCCACACAGTCATCCGGCGTGGCGCATCCTCCATAGAAGGTGACCGGATAGGTGGGGTGCATGTTCTGGCCGCTGTCTTTTAATTGTTCCAATATGGCGTTCAGCCGCTCCTTGGCCCGTTCTCTGTCCGCGGTATTCAGACAAATGGCAAACGTATCCGCCGTATCCCGGCAAAAAAACTCTCCCGGCTCCATACAGCGCTGCAACGCAGCGCAGATATCCTTGAGCAGCTGGTCCGAACGGTCCGAGCTGAACAATTCATTGATATATTTGAACTTTCGGATATTGATGGCAGCGACGGTATACGCCGTATTCTTCTTGCGGCGCTGGTCCAGGAGCTGGAAGAATTTATAACGATTATAGGCCCCGGTCAACCGGTCATGATACGCCACCTGGAGCAGCTGCATACTGTACCGCCGGTTCAGCCACAGCACGGCCAGAGCAAACAGAATCGACGTTCCGGCAAAGAGAATCGCAATCAGATGCGCATAGCGCACCACATCCGAAACGGCGTCGCTGACGCCTTTGTCCGTATCCACGATGATAATTTTGTCTGTATTGATCCCCATCGGCATCACACAGGCATACAGGGATACATGATTGCGCGTAAACTCAAAAAACTGGGGTTCCTCCGCAGCCAAGGCCTGCATAAACCTGCCGCACAGTTCTTCATTCAGATAGTCGGAACCATTCAGATCATAGAACCCCTGAGACTGGTGGGTCCGTGTGGAAGCAAACACTTCCCCATCGGCGCTCAGCACTGCGACGGCTCCGATGTCGCTGATGGAACTGACACAGGTCAGAATTTCCGCATAGGTTTCCGTACTGACTGAGCAGGCCAATACACCGCTGATCTGGCCGTTGGAGTACACCGGCGCGGCGTACCCCACAACATTGTAGCCCAAATACGCGTCATAGAACGCACTGGAGGACGCCGGCTCCCCTTGCAGCGCCTGCTGCACAACCGTCTGGAGTTCCACCACCTGTTGGTCCAGCTGAATGGTGGTAACCGCTTCGCCGGAACGCAGCTGTTTTCCCGCTCCCTGAACATCAAAGTACCGCAGACAGCCAAATCCCGCCGTGATACTGGCGTCCCACAGATTGGACATCAATCTTCCGGTATCGTCCAGGGTGGCGTTTTGTTCCGCATCTTCCAACATGCAGGCCATTGCACGCAGCATCTGCAAATCCGAATTCATTTTGAACAGGAATGATTTTTTATATTGCAACGCCCGTTCTTCCAGCCGTCCCTGCACAGACACCAGATAGAGGTCTGAAACAGAGCGGAACAGATATTGGGCAACCCCTCCCAGCAATAGGCAAATGACAATAAAGATTGCCAGCAGCTTTTTTAAGCTCGCCCGAATTCGCTGCGCATTCATAAAAACCCTTCTTCTCAACAAATGATAGATATGTTACAGGACCTCGTGCTTCCCGGTCATCGGGACAGTCTCATGGTATGCACCTGCAATCGGAAGAAATGATTGCGCTGCCAATCTGACAACGTAACGGAGCCACCAAATGTCAGTTGGCCGACTGCCTGACCGCGATTCTCCCACAGAATCCAAAACAATTCGGTCCAGTCCCAGTATCCATATACTCTATTTTATTTCGGCAGCATTTCATTAAAAATTAAGCATTTTAACGCAAAAAGCAGTCCTGTTCTTGATAAATGGAACCCACAGCCAAGGTCCCCACCCGCTCCTGCAAAACATTGGGTCTAGCGGACCGTCTCTCCCGCATAGATTGCACTGTCGGGAGGTGGGTGGTATCAGCAGAAAAAGCGCTCCAATCCATGTGATTGTCCATGCCCCAAAAACAGAAGCCGGACGGCAGGAACTGGCGAAACGCGTTGCCGGTGTCCATGCCGATCTGGTCCATCGCTACATACAAACGCTGCGCTGCCCCTCAGCGGAAAAAGCAGCGTTATTGGATGCCGTCATTGCAGCCGCAAAAACAGGCGCAGGGGATTGAACCCGTCAAGGTTCGATCCCCTGCGCCTTTAAAATTTACCTGCAATTTTTCTTTTAGAACATATTACTTAGGGGTGTGTTTCCAGGAACCGCATCAAAATAGTCGCCACCTGCGCTCTGGTAGCCGTTCCCTGGGGCTGCAAGCCGCTGCCGGTTCCTGTAATCAAACCGCCCTCCACGGCCCAAATCATAGCGGTTTTCGCCCAGTCGCTGACGGCGGCACCATCGGCATTGCTACTCAGACTGCCGCTGACGGCGGGGCTGCCCGCATAGCGATAAAGCATGGTTGCCAGCTGCTCCCGGGTCAAAGCCTGGTCCAGGTTGGAGCCATCGGAAATACCATGGGCCATCGCCCACTGCTGCCCGGCCTCATACCAGGTGCTGCCCGTATCGGTATCCACACCCTCCAACCGGGCCAGGACCGTTACGAACATGGCGCGGGTCATGGCTGCATCCGTGGAGAACGTCGTGGCGCTGGTACCGCCGAACAGCTCCCGGCTGGCGGCAAAGTTCACAGCGTCCGCACCCCAGTAGCCAGCGGGAACGTCTGTAAAGCGCTTGCTGTTGTCCACGATTTTCACCGTATCGCCGTCAGAAAGTGTCACAACGACGCCATTCTCTGTGGGAATACTGGTCTGGAGTACGGTTTCCGTGCCATCCTCCCCCACCAGAACGGCCACGGTGCCGGAGGTGGGATTCTCAACGGGAATTGCTACCGTATGGCGTCCGGGCAGGTCCACGGTAATCGTGGGGGCGCTCTCCCAGCGGGTGGTCACCGGGACATCCGGCATGGGCAGGGTCACCGTCCCGCCTGCCGCTGCGGCAGTTTCGGACAGCGTAACGTGTGCAGCCACGCTGCCGCTGGCAGTCACCTCCGTGACGGAGCCGGAACCGTCCACGTTCTTCACGGTGGTCCGGCTGGAGCCGTCGGGGTTCTCTACAACCTGGGTCTTGTTTCCGGTGCGGTCGGTGGTTGTGGTGGTTACCGTGCCGTCCTTCTTGGTCTCCACGACTTCCTTGGAGCCGTCGGTGAACTGGGTGGTCTCCGTGACGGTACCATCCGGATTGGTCACGGTTGTAGTGGTGGAACCGTCCGGGTTGGTGGTGGTTTCCGTCTGATTGCCGGAAGCCGTACCACCCGAGGACGGACTGCCGCCGGTGGAACCTCCGCCGGTGGAGCCGCCGCCGGACTGGACGCCAAAGGTGGCTGTAATGGTCACATCACTGGCAGGCATGACAAATGTATCACCGTTGAGCGTCACAGCCTGTCCCGCTCCGTCGGTGACGGTCAAGGTTTCCAGGCGGTAGCCGCTGGCCGGTGTCACGGTCAGGGTCACGGTCTGGCCCATTTGGGCCGTGGCCGCACTGGCTGTGATAGAACCGTTATTGGACGGGAGAACCGTCACCGTGTGGGGCTGCCGGGCTGCCATCAGTTGGTTGGAGGTCTCCGTTGTACAGGGACCGCTTTCCCCGGCGGGATAGAGAATCGTTCCCGCTGTAAAGACCACCTGGCCCAAACCGCTGTTTTGCAGCATACCGCCCATTTCATAAATATAGTGGCCGTTGCCGTCGATGGTCAGCGTCGTACCTGCCGGAACCTGCAAGTCCAGATCGGATGTCAGCCGCCAGTCCTCCCGCAAGGTCAGGGTGTTTGCGGTATCTGCCAGCGGGGCAATGTACGTCCGAACCAAGGTGGTATCCGGCTGTACAGCGTAGACCAGGGTAGTATCCGGCCGTATGGCATAGGCCGTATTGTCGGCGTAATCTTTCATTTTGCTGGCATCCACACCGATCAGCGTGCGGTACAGGAGGACGCCGATTTGTGCGCGGGTTGTCTCCCCATTGGGGGACAATGTCGTGGAGCTGGTACCGTTCAGCAGTCCCATGCTGACAGCGTAGGCCAGATAGGGTTTGGACGCTTCCAACGCAATCTGTCCCTGATCGGTAAAGCGGTCCAGAATGGCCAGATTGTCACTGGTGGTATCGATGCCCTCTGTGGCTTCCAGCATCTTGAGGATGCCCACCGTGGCTTCCTCCCGGGTGACGGTTGTGGTCCAGTAATCGTCTGCAAATGGGTCCCAATTTTCGGTTTCCTCCTGGCCGGAACCGGTCATATAGCCTTTTTGCAATACGTTTTCAATGGAACGCAGAATGCGGTCCGGTCCCTGCACCGTTGCGGGCACGGTCTCGTCTACGGTGGACAGCAGCACGGCAAATTCATACCGCGGCGCGCGGTCATCAGCACCGAACTGGCCGTCGCCATAGCCGATGATATACTGCCGGTCCGTCAGATAGAGGATGCCGTCATAGTACCAGTTATCCGGCGTCACATCGTGGAACACTTCAATATTCCCCTGGTAATTCGCTGCCGCAAACTGTTGAACCATCTTGGTGGCCGCTTCCAACACCGTATCCCGTGCATCATAATCGGGGGCGATAAAGTCGGTCCGACCGCCGATGTTCGGGTCGCTCAGTGCAGCCTCCCAGGCATCCCAGATGGCTTCACCGGTTTTGGACTGGGTGCTGACCTCATAAACCACCCGGTCCGCCGGTTGGTTGGGCTTTAAGGACGAGCCAGTATACGTTTCGATGGTTGCCGTACCGATGGGCGTATTCACCACGGAAAACGGGACGCACTTACGCACCGCCAGGTACAACCAGGCGTAAAATTCGTCGGTACCCGGTTTCAGTCCGTCAATGGATGACCCCATGCCGCCGCCGGTGTGGTTCAGAATCCGGTAGGCCAGCACGGCGAACTGGGCCAAGGTGACAGAACCGGTCTCATTCAGATTACCGTCTCCCACGCCGTTGATGATGTTGTTTTCATACAGATATGCAATGGCGCTCCGGCCCGCCGGGATGGACAGGGAAAAGGCGTCGGCCAGAACTTCACAGGCCATGGCGCGGGTCAGCCGGTCCCCCTCCCCGCCGGTCAGAGCATCGTCGGAACTGCCCATGGCGGTCAAAACCATTCGGGCGTCGCCCACGGTCATGGGTGCGGTATCGTCAGTGGAAAATACCGACGTCTGGTAAATCCCGTTGAGGGTATCCACCGCGCTTTGGGCCCAGCCGCCGTCTGCCGCCAGGGCTGCGGTGGGCAGCAGGCCCAGCAGCAGCACCGCACACAGCAGCGCCGCCGTCCATCGTTTCAGTTTTCTCATAGGTCACTCCTCCTGTGTTCATGCTCTTTTCTTATTTCTCATGTATTGTATTAAATTATTATAAAGTACCACATTGTTTTCGTCAAGTGGCGCATTGGCTAAACTATGGGTAGGAGGTGATGGTCTGCCCCATGCGTGAAAAAAAGCAACTCAATATTGACATGGGACGCAGAATCCGGCAAGCCCGGGAGGCCGCAGGGCTGACCCAGGAGCGATTTGCGGAACTGGTGGGCATTTCCCCTCAGAACGTCTCCTGTGTGGAGCGCGGTCTGGCCGGTGTCTCCATGGCTGTACTGCGGAGGATGTGCGAGATCCTCCAGGTTTCCAGCGACTTTCTGCTGATCGGTACCAGCACAGACAACGATGCCGACGCCATCGCCCAGCGCCTGCGGCGGCTTCCCCCGGAGCAATTCCGGGTCGTTCAGGAAGTCATCAACAGCCTGCTGGAGCTGACGGCCCTGTCCCATGACGAAAACAAACCGGAATCGTGATCATCATATCACGATTCCGGTTTGTTTTGGTGTGCAGGGCTGCACATTTTTCCGATTTTAATAGGTTCGCAGTTCAAAGGTATGGCCGGGGCAGTCTGCCTCCACCTCTGCCCCCTGGGCCTGGGGCACCACCACGACCCCCAGGGCAGGCAGCCGGTTCAGGGGGGAAAAGTCGGTAACTGCCAGGTCTTCCAGCTGCACATAATTCAGCTGGGGCAAGCCCTCCAACGGGGACAGATCGGAAACCCTATTGAACCCGATGGACAGGGTATACAGCCGGGTGAGGGATTCCACCCCCTTCAGACTTTCCAGGCTTCCCTTGTGGATTCCCAGCACTTCCAATCCGACCATACCGGTCAGGGCTGTCAAATCGGCGGCGTAATAGTCCCCGATGCCGAAGGTTTTCAGATCGACCAGGGTATTGGCCGCCGCCACGGCGTCGGCATTGGGGTCCCACAGCTGCAATTCCTCCAAGGCAATCTGCCGGGTCAGGGGCTCCCAGCTGCCGTCTTGGGGTACGGTCAGCCCAAGGCCCAACTTCCGCAATGTCAAACTGTCCAGAAAGTCCAGACTGTCCACAACGCAGATCCCGACGCTGCCGCTGCCCTCCACTCTCAGGTCCTCCAGCTTTGTCAGGTTGGACAGGACGCTGTAATCGGTGGCGGGATTGCCGCCCAGGTACAGCGTTTTTAACCCCTGGAGATTGCCCAAGGGCGAAACGTCCTGAATTTCGTTTTCACACAGGGCCAAGGTGGTTAAGGGCAAGTCCGACAGCACCGAAATATCTTCCACCGGCTGGCGGCACAGATACAGCGTTTCCAGATTGGGCATATGGGCCAGCAACGCCATATCCACGTCGGTGATATCGCCCATGGGCTGATCGCCCTGAAACTGGTTATCCACAAAGCAGCTGACCCGGTAATCAAACGCCTGCTCCTCGCCAAAGGTCAGCATCCCCACGGCGGCCAGACGCCGGATTTGTTCCAGCTGGTCATAGGTGACCGGTCCCTCCGGCTGCGACAGCGCCTGCCGTACGGCGGCTTCCATGGCCGCGGACGTAAATTCCACCGTCTCAGGATTGGGCTGGACGGTTTCCATCGTTTCTACATTTTCTGCGTCTTCCACGGCTTTCATGGTTTCCGGCGGCAGTTCTGCCATGGTTTCCCTGGGCCACAGGGTCCAGGCCCCCGCTGCCAGCACCAACGCTGCCGCCGCGGCCGCCAGAATCTGCCGCTTCGCCGTCCCGGCAGACCGGCCGCCCAGGGCAGCGGCAAAGGCTTTTGCACTCTGATAGCGGTCCTCCGGCGCGAAAGCCACCGCTTTTTCCAGGACTTTGCGCAAATAGGCGGAACAGTTCTGGACCTGGGCCAGTCCGTCCCGGTCATACCGGCCTGTCAGCAGCCAGATCAGCGTCATGCCCAGGGCATAGAGATCGGTCCGCTGGTCCGTCTGGGCATAGCCGTACTGCTCCGGCGCGGCGGTGGCACGGGTACCCATCCGTTTGGTGTCCGTGTCCTGGCCGTCCTTGAACTGCCGGGCAATGCCGAAATCCGGCAGCCCCGGCCTGCCGTCGGGCAGCTGCACAATATTTTCCGGCTTGATATCCCGGTGAATCACCGGCGGTTCTTGGCGGTGCAGCACGTCCAGCAGGGCGCAAAGCTGCCGCCCCAGGGCAATACATTGTTCCTCGGTACAGCCGTCCTCCCGCTCCCGCCACTGAACCAGGGTTTCTCCCGGCAAATAGGTGCGCAGAAAGTAGGTGATTCCGTCCTCCCGGAAGCAGTCCACCGGCTCCGGCACCGCTCCCGGCAAGCAGGGCGACACCCGCGCCAGAATCCGGGCCTCCTCCTCCAGGTCTTCCCCGTCCGACGCGGTCAGTTTCAGTACAAACAACGCTTGGTCCTCCTGCCGCCGCAGGCGCCAGACCGAAGCGCCGTCCTCTCTGGCCGCCAGGCAAGACTCCACCGTATACGATGTCCGGACCCGCTCCGGCAGGGTAAACGGCAGCGGCGAAAATTCCGACAAAAACTGTTCCATATGCTTCATGCCAGTCCCTCCTCTCCGAGATCGGCCAAAAGCGCTTCCGCTTCCTCCAGCGTCAGACCATGGGAAAGACTGTATAAAACGGCGGCATCCCGGCGGTTCCGGGCATACAGGGGCTGCCGGCCCGCCAGATTCAGCAGCCGCTGGGCCACGGCCTCCTCCAGGTTCAGCAGCAGCGCCAGACGCAACAGGAAGTTACGGGTGGGGTTCCGGGTTCCGTTGAACAGCTGATATCCATAGCTGCGGTCCAGATTACAGCGCACCACGATATCCTGCACCGTCAGATGGTGTTCCTGCAGCAGACCGTTGAGATAGGCTGTCAGATCGGGCATAGAAAAGACGTCCTCTTTCAGGATCGACGGTTCCTTGCTCTCCCGGATGGTATGTTCCAGTTCCTGCGTTGATTGCATGGTACTCCCCTCCTTATCTGCTCCATGGCGAACGCTCCGCACTCCCCGGAAGCGCCGGACACGGACCGGATGGGAGCCGTTTTACAGCAGTACGCCGACTTCCATGGGCCCGAAGGCGGTATCAATCCGGATGCCGCTGCCCGTGTTCTCGCCGGGGAACTCGTTGGAGAGCACCGGCGGTTTAATATCACATTGCAGGCCGCGCTTGGTCAAGGCCGTCGCGGCATTTCCGCAGGAAATGTTCGTCAGCTCACAAAGGGCAGACTGCACCAGCTCGTCCACCTCGGTCAGTTCCATGCCGGTCATGCTCTCCAGCAGATGGAGCGCCAGCTCCTTGGAAAAACCAAAAACCGCCTTTCCGTTCAAATCGTCCACCAGTTGGATGGTGACAAACACATCCCCCTGGGGCTGATCGGAACCGACCGTTTGCAGCTGCGCACTGCTCTGGTCCAGGCCCGCCATGGTTTCCATCATATCCAAGGCGCTGTGGGCGAACAAATCCACAAACTGATCAAACTGTTTCTCCTCACCGGCGGGCGCTTCGCCGGATACGATCTTTTGATCGGTATCCACCACGTGATAAATCAGCCAGGCCGTCACCGTACCGGCCAGATCTTTCATGGTTTTCTCGTTGAATCCGTTGGCCGTCAGCCGTTCTTCGTAGTGGAGCACCGTCTCCGTAAACTGCCGGTGCTCCTCCTTATGGGCTTCGATGCCGCTGTAATGGATGGATTCCTGATACGCTTCCTCATCCCGGAAGTGATAAATCACATAGTCCTTCAAAAATCCCAGAATTCTCTGGTAGACTTCTACTGCCGCGCCTTCTTTGACTGCGTTTACCAGTTCCTCCGTTATCCGGAACAGCTCCATATGCTGCTGGTCAATCCGATCTACCCCGATTCGGTAGGTGTCTTTCCACATCATGCGTTGTTGATACCTCTTTTACAAAAAACTCAGTTTTTGATTTATTTTATCATGTTCAAATTCATATGACAAGCCTATGAGAAACAATCCTCTCTGGTATCTGCGCCATACAGGGGCGCGGGCACGGCCAAGCGCCACGCTTCTGCTTATAAGTTTGTTACGTTATGGTATAATCACGCCAACTATACCACACAGGAGCAAGGAGGACAATCCATGGCAATTCCGGCCCAAACCATCGCCCTCTACTCCCGCAAGTCCCGGTTTACCGGCAAGGGCGAGAGCATTGGCAATCAGGTGGAGCTTTGCAAAGAATACGTGCGGCTGCACTTTGGCGAGCAGGCCGCGGAACAGCTGGTCATCTATGAGGACGAGGGGTTTTCCGGCGGCAATCTCAACCGTCCGGCCTTTCAGCGCATGATGGACGCCGCCCGGCAGCGGCAGTTTCAAGCCATTATCGTCTATCGGCTGGACCGGATCAGCCGCAATGTCAGCGACTTTTCCGGCCTGATCGAAGAATTGTCCCGGTTAAACATCGCCTTTATCTCCATCAAGGAGCAATTCGACACCAGCACCCCCATGGGCCGGGCCATGATGTACATTGCCTCCGTCTTTTCCCAGCTGGAACGGGAAACCATTGCCGAACGCATTCGGGACAACATGCAGGAGCTGGCCAAAACTGGCCGGTGGCTGGGCGGCAACACCCCCACCGGTTATGGGTCCGAAGCCGTCAAAAGCGTAACGATGGACGGCAAAACGAAAAAAGCCTGCAAATTGAAGCTGATTCCCGAGGAAGCGGAGATCGTCAAAACCATTTTTGCATTGTATCTGGAAACGGATTCTCTAACCCTCACCGAAGCCCGGCTAATGCAGCGCGGGATTCAGACGAAGAACGGAAACCACTTCACGCGATTTTCCATCAAGTCCATTTTGCAGAACCCTGTCTATCTGATTGCCGACCAGGAAGCCTATGACTACTTCCAGCAGCATGAGACGGACCTGTTTTCCGAGCGAAGCGAGTTCGACGGCGTCCACGGCATGATGGCCTATAACCGCACGGACCAGGAAAAGGGCCGGGCCACGGTCTATCTGCCCCCCAGGGATTGGATTGTGTCCGTGGGCAAGCATCCAGGACTGATTCCCGGCAAAGTCTGGGTCACCATTCAGGAATCTCTGGAGCGGAACAAATCGAAAGCCTTCCGCAAGCCCCGCAGCAACGAAGCGCTGCTGACGGGTCTGCTCTATTGCCGCTGCGGAGAACGGATGTACCCCAAGGTTTCCAAGCGGAAAACCGCCGACGGCAGCCCCGTCTATACCTATGTGTGCAAGCTGAAAGAACGCAGTCAGCGTTCCCTCTGCAACAGTAAAAATGCCAACGGCAATCGATTGGATCTGGCCATCCTCGAACAGCTCAAACAGCTGCCGGAGGATCAGGACACGTTTCTCCGCCAGTTGGAGCAGAGCCGCAAATTCTATACGGGCAATCGCATGGACTACGAACAGCGGTTGGACGGTCTGCGGACTGAAAAGCGGGAGTTGGAGAAGAAACTGGACGCTCTGGTGGATTCCCTGGCCGATATCCCGGAGCCCGCCGCCCGCTCCCAGGTGTCCCGGCGCATTGAAGTCCTCAGCAGCCAATGTGACGACCTGACCAAACAGATACAGGAGCTGGAGGGGTTGACCGCCCAGCACACCCTCAGTGATCTGGAGTTTGACCTGCTGCGGCAGCTTTTGGCTGTCTTCCGGGAGGGCGTTCCAGAGATGTCCCTGGAACAGAAACGGGCCGCCATTCGGACCGTGGTCCGGAAAGTCATCTGGGACGGCGTCCACGCCCATGTGGTGCTGTTCGGTGTGCAGGACGAAGAGATTGAGTACCCGCTGCTTTCGTCCGGCAGTTCTGTCCAGGAGGATGCGGAGGACGAGACCGAGGAGCTTCTCCCCTATTCCGACGTCGATTACGAGGAGGACTTGCCGAACGTTGCAGAAACCACCGACGGTGCAAAAACCCATTGGGGCGAGGGTAGCAAATGAAATCCTGATGCACTTTCGCAGTCAGAAAAAGTCCAGCAGCGACGTTTCTCTGTCCGATTACATAGAAACCGGCAAGGACGGCAACGCCCTGTCTCTGATGGACGTCATCTGCACCGATGACGATTTGTTTGAGGACCTCAGCGCCCGGGAAAATGCGGCGCGGCTCCACAAGGCCATGAAAGAGGTCCTGACGGACCGGGAATTGCTGGTGGTCCAGCTGCGCTATGGACTGGGCGGCCGCAAGCCTCTGACCCAGCGGGAGGTGGCGCAGCAGTGCGGCATCTCCCGGTCCTATATCTCCCGCATTGAGAAAAAGGCTCTGCAAAAGCTGGAAGCAGCGTTCCGGGATTCCTGAACATATGGGAGGGCCCTCCAGCCCTCCCATACCGCTTTGTCCCCTCCCCTATCCAATCCGGGTTGACAAATTGCTCTGGTTCTATTATATTAGTAGTTGCTTAATTACTTAATTATTATGGAGGAACCATCATGCCATCGAAACGACTGGCCGCCGTCGACAGCGGCCGCTGTGTGGCCTGCGGCAGCTGCTGCAAGGTCTGTCCCAAGGGAGCCGTCTCCGTCTGGCGCGGCGTCACCGCCGTGGTGGACGGTGCGCTGTGCATCGGCTGCGGCAAGTGTCAGAAAGAATGCCCCGCCGGGGCCATTGTCCTCAACAACCGGGAGGCCGCCGTATGAACAAGACAAAACACTGGTACGACTATCTTTGGATTGTGACGCCCATCTATTTCGCCCTGGGCTTCTTCAACATCCTCTTTGCCTGGATTGGTATGATTTTCTTCTGTCTTCCCCTGCTCATTGCCATTTTCGGCGGCAGCAAGCTCTACTGCAACCGCTACTGTGACCGGGGCCAATTCTTCACCCTCCTGGGCAAAAAACTGAAACTGTCCCGCAACCACCCCACCCCCCGCTGGATTGGCTCCAAGTGGTTCCGGTACGGGTTCCTGATTTTCTTCTTCGCCATGTTCTTTCAGATGCTTTGGGTGACGTATCTGGTGGGCTCCGGCGCCAACTCCGTCAGCGCCGCCGTCAAGCTGTTCTGGACCTTCCGGGTCCCCTGGGACTGGGCCTATCACGGCACCGTCTTCGCCCCCTGGGTGGCCCAGTTCGCCTTCGGCTTCTACGGTATGATGCTGACCTCCACCCTCATCGGTCTCATTGTCATGGTCCTGTTCCAGCCCCGCTCCTGGTGCGTCTTCTGCCCCATGGGCACCATGACCCAATGGATTTGCAAGCTGCGGGCCGGTAAAACGCCGCCCCCCGCCTGCTCCGGCAGCTGCGCGTCCTGTTCCAAGGAGGGCTGCGGCCATGGCTGAGCTGCGGGAACAGGCCAAGGCCGTGGCGGCCCTCCTGGGGCAGCTGGCCAATGAAAACCGGCTGCTGATTCTCTGCGCCCTGCTGGAAGGGCCCAAAACCGTGGGCCAGCTGGGCGAGGCCGTCCCCCACATCACCGGTCCGGCACTGTCCCAACACCTGCAAAAGCTCCGGGCTGCTGGTCTGGTGGACAGCACCAAGCACGGCCAATTTGTGGAGTATCAGATTGCCGACCAGCGGTTATACGGCCTGATGGAACGGCTGAAAGCCCTATACTGTGCATAACAAATGACGCCCGCGGGCGTGCCGAATCATCGGTACGCTCGCGGGCGTTCTTCTGGAACTTTTTCTGTCAAAAACCGTCTATGGTTAGGAAAGCGGCTCCACAACCATCTGGGTATACAGGTCTTCCACGTCGTCCAACGTCACCGGTGCGCCGCCGGTACAGGCCGCATGGGCCATGCTGACGGCCACGGCCCGCCGGGCCGTCTCCTGCCACGCTGTCCCCTGCTCCGTATCCCACAGGACGCTGGCCAGCAGTGCGTCGGCCGCGCCGCGGGCCGCCGCTGTCTCCAGGATGGGGCCGCAGACATGATAGCTCTCCCCTGCCGTGACAAACAGTGCCTCCCGGTGGCTCAGTGTCACCACCACCCGTTCCACGCCGTTGGCCGCCACGGTATGGGCCGCCGCCGCCAGAGCTTCCCGGTCCGGCAGCTCCTTCTCGCACAGCGCCTCCAGCTGGGCCCGGTCGGGCCGGATAACCGTGGGACCGGCAGCCACGCCGATTTTCATGGCCATGCCCGCCGTATCCAGAGCCGTCCGGATGCCCCGGTCCCGGAGGACCGTAATCCAGTCGGCCAGCTGATGGTCCGTGACGCCGGCGGGATTCTTTCCGGCAAAGACCACCGTATCCCCGGGCCGGACCTGTTCCTCCAGCTTTTCCCACAGCTCCTGGAGGTTCTCCGCCGTCACCGGCTGGCCCGGCTCCAGAATCCGGGTGCAGGTGTCGTTGTCCGGGTCCAGAATGGTCAGATTGGTTCGGGTTTCATGGGCGGTAAAGGTGAAGTCATTGGGGACGCCCATCAAATCCAGCTGGTCCCGTATCCAGTCCCCCGCGGCGCCGCCAATCAGGCCCATGGCCACGGTACGGGCCCCCAGGCCCTGGAGCACGCTGGATATCTGGATGCCCTGCCCCCCCGGCGACTGCCGGGAACGCTCCGTCATGCTCACACCGTCCACCTCAAAGTCCCGCACCACCGAGACTTTATCCAGGGCCGGATACAACGTTACCGTAAAAATCATACTGACTTCTCCTGTTTCTTTCATTTACTGCCTACCATTATAATCGCTTTTCCCCAAAATGTAAATGAAAATCCCATCCTTCGGCGTCATCCCCAGAAACTGGCTGCATTGTTTCCACATTCTTAACATTTCCCCGGCAAAACCGTATTTACACCACCCGGCAATCGTGGTATCATAGTGCGTGACGGTTTTTTCGACCGGAACCGACAACATTTGATTGGAGTGACATCTTGAGTCAGGTGAAGCTATTCGGCGGCAAAAGCAGACGGGCCGCCCCTCAGTCCTCCGCCTCCAAAGAGCGGAAAAAGAAGCAGCGCTCGCCGCTGAAACTCATTACGGTAATCCTCACCATTCTGGCCGTGCTGGAGTGCGGCTATTTTGTCTGCGTCTATTCCGACATTCCCTTTATCGCCAAATGGCGGGAAATTTACATTCAAACAGCCATGGACACCATGAGCCACCAGTGGTTGGCCAAAGCGTTTATTCCCCAGGGCGTCATTGAGGAGGCCATGGCCAGCCGTGCCGCCGCCATGCAGGAGCAGACGGAGCACAGCTCGTCAGACAACTGGGCCGACAAACAACCGTCCACGGACAACGAGCCCAAACCCACCACCCCCGACCAGACCGAGACGGAGGACCCGGAAAAAGCCGCCTTCTATGAGCTGTTCTGGGAGATTGACCCCAACTCCATGGACGCCTACTTAAAGCAGCATCCCGAAACGCTGGACAATGGCTGGGACGAAATTTACATCAATGAAGCCGGTCTGGATGACGAAGGCACCTCCATCCAAACCACCATGGGCGAACAGGTGCTGGCCATTGACGTACCCAATCAGGTTCTTTTGGTCCGGATCAAGGGCAGCGGTTACCGGGGCGTTCTGGCTGTGGCCAAGGCCCCCAGCCGCCTGTCTGTGGAAAATTCCAAGGGCATCGGCTCCTATGGCCAATACGCCGGTACCATTGCCCAGAACAACAACGGCGTTCTGGCCATGACCGGCAGCGGCTTTATCGATCCGGACGGCGTGGGCAACGGCGGCCTGTTGGCCGGTTACTGCATGTCCAACGGTGAGGGTATGGGGTCTCATTACGGCTGGAGCTACAAGCGGGTGGAGCTGCGGGAGGACAACTACCTCTATATCGTAGACGCGTCGGCGCCGGTCCATGAGGACACCACCGACGCCGTGGAGTTTACCCCGGCCCTGATTGTAGACGGCAAAGTGCTGGCTACCAGCGGCTACAACGCCTTGAATCCCCGGACCCTCATCGGTCAGTCCGACAAGGGCGAAATCCTGATGATGGTCGTTGAGGGCCGTCTGGTCCAGTCCGTGGGCATCACCGTGGACGACTGCGCCCCCATCCTGCTGGACCATGGCTGTATGCAGGCTTTGAACCTGGACGGCGGCACCAGCTCCATCCTCTGGTATGACGGCGAATATGTGACCCAGTGTTCCAACACCGCCCTCCCCGAGGGACGGCTGCTGCCCAACGCGTTCGTTTACAAAGCGCAATAACCGATGAAATTTGCCCCGGATTCCCTTGGGAATCCGGGGCAATGGTTTTTATTTGGGCTGTGATTCCGCCACATACAGAATGTAATCGGCGGGATCATAAAGCAGAACCAGTTGGGCGTCGCCGTCGGTCATCTTGTAGCCCAGCCAATCCCCCACCGGCGGCGTGGGGGCGTCGGCGGGGGCAATGGCCGTAAAGTCCGCGGCCAACATCTCGCCCACCGGTTCCCATTTGGTCAGCAGGTCGGCAATGGATTTGCTGTAGGTCAGCCGGGCGTACAGGATGCCGTCGGTTTCCAGACGGTCGTCCACCTCCTTGGTGTAGCCGTCGGGGAGACCCGCTCCCCAGCGGTCGGCCAGCTCCAGACTGAGACTGTCCTGGCTGCCCCGCAGCTGTTCAATTTTGTTGCTGGTGGAACGGTAGACAAAAAAGCCGCCTACCAGGACCACCAGAATCACGGTTATGATGCGGACATAACGGTTCATATAAAGTTCCTCCATGGGAAGATGGGATGTATCATTGAGGGCAAGCGCGGCGGGGGCAAGCCCCCGCCCTACGGGGTGGAACCAATCGGTTTTATCCATATGGGGTGGTGCATACCAGCGGCGGGACACATAGGTCCCGCCCTACGAATCATCCGGGCAGTCCGTCCGATGATTTTCGGTGCGTACCGGTGATGCAGGGTTTTATGGTGCGGTGTACGGTAGTGCGGCGTGCGGGCCGACGCCCCAGGGCGCGGTGTACGGTGGTGCGGTGTGCGGGCCGACGCCCCAGGGCGCGGTGTACGGTGGTGCGGTGTGCGGGCCGATGTGGGCATCGGCCCCTACAGGGTGCATCCGTATCAATAAACCAGCCCAATGAATGCACTCCCAGCGGGGCTGAGGGGCCTTTGGCCCTCTCACCGCAACAATGCGAAGCATGGATTGAGAGCCTTACCGCACTTCTTGAGAACCACCGCACCAAATCACTAAAACAACTCAAAATCCCAATATTAAAAGTTTTACTCGATTTTTTTCAAAAAATCGCAGGGGTCCAGGGGGCGGCGCCCCCGGTCGCGCCTCGCAAGGCGCGAAACTCCCCCTGTCCAAACTCAGAACAACGAAACCTGGCTGGTGTCGGGCATGTCACCGAAAGCACCGGCGGCGCGGAGGTTTTCAATGTGGGTTTTGGAGACCTTGGGGCAGGCGGCGGAGAATTCCTCGATGGAGATAAAGCGTTTGCCCTTGCGGCCCTCGACGATGTCCCAGGCGGCGGTTTCGCCCAGACCGGACACGGATACGAAGGGCGGCAGCAGTTTGCCGTCCTGAATCTTGAACTTCAACGCTTCGGACTCGTACAAGTCCATGGGCAGGAAGTCGAAGCCCCGGAGGTAGAATTCATAGCATACCTCCAGCGTGGTTTTCAAATCGTCGTCCTTGTCGGTGGCGTCGGGGTTGTGGTTGATCTCCTGGATTTTCTCCTTGACCAGGTCAATGCCATGACACATCATGGCGGCATCAAAGCCGCCCTTCTGGCTGCGGCGGTAGAAATAGGCCGCGTAGAACGCCAAAGGCTCATGGACTTTGAACCAGGCAATCCGGAACGCCATCATGACATAGGCCACGGCGTGGGCCTTGGGGAACAGGTATTTGATCTTCTTGCAGGATTCAATGTACCATGTAGGCACACCGGCGTCGATCATCTCCTGTTCCGCGCCCTCTGGCAGTCCCCTGCCCTTACGGACCGACTCCATGATCTTAAAGGACCGCTTTTCCGGCATACCGTTGGCAATCAGATAGTTCATGATATCGTCGCGGCAGCCGATGGCGTCCTTAACCGACGCCGTACCGGACACGATCAGGTCCCGGGCATTGCCCAACCACACGTCGGTACCGTGGGAGAAACCGGACAGGCGAATGAGAACGTCAAATTCATGGGGCTGAGTGTCCACCAGCATGCCGCGGGTAAAGCTGGTGCCGAACTCGGGAATGGCACAGGTGCCGACGGGACCCAACAGCGGGTCGTCCTCAAAGCCCAGAATCTTACTGGACGTGAAAATGGACATGGTATCCTTGTCATCCAGGGGGATTTCCTGGGCGTTGACGCCGGTCAAATCCTCCATCATGCGGATCATGGTGGGGTCATCGTGGCCCAGCATGTCCAGTTTCAGGAGGTTTTCCTCCATGGAATGGTATTCAAAATGGGTGGTGATGATATCGGATTTGGGGTCGTCGGCCGGGTGCTGCACCGGACAGAAGTCCCAAATCTCATTTTCCTGGGGAATGACCACCAGACCGCCGGGGTGCTGGCCCGTGGTGCGCTTGACGCCGACGCAGCCGGCGGCCAGACGGTTTTCCTCGGCCTTGGGAACCGTGCGATGGCGCTCGTCCAGGTACTTTTTGGCGTAGCCGTAGGCGGTTTTCTCGGCAACGGTACCGATGGTACCGGCGCGGAACACGTGGCTGGCGCCGAACATCTCCACACAGTAGGCGTGGGCCCGTGCCTGATATTCACCGGAGAAGTTCAGGTCGATATCGGGGACCTTGTCGCCGCCGAAGCCCAGGAATGTCTCGAACGGAATATTAAACCCGTCCTTGTCCAGCTTGGTCCCGCACTCGGGACAGGTAGCGTCGGGCAAATCCGCGCCGCAGGCGGCGGTTTTGGGCACGTCGAAGGTGCAGTATTTGCAGTTGGGACACCGGTAATGGGGCGGGAAACTGTTAACCTCCGTGATGCCCGACATGTACGCCACGATGGACGAGCCGACGGAACCACGGGAGCCGACCAGATAGCCGTGCTCCAGAGAGTTCTGGACCAGTTTCTGGGCCGACATATAAATCACGTCGTAGTGACAGGAGATAATGTCGTGGAGCTCCGTCTCCACGCGGTCCGTGACCAGTTTGGGCGGATTCTCACCGTAGAGCCGGTGCATTTTGCCGTAAACCAGGGATTTCAAATCCTCCACGGAATTTTCGATGGAGGGGGCGAATAGATTATGGGGAACGGGCCGCAGCAGTTCGCACATATCGGCGATGCGGTTGGGATTTTCCACGACGATTTCCCTTGCCACGTCCTCCCCCAGATAGGAAAACTCCTGGAGCATTTCGTCGGTGGTACGGAAGTACAGGGGCAGCTCCCGGTCACAGTCCTCGAAGCCCTTGGACGCCAGGAGCATCCGGCGGTAGATTTCATCCTCGGGGTTGAGGAAGTGGACGTCGCCGGTGGCAACGACGGGTTTCCCCAGCTCCTTGCCCAGGCTGACAATGGTGCGGTTGAAGTCCCGCAGCTGTTCCTCGTTCTCGGCCAGACCCTTGTCCAGCATAAACCGGTTATTGCACAGGGGCTGAATTTCCAAAAAGTCATAGAAGGACGCCAGACGCAGCAATTCCTCCCGGCTTTTGCCCTCGATAACGGCCTGGAACAGCTCGCCCGCTTCACAGGCGGAACCGATGATGAGACCCTCCCGCCACCGCAGCAGCTCCGACTTGGGCATCCGGGGGCGGCGTTTAAAGTATTTCAGATTGGAATAGGACACCAGCCGGTAGAGGTTCCGCAAACCGGTCTGGTTTTTGGCGAAGAGGATGATATGGCGGGTGTTGCGGCCATCGATGCGGGAACCGCTGCGCAGCGTCGCCATCAGGGGGTTCAGCTGCTGGACCTGGGATACGCCCCGCTCCTCCACCATAGCGAAGAATTTCCGCAGCATATGGGCCACGGTCATGGCGTCGTCCACGGCCCGGTGGTGGTTGAACTCCGGCAGTTCCAATGCCTCGGCCACAATGTTCAGCTTGTGCTTGTTCAAATCCGGCAGCAGGTTCTGGGCCATAATCAGGGTGTCGATGTAGGTGGGGTGATACTCTATCCCCAACCGCTGGCAGGCGGCCTGGATAAAGCCCACGTCAAAGTCGGCGTTATGGGCCGCCAGGACCCGGTCGCCGCAGAACGCCAGGAATTTCGGCAGCACTTCCTCGATGGGCGGGGCATCCTTTAACATATCGTCGGTGATGCCCGTCAAATCGATGATCTGCTGGCTCAGCTTGCGGCCCGGATTGACAAAGGTTTGGAACTGGTCGATGATCTCGCCGTTTTTATAGATGGCCGCGCCGATTTCCGTGATGACTTCCGTTTTGTTGGACAGGCCCGTGGTCTCCAAATCGAAGGCCACAAACTCCCCGTCCAGTCCCGCGTCGCCGGTGCCGTGGACCACCACCCGGTCGTCCACGTCGTTGACATAGTAGCCCTCCACACCGTAGAGGATTTTAATGTTCTCGTCGGTACCGGCCACCTTGGCTTTGCCCGCCGCTTTCATGGCTTCGGGGAACGACTGGAGACAGCCGTGGTCCGTAATTGCAATGGCTTTATGGCCCCACTTGGCCGCCTGTTTGACGGCGGCGGTGGTGGAGGTCAGGCCGTCCATGGAGGACATGGATGTATGTAAATGGAGCTCCACCCGCTTTTCACCGGGGGCCGTGTCCTTTCGCTGGGGCATGGCGCCCACCATGATGCCCTGGGGCTGCAACACCATTTCATTGTCGTACCGGTCAAAGGTCATTTTGCCCTGGATTTTCACGGCCATGCCCACCTGGACCTTTTCAATGATGGGCTGGGCCTTGGCGTTCTCCATGAACTGGTGGACCCGGACGGAACTGGTGTTATCGGTGACATCGAAGCTGACCACCCAGGCGTTACGCTTTTTCAGCTCCTTGTGGTTGACGGCAAAAACCTGTCCCTCCACGATGATGCGGAACATGTCGAGGGTCAAATCCTTCATGGCCGTCACCTCGCCCCGGAACGGCTTGCCGTAGATCACGTCGGCGGACACGTCCAGGGTCGGGGCGCTGCGGTGCTTCTTCTCGCCCTTGTCCTTGTCCGGCGGCGGGGCCAATTCCAGTTTGGCCACGGTCTCCGCCCGGAGACGGGCCGTTTCGGCGAAGAGGTCCGCGTCATCTGCCAGACTGCCCCGCTCCACATCAATCGCTATGTCCCGGCCGAACCGGTCCTGGAGATAGCGGACGGCGGCGGGCAGATGGGGCAAGAGGTCGTTTTTGCCGTTGGCCCGCAGATGGACCGTCAGCTTGTCCCCCTCCAGCGTCCAGGTGGCCCCGGCCAGGGTGGAGGACGCCATGGGATAGACCCGGTTTAACACCCAGGTCAATTCCGTAAAGTCCATCTGGGAAAGACACTCGCCGGGAAACCGGGGGTGCAGCTTCACCCGCCGGATGGCAAACTGTTTTTCCAGCGCCCGCTCCGTCTCCCCCAGACATTTGGCCGGAACATACTGGGGCATGGCCAGATAGACGGCCACGGTACGGCGCTCCATATCGATCTCCGCATGGCAAACGGCAGCCTGCTGAAAAGCAGGCTGCTGTTCCTCCGGCGGCGCGTAGCCCCGGAACATATCGAGAAAATAAACGGTTTTTTCCATGGTTACAGTTGTTCGATGTAAGAAAGCAGAGCGGGCAGCAGCTGGTCATAGGGCAGCTTTTGTTTCTGTTCGCCCTTGACGAACAGAATGCCGCAGTCCTCGCCGCCGGCAATGCCCACGTCGGCCTCTCTCGCTTCGCCGGGGCCGTTGACCACACAGCCCATGACGGCCACGGTGATGGGTTTTTTACAATCCTGCAATGCGTCTTCCACCTGTTTGGCCAGTCCGATCAAATCAATCCGGGTACGGCCACAGGTGGGACAGGCCACGATATTGACGCCGTCTTTCCGCAATCCCGCCGCTTTCAGAATGGCCTTGGCGGCGCGGATTTCCTCGGCAGGGTCATCGGTCAGGGACACGCGGATGGTATCGCCGATGCCCATGCACAGGAGACCGCCGATGCCCATGGCCGATTTGATGGTACCCATATAGGCGGTGCCGGTTTCGGTGACGCCCAGGTGCACGGGATAGTCGGACTGTTCCCGGAACAGCCGGTATGCCGCCATCATGGTGGGCACGTCGGAGGACTTCATGGACACACAGATATCGTAAAAGTCGCAGTCCTCCAACAATTTGATATGGGAAAAGGCGCTTTCCACCAACGCTTCCGCCGTGGGGTGGCCGTACTTGGCAAGCAGCTCCTTATCGAGACTGCCGCCGTTGACGCCGATGCGGATGGGGATATTCCGGGCTTTGCAAACATCCACCACGGCCCGGACCCGGTCGGGGCCGCCGATGTTGCCGGGGTTGATGCGGATTTTTGCCGCGCCCGCCTCCGCCGCGCCGATGGCCAGCCGGTAATCAAAGTGGATATCCGCCACCAGTGGCAGGGGCGACCGGGCGGCAATCTGTCGGAATCCCTCCACGGCCTCCTGATTGGGCACGGCCAGCCGGACGATCTGACACCCGGCGTCGGCCAGCGTTTGAATCTGATGCAGAGACCCCTCCACGTCGGTGGTGCGGGTATTGAGCATGGACTGGATGGAAACGGGCGCGCCGCCGCCGATGGGGACGCCGCCCACTAAAATCTGTCTTGTCATTATCTCACCCTCCAATGATGCGGAATACGTCCTGGAAGGACACATAGACCATCAAAACCAGCAGCAGCACCATGCCGACGCCGTGGAGATAGCCCTCGTACTTGGGGTTGATGTGGCGGCGGGTGACCTTTTCCACCACCGTGGTCAGCAGCAGGCAGACCACGCGGCCGCCGTCCAGGGCTGGCAGGGGCAGCAGGTTCATGACCGCCAGGTTGACGGCGATAAAGGCCGCCAGATAAAGGATATTGAGCAGGCCGATGGTCACCGTGGGCGACGCGTTGCCCGTGTCCGCGATAACATCCACAATGCCCACGGGGCCGGACATGTCCTTGATGCCCACGGCGCCGGTGATCAAATCCTCCAGGCCCATGCGGACCATCCGGACAAAATCGAGACAGTTATACCAGGCATTTTTCAGGACGCTGCCCACGTTCTTGCCCTCATAACCCAGGAGAATGCCGTAACCGTAGGTCTCCTGGCCCTCGTATTCGTAGGTATCCTGGAAGAGATGGAAGTCCTTCAGGACCATCTTTTCGCCGTCGCGCACAATGGTCAGATCATAGTAGCCGTCGCCGGTGCGGGCCGTCAGCAGGGACAGGTCGTTGGTCAGGTACAGCCGGTGGCCGTCCAGGGCGTACAGGGTGTCACCCACCTGCAAGCCCTGCTCCTGCAAGCCGCCGTTATCATAAAAGCCCGTCAGCTCCAGGGTGGTAAAGCCGCTGTAAGTACACAGCAGGGCCGCCACCATCAGAAAGCCCGCCACGAAGTTCATAAAGGAACCGGCCACCAGAATGATGACCCGCCGCCACCAGGAAACGCTGTGGAAGCCCCTGGGATTGTCGTTGTCCTCATCCTCGCCCTCCATGGCGCAGAAGCCGCCCACGGGAAAGGCCCGGATGGAGTATTGGGTTTCCCCCCGCTGCCGCTTCCAGAGGACGGGGCCCATGCCGATGGCAAATTCATTGACCTGGACGCCCAGCTTTTTCGCCGTGATGAAGTGGCCCCACTCGTGGACCAGAATCAACACGCCGAACATCAGGATTGCCAGCAGGATATAGAGGATTGTCGTCATAGGAAAATAACCTCACACGTTGGAATATACGCTGTCCCGTGCAGCCCGGTCGGCTTCCAGCACCTGTTCCAGGGTGGGCGCGGCCACAAAGGGCACCGTGTCCATGGCGCGGGCCACGGCGTCGGAAATGTCATAGAAGCCGATCTCATCCCGGAGATACAGGGCCACCGCCGCTTCATTGGCGCCGTTGAGAACGGCACAGGCCGTGCCGCCCCGTTCCGCCGCCTGCCGGGCCAATGCCAGACACGGGAAAGCTTCCAGGTCCGGCGCGTGGAACGTCAGGGGGCCGCAGGTGAGCAAATCCAGGGCCGGAGCCGGATTGTCCAGCCGCCGGGGATACGTCAGGGCCAGCTGAATGGGAATCCGCATATCCGGCGTACCCAACTGGGCCATGACCGCCCCGTCCCGGTACTCCACCAGGGAATGGACAATGCTCTGGCGGTGGATGACCACATCCACCTGATGCAGGGGCAGATCATAGAGCCGCATGGCTTCGATGACCTCCAAACCCTTGTTCATCATGGTGGAGCAGTCGATGGTGATTTTTTCGCCCATCTTCCAGTTGGGGTGCTTGAGGGCGTCGCCCTTCTTTACTGTACGCAGCTGGTCCCGATTCATACCAAAAAACGGGCCGCCGGACGCCGTCAAAATCAGCCGCCGGACCTCGCTCTTGTCGTGGCAGCCCATCAAGCACTGGAAAATGGCCGAATGCTCAGAATCCACCGGCAAAATGTCCACGCCGTTTTCCTTTGCCGCGGCCATGACCAGTTCACCGGCACAGACCAGCGTCTCCTTGTTGGCCAGGGCAATGCGCTTTTTGGCCGCAATGGCGGCCAGCGTGGGCCGCAAGCCCACCATGCCCACCACCGCGGTCACCACCGTGTCGGCTTCCGGGTGGGTGGCGGCGGCAATCAGGCCGTCCATGCCGGATTGGATTTCAATATCCAGGTCCGAAAGACGGGTTCGCAGGTCCCCGGCCGCTTCCTCGGTGGCCATAACGGCCAGTTTGGGCCGGAATTGACGGCACTGGGCTTCCATGCGTTCCACATTGGTACCGGCGGTCAGGGCCGCCACGGTGACGCCCAGTTGGGGAATCACGTCCAGGGTCTGGCGGCCAATGGAGCCGGTGGAACCGAGAATGGAAATGGTTTTGGTCATTTGAGAACTCCTTTCACGGGAGGAACTGCATATGCGGCGGGGGCAAGCCCCCGCCCTACGCGGTCGGTATCAACCAGCCTGTTGCGTGGGGTTCGGTACATACCGGTAATACAGGGTTCGATGGTGCGGCGTACGGGCCGACGCCCCAGGGCGGTCTCTCTTGGCCCGTTGGGCCAATTCACCTTCTGTGGGCATCGGCCCCTACAGGGTGCATACAGTATACCAACCATACCGGCGGCGGGACACGCAGGTCCCGCCCTACGAGATCATACGGAACCCGGTTCCGGCGGGGCCGAGTACCGCACCCCGTTCGGGGCCGTCAAGGATGCCGGCCCCTACGTCCATCATAATCGATAGCCCATACCGGCGGCGGGACACGCAGGTCCCGCCCTACGAGATTATACGGAACCCGGTTCCGGCGGGGCTGAGGGGCCTTTGGCCCTCTCACCGCAACAATGCGAAGCATGGATTGAGCGCGTTACCGCACTTCTTCCAACGCACTGCACCAAATCCAATAAAAAATCCCAACATTAAAAGTTTTACTCGATTTTTTTCAAAAAATCGCGGAGTCCAGAGGCAGGGCCTCTGGTCGCGCCTCGCAAGGCGCGAAACACCCGCCCGTCGCAACGGGCGAAACTCCCTTTACCGCAGAATCCACATGGTCAGCAGCAGCCAGACGCAGGGAGACACAAAGGTGACGCTGTCGAAGCGGTCCAGGATGCCGCCGTGGCCGGGGAGCAGTTTGCCGTAGTCCTTGACGCCGAATTCCCGCTTGATGACGGAGAAGCTCAGGTCGCCCATCTGGCTGATGACGCTGCCCACGACGCCCAGGATGACGGCTTCCCACCAGGTGCACAGATCATAGCCGATGGTCCAGTGGATGATGGCCCACATAAGTGCCATGCCGAAGACGCCGCCGACGATACCGCCGATGCCGCCCTCCACGGTCTTTTTGGGGCTGACGTGGGGGGCCAGCTTGTGTTTGCCGAAGAGCATACCGGCAAACAGGGCAAAGGTATCACTGCCGAAGGAAATGCACAGAGGCACAAAGACCAGGGCCGGACCCAGCTCATAGACCAGACGCAGCCGCAGCAGGCAGCCCAGCATACTGGGAAACACCAGACCGGCAAAGAGGGTCATGGTCAGATGGCCGAACGGAATGGCGGTGGGTTTTCCATAATTGCCGATGGCCAGGGCGAACAGGACAAAGACAAACACCAGAGCCAGCAGGGGCAGGAATGTGCGTTCCGTCCAGGCTGTTACATAAATTTCCACGGGCACCAGCGCCGCCGCCAGAACACCGGCCCAGCGGAGGGCCTTGTTTTTCACGCCGACGGCGTGGAGCAGTTCGTGGGCGCCCATGGCGCACATGGCCGTAACCAGAATGGCCGGGGCCCATTCAGGCAGCAGCAACAGCACCACCAGCAAAAAGGGAATGCCGACAACGGCCACCATCACACGTTGAAACACTTGCTTTTCCTCCCCTACTTCTTTTTGACGCCGCCGAACCGGCGGTCCCGCTGGGCATAGGCCGCCAGGGCCTTGTTGAGTTCCTTTTCGTCGAAGTCGGGCCACAGCACGTCGGTAAAATAAAACTCGCTGTAGGCCGATTGCCACAGGAGGAAATTGGACAGGCGCAGCTCGCCGCTGGGACGGATGACCAAGTCCGGGTCGGGAATGCCCGCAGAATCCAGCAGCCCGGAGAACATGGCCTCGTTCAAATCGTCGGGGCTGCACTTCCCTGCTGCGCAGTCGGCGGCAAACTTTCTCGCCGCCCGCAGAATTTCATCCCGGCCGCCGTAGTTCAGACAGACGTTGGCCTGGAAGCCCTGGTAATGGGTGGATGTCTCCAGGGTCCGCTTGGCCAGCTCCTGCAATTCCTCCGGAATGCGGCTGAGATCACCGAAAAAGTTCAGACGGATGCGGTCCTTTTCCATCTTCTCCAATGCTTCCAGCAGGTACTTTTTCAGCAGGCCCATGATGGCCGAAACCTCTTCCTCAGACCGCTTCCAGTTCTCGGTGGAAAAGGCGTAGACCGTCAGATGCTCCATGCCGATGTCCCGGCAATAGGTGGCAATGCGTCGGAAATTCTCGCTGCCGGCGGCATGGCCCGCCGTCCGCGGCAATCCCCGCTTCTGGGCCCAGCGGCCATTGCCGTCGAGGACGATGGCCACATGGCGCGGCACCACGACGGGCGCTTCGATGGTTTTTTTCGTAAAAATTCCCATGGCTTCTCCCTTGGAACGGAAAGGCCGCCTAATGGCGGCCCCTCCGGTATTTTCATTTTGGGGCAGCACCGCATCATTGTGTCTTCGGCCCTGGCTGGCCCTTTTGCCCCGACTGTGCAGTTTGAAAATTTTGAAATACATCCAGTATTCCGGCAATTTCCAAACTTTCATTCGAGCCAAAATGGCTCAGCCAGTGCTCTTGCCAAATGATGCGTTGCTGCCCTAAGAGCTTATATTTTAAAGCTCCATGAGTTCTTTCTCTTTGACCGCGCACATATCGTCAATCTTCTTGATATACTTGTCGGTCATGTCCTGCAGGTCCTTCTCGCACTTCTTCTGGTCGTCCTCGGTGATCTCGCCCTTCTTCTGCTGCTTCTTGAAGGCGTCCATGGCGTCGCGGCGGACGTTGCGGATGGCAACCTTGGCATCCTCACCGTACTTCTTGACCTGCTTGGTCAGCTCCTTACGGCGGTCCTCATTGAGCTGGGGGAACACCAGACGAATCACACGGCCGTCATTCTGGGGGTTGATGCCCAGATCGGAGGTGAGAATGGCCTTTTCAATGGGCTTGAGCAGGGTGCCGTCCCAGGGCTGAATGACCAGGGTCCGGGCGTCGGGGGACGAAATGGAAGCCACCTGACCGATGGGGGTATCCACACCGTAGTATTCCACGCTGATGCGGTCCAGAACCTGGGCGTTGGCGCGGCCGGCGCGAACGGCGCCGAAATCGGCGGCCAGGACCTCCAGGGTCTTATCCATCTTATGGCTGTATGCCGTATAATCTGCCATCTTATAATTCCTCCTTCACAATGGTACCGATCTTCTCGCCCATGATGACGCGGTAGATGTTCTCCGGGTCCTTGAGGGCGAAGAGCACAATGGGAATATGATTGTCCATGGACAGGGACGTGGCCGTGGTGTCCATGACCATGAGATGCTTGGCCAGAACCTCATCATAGGTGATTTCGTCGTACTTGACGGCGGTGGGGTCCTTGAGGGGATCGGCGCTGTAGACACCGTCGATGTTCTTGGCCAGCAGAATCACGTCGGCGTCGATTTCAGCGGCGCGGAGCACGGCGCCGGTATCGGTGGAGAAATAGGGGTTGCCGGTGCCGCAGCCAAAAATGACCACGCGGCCCTTCTCCAGGTGGCGCAATGCCTTGCCGCGGATATAGGGCTCAGCAATCTTGTTCATCTCCACAGCCGTCTGGACCCGGACGGGTACGTCCCGCTGCTCCAGGCAGTCGGCCACGGCCAGACAGTTGATGACGGTGGCCAGCATACCCATCTGGTCGGCGCGGACCCGCTCCATCCGGTCGCCGCCGTCCTTGAGGCCGCGCCAGAAGTTGCCGCCGCCCACGACGACGCCCACCTGGACGCCGGCTTCCACACACTTCTTGATGACGTCGCAGACGCCGCCGATGACATTGAAGTCCAGGCCGCGGTGTTTGTCACCGGCCAGGGCCTCGCCGCTGATCTTCAAAAGAACGCGTTTATATTTGATCTCACTCATAACAGCCTCTCCTGTTTTCAGTTTCTTACCCTATTCTATAATATCCGGGGCCGATTGAAAAGAGGAAATTTTCATTTCCCGCCGGAGTTTATAGATTATTTACTTTTTCGGCGGTCTGTAAACGATGCCGGGACGAATCCGTACCGGCGGCGGGGGCAAGCCCCCGCCCTACAAATAACGTCTAACGTCGGCAGTCCGTCCGGGAATGTAGGGCGGCACCTATGTGTGCCGCCGCGCGGTGGGGGATGTCGATGACCGGTGCATGGGGCGAATGCGTACCGGCGGCGGGACACGCAGGTCCCGCCCTACGAGAGATACGGCAGCGGTATGCTGTGATTTCACGCCGTAAAAAATGCAATTCAGGATTGCACCGCCGCGGTCTTTCGGGTATAATATTCCAATACTGACGATTATTGCGCCGCTGCGGCGGCGGAGAGGACGGAAACTATGGCAGAAGAAATCAAGACCCCGGAATACCGCAATTTTATCCACGCCTTTATCGACGAGGACATTGCCGCCGGCGGTCAATACGAGGGTATGACCGTACACACCCGGTTCCCGCCGGAGCCCAACGGCTACCTGCACATCGGCCACTGCAAGGCCCTGGTCATCGACTTCGGCACCGCTGAGAAGTACAACGGCCTGTGCAACCTCCGCATGGACGACACCAACCCCACCAAGGAGGATGTGGAATACGTCGAGGCCATCCAGGAGGATATCCGGTGGCTGGGCTTCGACTGGGGCGACCGGTTCTTCTACGCTTCGGATTACTTTGAGAAGATGTACGAGTGCGCCGTGGACCTCATCAAAAAGGGTCTGGCCTACGTCTGCCAGCTGACCCCCGAGCAGATGCGGGACATGCGCGGCGATGTGGGCACCCCCGCCCAGAGCCCCTATCGGGACCGGCCCATCGAGGAGAGTCTGGACCTGTTCCAGCGGATGCGGGCCGGTGAGTTCCCCGACGGCGCCATGACGCTGCGGGCCAAGATCGATCTGGCTTCCGGCAACTTCAACATGCGCGACCCGGTCATCTACCGCATCAACCACAAGCATCACCACCGTCAGGGCGACAAGTGGTGCATCTACCCCATGTACGATTTCGCCCACCCCATCGAGGACGCCCTGGAGGGTATCACCCACTCCCTGTGTTCTCTGGAGTTTGAGGCCCATCGGCCCCTGTACAACTGGGTTGTCGACAACTGCGACCTGCCCGCCAAGCCCCGGCAGATCGAATTTGCCCGTCTGGGCATCGACCACACGGTCATGTCCAAGCGCAAGCTCCGCGCCCTGGTGGAAGACGGCAAGGTGGCCGGTTGGGACGATCCCCGGATGCCCACCCTCTGCGGCCTGCGCCGCCGCGGCTACACCCCCGCTTCCATCCGCAATTTCTGCGAGCGCATCGGCGTGGCCAAGTCCGCTTCCACCGTGGAATATGCGTTCCTGGAGCACTGTCTCCGGGAGGACCTCAACGAGACGGCCCGCCGCGTCATGGCGGTGCTGCGGCCCATCAAGCTGGTCATCACCAACTATCCCGAGGGCCAGACCGAGACCTTCACCGTGGAGAACCATCCCAACAACCCCGCCGCCGGCAGCCGTGAAGTGTCCTTCTCCCGGGAGCTGTATGTGGAGGCCGACGACTTCCTGACCGAGCCTGTGCCCAAGTTCAAGCGTCTCTATCCCGACGGCCCCGAGTGCCGCCTGAAGGGCGCGTATCTCATCCGCTGCACCGGCTACAAGACCGACGAGGCAGGCAATGTCACGGAGATCGAGGCCGTCTATGACCCCGACAGCCGCGGCGGCGACCCGGCCGACGGCCGCAAGGTCAAGGGCGCCACCATCCACTGGGTGGACGCCGCCACCTGCCGCACCGCCGAGGTGCGTCTGTATGAAAACCTGTTCGCCGACGCCGAACCCGACGCGGGCGATAAGGATTTTCTGGAGTGCCTGAACCCCCATTCCCTGGAGGTTCTGACGGACTGCAAGGTGGAAGCCGCCCTGGCCGACACCCAGCCCTCCGACCGGTTCCAGTTCATGCGTCTGGGCTACTTCTGCGCCGACAGCAAGGATTCCACCCCGGACCATCTGGTGTTCAACCGCGCCGTCAGCCTGAAGGACAGCTTTAAGCCCGGCAAATAAGGGGACGGTTTTTTCGGGGGCGCTGCCCCCGGACCCCCGCGATTTTTTAAAAAAAATCGAGTAAAATTTAAAATTGGCCCCGGATTCCCATGGAATCCGGGGCCAGAATTGTTATATGGGGAGTGCATACGGTTCAATAGGCCATACCGCACCCCGTCCGGGGCCGTCAAGGATGCCGGTCCCTACGTCCATCATGACCGATGGTGCATACCGGCGGCGGGACACATAGGTCCCGCCCTACGAACCACATAGGCAGTCCGTTGGTGTTTGTAGGGCGGCACCTGCGTGTGCCGCCGTGCAGAATGCGGGATAGGTCCCCACCGCATTGCGGCGAATGCGTACCGGCGGCGGGGGCAAGCCCCCGCCCTACGCGGTCGGAACGAACTAACCGGTCATGTGGTTTTCAGTGCGTACCGGCGGGCCGACGCCCCAGGGCGGTCTCTCTTGGCCCGTTGGGCCAATTCACCTTCTGTGGGCATCGGCCCCTACAGGGTGCATACGGTATTACGAGCCAATCCATTGTAGTGGGCATACGGAACCTGGTTCTGGCGGGGCTGAGGGGCCTTTGGCCCTCTCACCGCAACAATGCGAAGCATGGATTGAGTGCGTTACCGCACTCATTCAGAGTCACCGCACCAAATCACTAAAAAATCTCAAAATCCCCAAATTGAAAAGTTTTACTCGATTTTTTTCAAAAAATCGCAGGGGTCCAGGGGGCAGCGCCCCTGGTCGCCCGTCGCAACGGGCGAAATCCCCGCGCCGCGCACGGCGCGAAACTCCCGCTGGCCGCAGCCAGCGAAATCCCCCCGGCGGCGGGCTTCCCTATTGCTCCGGCTCCCAGAAGCTGAGGTTCAGGTCCACGCCGCCCTCGATGCCGGAGACGGTGCCCTCGTTGGTGTACTGCCACATCTGGAAGTCGTAGACAAAATCGGGAGTGGTGCCGTATTCGGCCAGCCAGAAGACGTAGTCGGTCAGTTCCGGCAGCATAAACCACTGGTATCCGAAAATCTGATTAAAATAGATACCGGCAGTGTATCCGGCGGCTTCGATTTCCTCACAGAACGCCTTGGCGCAGTCGGTGAGCTGCTGCTGGGTCATGTTGGCGGTGCGGGCGTGGGGCTGGCCCACATCCTCCCAGTCAAACACAATGGGATAGGTAATGTCCAGGCCCTCAATGGCCCGCAGGACAATATCGGCTTCCTCCCTGGCTTCCTCCTCGTTGATGGCCTGGGAGAAGAAATACACACCAATCGCAATGCCGTTGTCTCTGGCCCCGGCCACGTTGTCATAAAATTTCTCATCCAGGGACGTGGTGCCCTCGGTGTAGCCCCGGTAGCCCACCCGCAGCATGGCGTACTCCACACCGTCGGAGGCCACGGCGGCCCAGTCAATATTCCCCTGATGGTCCGACACGTCAATGCCACGGTGGGCCGTCTCCGGACCGTCGTATACCAGGTAATTGCCGTCCCAACGGAACGCGTCGGCGTCATACTCGTTGACCGGCAAGCCGGGAATCAGTTCCGTGGGATGCCAGGGTTCGTCGGTCTCCACCACTTCCGGCTCCGGTTCCCGTTCCTCCAGATACCGGCCCACCAGTTCAAAGGCTCCAAAGAGGACGCCGAAGACCACGGCTACCACTATTACGATCAGCAGAATCGTGGCGGGCGGTGTGCCACGCCGTTTTTTTCGCATGTTCTCGACCACCTTTCCCCGACAGTATACCACAAACGAGCCCATTCGCCAAGTTTTTTGCAATTTTCAAAAATCCATTGTGTATTTCCGTCATTTATTGTACAATAGTATCAAAGCAAAGCAAGAAGGAGGTACTCCTATGGCTGATTTTGATTACAACCCCTCGGACTACGAGCGCAATGAACAGCGCCTGGAGGCCCGCCGCCTCAAACGCATTGAGGCCAAGCGGCGGCGCATTATCCGCCAACGCATTATTCTGGGTCTGGCCGCTGTGGTGATTCTTCTCATCATTGTTCTCATTGCCCGCGGCTGCGGCGGCGACAAAACGCCTCCCGCCGACAGCGATACCCAGCAGCAGCAGCAGCAGGAGCAGCAAAATTCCGGCGATACCCCGGCCCTGCCCACATCTTCCACGGCCACTTTGACCGCCGTGGGCGATATCATGGTCTACGACTCCCAGCTGGCCGACGCCAAGGAAGCCGACGGCACCTACAACTTCCTGCCGTCTCTGGCCCCCGTCAGCTCCATGCTGACCGCCGCCGACGTGACCGTGGCCAACTTCGAGGCCAACTTCACCGGTGACCCCACCGGGTATCCCTATTTCCGGGCCCCGGAATCCCTGGCCACTACATTGGCCGGTCTCGGCGTGGATATCCTGCAAACGGCCAACACCTATTCCATCCAGAACGGTATGGCGGGATTGCAGAGCACCATCGAGGTCATCCGGGAAAACGGCATGTCCTCCCTGGGCACTTATCTGTCCGCCGAGGACAAGACGGAGAACCAAGTGGTGGTCAAAGAGGTCAACGGCATTCGGATGGCCTTTATCGGCTTCACCAAGGGCGTCAACAACCTGACGGTCCCCGAGGGTTCGGAATACAGCGTGGATCTGCTGTACACCGATTATGCCACCACCTATAACACCGTCAACACCGAAGGCATCACCGCCGCTGTGGAGGCCGCCAAGGCCAAGAATCCCGACGTGATTGTGGCCATGGTCCATTGGGGCAGCGAATACGAGACGGAGATCAGCGCCACACAGAAGCAGATCACCAACACCCTGGCCCAGAACGGCGTGGACGTGATCATCGGCAGCCATCCCCACATCGTGGGCAAGATGGAAATGCAGACCGTCACCGTAGACGGCAAGGAGAAGCAGGTCTTTGTGGCCTATTCCCTGGGCAATTTCATGGGCGCCATGAACCGTGACAGTACCGATGTCAACGAAAGCGTGGTTCTCAATCTGGAATTCACCAAGACCAACGACGGCACCACCATTTCCAAGACGGAATATGTGCCCATTTACTTCTTTGACAACGGAGAATCGGCCATCAATCGCTATGAAATCCGGGGCATCTATGACGTTCTGAACGGCAACCCCACGGAGGAAGTCAAGACGGCCATGGAAGCCGCGCTGGAGCATCTGGCCACCAACACCGAATCCACGTATGCCGCCGCCAACACGGCAGCCACCCCCGCCACCAGTGAAGACACCAACACCGGCGGCGAAACCGGCAGCGAGGTACCGACAGAATGAAACGTCAAGGGTATATCAACTGGGATGAATACTTTATGGGTGTGGCCATGCTGGCCGCCAAGCGGTCCAAGGACCCCAACACCCAGGTGGGCGCCTGCATTGTCAGCCCCGACAATATCATCCTTTCCACCGGCTACAACGGGTTCCCCAAAGGGTGCAGCGACGACGAATTTCCCTGGGAACGGGACGGCGACGACACCAAGTACCCCTTTGTGGTCCACGCGGAGCTGAACGCCATTCTCAACTGCAACGGTAAAAGTCTCAAGGACGCCTCCATTTATGTGGCCCTGTTCCCCTGCAATGAGTGCGCCAAGGCCATTATCCAATCGGGTATCCGGGAGGTGGTGTACCTGTCAGACAAGTACGCTTCGACGGCCGCTACCCTGGCTTCCAAGCGGATGATGGACGCCGCCGGCGTCACCTACCGCCAGCTGGTTCCCTCCATCGACAGCATCACCCTGGATTTCCGGGTGGAAGCGTAAGGAGGGAGGTTCACCCGCTGCGGCGGGCGAACGGGGGCGCTGCCCCCTGGACCCCTGCGATTTTTTGAAAAAATCGGTCAAAACTTTAATTGGCCCTGGATTCCCACGGAATCCAGGGCCAATTTGTTTTATAATTCGATTTTCATTTGGGTTTCTACGTAATGGACGCCGTCAAAGTCGTATTCCACCGTTCCCACATCACGGAACCCCAACTTGTGATACAGGGCGGCGGCCACGGTGTTTCCCAGTTCCACACAGAGGTATAGTTCCCGGATGGCCATGGTGTCCCGGATATACTGCAAAAAGGCTTTGACCGCCGCTGTGCCATAGCCCCGGCCCTGGTACTGGGCCCCGATCATCATGCGGCTCAGGGACCAGCCGGGAATCTCCGGGTCATAGTCGAACAGGAGAAATCCCACCATCTCGTCATCGGCATAGATGGCGCGGGTGTACAGTCCCTCCTCAAATTGGGCCTCCACCAGAGACCGGGCGTTGTCGGCCACAAAGCCTTTCTGCTCGTCTGCTACCTGGAGACAGATGCAGTCCATATAGTTGCTTTTGTCAATTTCCCGAAAGGTAATCATGGTTGTTCTCCTGTTCGATGGTGTGATGTACGGGGCAAATGCGTGCAAACGGCGGGGACAAGCCCCCGCCCTACGCGGTCGGAACATTGCGGCCCATTCGGTGGTTTTTGGTGCATACCGGCGGCGGGACACATAGGTCCCGCCCTACGAACCTCATGGGCAGTCCGTTGGTGTTTGTAGAGCGGCACCTGCGTGTGCCGCCGTGCAGAATGCGGGATGGTTCCCCACCGCATAGCGGCGAATCCGTACCGGCGGCGGGGGCAAGCCCCCGCCCTACACGGTCGGAACATTTCGGCTAATTCAATGGTTTTGGTGCGTACCGGCGGCGGGACACATAGGTCCCGCCCTACGAACCACATAGGCAGTCCGTTGGTGTTTGTAGGGCGGCACCTGCGTGTGCCGCCGTGCAGAATGCGGGATAGGTCCCCACCGCATTGCGGCGAATGCGTACCGGCGGCGGGGGCAAGCCCCCGCCCTACGCGGTCGGAACGAACTAACCGGTCATGTGGTTTTCAGTGCGTACCGGCGGGCCGACGCCCCAGGGCGGTCTCTCTTGGCCCGTTGGGCCAATTCACCTTCTGTGGGCATCGGCCCCTACAGGG
>CALWWW010000022.1 GCA_944385365.1 uncultured Oscillospiraceae bacterium | reverse complement strand
TTGGAAGCATCCGCACTTTTGAGCAGGACGGCAAGGTGCTGTTCTGCGGAACGGATGTAGCAACTGCTTTGGGATATCCCACTCCGTACCGATCACGTTGCTCATAAATTGCTGCATTTGCTCAACGGTGTACGGGTCGGGTGTTTTCCCCTGCTTGCCAAACTTTGTGATTACATCACGGGCAGGATTATGTTCGATATAATGATATTTTCGTGCGTGTTCCATTGATACGCTCAAAATGCGCTGTGCGTAGCGGACGGTGCTGTTAGACAGTCCTTTATCAAAAAGCTGCTGGAACATATTATCAAGCATAGCTGGCGTCAGTTGGTTTAGCTGAACATGACCGACATAAGGCACAATATGATTTTTGATATGGCTTTTATAGCTGGCAAACGTACTCGGACGTAAATTTGCCTTGCCATGATTTTCTACCCATTCCTCTAAATACTCTTTGACGGTCTGCTTACCCTGCGAAGCAATAACAGGCGTATAAACAGGATTAGAAAGTTTTACTTTCATTTCTGCTTCATGCTGCGCTGCTTCCTTTTTGGTAGCAAAGCCTTTTTTGGAATAGGTTTTCTTCCCCTCCGGGGAATTGTACTTGATATTCACATCATAAACGGTACCTGGCTTCCCCGTCAGAACGCCGTTGCTATCGCGCTTATTCTGTACTTGTCTTGATGATATACGGAAGTCGAAAAAGAGTAAGCACAAAGCAAAACAGGAAAAAGGACGCTAATGCTTTTCTGCCGCCCCCTGTACCTGGACTTTGACGTTTCCCACGCGGAAGCAGTAGGGGGCCTTGAACTGCTCTACATAGGAACGGATGTGTTTTTCCGGCGGCTTGGCCAAATCCACTTCTACGTCCCGAATATCTACCAACGAATCCAAAGCAGCTTGCTCCGTGTTGTGCTGGTCCACGGTATCACCTCCACCAATATCTGTACCAAAATTAGGGCTTTCATTCGTTTGCAGCTCCCGGCGCCTGTGGCGAGCAGGTCCATAGATTCTCATCTCTCCGCATTCTGATGCCGAGCCGGCCGATGCTGTGACGCGTCCAAGCCGAAAGTACCATAATGACCCAGCCGAATCGTCGCGTTTTGCGGCCGCCGCCGCAAATTTGTGTTGGGATTCCGGTTGCCAGTCGGGATCTCAGCCGCTCATCGGGTAGGGGATGTACCGGGTGCTGTTGTTTTGTTGTCAAGGTCCAGGGGATGTCTTCATTAAATAAAAACAACGGTTGAAACAGAAATCTAATGTTTGCAGATGAAATTTACAAAAAAAGCTGCCCCGAAATTTGGGGCAGCTGGATGTGAAGACGAGAGAATAAGGCGCACTTTGTGATAGCCTTTTTATACGGTACAACAATGAAAGATGCTGTTATAGATAGAGACCCTAATCCTTGCGGATCAGAGTCTCTATCCTGCATTTGCTATGCCTATGATTTACCGCTGAAGAAATGCCCTTAACAGGGCTTACCAGCTCTTTTCAATGGTCAGCACATTCATGCCGTCGGTGTACGCATAGGTAATGCAGTCCATGGTCTTTTTCACCATGAAGATACCCAGACCGCCGATGTCCCGTTCCTCGGCCCCCAGGGTGGTGTCCGGATCGGGCTGCTGGGTGGGATCATAGGGCCTGCCATTGTCGGCAAAACGGAGAACGGCATGGCCTGCTTCTACCTCACAGCCCACAGTGGCAGATGTGGCGCCACTGTACCGGGCAATGTTGGAGAAGATCTCGTCAATGGCCACATTGACTTGAGCGATTACCTTTGGCGGAGCCTGATGGTTTGCCAGTTCCTGCTCAAAGAATTCACTGACTGCTCCGATGCTCTCCAATTTTGGCTCAACACTGCATTTTTTCATAGTCTCTTTCCCTGTGTCCCGCCGGCGGATGGCCAGCATGGTGATGTCGTCAAACTGGGGAGCGCCTCCCACAAACCGGTCAATGTCCTGTTTCACATACCGCAGCAGTTCTTCCGGCACCTGGTTTCGGCCGCAGTTCAACGCCTCCAGCATCCGGTCCGTTCCATAGAGGGTGTTGGCGCTGTCCGTAGCTTCTGCCACACCGTCCGTATACACAAACAGGGTGTCGCCAAGGCCCAGCTCCAATTCGTACTCCCGGTACCGGGCGTTTTCCATGCCGGCCAGTACAAAACCGTGACGGTCCTTGAAGAGTTCAAAGTCCCCATTGGCCCGTTGAATGGCGGGATGCTCATGGCCTGCGTTGGCTGCGGTCAGACGGCCGGTGGAGATCTCATAGAATCCCAGCCATACGGTGACAAACATCTCAGCCTCGTTGTTTTCGCACAGCTGGTTGTTAACCTTTTCGAGGACCGCCTTGGGGGACAGGCCCGTCTGGGCGGCGTTTTTCAGCAGCGTCTTGGCGATCACCATGAACAGTGCCGCGGGCACGCCTTTTCCGGAAACGTCGGCAATCACCATGGCCAGATGATCGTCGTCCACCAGGAAGAAGTCGTAGAAGTCGCCGCCCACTTCCTTGGCCGGGGTCATGCTGGCGTAAATATCAAATTCCGACCGTTCCGGGAAAGCGGGGAAGATCCGGGGCAGCATATCCGCCTGAATCTGGGTGGCCACGTTCAGCTCGGCGCCGATGCGCTCCTTCTCCGCGGTGATGGCCATGAAGCTGCGGATGTAGGAGATCATGTCCTCCTCCATTTTGCGGAAGGAATTCGCCAGCAGCTCCACCTCGTCGCCGGTGCGGATTTCCGGCACGTTGACACAGGCGGTACCGGCGGCCAGTTCCGCCTCGTTGTTCTGGATAAAGGCGCCTGTGGCCTGGGTCAGCTGGTCGATGGGGCGGATCACCTTTTTGCGCATCACCAGAAGGAACAACACGATAAACCCGATGGTCAGAACCGCCAGCAGCGCCGCCAGAGCGATCAGAAACGTTCGCTGGGTATTCATCACCGCGTTCATGCTGATGTCTGCCATCACGTAGCCGGCCATGGTGCCGTCGTCGTGCAGCACCGGCGTCATGGCGGTCATGAGCCAGCCGAAACTCTCGTCCCACTGGACGATGGGGTCCACCGGCCGCCCTGCCAGGAGGTTGTCCAGATTCTTTTGGAAATCTCCCACCAGGTCCACGTAGGTGCCCAGGGCGCAGTAGCCGCCGTCCTCATACTCACCGCCCTCGCCGGTTTCCATGTCAGAGTCAAAGAGGAAGGTGACCCCCGTCCCGTGGGGACGGACCACATAGAGGTACTCCACGTCGTTGCTGTCCACCAGGTCCCGGATGAAATCCTGAGTGGCATAGTAGTCCTCGTCCATTTCGCCGGTTTCGTAGTAATGGTCCAGATCGTCCGCATCCAGCTGGCTGGCCAGGGTGCGTACTAGATTTGTTGCCAGCGTCTCGTAGTACGCCGTCATGTTGGAAGTGAACACCCGGTAGCTCACAAATATTGCCGTCAGGCTCAGGACCACGCTCATCAGCACGATGAGGATCGTCAACTTTTTCCCTAATGAAAACTTCACCTTGGACCTCATGCCATGTCCTCCCCACAATTCCAGTAAAATAGTGCTGTGGTACGCTGCTTACACCCGGATGACCAGAGTGTTGAAGCCGGCATACCGCCGATAAAAGAATTCCTTTGCCTTGTTCTTAATCATTTTGATTCCAAGGGCGTCCAGCCCGCTGCCCTCCTCCAGGCTGATTCCCTCCGTGTCCATGTCAAAGGGATTGAATGCCTTGGCGTTGTCGCGCAGATGGAGGGTCACGGTCCCGTCCTCATGGGGTACAATGGTGAACTGGATGTACCCTTCGCCGGAAGGGAAGGGCTGGCCCAGAACCAGCGCGCACACCTCTTCCACGGCGATTGCGGCAAAATACCCCTGCATGGCTGTGGCGTGGATTCCTTCCAGGTATTCGGAAACATCCTTGCTTACCGCGCCAAGATCCGCGTCCCGGCTCTCCACAAAGGCGCTGAATACCCGGCTGTCGTCCTCCTCCAGATAGGTCCACGTGCCGTGCAGCCGGTTGTAGATGGCCAGCACCGCAAGGGAAGCAAGCTCCATGCAGGGATAGGTCCACCAGAACAGGTGGATCCCGCCAAGACTGAAGAGGAGGCTGAATCCCAGAAAGAAGACAAAGGAGCGCAGGGTGAACAGCAGATAACTGACGGACTCCCGCCCCAGTGCCTGGTAGTAGTAGGTCAGCACCATGTTGATTCCGGACGGGATAACGCACAGAGCGTAAATGCGGATGGCAGTACTTCCCATGGCCAGTTCCGCCTCGGTCCGCAGACCGAAGGCAAAGCTGATCCATTGCGGTACTGCGGTCAGGAGCGCAACGATCACAAGATTGACCACCATGGATACCTTGAAGCACTGTTTCAGCGTGCATCGGATGTTGGATTTGTTGCGTTCGCCGTGGAAGGTGCTCACCATGGGCTGCAGGGCCATACTGATGGCGTCATAGATCGACGCGGCCACCAGGGCCACATTGAACACAATCCCGAACACGGCTACGCCCAGCTCGCCGCTGATGGACATGAGCAGGTGATTGCAGACCAGAATGGTGATGAATTGATAGACGTACTGCACGGATGTGGCAAATCCGGTGCGGAAGAAGTTCCACACGGAGCGGAGCTGATACCTGGGCCAGCAGAACCGGAGACATCCGCACTTTTTCGCAAAGTGGATCAGGCTGATGAGGATCATGACGGCGGCGCCGATGCCCGTGGAGTAGACTGAGCCAGCAACGCCCAGATCCAGTAGAACCACGAAGATGTAGTTAAAGACAATGTCCAGCGTATTGCTGGTCACAAATGCCACCGCGGCCAGCTTCGGGTCATTGTCGCAGTTGACAAAGTAGTAAAACGGCCCCTGGCAGAACATGACGGGCACCAGAATCAGCTGGGCGCGGACCAGTGCCTCACAGTTGGCCCAGACCTCCGTCCCAGGTTCGCCGGCACCCAGAAACGTGAGCACCTGGGGCAGAAACAGCAGACCCAGAATGCAGAGGGCCAGGTTGAGGAAGAGGTCGGTCCGCAGGACGTTGGCGAAGATCCGGTTCCCTTCCTCTTCCTTTCCCTCACTGAGGGCGTTGGCGTAGTGGATGGAGCCGCCGATGGAGAGGGAATAGCTGATGGTGTTGAACAGCATATAGATGGGTTGTCCAATGCTGATGGCCGTCATGCCCACAGGACCGATGGCGTTGCCTACGAAAATGCAGTCCGCCAGTCCGCCGGCAGCGATTCCTAGACAGGAGAGAAGGCTTGGAAGAAAGAAGCTGTAAAAGGATTTTCTGACAAACACGGCTTCCCGTGCGGCTGTTTTCATGGGAACGATTTCCTCTCTTTTTGAAACTTGCGGCAAAGATGCAGCGGAGGCGGGAAGGACCCGCCTCCACGGTCAGTCGCCGATGTCACTGTGGCCCTGTTCGAATTCCCACTGGAGGCCGTACTTGTCAATAAAGTAGAAATACCGCACCCCGCTGAGGATTTTGGCCGTCTGTACATTCCGCTCATCGCTTTCCCGCAGATCCTGATCAAAGAAGCGCACCTCCGAGGGCTGCGTCTCACTGATCTGGAATACCCGATACTCGTCTGTTTCATTGATGAGCCTCGTATCGGGCATGGATTTGATGTGCTCGAATGCCTCTTCAATATTGGTGATCTTCAACGCCACGTGCCGGGCGCCGCTGACATCGTTGGCGGCGAAAATCACCGGCTCTTTGCGGCCCTCCGGATAGTGGTACTGCATGAGCTCCAGCGTCAGCTTCGTGCCGGGCACATTCAAAAAAGCGATGGAGACATCACCGTCCTTGGCCTCCCGTACAAAACCGCCGGCCTGGAAGAAACCCTTGTTTCTCCAGTGGGAGAGGTAGTGGTCCGGCACGGCGCCCAGCAGCTTCTGATAATAGGCGGCCGCTTCCATCATATCATCCACAAAGATGCACACATGGGAAAGTCCTGTAAACCGCGGCATGGCAGCCTGAGCCGGTGCGTTGAAAGCTTTCCGGACGACCAGCTCCACCCAGTTGTTTTTGACCGACACCACCACATCGTCGGCAAGGCCGGTCAGAATGGATTTTTCCACACCTTCCAGTTCGGCGTCCTTTTGGTCCTGCTTCTGGTTTTCCGCATAGGCGGCCAGGGACCAGGTCCGCATCGAGGGCATGGACGGTATACCGCCGACAAAACCCGCGCTCATGGCGGCGTACAGCTCCGGGCTGTTCACACTGCTGAGCATCCCGGCCAGCAGGGCACTGATCCGGTTTTTCAGGCCCTTGACGGGGGTGTTCACCTTGGCTCTGGACGCCTCGATGAAGGCAGCCTTTGCCGCTTCTTCCATGGGCGCCACGGCGGTCAGATGCAGTTCACAGGCCGTGCCTTCCCATTCCATCCACAGAGAGCCCTTGCACTCCTGCAGGATATCAGTGGTCATGGCGATCATTTCCTCGGTCAAAAGCCGCAGAATATTGGTCTGCTCCCGGCTGAAGCCAGCCTGTTCGGAGGCCTGTTCCACGGTCTGCAGCGCGTTTACAGCGCAGGACAGGCTGTTGGATAACGCAATTTCATTGGATTTCATCGTTTCCATCGGATCCTTTCTCGATAAAGTTCTTGGTGATGGCGGCAACCACGTCGGCGGAAGCGTCAAACGCCTGCCGTTCGTCCTCGGACATGGGCAGCTCCGCCGCCACACGGGCACCCTGGCGGTCCACGATGCAGGGAACGGATATGGCCAATCCGTTTTTGCCATACGCGCCTCCCAGTTCCACGGACACGGTCAGAATATCCCGCGTGTCATGGATGATGGCCTGTACCAGCCGACTAGCCGCGGCAGCCACGCCGTAGGCGGTAGAACCCTTGGCGCGGATGAGTTTCCCCGCGCTGCCTCGTACCATGCCGGCCATGGCCTGCCGGCGGATATGGGCTTCATCTTCCAGGGAAAAGGAGAGATAGCTGTCCACCGGCTGACCGGAAATCCGGGTAGCACTCCAGATCACGCAGGAACTGTCGCCGTGTTCACCCAGCACATAGGCCGTCACCGAGGCGGATGACACGTCCAGAAGGTTGGACAGATATTTTTTCAGGCGGGCGGTGTCCAGCAGCGTGCCGGTGCCAATGACTTTTTCCGGCGGACGTCCGGTGCAGTCGCGCACCACGGCGGTAATCAGGTCCACCGGGTTGCTCAGGCAGATTACGATGCCGTCCCGGTTATAGCGGCTGACTTCACCGAAGATCTGCCGTGTGATGCGGACGTTTTCCGCCGCCAGCTCCAGCCGCGTCTGGCCCGGCTTCTGGGCCGCTCCGGCGGTGTAGAGGAGAATGTCGGCGCCCGCCGTTTTCTCATAGCCGCCGCCGGAGAGCTTGACGCCCGGTGCCGTGTGAAGCACCTGCGCGTCGGCGTAGTCCTCTACTTCTGCCCGGATCCGCTCCACGTTCCGGCCTACCAGGGCCAGTTCGCGGATTTCCGGCATTCGAAGAAGCTCACCAAAGGCGGCCATACCTACGTTTCCATTGCCAATGACTGCAATCTTCATGCGGAAAACCCCTTATTCGATGGTCAGGATGTCCAGAAAGCCCGTCACCTCGAACACCTCGTGGATGGTGTCGTTCACATGGTGGATTACCATGGTTCCCTGTTTGTTCATCACCTTCTGAGCGGCCAGCAGAACCCGCAGGCCGGCGGAAGACAGATACTCCAGCTTCTCAAAATCCAGATCCAGCGCCGTCACGCCGTCCAGGCTACTTTTCAGCTCCGTCTCCAGCTGCGGGGCGGTGGTGGTGTCCAGCCGGCCCTCCAGAACCAGCGCCAGGGTGGTACCTTCCGTTTTCTTGATGATGTTCATAGGATAACCTCCGTTTTCAGGATAGATATGTTTCTTTGGCGTCCGACCTGCAGGCACCGTTCTGATTCCGACGAGCGGCCAGGTTCCGGACGCCCCGGAACAGCAGTGTAATGATTGCACAGAGCGCTGCCATAACCAGCAGCAGCGGCAGCTGGTAGACCAGCGGGATGGGGATCAGGCCCTTCAGCCCCTCCAAAATCGGATTTCCGGCCAGGCCATAGGTATAAAAGTAGTTCGCCTCCGGATACACGGTGGCCCGCAGCAGCATACAGACGCCGTGCACCGGCAGGGCCAGGAGCATCAGCACCAGCAGGACACCTGGGATATCTCGGAACGCGGGCCGGTAGACTTTCAGGGTGCCGAAGCTGATGGACAACACCAGCAGCAGACCATGAAAACCATAGAAGCCGATGGCGTTTACGGAAAGCAGCGGTACGTCCCCAAAGCCTGTCACCGGCATGGTCATTGCCACAGGCGTGAACACGATTCCGGCGTAGAAGCAGAATGCCTTCAGCAGGCGCCCGGCCCGTCCGTGGAGCAGGGTGGCGGGGAGTGTCAGAAGCGCCACGATGTTGCATGGATACAGGGGCAGCTCATTCCAAATCACAAATTCGTATGCCGGGCTGAACGCCAGCAGAACTTTATAGACTGCCAGATAGACGATCGTAAACGCTGACAGCACCGTTAAAAATTTCCAGTTTTCCTGTTCGGAGAGCCGCCGGCGGTAAAACCAGATTCCCATGGTGGCTGCCGCAATCACCGCCATAACAGCCCACCAGACCCCGTTGAAGGATGAAATCTTCAGATGATATAGCGCAGAAATGATGCCACCTCCCCCAGCACATAGTGGATGATGCACAGGCCCCAGATGTTGCCCTGCTTATGGTAAAATATGCCCATCACGCCTAGCAGCAGCGTAGCTCCCACCATAAACATGAAACCGTAGGCAATATGGAGCACGCCGAAGACCAGGGCTGACACAATGATGGAGAGGGCGGCGGCGTGCTTTCCCGTGAAGATTCTTCGGAGGTTCTCCTGCATGACGCCGCGGGCCAGAAATTCCTGCAGGATTACGGTCAGCGGATAGATCACATCGGCAAAGGTGCCGACGCTCCAGTCCCAGAAGGGCGCCCCTTCCGGGAAGAAGCCAGGCGCGACCCGGAGCAGCACGACCTTTCCACCCACCAGGACGGCGCAGGCGCCCAGGGTGATAAGAATGTCCGGAACGAAGGTGGCCTTTGCGTTGGTGATCCGCAGGCCGATGTCCCGAATGGAAAAGGAAGTGGTTTTCAGGACGATGAAAAACATAATGACCGAAATGCCCTCGATCATCAGATTCATCACCCATCCGGGCGGCTCAGCGTCCAGATAGCGCAGCAGGCTCCAGAGGAACAGGTATACGCAGACGCAGATCATCAGCACCGCAAAGACAATGGAGGACTCCCGGCGCTGCTGGTGGAGCCGCGCGGTCTCGGTGATGTCTGAAAACAGCACCACAATGCCGATTTTTTTGGTCCCGTCCTCGCTGTGGAGGAAGGAGGAGGTCAGCCGGAACCGGCGTTCCTCCTGGCCTCGGGGGGTGTAGGATGCCTCGCCGCTGTGCGCGTGTTCCTTGTCATAGACGGCGTCCAGGACAAACTGGTGAAAATCATCGTTTCGTCCATCTGCATTCTGTTCCCAAAAGGCTGCCGTGTATTTCAGCCCTGTACAGTTCTGATCCGTGCCCAGCAACGCCCGTCCCTGGTCGTTCAGATACAGGATGTTGCCCTGCATATCCAGCACCAGGACGCCGTCGCGCATATCCCGCAGAATCCGCGGGACGATTTCCTGTATTGCGGTAGTTCCCATCCTCAAAACTCCTCTTATTTCGGAATGATCCCGTGATCCCGGGCCAGTGCTTCAATGCTGCGGTCATAGGTGGCCTCCGCCTCTTTGGAGAAGAAGCACCCGGGTACTCCTTCGTTGTGGTCCCGATGATGGGCTACACAGGCACAGCACTTCCCGTGCCGGGGGCAATCGTATGTACAGGGACAGTCCCTGACGTTGTCACACCGTTGATCCATGTTTTCATTCCTCCTTATCTGGCGGCTCAGTTGGTCGTCTGATCTTCCAGCCAATTCACAAATTCCAGGGTGGGCAGCGTAAATTCCACCTGGGAGGTCTCCCCATCAAACAACAGAAACTCCGTCAGACCGTACTCTGAAGTCTCGCCGCTCCAGTCATAGGTATAACCCAGCCGCGTCCATGGGTACTCGCTTTCAAAGTAGGACCAGAGAATGTTTGCGTCAAACCATTCCTTGTACGCATCTTGGGACACCAAGCCGTAGTCGTTTTTCACCTGACTGGCCACGTCGGTTTCATAGGCCGGACGGATTACATCTTTTGGATGCGCCCAGAAGGCGGTAAACTGACCGTAATCCGTGTCACCAGGGATGCCCAGCAGCTGTGCAAAGCGCAGTGTCCAGTTTTTCACATCCTGTCCGTTTGCCTCATACCAGTCAATCATTTCCCCTGCCGAGGTTGCCCAGATTTCCCCCGAGCCGTCCATGGCCTGACCTGGCTCATATCGGTCTTCTGCACTGTGCCAAGTCAGAAGCAGCACCCGTTCACCTGCCTCGTCCCAGATTACCCGGGGATCCTCGGAGGTCAGTGTTACCAGTTCCATTACCTCGTTGTCCTCGCTGAATACCGCATCTATCATGGCTTGCTGCCAGAGCTCCTCGGTAGTTATTTCTGTACCGGCACAACCGGCCAATCCAAGCAGCGCCGAGAACATCAGCGTCAGTTCAAGCAGCCGCGCGATGCCTTTTCCGATTTGTTTCATGGGCGGGAGTCACTTCCTGTTTTTGTTCCTTGGGCGATTGGAAAATGCTTGATAACAAAATTACTTTACTACGCGACAGAGCTGTTTTGCATCGAGTGTGCAAAATTTGTGCCTTCTTGCGCATTTTTTGCCAGCTCACGATCAAATGAAAAACACATCCACCAGCAAGTTGGTGGATGCGTTTTGGGAGTGGCGAAATCTTGTGGGAGGTAAGAACGCCAAGCGGTGAAAATCTAAAAGCGAATGATTTCTCAATGTACATTCTCTGGATCAATGAGAAACGCAACTTGATTTCAATTGCAGCTCGACGATGTGAAGTATAAATAATCCCCCGCTTTGCATAGACACTGGAATGTCTTTTGCAAGACGGGGGATCGAATTATTCTGGAGTCTGGCAACTCCTGTTTTATATGCGTTTCAAGTGTTCATTGGAGCGCAACGCATCCACAGCCGCTTTTGCGACCTCACGGACGACGCGCACTTCATAGTCATCGCAGTCATCGAGAATCTGTTGGATGTCGTTCTCCATTTGGGAGCGTGCACGGACGAGATTAAGGGAATTTATTGACCCGTTTACGGGTAGCAAGAATACAAAGGCGTAAAATAAGCCCCTTAGGCGAGGATACCAATATCCTCTCCTACACCGATGCGTTCGATATCAGCGAGTACGCCGTTCCGGCCTTCCAGTGGGCCTGCGGCGCCGGCATTATCGAAGGCGTCACCGATAGTACCCTGGTGCCCGGCGGCACGGCAACCCGTGCTCAGGCGGCAACCATGCTGATGCGTTTCTGCATGACAGACCAGGCATCATAGACAATCGGGACGGCCATCGGCCGTCCCGGTTCCTTCCAAAAGAACAGCAGGCCGGACAAGCTTTCGTAACTTGTCCGGCCTGCTGTTTACAGCACCAGCCGCAGACGAAAAATGTCACCGGTCAGGTCGTACTGGCACACGGCGCCGTGCTTTTTGCAAAATAAAGTGATGGACTGCGTGCCGATTCCATGGCCTTCACGCTGCGCCACCGGAAGACCCTGATCGTCAAAGGAAATCTTCCCGTCACAGGGATTGGAAAGTTCCAGCATCAAAGAGGGGGCTGCCATCATGCGGCAGCGGATCCCGCGACGTTCCGGCGGCAGTTTCAAATTGGCATGAATGGCGTTTTCCAAAGCGTTGGCCAGAACCACCGCCAGTTCTCCCTCATTGACCGGCAGCTTGTCCGGCAGGGCGACTGCGGCATCCACCGGAATTTCCTCGTTTTTCGCCTGGTCAAAGTAGGAGGAAAACACGGCGTCCAGCACCGGTGGTCGACACCAGCGGATTGCCTTTCGCTCGTCCAACCGCTCCTTTGCAGCGTCCAAAAAGTCCAGCGCCGCCTCCCGATCGCCACGGGCCACCAGCTCCGCCACGGCCTGGAGCCGGTGGCGAAGGTCATGGCGCTCCATACGGATGGCGTCCTCGGTCACACGAACTGCTTCCATGCGGTTTTGCAGGGCAGAGAGCTGCAAGGCGGAAATCTGTGCACCGTGCCGGATCTCTGCCTCCTTCCGAATGCTGAAAAAGAGGAACATTAAAATAGAATAGAATCCCACCATCAGCAGGGAAACGGCAGGCTTCAGGATGGTGCTGCTCCGCGTAATGCCCACATAACCAGGAATCAGGTAGATGGCGACGACATAGTACAGGATCATCACCAGGCACATGAGCCACCAGCCCCGGCGCAGTTCCAGCAGCGTCTGGAGAAACAGTGGCCGCAGAAATCGAAGCAAGAACCAGATTACTCCTGCACTGAGGACAGCATAAGACAAGAGCAGCACCCAAAACCGGTTGCCTGACAGGTAGTAGATTAGCCCGGCACCGTGGTGGATCAGCATACAGAACAGGATCGCAGAGAGCAACTGAAACACCAGCCGCCAACCACGGAAGCGGCTGAGTGCGAGACAGATTATAAGAGACGGGACGTGGGCAACCAAAGTATAAATCCGGATTGTAGTTCCCAAGCCGGTGGTCAAATATATGGCAGCCACCGCCGCCATGACCAGCACAATGGCGCTGCAGACTGTCAAAATGGTGCGCCGCCGCGAATACCGGCTGTCCAGAAACAGCAGTACCATGGTCATACCCAGCACCGTCATATACTCCATGACAAACAGCTCAACCAAATTTCCACCTCCTCCCGAAATCTGAAAGATCTGCACAAAACAGGGACGGATTTGACACAATTCCGATTTTCAACCTGAAAAACGTTAGAATTACAATAACATTAAACCGATTTTTCGTCAAGGACACCGTCGGCAGGGACAGTGACGTCGGTGTGCAACCTAAAAGTACAGCGAAGGCAGAAGAACGTGCTTGCTGACAGCACGGGCTTTGCGGCCGTCCCGGTTCCTTTCAAAAGAACAGCAGGCCGGACAAGCTTTCGTGACTTGTCCGGCCTGTTGGTGACTTGTTGCTTACAGCACCAGCCGCAGGCGGAAAATTCCGTCGGTCAGGTCGTAATGGCACACGGCACCGTACTTTTTGCAGAAGGAGACAATGGATTGCGTGCCGATCCCATGGCCTTCACGCTGCGCCACCGGAAATCCCTGATCGTCAAAGGAAACCTTCCTGTCACAGGGATTGGAAAGTTCCAGCATCAAAGAGGGAGATGCAACCATGCGGCAGCAGATCTTCCGCTGCTTCGGCGGCAATTTCAAATTGGCATGAATGGCATTTTCCAGGGCGTTGGCCAGCATTACCGCCAGTTCACCCTCATTGACCGGCAGCTCGTCGGGCAGGGCGACTGTGGCATCCACTGAAATTTCCTCGTTTTCCGCCTGGTCAAAGTAGGAGGAAAACACGGCGTCCAGCACCGGCGGGCGGCACCAGCGAACAGCCTTCTGTTCATCCAGCCGCTTTTGCGCCGCGTCCAGGAAGTCCAGGGCTGTGGCGGTGTCTCCCCGGGCCACCAGCTCCGCCACGGCCTGAAGCCGGTGGCGAAGGTCATGGCGCTCCGTGCGGATGACGTCCTCGGCCACACGCACTGCCTCCATGCGGCTTTGCAGGGCAGAGAGTTGCAAGGCGGAAATCTGCGCGCTGTGCCGGGTTTCCGCTTCCTTCCGAATGCTGAAAAACAGGAACATCAAAATGGAATAGAATCCCATCATTAAAAGAGCAATCACCGGTTTGATGATGCTGCTGCTTCGCTCAAACCCTGCGTATCCGGGGATCAGGAAGACGGCGATGATGTAGTAGGTTGCCATGACCAGGCATATGAGCCACCAGCCCCGGTGCAGCTCCAATAGTATCTGGAAAAACAGGGGACGCAGGAAGCGGACCAAAAACCAGATGACCCCGGTGCTGAGAAGCGTACAGGACAGTACCATCACCCAGAAGCGGTTGCCGGACAGATAGTAGAACAGCCCTGATATGTGGTGAATCAGCGTGCAGAACAGAACGATGGAGAGCTGCTGGAAAATCAGCCGCCATCCCCGGAACCGGCTGAGTGTGAACAGGAGCAGGATCAGCGGAATATGGATGCTTATGGCATAGGTCCAAAAGGCGGTATCCATATCCACCGCCCGGTACAGGGCAACCACCGCCGCCATAAGCAGGATCGTGACGCTGGATACGATGAAAACGGTGCGGCGCCGGGAATACCGGCTGTCCATAAACAGATACGCCATAATCATATATAACACCGTCAAATACTCCATGACAAACAGTTCTACCAAATTCTCACCGCCTCCCGACAGCTGCATCAGACTTTATGAACATCACATACGGTGTTTGGCAGCATGGCCGCCCTGCGTATTTTGCGCAGAACCATGCGGATTTTACACAGGCAGCACATTCTGCTCAGAAAACTGATAAAATTAAAATATCATCTGACCTCACCGCCGTCAAGAGCGATGAAAAGGAGGAACAGCCATGTTTGAGACAGAACGCCGCGAAGTGATATCTGCCCCAAAGCCGGGCGGCAGCGTGTGGCCGCGGCAGAGCTGCCCCGCGTTTCTCCCAAGGCAAGGGCATCTGTCAATTGAGGGCCCACAGTGCTGGTTTTGCCGGTATGCGGATTTTCACCTGACCAGCCATGTGGCGCTGGAAGTGGGAATCTGCTGTTACCCCAACATACAGATTCGATAGTTGCGTTGGCCGTTTCCGTGGCCAACGCCTATCACACCACGATTACGCTGACGCAGCAGAAACAGATCTTGCAGATGAATGCTCAACTGCATGCGCTGGTGGAGCGGGATCCCTTGACGGGCCTTCTCAACAAGATCACGGTAGAATGCCGGACAGAGCAGTTGCTTCTTGACCCGGAACAGATGAAACGGACCGGCGGTCTGACGATGATCCTTCTGGATCTGGATGAGTTTAAATGGATCAATGACCGCTATGGTCATCCCTGCGGCGACCATGTGCTGACGCAAATGGCGGAGGCCATGCGCGAAGCGTTTTCTGAGGCGGCGTGCCTGGGGCGCATCGGAGGAGATGAGTTTGCGGCGGTCTATGCCAGACCCTTGACAGAGACCGGTGCGGTTGCCCTGGGGGAACAACTGGCTGCATCTCTAAAGGAGATCCGATGGCAGGATCAGCCTATGGAGGTTCGTTGCAGTATGGGCGCCTGTATCTGCACGCTGCCCGGACGCACTTACCGGCAGCTGTACGAGGAGACGGACCAGATGCTGTATCGGGCCAAAAAAGCCGGCAAGGGTCGGTGCATGGTACGGCAGCTGGATCATGCTGTGCAATCCCGGTTGGAACCTGTTTGAAGCATCCATAAAACCCGTTCAATGTGAAACTTATCAAGGCAGTTGGCAACGGGGATAGTAGATCCTGCTGTAAAGGCTTTCTGCGCGGTAAAACCTGAGTAAGCTAAGACCACCGGCTATGCCGGTGGTCTTAGCTTGTTGATGAATCAACTGCGACGATGCGAAAAGTGAAAACCTGCAAAGACTGACCGCCAGGATTTAAAAAGAACAATCAGGCAACCGTGTTGCATGAAGCTACGGCTCTGTCGGCTTTTACCGCTTTTCTGCGGATTGAACCATTACGGTACAAATTTTACGCAAAAAGATGCTAATTTTTCGCAGCTGTGCCAAATCACTCGAATCCACATTACAATAAAACCGACTCTGTGGATTTTGCAGGGTACTGCCGATGTTACGTTTGTATTCCGGAAGTGCCGCAATCCATAAAAGGTCCGGAAACGAGGAACGATGGGATGAAAAAGGAAAAACGAACTCTGATCAGACGGCGTGAGGAAGTGGCGCTGAATGAAACGGGAATTGACGCCATAGCCCGGCTGCTGACCGATGCCTTGGAGCGTGCCGCCGTCCACCGAAAGGACGTCCTCCGGCTGCGGCTGGCGGTGGAGGACATCCTGGGGATGTGGAAATCCGGCGGCATCGCCGGGACTGCCTGCACCTTTCGGTGCGGTACCCGGTTGGGGAGAATGTATATAGAAATCACTGCGCCGGGCAATCGAATGGATCCCGACGAGATGTCCGCAGAACTGGATGAACCACTGCTGTATTCCAATTTGCTGGCCCAGGCGGGCCTTTCCCCGGTCTACACCTACCAGGATGGCGTCAACCGCCTGACCATTTATCCGCCCAGGCCCCAGAAAGTCAACCCGCTGCTCCAGCTGCTGCTTGCCATTGTAGGCGCGGCGGTGGTGGGAGCAGTACTGCTGGCCCTGCCCGACCGGGTGGCGGAAGTGGCCGTAGGGGTGGTGGATCCGCTGTTTTCCGCACTGATGGGGATCTTGCAGGATCTGGCCGGACCCATGATTTTTCTCAGCGTGTGCTGGGGAATTCTCAACATCGGAGATATCCATACGCTGGGCCGCATCGGCAAGGTGGTGGTGCTGCGGTTCCTGGGCATCATTTTCCTGGTGACGGCGGTCACAGCCGCCGGCCTGGTGTGGGCCTTTCAGCCCGCAGGCGGAGCGGCGTCCATGGGAGAGAATGCCGCGGCTCAGATTTACAGCATGATTCTGAGCATCATCCCTACCGATCTCATCACACCGTTTCAGGAAGGGAATTCCCTGCAGATCATTTTCCTGGCCATCTGCTCCGGTTTGGTACTGCTGGTGCTGGAGAAAAAGGTTTCCGCATTGCGGACGCTGCTGGATCAGCTCAACACGGCGGTGCAGTTCATGATGGGAATTGTCAGCCGGTATATTGCGGTGTTTGTCTTTGTGAGCCTGCTCTCTCTGGCGCTTTCCGATTCGGTACGCAATCTGGGTGGTGTGGCGAAGGGACTGCTGCTGGCCATCGCCGCCTGCGTGGTGTGGCCGCTGTTGTATGTCCTGTGGGCCTCCCTGCGGCTGAAGGTGTCCTTCCCCATGGTGCTGCGGAAGCTGCTGCCCACCTATCTCATCGCCCTGTCCACGGCGTCCTCAGCGGCGGCTCTGTCCACCAACCTGGAGATGTGCGAGCGAAAGCTGGGCATCTGCGGACGTATCGTCCACTTTGCCGTCCCTCTGGGGCAGGTGATCTTCAAACCCGGCGGCGCCGTGGGATTCCTGTTGCTGGCTCTGGGCCTGGCGGAATTTTACGGCGTGTCCATGTCCGCCTCCTGGGTGGTCACCGGCGTTCTGACGGCGGGCCTCCTGGCCATTGCCGCGCCGCCGGTGCCCGGTGGCAGCCTGACCTGCTACACGGTGCTGCTGACCCAGCTGGGCATTCCGGCAGAGGCTGTGGGCCTGGCGGTGGCGGGCAACGTGATTCTGGATTTCTTTATGACATCCTGCGGCCTTTCCTGCCTCCAGGCAGAGCTGATGCTCTCGGCCGACAAACTGGGAATGCTGGATCGGGAACGACTGAAAAAGGAGTGAATCGCATGAATAAACGCCGCCTTTCCAGAGCCCTGGCCGTCCTGGCCGCGATCTTGCTGACAGCCCTGCTGACCGCCTGCGCCGCGGAATCTGCAGAGAAGACGACCATCACCGACATCCGCCAGCTGGACGGCCAGACCATTGGCGTCATGACCGGCTCCACCTTTGACCAGCATACGGACACCTACATCCAGGACGCCCAGAAGGAGTACTACACTTCCTATGCGGATATGGCCCTGGCGGCGGAGCAGGGGAAGATCGCCGGATTCCTCATGGATGAACCCATGGCCCGGGTGCTCTGCGCGGAAAATCCCGGCGTTACATATCTGAAAGACTATCTGACCGAGGACGGCTACGCTTTTGCCTTCCCCAAGACGGAAAAAGGCGCCCTGCTCCGGGACCAGATGAACGAGTTCCTGGCCCAAATCGAGGCCGACGGCACTCTGGCGGAAATCGAAGAGATCTGGTTCGGCACCGACGAAAGCCTTCAGGTGGTGGATGACTGGACGGCGCTGCCCGCCACCAATGGCACGCTGGAATTTGCCGCCAAGGCCAGCAGCGCCCCCTTCGCCTATGTAAAGGACGGCCAGACCGTGGGCTACGACGTGGACATTGTGATTCGCTTCTGCGAAGCCTACGGCTACGGCCTCAATCTCAACAACGTGGAGCTGGCCTCCTTCCTGGCCGGCATCGAATCGGGCAAGTACGACCTGGGCGCCGCCGGCTTCACCGTCACCGAGGAGCGGGCGGAGAAGGTCTACTTCTCCGAGCCGGACTACTACGGCGGCATCGTGGCGGTGGTTGTGAACAACGGTTCTGGCGAAGCGCGCTTTGAAACCCTGGACGACTTCTCAGGCACCACCATCGGCGTGGTCACCGGCTCCGTTCAAGACGACATTGTCAGCGGCCAGATCGAGAACGTGACGTTTCAGTACTATGACGAGCTGCCGTCCCAGCTGCAGGCCCTGCAGAACGGACAACTGGACGCGGTAGTCGCGGACCTGCCTCTAGCGCAGCTGGCGGTGGCCCGACAGCCGGGTCTGACCATTTTCTCTGATAGCCTGGCGCCGGACAGCTACGGCCTGGGACTGGCCAAGGACAGCCCCCTGACGAAGAAGGTCAGCGCCATCATCGAGGGCTACGCCGAGGACGGCACCCTGGACGCCCTGCAGGAAAAGTGGATGGGCGCCGACGAGGACGCCAAGACCATCGACGTGGGGGACTACGACGCCCCCAACGGGACCCTCCGCTACGTCCATGACCCCTCCCTGGAGCCCATGAGCTACGCCGGCGAAGGCGGCGTCTCCCTGGGCTATGAGGTGGAACTGGTTTCCCTCATTGCCAGAGAATTGGGCATGGAGCTGGAGATCACCCAGGCCAGCTTCAACAGCCTGATCCCTAGCCTCGTCAGCGGCCGGGCCGACATCATCTCCGGATCTGTCAGCATCACCGACGAGCGGAAGGAAAGCATAGACTTTGCAACAGCCCATTACACCGGCGGCGTGGTGCTGGTGGTGCGGGGTGAGGACCTGGGCCTTCAGACGACGGCGGAGGAGACGGGCTTTTTCGCCGGTCTGGCGGAGAGCTTCCGCAAGACCTTTGTGGAGGAAAACCGCTGGCAGATGATCCTCTCGGGCCTGGGCGTGACGGTGGCCATCTCCCTGAGCGCCGCCGTCATCGGCTCGGTGCTGGGCTTCGGCCTGTGCCTATTGCGGCGCAGCCGCCGCCGCGGAGCCGCCCTGCCGGCAGCGGTGTTCATCCGCCTGATCCAGGGCATCCCGACCCTGGTGCTGCTGATGGTGCTCTACTACATCGTCTTTGCCACCACCCGCCTCAGCGGCGTCGTCATCGCCATCCTGGCCTTCTCCATCAACTTCGCCGTCTACGTGTCGGAGATGATCCGCACCGGCATCGACGCCGTGGACAAAGGACAGTGGGAAGCTGCCGCCGCCCTGGGTTTCGGCCGGGTCAGGACCTTCACCAAGGTCATCGCCCCCCAGGCCGCCCGGCACATCCTGCCGGTGTATAAGGGCGAGCTGATCTCCATGGTCAAGATGACCTCGGTGGTGGGCTATATCGCCGTGGAGGACCTGACCAAGGCTACGGACCTGATCCGCAGCCGCACCTTTGAGGCCTTCTTCCCGCTGATCGTCACGGCGGTGCTCTACTTCCTGCTGGCGGGCATTCTCACCTTCCTGCTGGGTCGGGTGGAGCTGCGGATCGACCCCAAACGTCGCCGGAGAACGCGGAAGGATCTGGAGGCGCTTTTGCCCCAGGCCGCCGCGCCGGCGCCGGTCCGGGAACAGAACGAGGACCCGGTGATCACCGTGGCTCACCTGAAGAAGGTTTACCCCAATGTGACGCCCCTCAAGGACGTCTGCACGGAAATCCGCCAGGGCGACGTCATCTCCGTCATCGGCCCCTCCGGCACCGGCAAGAGCACCCTGCTACGGTGTCTCAACCGGCTGGAAGAGCCGACGGAGGGCGAGATCCGCGTGCTGGGCCAGACGATTACCGGTGCCGGGCCCAAGGAACTGGGGGCCATCCGCCGCCGGATGGGCATGGTGTTCCAGTCCTTCAACCTTTTCCCCCACCTGACGGTGCTGGAAAACATCGTGCTGGGGCCGGTGGAACTGCTGGGCATGGACCGGCGGGAGGCCGGACGGCAGGCCATGGAGCTGCTCCGGAGCGTGGGCCTGGCGGAAAAGGCGCTCAATTACCCCGATGAACTGTCCGGCGGTCAGAAACAGCGGGTGGCCATCGCCCGGACCCTGGCCATGGGACCGGACATCGTGCTCTTTGACGAGCCCACCTCGGCCCTGGACCCCACCATGGTGGGAGAGGTGCTGTCGGTGATCCGCAGCCTGGCCAGCCGGGGGCTGACCATGCTGATCGTCACCCATGAGATGAAATTTGCCAGGGACGTCTCCACCCGCGTGTTCTATATGGACCAGGGTCTCATCTACGAGGAGGGCACGCCGGAGCAGATTTTTGAGCATCCCGCCACCGACCGCTGCCGGGTGTTTGTCCACCGGCTCAAGACCTTCCGGGCGGAGATCACATCCCGGAACTTTGATTTCCTGGGCACGGCGTCCGAGATCGACGCCTTTGCCCGAAAGCACTTGCTGGGCGCTGATCAGTCCCTGAAGTTCCAGCAGATCTTTGAGGAGCTGTGCGTGGCGGTGCTCCTGACGGAGCTGCCGCCGGAGGGCGGCTGGACGCTGACCTTCGACGCGACCTGCCGGGAGGACGGCAGCGCCTGTGAGACCGTTATCCGCTGGCAGGGCGAGGTGTTCAATCCCCTGACCGACGGGGATCCCCTCAGTGTGCGGCTGGCCCTGGCCAGAACCCGCAGCAGCAGCCATACGTATACCGAAGGCGTCAATACAGTGACGATCCTGTTTTAACGAAATGGAGGATTTTCTATGAACATCGTAAAAACAAGCGAAGGAACCAAGCTGACCCTGGCCGTGGAGGGCCGTCTGGACACGACGACGGCGCCTCAGCTGGAGGCGGAACTAAAAAGCAGCCTGGACGGCGTGACGGAACTGACTCTGGATTTTGAAAAGCTGGAGTATCTGTCTTCGGCGGGCCTGCGGGTGCTGCTGGCGGCTCAGAAGGTTATGAACAAACAGGGCTCCATGGTGGTGCTCCACGTCAATGAAACCATTCAGGAGGTCTTTGAGGTCACGGGCTTTGTGGACATTCTGACCATCCAGTGACCCTGATGGCCCCAGGCCAAGGCATACCGGGAGAGGAGGCGGTACCTACGGAGATGGAACGTGAAAATCCCATTTTTGCGGAAAATGAGCGGGAAGCCAACCGGTATTCCTGCCGGTGCCTCCAGGTCATGGCCCTGATTGCCGTGCTGGCGTGGCTGCTGAATCTGGTGGATGTTTTCATCGTTCCGACGGTGGTCATGAACGCAGCCATGCCCATCTGCATCGCCGCGTTCCTGCTGCCTACCCTGCTGCTTCCGCGGATGGACCGGCTGGGCGGCGGGTTCAAATACCTGATTATGGGCTGCTGCATTCTCGGTATCACGGTGCTGTCCGTGGCCATCCCCAAGCACACGGTGCTGGCCTGGATCGCCCCGGTGCTTCTCAGCTGCCACTACTACTCCCGGAAGCTGACGGCCAGCGCCCTGGTCGCCTCGGTGGTCTGCCTGTGCGCCGCCGGCATTGCCAGCCTGTATGTGGGGGAAGGAGACCCGAACCTGATCGAAGCTTTCCATATGGAGGAGGCAGTCATCACGCCGGAGATTTTCCGGGAGGCGGTGCTGTTCTTCCTCCTGCCCCGTTCCGCCATTCTGGTGGGCATGGCCTTTGTGTGCATCACCGTGGCCAAGCGCACCCGGAATCTGCTGGAGAAGCAGGCGGAGGATTCCGCCGCCCGACAGCACATTGAGACGGAGCTGAGCGTGGCCAACCAGATTCAGGCGGATATGCTGCCCAGCATTTTTCCCGCCTTTCCGGAGCGCCCGGAATTTGACATCTATGCCGGTATGACGCCCGCCAAGGAGGTGGGCGGCGATTTCTACGACTTTTTCCTGGTGGACGATGATCATCTGGCCACAGTCATCGCCGACGTGTCCGGCAAGGGCGTGCCGGCGGCGCTGTTCATGGTCATCACCAAGACCCTCCTCAAAAACGCCGTGCAGATGGGATTGTCTCCCGGAGAGGCCCTGGAGAAGGTCAACAACCAGCTGTGTGAAAACAACGAGGCGGAGATGTTCGTCACCGTGTGGCTGGGCATCTATGAGATTTCCAGCGGCAAGCTCACCGCCGCCAACGCTGGCCACGAGTATCCGGCGATTCGGAAAGCCGGCGGCGCCTTTGAACTGCTGAAGGACCGCCACGGTTTTGTGCTGGCGGGCATGGAGAACACCCGCTACCGGGAGTATGAAGTGGAAATCGGCGTGGGCGACACCGTGTTCCTCTACACCGACGGCGTGACGGAAGCCACCGATGGAACCAATACCCTTTATGGAACCGACCGGATGCTGGCGGCTCTGAACCGTGACGGCGACCTGGGGCCGGAGGCGCTTTTACAGCAGGTCAAGGAGGACATCGACCGCTTTGCCGGCGCGGCGCCGCAATTTGATGATATTACCATGCTGTCTTTCCAGAGAAAGCAGACGGAGGCGGCAAAGAGCATCCGTGTCGAGCCAATTCTGGAGAGTCTCCCGCGGGTATGTGAATTTCTGGAGGAGACACTTGAGGAGTACGGAGTACCTTTGAAAGTTGTCAATCAGGTGGATATCGCAGCGGATGAGATCTTTTCCAACATCGCCAGATACAGCGGAGCCGTGCGGGCTTCCGTGTCCTGCAAAGTTGTGGAAAATCGGGCCATCATCCGCTTTTCAGACGACGGGACACCCTACGATCCCACCGCGCTGCCGGAACCGGACACGACGTTGTCGGCAGAGGAACGGGAAATCGGGGGCCTTGGGATATTTATGGTGAAGAAGAGTATGGACCGGGTGTCCTACGCCTATCTGGATGGGCAAAACACCCTGACCATAGAAAAGGGCTGGTAAAACCAGCTTTCTGGAGGAATGGCATTTGATTACGCTGATTTGCGCCGTGCTGCTGCTGGCAGCCGGATATTTTCTGTATGGAAAACTGGTGGAACGGGTGTTCCGACCCGATGACCGGCCCACACCGGCTGCGGCCCATCCCGACGGGGTGGACTATATCCCCATGAAAACCTGGCGGGTATTTCTCATTCAGCTTCTGAACATCGCCGGCACCGGACCCATTTTCGGCGCCCTGCTGGGCGCCGTGTTCGGTCCGGTGGTCTTTTTGTGGATTGTTTTCGGATCCATACTTGGCGGCGCCGTCCATGACTATATGAGCGGCATGATTTCCCTGCGAATGGATGGCGCTTCCGTTTCGGAGATTGTGGGCGCCTATCTGGGTCCGGCGGCCAAGCAGGTCATGCGGATCTTCTCGCTGGTGTTGCTGGTGCTTCTGGGGGCGGTATTTACCACCAGCCCCGCCGCCCTCATCGCCCGGCTGACGCCTTCGTGGATGAATACCACGTTCTGGTTGGTGGTGATCCTCATCTACTACGTCCTGGCAACGCTGCTGCCCATTGACAAGCTCATCGGCAAGCTCTACCCGGTTTTCGGCACGGTACTGCTGCTGATGGCCGTGGGTATCATCGTGGGCCTGGTGGCCGGCGGTTACCATCTGCCGGAACTGACTCTGGTCAATCAGAACCCCACAGGCCGCCCCGTCTGGCCCTTTATGTTCATCACAGTGGCCTGCGGCGCTATCTCCGGCTTCCACGGCACCCAGTCGCCCATGATGGCCCGATGCCTGACGTCGGAGAAGGACGGGCGGAAGATCTTCTACGGCGCCATGATTGCCGAAAGCGTCATCGCTCTGGTGTGGGCGGCGGCAGGCGTTGCCTTTTACGACGCCACCGGCGGCCTGCAGGCGGCCCTGACCGAGCTGGGCCAATCCGGTGTCGTATACGAAATCTCCGTGTCCCTCCTGGGCACCTTCGGCGGTGCATTGGCCATTGTGGGCGTGGTGGTCTGTCCCATCTCCTCCGGCGATACGGCTTTCCGCAGCGCCCGGCTCACCATTGCCGACTGGTTTCACATTGACCAGTCGAGCCTTCCCAAACGACTGGCGGTGACACTGCCGCTGCTGGCGGCGGGGGCGGTGCTGACCCAGGTGGACTTTGACGTGGTCTGGCGGTACTTTTCCTGGAGCAACCAGACGCTGGCTATGATCACCCTGTGGGCGGCGGCCATGTATCTGGCCCGCCACGGCGCCAAGCGGTGGCATTCCCTCATGTGCGCCCTTCCGGCAACTTTCATGTCCGGCGTGTCGTGCACCTATATCCTGATGGCCGACGAGGGCTTCCGCCTCTCCAGCGCCATTTCCTACCCGGTGGGCATCGCCTTTGCGGCGGCTTGCGCGGCGGTCTATGGATACAAAACCTACGGAAAGAAGGAGGTACGCCTGTGAAGCGATGGATTGCGGGATTCTGCGCGCTGCTGTGCGCCTTATCGCTGGCCGGCTGCGGCCAAAAAGAAGCCCAGTCCGCGCCGGAAACGACCACTGTGGATTCTCCGGTGGCTGGGAAAAAGGTGGCCTACATCATGCAGATGGCCCCGTCGGATATTTTCCAGATGTGGTCCCAGTCGGCTCAGGAGACGGCGGAAGGCCTCGGCATGACCTACGATGCCTTTTTCTGCGGCGGCTCCGACGCCCAGTGGCAGGACACAGTGGAACAGTGCGCCTCCGCCGGCTACGACGGCCTGCTCCTGAGCCACGGCGGCCAGAATTACGCCTACACCTTTCTGAAAGATCTGATGGCCCGGTATCCGGACCTGAAAATCGTTACCTTCGACACCCAATTCAAGGATAGCGCTGGCCAGACCCAGACCCTGGACGGCGTGACCCAGTTTTTCCAGCAGGACGCCCAGTTTGCCGAGCTGCTGCTGGAGTACATCTGTGAGGAGCTGTATCCGGACAAGGTGGCGGCAGGGGAGCCTGTGAATATCCTGAAGGTCTGGGTGGGGACCAACTTCCTCTCACCCTTCGACCGGCGGGAGGTGGGCTACGCCTCCTATGAGGACCAGGGCCTGATCCACACCGTGGAGACTATCGGCCCGTCGGACTTCAGCAATGCCGAGGCCTCCATGGCCGACGTGACCACCGCCACCCTGGCCAAGTATCAGCCGGGGGACATCGACGCCATCTGGTGCTGCTATGACCTCTACGCCAGCGGCGTCTATACGGCGCTGACTCAGGGCGGATACGACATTCCCATGGTCAGCGTGGATATCTGCAACGCCGACATTGAGAAAATGGCCCGGGATGGCTCTCCCTGGAAGGCCTGCGCCACCACCAACTGGAACTACAACGGGGAGTTCGGTATGCGGGTGCTGGCCCTGGAACTGGCAGGGGACTACGACGCCATCATCGACCCCATGACCGGGGAGACGTCGGACTGGCTGGAGCTGCCCACCACGGTGGTGACCCAGGACATGGTCTCCGGCGGCAGCATCAACGTCACCAACTTGGACACGGTGGCGGGAGATTCCTATACCGATCGCAGCTGGATGCCCACCGCCGACTGGATGGCGCAACTGCTGGGCGACTGATGGGATAAGGAGCGCAGCATGGAATCGTATCTGTTGAAGGCACGGGACATCAGCGTGGAATTCACTGGCGTCAGGGCCCTGGACCATGTGGACTTTCAGCTTGCAGCGGGGGAGATCCATGCCCTGGCGGGAGCTAACGGCGCGGGAAAATCCACATTGATGAAGGTGCTTGCCGGTACCAATCCCGGCTATACGGGGGAAGTTTGGCTGGACGGCCGGACCGTGGAACTCCGCAGCCCCGCGGCGGCCAAAAAGCTGGGCATCCACCTGGTCTGCCAGGAGGCGGATCAGGCCCTGGCACCGGCTCTGTCGGCGGCGGAAAATATGCTGCTGGACGACCTGAGCCAGCCGGGAAGCACGTGGATCCGGTGGCGGGAGGTGTACCGGCAGGCAGAGGAACTGAAAAAACGGTTGAATCTGGACTTTGACGTCCGGACGCCGGCGGGACGGCTGACCCTGGCCCAGAAGCAGATGGTACTCATTGCACGGGCTCTCCACAGCCAATGTCAGATTCTCCTGCTGGATGAGCCTACGGCGCCTCTGAGCGCTGTGGAGACGGAGACGCTGTTCTCTCTCTGCCGCGCCCTGGTGCGGGAAAGGGAGACTACTGTGGTGTTCATCTCCCACCGCCTGCCGGAGATACTGCGGCTCTGTGACCGGTGCACGGTGCTTCGGAACGGAAAATTTGCCGCCAGCGTACCGATTACACCAGAGACCACCACCGATGTGCTGCTGGAGCATATGCTGGGCACGACGGCATCGGTCCGACGGCGTGATTTGGTGTCGGCAAACAAAACGCTGTTGTCGGTGCGGGATATTTCCAGCCGTGACGGCAGCGTCCGGCAGGTGTCTTTGACGGTGGGCCGCGGTGAGGTCGTTGGTCTGGCCGGCCTGGTGGGCGCGGGGAAAAGTGAGCTGTGCAAGACGCTCTTCGGTATTCTGCCCCGCTCCGCCGGAGAGGTTTTGCTGGATGGGCGGCCCGTATCGCCCCGAAGCCCGGCCGATGCGGTAACTCTGGGCATGGGCCTGGTACCGGAGGAGCGGCGGAAAGAAGGGCTGTTTACCGGGGAGAGTGTGTCGTTCCATCTGGGAATTGCCAGCCTTCGACGCTGGAGCCGCTTTTCGTTCCTTTCCAGCAGAATGCTCCATCGCAATGCACAATCGCAGATCGAAACTCTGGGCATCCAGCCGCCCATGCTGCGGCAGCGGATGGAGCTGCTCTCCGGCGGTAACCAGCAGAAGGCAGTGCTGGGCAAGTGGCTCTCAGCCAACTGCCGACTCTATCTGCTGGATGAACCCATGAAAGGTGTGGACGTAGGCGCCAAAGCCGAGCTGCTCAGAGTCATTGACGGGTTGGCAAAGGACGGATGCGGCGTCCTGTATGCTTCCGCCGATCCGGCGGAACTGCTGCAGGCCGCAGACCGGATTTATGTTCTCTACGGTGGAAGGGTGGCTGCGGAGCTGGATGCTGCCCACACCTCGGAAGCGGAAATCATGCATTATGCCGTCGGTGGGAAGAAACCCTTCCGCGCGGTTTTGGCACGAGAAGGGGAGGACCATCTTTGAAACAGTTACAAAAGCCGGGAATCACCGGTTTTCTCATGGACTGGGCCGCGGTCATTGCCCTGGTGGTATCGGTGGCGGTGTTTGCCCTGCTGAGAGGCGGCAGTTTTTTCTCTGCTGCCAACGCCGTCAATATCCTCCGGTCCATGTCTATTACCACGATTTTTGCCATCGGCGCCACGCTGACCATGGCACCGGACGGTTTCGATATGTCGGCCTGTAACCTGGCCACAGTTTCTTCTTTCCTGTATGCCAGCCTGTTTTTGTGGTTTGGCCTGCCTCTGGGACTGAGTGTTGGACTCACGGTGGTGCTGACCATGGCGCTGTATCTTTTGACCATGTTCCTCATCCTCGTCTGCCGGATTCCCGATATGCTGGCCACCTGCGCGCTGATGTTTGTCTATCAGGGCCTGGGCCTCTGGTGGACCGGCGGCGGCGCCGTGTCTGCCGGTATGCCGACGCCCTGGGGAGCGGCCCCGGTCCGTACCAGCTGGACGGAGGCGTCCCTGGCCATCGGCGCGGCACCCTGGTGCATCGTCATTATGCTGGGCTGTGTTGCATTTGCATTTGTGTTCCTGCGTTACACCCGCCACGGCCGCTGCCTGTACGCTATGGGCAGCAACCATACAGCGGCGGCCTGTTCCGGCATTGCCGTGGGAAAGTACCGCTTTTTGGCCGGAATGCTCACGGCTGTCATGATTGCCCTGGGGGCCGTTGTGGTCTGTTCCCGCAACTCGGCGGCGCAGATCTCCGGCTGTGACAGCTACCTGATGCCGTCCCTTGCCGCCGTGTTTGTGGGGCGGTCCGTGGGCGGCGCCGAAAAGCCCAACGCCTTGGGAACCCTGGTGGGCGCGGCCCTGGTGGCGGTGCTGGAAAACGGACTGACCCAGCTGGGCGTGGTCTACTACGTGCTGCCGGCGGTCAAGGGCGGCGTGCTGGCCCTGGCGCTGGTGGCGGCCTACGCGCCCCGCCGGAAACGAATCTGATAAAGTGTGCCGCCTCCAGCACCGGAGCTGCGGCATTGACACGGAAAGGTGAACCTGCATGAACTTACAAAAATCCCGTGACTTGCTGGCGCGAGATCAGACAGTGCTTTCCTCGGGCCAGCATCTGCTCTATTATCCTCTGGCGGTGGATCGGGTGGACGGGGAAATCGTCACAGATCTGGACGGGAACCGCTATCTGGATTTCATGGCCAGCGCATCCTCCCTGAACCTGGGAGGCGCTGACGTGCATGTGATGGAGGCCGTGCGGGCACAGCTGGAAAAGTGCCTGCAATACTGCACCTGCTACACCACGAACCAGCCTATGGTGGAATACGCCGAGCGGCTGGCATCGATCTATCCCGGAAAAATTCCCGTTAAGGTCCTTTTTGCCCACAGCGGCTCCGATGCCTGCGATACTGCGGTCCGTCTGATCCGCACCTGCACCGGGCGGAAGCGGTTCATCAGTTTTCTCCATTCCTGCCACGGCAGTAGCTATGCCGGGGCCAGTCTGTCGGCCTGTTTTGATGGTGGAAGCGAGCAGGTTTCCCTGATGCTGCCAGATATCCGCTATTTCCGATGCTACTATGAGGATGAGGGGCTTCCGGCGGATTATCACTATCTGCGCGAAATCGAAGAGGCATTCCGGACGGACTTTCCGCCGGAAGAGGTGGCGGCGGTCTTTGTGGAGCCGATCCAGGGGGACGGTGGATTGCGCCCGGCTTCTCATGCCTTCCTTCGCCAGCTTTATGCCCTCTGCAAAAAACATGGAATCCTCTTCATTTCCGATGAGGTGCAGCAGGGCTTTTTCCGCAGCGGCCGCTGGTTCGGCATCGAGGAATATGGCATCATTCCCGACGGCATTCTCCTTGGAAAGAGCCTGGGGGGCGGATTGCCCCTGGGTGCGTTTCTGGCCCGCCCGGAGGTCATGGACGTCCTGCCTTTTTCCATCTGCGCGCATACGATTTCCGGCTTCCACCTGGCCTGTGCCGCTGGAATTGCACAGTTTGATTTTATGTGTCAACCGGAATTTCAGACGGCGCTCCGAGAAAACTGCACCGGGATGGAACAGTGCGTCAAGACCCTGGTATCCCGGAAGCGGCAGGGGATCCTCTTGAAAGCCTATGGGACGGGGATGTCCTACGGCATCCATGTCCTCCGCGGGGGAACGGGCGACCCTGCGACTGCGGCAAAGATCGCCTGCCGTTCGTTTGAAAAGGGCCTTTTGCTGTTGGTTGTCTCAGGAAATGTTTTGCGCCTTCAGCCGCCACTGACCATCCGCCCGGAGTCCCTGCGCGAAGGATTTCGACGGCTGGAGGAAGCCATTGACGAGGTCCTGGCGGGGTATGAACCGGATCCGCTGCTCCTGTCCCAGCCGGCGTGGCAGGGGCAATCAGATAACGTTTGATTCGTGAGGAATTTGCATGGGATATTCGTATCAACGAAATGAAGCGATCATACGCAGCAAGACCAGGGAGTTTTTCGGTGTGGGCGCCGTGGTGACGGCATCGTCCTATCTGGTCCTGGTGGTGGATTTTATGCTGATCGGCTGGATTCTGGGCGCCGACGCCGTGGCCGCCGCGGGCCTTTGCGACAGCTTTGTGGACATTGCGGAATTTCCAGGCTTTGTGATCTCCTCCGGAGGCCCCATCGCGGTGGGCATCCTGCTGGGCAAACGGCAGTACCGACAGGCCGACGGGGTGTTTACGCTGTCCTTTCTGATCGCCCTGCTGGGCGGTGCCCTCTGCTGGTGCCTGCTGCCGTTCTGCGACCATATTGGCACGCTCCTGGCCGGCAGCGGCAGCGCCATCGCCGAGGAAGCGGGGCGGTATACCTTTTTTGTCATCGCCGCCGCGCCTTTCTTCGCCCTCAATATGCTCATATCTGCCTTCGCCATTCTGGACAACCACTCCAAGCTGGCCATGGCACAGGTGATCACGGGAAATGTGGTGAATATTGTCCTGGACATCGTGCTGATGAAATTCCTGCACATGGGCGTGGCCGGGGCCTCCGCCGCTTCCATGATGGGCAATATCGCCGGTATCCTTGTGGGCCTTCCGTATCTGCTGTCCAAAAAGCGCACCTTTCACTTTACCCGGGAGTTTCAGGCCCTGCGGGAGACGTGCCGGGAGCTGGCCTCGGCTTCGGCCTCCTTCTCCGTTGACAAAGCCTCCCGGATTATTTCCACACTGATCGTCAATCTGCTGCTGATGCGCTATACCGGCAGCATCGGTGTGGCATTGTACGCCGTCTATGGCAGACTGAAATTTGTCCTCCGGATTCTGGCCGGCGGCGCCCTGCAGACCATTTCCAGCCTGGGCAGTATGCTCTTCGGCGAACGGGACTTTTTCGGCATCCGGAAGATGATGGCCATTCTGCTGAAATACACCTATGCCATTGTGGCGATGGTGATGGTGGTACTGATGGCCTTTTCCGGGACGTTTCTCCGCACCTACGGCATTGATCCCGATGCACCGGGGACATATACGCTTCTGGCGTTCCGGATGATGCTGCTGAGCCTCCCGTTTCTCTGGTGCAATGAACTGCTGGCCCGGTTCTATCCCGTGATCCAGCGGCAGAATTTGTCGGTGCTGCTGCTGATGCTCCAGTACATGGTATGTAAGATCCTGATTCTCCTGATGGCCGTGGCGGCCATCGTGCAATGGAACGTGAGCCGCCTGCCCACTGTGGCGCTCTGGTGCTTCCTGACGGAGGCCCTCTCCCTGGCCATCACATGGCTCTGGGAAAAAATTCGGTACAAACAAATCGCGATCTTTGGCATGAGAGACCGTGGAGACCCGGACTGCCACACCTTTTCCATCGCGGGAAAGCCGGAAAGCGTGGCAGACATCCACCGGGAGATCGACTATTTCTGCCAGCAGAATCAGATCCCCCGCAACAAGGGAAATCTTCTGGCCATCGCCTTTGAGGAGGCGGCCCTCAACATCATCCATCACGGCAAGCAGGTGGATACCATTGACATCTGTCTCCTTCTGGAGGATGGAAATCTAATTGTGCGTATCCGGGACAACGGTCAGCAGTTTGACCCTTTGACATACGAGGACAAGGAGGACATTTTGCGGAAGAATCACATCAATTTGCTGGAGCGGCTGGCTGACCAGAAGACGTATACCCGGATTATGAATCTGAACAATACGGTGCTGTCCATCCGACTGGAGGCGGCAAAATGAACGAAAATATTGCGGCTCTTCGCCGGGCGTATCCCGCCATTGACCGGTTGCTGGAACAATACGGAGACTGCTCCCTGGCGGACTATCTGGGCCAGATCGGCCACCGAAAGCTGCCGGAAATCCTGCCCTCGGAGGACCTTCTCGACGCGGTCCGGGACTACCTGCGCCCGGTATTCGGCCTGGAGACCGCCGAGCGGGCAGCAGCGGTGCTGCGCAGGCAACGGTGCCTGTCCACTGCAAATCACCACCATCTATCCTTTGACTACCGATGTGTGCAGGACACGCTGCTCTACGAGCAATGGCTACGAAAGAGCGGCGAACGGGAAGGAATTGTCCCTGTCTTTGCCGTCTCCAATGTCAATTTGAAAAACACCGTTTATCCCCGTGGAATCGTGCTGTACGACTGCGCGTGCCCGGAAAAAAGACTGCGGCTGCCTCTGTTCCCCTTGTGCAGGAAGCACGCCTGTGTCGCCGGAATCGAGCGGGTTGACCCGTCCTTGGTTCACGCGGCGCAGGAACGGCTCTGGAAGGAGAAAACGCTTGGGAGTATCAGCCCTGCGATGTACCGCGCGGTCTCGGAATTTTATGGTGATATCCTGCTCTCGGATGCGGCCCAGCTCTGCAGCAGCTATCGGGTGCAGACCACAGTGGTCAATGAGCAGCTGTCCCGGCGGTATTTCACTGACCGGAGTCCCCGGTATCTGTGGATGCCCATGGAGGACATCGTCTCGGAGCTCCTCCAGAAAGACCTGCGGCAGGAGGAGGGACTGCTGAACCGGCTCCTGTTCCATCCGCCGCTGCGGGACTGCCTGATGGGGCAGCTGGACGGGGTTTCCGGCTGTTGGACGGGCGTCTCGGCAGGCACCCACTTCTTCTGGGGCCTGGACAGCCACGGCGTCCTGTTTGCCATGCATCTGGAGACGGTACAGAGGAAGACGCTGCTGGTTGGAACAGACTCGGACGGCGGCACGGTGACGGTTCCCTTTACACCAGAGGCAATCTGCGAAAAATTCAAGCGGAGAGCGCTTCTTCCATCCATGTTTCTCGACTTTCTCGAACTCTATTTTCTGCGGGATTTTACAGTGTTCGGCGGGTACTATCAGCCCACCTATCTCCAAAAGATGCAGGCAGGGATGATCCGGGCACTGGAGACGCTGGATATGTTTCCAGGAGAAGCGGAGATCATTGGGCAAAAGACCAGCCACATTACGCTGGGGCCCACATTCCTGCTCCGGGACCGGGGCGACGGGCCGTATTTCGTATCCACGGCGGAACTGCTGGAGGAGCCTATTTCCACAGCGGAACTGGAGGAAGCACTGGAAATGTCCGTGCTGGATTCCTACGAAATGCTGATCCCGTAGCCGGAACGGGGGATTTCGAAAAATTGAGGCCGGGCAGCTGAAAAGGACTGCCCGGCCTCGAATTTTTAATGTTTACAGCACCAGCTGCAGCAGGAAGGTGCCGTCGGCCAGCTCAAACCGGCACACGGCGCCGTTCTTTTTGCAAAAGGCGGCGATGGATTGTACCCCCAGACCGTGGCCCTGGCTCTGGGCCACCGGCAAACCCTGGCCGTCAAAGACGACGGGCTCACAGCAGGGGTTGGAAAGTTCAAACATCAGAGAGGGGGACCCGACAGCACGGCAGTATATCACCCGCTGCTCCACCGGCAGCTTCAAATTGGCGTGGAGGGCATTTTCCAAAGCGTTTGCCAGCACCACGGCCAGTTCGCTCTCGTTCACCGGAAGCTTATCTGGCAGAGAAATCTTCGCCTCGATTCGGACGTTCTGCCGCCGGGCCTGATCGAAGTAGAAGGAGAAAACCGCGTCCAGCACCGGATGCGGACAGCAGAGGATTTCCTTCCGCTCGTCCAGCCGCTTTTGGGCGGCATCCAGAAACGCCAATGCTGAATTCTGATCGCCCCGGGCCACCAGCTCCGTCACCGTCTGGAACTGATGACGCAGGTCGTGCCGCTGGATACTCAGATCTTCTTCCAACTCTTTTACCCGCAGCAGCTTCTCGTTAAGAGCAGAAACCTGCACCGTCAGCAGCGCAGCATCGTGCCGTTCCGTTTGGCTCCGGTACTGGGCCAGCAGGCTTTTGAATACGGAAAGATACACAACGGTCAGAGGAATGATGGCTGCGTAGACATAGAGACGCTGGGCTGTGTTTTCCAGATAACTGTTCGGCCAGGCGGAAAGGAAAATCAAGAAGAGGCAGAACACACAGGGAATCATGGTCAGTACGCCCCAGCGGCTGGGCATGACCTGAATGAGCATGCGAAAAGGACGTCGCAGAAAGCGGTATTCCAAATAGATTGCTGTTCCGTAGAATACGCACATCAGAAGGACGTTTACCGCCAGGGAAAGACCAAGAGATTCGGTCAGCCAGCGAATAAGGGAAGCTGAGAGAGCAGACACCATAATCTGCGTCATATAGTTGAATACGGCCTGGGCGGGAGAGTCGTTGGCGGCCCAGTAGGTCAGAATGGTAGACGGGATGGAAATGGTGAAATAAAACAGCCGGAGCAGCAGCAGTTCTCCGCCGATCCACAACAGGACCAGGCTGGAAACGATGACCCAGATGCTGAATATGGCCAGGATGCACAGCAGTTTCCGACGGCTGAAGCGAAATTCGGTCAGGCTTGCCATCATTCCAACTGTCATTATGGTGATGAGAAATGTGCGTAATGTGTAAAACAGAACGGGTGTCATGCGAAAAATCCCCCCCCATCTTGGCAAGCGTTTTAAGGCCTTTTTCGAATGGAATACAAATTTTGCGCAAAATACTGCCGATTTCACACAGGCACCGCGTAACGATTGGAAAACCTGATACAATGTGGAAAAGAAGACACAGAAAGTTCCTGAAATAGACAGTACTTTCATTGTATGGGCAAACTGTCATATTGGAAGTTGCTGCGTAAAATTTGCCTACTTTTGCGCAGAAATTGACATTTGCACGAGAGCTGGTGATTCGTATTCTGAAAGTTGTTGTATGTGATGACGATGCGGCATCTTGCGAGAGAACCAGAACCCTGATGCTATCCTATTTTCAGATGCATACCGCACTGGATGGTAAGGTCTGGGCCTGTTTTGACGGTCAAACTCTGCTGGAACTGGCGGCACAACAAGGAGGATTTGACATCTACCTGCTGGATATTCTCATGCCGGAGCTCAACGGTATTGAAACCGGACGGCGGCTGCGGGCACGGGGCGACAGGGGCGAGATTGTCTATCTCACCAATTCCAATGACTTTGCGGCGGACAGCTATGACGTCCGGGCGCTTTCTTACCTGCTCAAGCCGGTGGAGGAAACGAAACTTTTCCGGGTGCTGGATGAGGCGGCGGAGAAGCTGCGCCGGCAGCAGAATTGCTCCACAGTGGTATACACGGTTCAGGGACCCCAGCGCATTCCACTGGAACAGATCCGCTACGCCGAGCGGGTTGGGCGGGTGATCCGCTATTATTGTACCGACGGCACAGTGGATTCCAGGAGCATTCGGGTGACGTTTCGGGAGGCGGTTGCACCGCTGCTGGACGACAGGCGCTTTTGCCTGTGCGGCGCCAGCTTTGTGTTGAATTTTCAGTATGTAACCGGTGTGAACGGTCAGACTGTCGCGCTGGACAACGATCAGACGGTAACGCTTCCCAGAGCTGCGGCATCGGATTTCAAAAAAGCCTGGGGCAGCTACTGGCTGGACTTGCATGACTCGATGAAAAATTGGCGATAGAGAGAGGAAAACGCGCTTCGGTGCCCCAGACGGGTGTTTGTAAGAATGTGATTTGCTCAAAATTGCGCTTGCGGCATCCGCCTGGCGGGATTGTGTAAATGAAATATGCTGGACGTGGTTGAAATCAACCATGTCCAGCATATTTTTTGCCTGTTTGCGATTTCTCCTGCCCTTTCTGTACGTCATGTTGGGTGAACGAATTGCGTTCGACCTTGGTGGTATGACAGGGGGCTTCTAATTGCCGGATTTATTTGAGGCCAATCGTCGGAAAAAGTTGTGCAATTCATAATAATGGCGTATAATAACCGGGCGGATAATGTACAAAAGAATCCTGAAAGAGTCCGCAGGCTGATGCGCTCCTGTGCAAGAAATCAAGGCAGCCAAGTTCCCAATACAGTACTTGCACAGGATATTGCGGCAAATGATGAAACGCAGAACAACGAAGAAACAGTTTCATCTTACCACTGCCGGGACAAAGGCGGCAGGAATGCGATGCGGTTGTTCATTTGAGAAACGGACAATACGGCCTGATTGAAATTATGCCCGGCGGCGATACACTCATTGAGGAAGGTGCAAAAAGCCTGAAATCAATGGAAGCGAAAATTGACACCGATAAAATGAACGCTCCGTCTTTCCTTATGGTTTTGACGGGAACCGGCGATTGGGCATACCTGACGACTTCCAACAACTTCGCCGCCGACAGCTATGAGGTCCGGGCCTTCTTTTACCTTCTCAAGCCGGTGGAAGAGGGAAGGCTTTTTCAGGCACTGGACGGCGCCGTGGAGAAGCTGAAGCGCCGTCGGAGCGAGAGCGTTGTGGTGGCTACGGGAGACGGGCTCCGCCAAATTCTCATGGAGCGGATCCGGTATGTGGAACGGGTTGGACGGTGCATCCGCTATCACTGTACGGATGGCACTGTGGATTCTCAGAGTATCCGCACGCCCTTCCGGGAGATGGTGGCGCCGTTGCTGGCTGACCAGCGCTTTTACCTGTGCGGTGCCAGCTTCGTGCTGAACTTCCAGCACGTGACCAGGGTACAGGGCCAGAATGCCATGCTGGATAGCGGCCAGACCGTGCCGTTGCCCCGAGCGGCGGCGGCAGATTTTAAAAAAGCCTGGGGCAATTACTGGCTGGCGCAAACCCATGAAGGATAACAGCCGCTGACTGAATGAGGAATGATCTTGAAACTGGATTTCTATCACGCGTTGTTCTTGGTGGTTTCACAAGCTTTTTTGGGCAGCTTTGTGATGCTTTTGATCGATTTCCGCAAACCGGTTACCACATGGCGGAAGCGATGGATTGCTGCGGTGGCGCTGGTTGTCGGCGCCAATTGCCTTGCGCTGCTCTTCCTGAATTTCTGGAACCTGTATCAGCGTGTCGGCGTCGTTACTGTGACACTCCCGTACATTGTCATCACGCTCTGGTGTTCCCGGCATCGGGATTTTCGCGCAGTTTTCAGCGTTGTTACCGGCCTGTTTGTCGGCTGCATCGGCACGGCCAACTCCATGCTGGCAGAGTTGTTTTTGCGGGATTATCCGAATAGCGAGTACTATTCCCTCGCTGTGCGTATTGCTTCTTTCTCTCTGATGTTTTTTATTCTGCGGCGATTCAGCGTTACCTATCGGCAAATGTTGCACCAGCTCAACCGCAGCTGGGGATTCCTCTGCCTGATTCCGTTCGCCAGCTTCCTGATTGTGCTGTATGCCATCAACCGTTCGGCGCATTCTGCTGCCGTAATCGTGCTGATTTACGGGCTGCTGATTGTATGCAGCGGAGCCTACTATCTGATGTATCTCTTTTTTGAACGGGTGCAGAAAGAAAACAGCGCGCTTCATGAGGCGCAGCTTTCCGCCTTTCAGCTTTCAGCCCTGCAAGGCCGCATGGAAGCGGTAAAAGCGGCGGAGGACGCCATCCGCACGGAGCGCCACGATCTCCGGCACCGGCTCCAGGCCGTGGCAGAGCTGGTGGCCCGGGGCGACCGGGAAGCGGCGCTGGACTTTCTGGACGCCGCGCAGGAGCGGCTGGATGAGCGAAAGGCAATCCGCTGGTGCCGCCCACCGGTGCTGGATGCGGTGTTTTCCACCTATTTTGACCAGGCGGGAAACGAGGGGATCTCCGTGGATGCCGGAATCGCTCTGCCCGACGAGCTGCCGGTCAATGAGGGGGAGCTGGCGGTGGTGCTGGCCAACACTTTGGAAAACGCCATCCATGCCAACCTGACGTTGCCCCGGGAGCAGCGGAAGATCTGCTGCCGGGCCGTCGGAACACCGTCTCTGATGGTGGAGATCCTCAATCCCTGCAATGAAGCGGTGCGTTTTGACGACCAGGGGCTTCCCATGGCACAGCAGGAGGGTCATGGTATGGGCGTGCGATCTATTGTCGCCTTCTGCCGCAAGCACGATGCCGTGTGCCAGTTTGACTTGACTGATGGAACTTTCCGGCTGCGGATTGTTTTGTAAGTGCCTTTTCACAATGAAATTCGCGGTTTCTAAAATAAAACCCGGCGGAGCAAGGTGAACTTTGCTCCGCCGGGTTTTGTTTTTGGAAAGAAGGGCACACATTTGATATGGAGAATCAAACCGGTCGATCACGCTCTATGCTGCAAAATACTTGACGTATGACAAGTTTTGTGGTACGTTTGGTTTGGAGGTGCCTTTCATGTCTGATAATCTCATGAACATAAAGCAGGATCTTACGTATCTGTCCTGGTCTAAAATTCGGCATTCTTCTGGAACAGCCGGCTCTTTTTTAAAAGCTACTTCTCAACTGGGAGGGAAGAAATTATATTACAAACTCTCCAATTTTGATCAGACACGCGGCGTAATCGGTCATGAGTGCGTCAACGAGCTGATCGTGGATCGCTTATTGAATGTATTGGGGATTGAACATCTGCATTATCAACTGATCCATGCGGATGTTATGATCAACGAGAAACTATACACAGTACATTTGAATGCCTCTGAGGATTTCAAACAGCAGGGTGAGAGCAAAATCGCTTTGGATGCATACTATCAGGTTGAACACAAGGATGGAGAGTCACCTTTTGATTTCTGTATTCGAAATGGATGGGAAGAGTATCTTTACCAGATGTTTGTGGTGGATTATTTGATCCTCAACCGGGATCGTCATGGCGCCAACATTGAAGTGCTTCGGAACAGCCGCAAAAAGACGCTGCGCCTTGCGCCGCTCTTTGATCACGGGCTGTCTCTGCTCTTCAACTGCGATTCTGAAAAATCTGTTTGCAATTTTGATGTTATGGATGACAAGCGGACTAATACCTTTATTGGCTCGCGTTCGACCTGGGAAAATCTCAAGCTGATTCCCAAGGGTCAGGAGCCAAAACTGAACGTATTGAAAGAAGTTGACCGAGAGAATATTATGGAGGGCCTGGACGGCATCATTCCGCAGTACCTCCAGGATAAGATATGGGATATGATATGGAAACGGTGGTGTGCCTATGAAGATTTTTGCCATACGAGATGAGTGCTGTCCCGAGGCAAATGATTTGGGCTATCTCCTCTACTATGAGACAGAAAAGAGGTTTTATATCGAGTTGCCGGAGGATGCGGATCCCTGGGAGACACCGCTGCTGCTTTCGTCTTTTATCAAGCGCGGCGAGCGGACAGTCAACTCCTACTGGAGCAAAGTATGGGTGCAGCAGCGTATTGTGCCGCAGGATCGCCAAAACATCGGCATGGTGCTGCGGGATAATCACCTGAGCCAATATGACGAGTTTGACTTGCTCATGTTGACCATGGGCCGCTGTGCCCAGGACAATTACTATCTGGCACCGATTGACGAGGGAAAACTGCCAAAGGGAATTCGGCGCCGCTTTGAGAAGCGCATTGAGGATATCGTCCCTCTTGAAAATTTGGCGCTCCTGGTTTTCTTTCGAGATGGCAGTACCAAGAAGTGCAGTTTGGCCAGCTATTTTCAGACGAAGAGAGCATTCAGCATCTTTCTGAGCAAGCCGGAATTCTTTGAACTTGCCCGCCTTCAGACTGGTGGTTATGGCGTCTATTGGGATGATGACCGTTTTATCTCCGACACAGAACTATATCAGATGGGGGTTGACGTTCCTCTTCGTGCCGCAGATTTCAAGAACTTTGTCATTCACCGAGTCATCAACGCTGCTGAGGCTGCAGAGCTCCTCAGCTGTTCACGACAAAACATTATGGATCTGACAAAGCGGGGGAAGCTGCATCCTATTAAGACGAGCGACAAAAATACGTTGTTCTTGAAAAGTGAGGTCTTGAAGCGCAACTGGCAATGACGATCAAGTTCATTTCAAATTAGATATTTCATGGATCTATATAGGAGCAACATGGCAGAGTGCAGACTTGTGTTTGTCAAACGAAAATGTGAGCAAAAGGGCCCCAAAAAAGTGAGCACCTTCAGCACCAGATTTCATGTCGTGAGCAATGTTTTTCCCAAGTACCAAATGCTCACCTTTTGAGTACCCGGAAAGATGAGGGCCTTTTGCAAGAGTGAGTGCCCTGGGGGCCTAATGCTCACATCGGTCCCCCGGAGGCCAAACGCTCGCATCGGTGCCAATAGGGGCCAAGTGCTCACATCGGTGCCCAAAGCCCTTTTGCACTAATTTTGAGTAGTCCCAATCTTCCGGCAAGGACAACATCTGCGACAAAAGCCCCTTTGCCGAGACCGCCGAAAATTTTGTGTAAAAGCGAATAGCAGACATCCTTTCCGTCAAGAATGTGAGCAGAAACCACAGA
>CALWWW010000021.1 GCA_944385365.1 uncultured Oscillospiraceae bacterium | reverse complement strand
CTGGACGCTTTATTGGCATGGGCAAATACCAGAACGGCAGCGCCGAAGTCTGCCCTGGGCAAAGCATTTACCTATCTGAAGGAGCAATGGCCGTACCTGGTCAACTATCTGCGGGACGGCAGATTGGAGATTTCCAATAATCGTGCTGAGCGAAGCATAAAGCCCTTTGTGATTGACCGGAAGAACTTTCTGTTTGCCAATACGCCCAATGGGGCTGCTGGCAGTGCTGTAATTTTTTCTATGATCCAGACAGCCCTGGAAAACCAACTGGACCCCTACCGCTACTTGACCTGGCTGCTGAAAATGGCCAACGGTACAGATCTGACCAGATCGGACATACTCCAGAGTCTCCTCCCCTGGAAGGCTCCGGAGACGTGTAAAGTAAAATGACGAGACAATCCCAGCTCTGAGAATCATCTCTGAGCTGGGATTGTCTATGTGGTGCCGTTACGTTTGACGCTTACGAATGTCGTTCGGATTTTCCTTGTTTGGTCCGAGTGGGGAGACTCGAACTCCCGGCATCTTGCTCCCAAAGCAAGCGCGCTACCAACTGCGCTACACCCGGTTATAAAGTTTTCTGATTGTGGTCAAATATGGGGTCAACGCCGGTTTTTGACCAGTTCCCGGCGAGGGGTAAAACTCCGTCAGCCTTAGCGTCCCAGAGCTTTCCAGGGTTTTGGGGAAAGTGCGGCTCGAACTCCGGCCTCACGCTCCCAAAACCGATAATGTAGCCGGATTGCAAATTGCCGATTTTATACCCAATGCCTTTGCTCGGGATCATGCAGGGTATGCGCAAGGCAAATACAATATTTTTAGTACGTTGAAGTACCATTGCTATGACGGTCTGTTGCAGCAGCCCGGTCGATTTGGCGTAAAATATATGCCGTAAGTGCGCATATTGACATAAAAAATATCATATGCTATACTATGGTTGAAGGATTGGGAGACGCCAGTTGCGTTTCATGCTTTGCATAGAGATAATCACTGGAATAGCCACAAGCTATGTACCGAGAAACGTACCGTCGGCAACGAACCTGATACCAAAAGAGCCACCGCGCAGGTGGCTCTTTTGTATTTTTGCAATTTTTTATCCTGATATAGCTTTGTCCCGGATTCCTTAGGGAATCCGGGACATTTTTACACTATTTCACACTCTCAGCACAGCTTCGCGCCGGCGGGGATGGCGTCGCTGACCATAATCAGGTTCAGCTTTTCCTCGCCCTGCTCGGTGTGGACGGCGGAAAGCAGCATACCGCAGCTTTCCTGGCCCATCATCTTTCTGGGGGGCAGGTTGGTGATGGCCACCAGCGTTTTCCCGATGAGGTCCTCGGGCTTGTAATACATGGCGATGCCGGAGAGAATCTGCCGGTCGGTGCCGGTGCCGTCGTCCAGAGTGAACTTCAGCAGCTTGTTGGACTTCTTCACCGGCTGGCAGTCCTTGACCTTGACGGCGCGGAGATCGCTCTTGCAGAAGGTATCGAAATCCACCTGCTCCTCGGCGTAGGGCTCAATCTCCAGGGCGGGCAGGGCGGCTTTGCGGGCAGCAGCCTCGGCCTCCTCCAGCTCCGCCAGCGCCTTTTCCATGTCCACACGGGGGAACAGGTTGGGGCCGTCGGTGACGGTGGCCGCGGCGGGCAGCAGGCCGTACTGGTTCAGGCTGTCCCAATCGTACCGGTCGGCGCCGATGCGCTTCATGATCTCGGCAGAGGTGGCGGGCATAAAGGGCAGCAGCAGCGCGCCGCAAATGCGGATGGTTTCCAGCAGGTTATACAGCACACGGGCCAGTCTGGGCTTGTTGGCCTCGTCGCGGGCCAGGACCCAGGGGGCATTCTCGTCAATATACTTATTGGCACGGGAAATGACGTTGAACACCTCGGAAAGGGCGTTCTGGAACGCGTACTTCTCCATCTGGGCCTCGTAGCGGTCCCGCAGACCGGACACCATCTCGATCAGGTTGGCGTCCAGCGCGTCGTCGGCCACCTGCTCGGCGGGCAGCGTACCGCCGAAATACTTCTGGGCCATGGCCACGGTGCGGCTGACGATGTTGCCCAGGTCGTTGGCCAGGTCCGTGTTGATGGTCTGAATCAGCAGCTCATTGGAGAAGTTGCCGTCGGAACCAAAGGGGAACGTCCGCAGCAGGAAGAACCGCAGAGCGTCCACGCCGAACATCTCGGCCAAAATATAGGGGTCCACCACATTGCCCTTGGACTTGGACATCTTGCCGCCGTCCAGCAGGAGCCAGCCGTGGCCGAAGACCTTCTTGGGCAGGGGCATACCCATGCTCATAAGCATGGCGGGCCAAATGATGGAGTGGAACCGGACGATTTCCTTGCCCACAAAGTGGACGTCGGCGGGCCAGAACTTGTCGTAATCGTTGTACTTGTCGTTGTACAGGCCCAGGGCGGTGGTATAGTTGAACAGGGCGTCAATCCACACATAGACCACATGGCCGGGGTCGAAGTCCACGGGCACACCCCAGGTGAAGGAGGTACGGGACACGCACAGGTCCTCCAGTCCGGGCTTGATAAAGTTGTTCACCATCTCATGGACGCGGGACCGGGGCTCCAGGAAATCGGTGTTCTCCAGCAGGTCCTGAATCTTGTCGGCGTACTTGGACAGACGGAAGAAGTAGGCTTCCTCCTCGGCGTCCTGGACCTCGCGGCCGCAGTCGGGGCACTTGCCGTCCACCAGCTGGCTCTCGGTCCAGAAGGATTCACAGGGCTTGCAATACTTACCGGTGTACTTGCCCTTGTAAATGTCGCCGTTTTCATACATTTTCTTGAAAATCTTCTGAATGGCGGCCACATGATAGTCGTCGGTGGTGCGGATAAACCGGTCGTTGGAAATGTTCATCAGCTTCCACAGGTCCAGCACGCCGCGGGGACCGGTGACAATATCATCGACAAACTGCTGGGGGGTCTTACCGGCCTCCCGTGCCTTGTCCTCGATCTTCTGGCCGTGCTCGTCGGTGCCGGTCAGGAACATGACGTCATAGCCCTGCATCCGCTTGTAGCGGGCCATGGTATCGGTGGCGACGGTGCAATAGGTGTGTCCGATGTGCAGACGGTCGGACGGATAATAGATGGGCGTTGTAATATAAAATTTGCCCTTGTTCGCTTCACTCACAGGTAATTCCTCCACAAAAAATCAGTTACCGTTAGTATACCAACGGATGAAAAAAATAGCAAGAAACCAGCGTGATTTTTTCCCGGTTACGACGCCCGGACCGCCAGCTGCCGGGCCTGCAAGGCCGCCGACAGCAGGAACCGCCGGGTCTCGCCGGTGGTGAAGGTGACGGAGACGATGCCGCCCTGCCGGTCGGTGACGGTGCCGGGGCCGTAGATCAGATGGTGGACGGCCACACCGGCCTGGTACTGGCTGTCGTCGGGGGCAAACAGCTCCTCGGCAAAGGACGACGCCAGATCGGCGCTGCGGAACCGGAACACATCCAGTTCGTTTTTGGCCCGGGTCATGGCCACGTAGAACAGACGCCGCTCCTCCTCCAAATCCGCCGCCGCCTGGGCCTCGGACTGGTTTTCCCTGGGCAGCCGGGGCAGCAGGCCGTCGGCCACGTCCAGCAGAATCACTCGGTCGTATTCCAATCCCTTGCTGGAATGGATGGTGGACAGAATCAGGCCCCGCTCTCCCCCGCCCCGGCGGATGATCTCCCGCAGGACCGCCAGCCGTTGGAGCAGCGCCGCAGCCGACGGCTCCGCCGAACCCAGGGACGCCAGAATATCCAGCTTGCCCGTGTCGGCTCCCCGCTGGGTCAGATAATCGCCATAGCCCATGGCGTTCTGAATGCGGCGAATGGCCGTCTCGCCGTCGTCGGTGGCCAGGGATTCCCAGTGGACCGCCAGATTGCGGCACTGACGGCGCATCCACTGGCTGCCCAGGTCACTGTCGGCCAGATAGGATACGGGCAGCGTTCCGGTGCCCCGGCAGGCCCGCACCGCCGCTTCGGCGTTCTGCTTGGAAATGCCCGCGCCCAGTTTGAAATAGACCCGTAGAAAGGCGTCCCCGTCCTCCGGGTCCTGGGACAGATGGATGATGTCGGTCACATCCCTTAAAATCCGGTGGGTGAAGAAGCCGCAATCCACCTGACGGCACCGGTACGGCAGCCCCTGCCGTTCCAGCCGGTCAATGAGGGGCAACGCGCTATCGTTGTCCCGGTACAGCACCGCCGTATCCGACGGCAGCTCCGCCGCCAGCTCCAGCAGCGGCGCGTACTGGCTGTCCCGGTCGGCCACGGTAATGGCCTTGAGAATGGCGCCGCCATCCCGGACCGCCGCCATGTTCTTTTCCCGGCGGCTTTTGTTCTGGGCAATAAACCGGTTGGCCACCCGGACCAAGTCGGGCAGAGACCGGTAATTCTGCTCCAAAAACAGGATTTTGGCCCCCGGATGGGTGTCCTCAAAGTGGACCAGGGCCGACGGGTCAGCGGCCCGGAAGCCGTAAATGGACTGGTCCTCGTCGCCTACCAAAAACAGGTTGCCCCCCGGTCCGGCCAGCAGGTCCAGAATGGCGTGCTGAATGCGGGAAGTGTCCTGGGCCTCGTCCACCAGAATGTAGGGGTATTGGCTGCGGAACACTTCCAGCACCGCCGGATAACGCTTGAGAATTTGCAGCGCATACACCAGCTGGTCGTCGTAGTCCATGCGGCACTGTTCCCGCAAAACCTGGTTGTACCGGCGGTACAGCGTGGGAAACTCCACGCCCTCCAACTCCCCGTCGTCGAAGTCCTCCGGGGCGGTCATGGAATTTTTGATATAAGTAATGGCCGTCTGCAACGCCTTGACGGTGTTTTCGTTGGCAAACTCCCCCGTCTGTTCCCGGCACAGCTGGCCCAGCAGCGCCGCCTGGGGGCCCGGCTCCAGCAAGGAGAAGGCCTGCCGCCCCAGCATCCGCTCATACTGGCGGATGACCGTATGGCACAGGCCGTTGATGGTGCGGAACGCCAGCTGGGCCGCCAGTTCCGCGCCGAACCGGGCGGCGAACCGTTCCCGCATATCCTTGGAGGAAGCCACCGTATAGGTCATGGTCAAAATGTTGGACGGATGGACGCCGTACACATAGATCAAACAGGCAATGCGCGTCACCAGCGCCGTGGTTTTGCCGCTGCCCGGTACGGCCAGCAGCAAAACCGGCCCCCGGTGGGTTTCCACGGCGGCGGCCTGCTGTTCGTTGAGGTCCGGCGCCAGCTGCGCCCGAAAGTCTGCAAAGGTCATAGTCTGCTCCTTTGGTCGCTTTTACAGGATTCTTTTTATTATACCGCGGTTTTGTTCCGCGGGCAAGCGGCAGCGCTTGACAGGGCGGCATTTTTTCGATACGATAAATGGGCTACTGTCAATGTAATACATTGGTGTGAAAAAGGAGAAACTACAAGAGATGAAACGAGAAAACTTCCAATCCCGGCTGGGATTTCTGCTGGTCAGTGCCGGCTGTGCCATCGGCATTGGCAACGTGTGGAAATTCCCCTATGTGACCGGCGCCAACGGCGGCGGCGTCTTCGTACTGTTCTACCTACTGTTTCTGGTTATCATGGGCGTCCCGGTGCTGACCATGGAACTGGCTGTGGGCCGGGCCAGCCGCAAAAGCGCCGTACAGGGCTACAAGGCGTTGGAGCCCAAGGGCAGCAAGTGGCACATCCACGGCTGGGTGTGCGTCCTGGGCTGTCTGATTCTGATGATGTACTACACCACCGTAGCCGGCTGGATGCTGGGATACTTCCTCAAGTTCCTGACGGGGCAGTTCACCACTTCCATGGACACCGCCGCTGTAGACGGCGTGTTCAACTCCATGCTGGCCAATCCCACAGAAATGCTGCTCTATATGGCCGTCATTGTCGTCGCGGGCTTTGTCGTCTGCTCCTTCGGCATTCAAAAGGGCTTGGAGCGGATTTCCAAATGGATGATGCTGGCCCTGCTGGCCCTGATTGTCATTCTGGCCGTCAACTCCATTTTGCTGGATGACACACTGGAAGGTCTGAAGTTCTACCTGCTGCCCGATTTTGACCGGGCCATGGAGGTGGGTCTGGGCAACGTCATCATGGCCGCCATGAATCAGGCGTTTTTCACCCTGAGCCTGGGCATTGCCGCCATTGAGATTTTCGGCAGCTTCATGAGCCGGGACCACAGCCTCACCGGCGAGGCCGTCCGCATCTGCGTATTGGACACCTTTGTGGCCATTATGTCCGGTCTGATTATTTTCCCCGCCTGCTTCGCCTTCAGCGTCAAGCCGGACAGCGGTCCTCCCCTGATTTTCCAGACGCTGCCCAATGTGTTCCTGAACATGCCCGGCGGCCGCGTGTGGGGCGCCCTGTTCTTCCTCTTTATGACCTTTGCCAGTTTTACCACCATCATTGCCGTCTTTGAAAATCTCCTGTCCAGCGCCATCGACAATTTCGGCTGGAGCCGCAAAAAAGCTGTAATCGTCCATCTGATCGCTGTGTTCCTGCTGAGCTTGCCCTGTGTCCTGGGCTACAACGTCTGGAGCAATATCCAGCCCTTCGGCATGGCCGATATTCAAACCTTTGAGGATTTTGTGGTCAGCAATCTGCTGCTGCCCCTGGGTTCTCTGGTGTATCTGCTGTTCTGCGTCAGCAAATGGGGCTGGGGCTTTGACAAATATCTGGCCGAGTGCAACACCGGTACGGGGTTGAAAATGCCCCGATGCTTTAAGTTCTATTTCCAGTTTATCCTGCCCATTCTGGTCTTGGTCATTCTGATTCAGGGTCTCGTCTGAACCGCCAACCGGGCGTGCTGCTTGGCAGCACGCCCGGTTGCTGATTTTCACGGTAATGAGAAGTTCGGCAGGCGCACCCGTTTGATCTCGTAGGGCGGGACCTGCGTGTCCCGCCATGCGGCAACTCCTGGCAGTTACTGGACAGCACTGGGGCGAATCCGCATCCACATCCGTAGGGCGCGGCATCCCTGACGCGCCCCTGGCACAATCTGTCCGGGGCCGTCAAGGATGCCGGCCCCTACATTGTTGGTGGTCGATGGTGCATACCAGCGGCGGGACACATAGGTCCCGCCCTACAAACACAATGCAGCCCCCATACTGTACTTCATATTACCGCCATACCACGCACAACGGGCGCGCTGCCAAAAGCAGCGCACCCGTTTACAATCTGTTGGAATGGGATACTCAGCGTCTTTCGCCGACCACTTCCACCTTCAGCAGGTTGGTGGAGCCCGGAGTATCCACGGGGACACCGGCGGCGATAACCACCAGGTCGCCGTTGGTCACCATGTCGATCTGCTTGGCACAGTCGATGGCATGGCGCATCAGGTCGTCGGAATTCTTCTGGGGCTGGGCCAGAACCGGGAACACGCCCCAGTTCATACCCATCTGGTGGTACGTCTTCTCCACATGGGTAGCAGCCACGATGGGCACAAAGGGACGGAACTTGGACATACGGCGGGCCGTGTGGCCGTACTTGGTCACCACAATGATGGCCTTGGCATGGACGTCCATGGCCATGGTGCAGGCGGCGTCGCAGACGGCGTTGGTCTTGTCGGCCAGCTCCAGGTCGAAGCGAATTTTGCGGTTGGCCAGCATATCAAAGGCGTCCTTTTCGGCCTGGGTGGCAATCTTGGCCATGACCTGGACGGCCTCCACGGGATACTTGCCGGCAGCGGTCTCACCGGACAGCATAACGGCGCTGGTGCCGTCGAACACGGCGTTGGCCACGTCGGTGATCTCGGCACGGGTGGGGCTGGCGCTGGTCATCATGGAATCCAGCATCTGGGTGGCGGTAATGACGATCTTACCGGCCTGGTTGCAGCGGCGGATGAACCGCTTCTGGAGACCGGGCAGGCGCTCAAACTCGATTTCCACGCCCATGTCGCCGCGGGCCACCATGATGCCGTCGGACTCCCGGAGAATCTTGTTGAAGTTCTCCACTCCCTCGATGTTCTCAATCTTGGAGATGATTTTGATATCGTGGCCGCCATGATAGTCCAGGAACTTCCGCAGAGAGATGACGTCCTCCTTGTTGCGGGTGAAGGACGCGGCGATGTAGTCCACGTTCTGCTGGATGCCGAACAGGATATCGTTCTTGTCCTGCTCGCTCAGATAGGGCAGGGACAGGCGGGAATGGGGAATGTTGATGGACTTGCGGTTTCGGACGATACCGCCGTGGACCACCACGCAGTGGACCTCGGACTCGGTGCAGTGATCGACCCGCAGCTCCAGCTTGCCGTCGTCGATGAGAATGCGCTCGCCGCCCTTGAGGTCCTTGGGCAGGTCCCGATACGTAATGGTGGCCCGCTCCGCGGTGCCCTCCACGTCCTCGATGGTCAGGACAAAGGGCTTGCCATCCTCCAGAGTGGCCCGGCCGTCCACAAACTCCTTGAGACGGATTTCGGGGCCCTTGGTATCCAGCATAATGGCCAGGGGCACATTCAGACGCTCCCGGACCGTGCGGATCAGCTGAATGCGGCCGCCGTGCTCTTCATAATCACCGTGGGAGAAATTGAGGCGGGCGACGTTCATGCCGCTGCGCACCATTTTCTCGAGGGTCTCCTCATTGCTGCAAGCGGGGCCCATGGTGCAGATAATTTTCGTTCTACGCATACGTTTTGAATATCCTTTCCAAACACAATTTCAAATTTTAGATCAATATTCCACTTGTATATCATAACAGATATCAAAGAAAAATTCTGCACAAATTGAAAAAAAGTTTATAAAATTTTTGTATGGAGTTCTAATAAAACCGTTGTACCCACGGTGGGCATTTGCACTGGTTTTGTCCGTTTATTATGGACACTTGTCTATTTTTCAGTCGCCCTCCACCATTCGGTATCCCACGCCCATCTCGGTGAAAATAAACTGGGGTTTGCCGGGGTTTTCCTCGATTTTCCGGCGGATATTGGCCATGTTCACCCGGAGGATTTGGTTGTCGCTGCTGCCGTTGGGTCCCCATACGGCTTTGAGCAGCATATCGTAGGTGAGCACCCGCCCGGCGTGCTTGGCCAGCAGAGCCACAATGCGGAATTCATTCTGGGTCAGCTTAGCGTCACGGCCGTCCACATAGACGTGGCGCTTGTCGAAGTCCACCACCAGAGGACCGGCCGTAAACTTGCCCGTCTGGGCCATGGCCCCCTCCAGGCTGCTGCTGCGGGCGTGGCGCAGCGCTGTCCGCACTCGGGCCAGCAGCTCGCTGGTGCCAAAAGGTTTCGTCACATAGTCGTCGGCGCCCATGTCCAGCGCCTCCACCTTGTCATATTCCTGGGTCCGGGCCGACACGACGATAATGGGCATCTGGGACCACTGGCGGATGTTGCGGATGATCTCCTTACCGTCCATGTCCGGCAGGCCCAAATCCAGCAGAATCATATCGGGGCAATGGGACGAGGCCATCATCAGCCCGTCGGCGCCGTTGGCGGAACGCAGCACCGTAAAGTCGTTGGCAGACAGGATGGTGCTCATGAAGCTGGCAATATTGGGCTCGTCCTCAATAATCAGAATCTTCGGTTTCACTGTCATACGGTTTCGTCCTCCAAGGGTAGGGTAAACTCCACCGCCGCGCCGCCCTTGGGGCGGTTATAGGCGGCCATCCGGCCTCCGTGGGCCCGGATGATGGTGCTGCAAACGTTGAGTCCGATGCCCAGACTGCGGCGGCTGTCGCTGCGCTCCCGGTCATCGTGGGAAATGGACTGTTCAAAGAGCCGGTCCAGAATGGCCGGATCAATGCCGCAGCCGTCGTCCTCCACCCGGAACACAGCCAAATCCCCCCGGCGTTCCAGAATCAGGCCGATATGGGTGGCGTTTTTGCCGTGCAGAATGGCATTTTCCAGCAGGTTGATCAGCACCTGTTCAATCAGCATAGCGTCCATGGCCACCATCAGCAGTTCGTCCGGCACGGACACGGTCACATCCTGCTGGGGGAACCGTTTATGGAGCCGGTCCACGGCGGCGCTGACCACCTCTTCGGCCACCTCCACCTGCTTTTGCAGCCGGGCCTCGCTGGTGCCGTCATCCATTCGGGTCACCGACAGGAGATTTTCCACCATGCGGATGAGCCATTGGGCGTCTTCGCCGATTTCCCTGGCCAGCTGCCGCCGTTCCGGCTCCGTCAGCCGCCCGTCATCATCGGCCAGGGCTGAACTGGCCCCCAGAATGGAGGTCAGCGGTGTCCGCAGATCGTGGGACACAGCCCGCAGCAGGTTGCTGCGGGTTTTTTCCCGCTCCGCCTCCACCCGCAGACTGCTCTGCCGCTTGATCTGAGTGGTCATGGCGCTGGTGGCCACAGACACGGCCAGCATACAGAGAATGGTCAGCGGATAGCCGGAAATGGTGAAATTAAAGGCAAAATACGGAAAGGTGAAAAAATAGTTGACGGCCAGCACGCACAGACAGGAGGCGGCGATGCCGTAGAAAAATCCCGTGGTGAACCGGGAAATCAGGAACACGGCCAGCAGATACAGCTCCGCCACATAGTGGCCCTGGGGGTCCATCTGCCACAGAGCCAGACACAGCAGGGACACCCCCAGCAGGATGCCCGCCGTTACCGCCGTGTCCCGCCGGGACAGGTGGAGCCGCTGCACCACTGTGCGCAGTTTACCAGTCTGCATGGGGTTCACCGCCTTTCGGAAAAGTGGAACCATTATAGCAGATTTTTGCGGGAAAAAACAGAGGTTTAGCCCGTTAAGAAGTCGTTAATGGACGGTATGATGGTTCTGTACATTGGCTGGAGAGCCGGAAAAGGCCGCCGTCCCACCCGATGGGGTGGGTACGGCGGCCTTACGGCTGACGCCGTGGGGATTGCGCCATCTGCGGATGGCGCTTTAGAACGATTCGGGGATTTCGCCCGCTGCGGCGGGCGGGTGTTTCGCGCCGTGCGCGGCGCGGATATTTCGCCCGCTGCGGCGGGCGACCGGGGGCGCTGCCCCCTGGACCCCTGCGATTTTTTGAAAAAAATCGAGTAAAACTTTTGATTCTCCGGTGTTCCGTGCTCCTATTTGGACCGAAACAGCATCTGTACCAGCTCTTCCCTGGTGACAAACGATTGGTACTTTTTCTCTCCGTCGCTGCCGCCCTGGACAATATTGGCCTTTTCGGCCCAGGCTCTGGCCTCGTTGGACCAGGCAGACGGGGCCAGCTTGGCCCGGTTGGTCAGATAACGGTCCATAAAGGCCGCGAATTCCTCATAGGTCACAGGCTTCTCCTCCTTTTCGAGAGAAAATTGGGTAATGATGGCATCGGCAATAGCCTGGGCCACCGCGTCAAATTTGGTCGTATAGACCAGCATATCGTCGGGATCGTCGATAAAGCAGACCTCCAGCAGCGCCGACCGGACCCCGGCCCGGTGGGCGGCGTTGATGACGGCCCAGTTGTACCGTTTCAGGCCCCGGTTGGTGAGCCCGCCAGCGGCAACGGCCCGACAAATCTGTTCCTCCGCCGCCGTCTCCGTCGCGCCGGTGGGAACAAAAATCTCCACGCCCTTGGTTTTGCCGTCCTTCGGTCCGGGGGCCGAAGCGTTGAAGTGAATCTCCAACACATAGTCGAAGTCCGACAGTTGGACCTGTTTGTTCAGCTGTCCCGTGCGGAAGTCGCTGAACGCGTTGCGGGTAGGCGGGTACTGGGTGACATCACAGTACCCTTTCAGCAGCCGCACCAGAGCGCCCACCACCCGCCGGGTCTCCACGGCCTCCTGAAACACGCCGGACACGGCCCCCGGGTCTCCGGCCCCATGGCCGGCAATCAGCAGCAGTTTCATGGTTACGCCCCCTGTTCCGGTTCATTGATGGGCCGCAGCTTGGCAATGCTGCCCAGAATCGACAAAACCCCGGCCATCAGCGTGGCGGAGATAACGCCTTTCCAGCTGACATTGAAAAACGTGGCCATGGTGCCCATGGTTGCCAGGGCCGTCTGGGCCATGGACTGGATGGCCCGAATACAGGTATTGTGAATCCATAACCTTTGTTTGTTATTCACAGGCAATGCCTCCTTTCACAACCTGGCGGCACTTTTGCCGCCGTCCAGTCTATGACAAAAGGCGTTCCGTTGTGACCTGTCACAGCAAAAACCGCACATTCAGCAGGGAAAAACACGCGGGAAACGGCCGCATATAATTCCAAACTCCCAATCCCCGAAAGCCGTAGGACGCTGCCAGATCAAATTTGGCCAGACAGCTGCGGGGGTCCTCAAACCAGACCTCATGGACCATGCCCCGGTCATCGGTATAGTGGAAATACGGCGTCTGGGCCTTCTCGTCAAATTGGATTTCCGCCCCCATGCGGACCGCCAGGGCCACGGCCTCCGGATTGGAAATGCTGGTGGCCCGGCTCTCTCCGGTGATGAAGGGCAGCGTCCAGTCATAGGCGTAATTGGGAAAGCCCATAAAGATTTTTTCCGGCGGGATCTCCGTTATGGCGTAATCCAGCACCCGTTTCACGGCGTCGATGGGGGCCACTGCCATGGGCGGGCCATAGGTATAGCCCCACTCATAGGTCATCAATAACACCGCGTTGGCGGCCTCCCCCAGTAACCGGTAATTATGGCCCTGATAGAGAACCCCTGCCTGGTCCGCTGACGTCTTGGGAGCCAGGGCCACCACCACTTCCAGCCCCAGCCCATTGGCCCGCCGCCGCAGCAATGCCACAAAATCGGCGTAGGCCTCGGCCTGTTCCGGGAAAATAAATTCAAAATCCACGTCAATGCCGCCGTATCCCTTTTCCAGCGCCGTACCGATGGCCGCATCGGCCAGAGACGCCCGGCTTTCGGCGGTGGCCAGCGCCACGGCAGCCCGCTCATTGGAAAAGGTGCCGTCCTCGGTCAGCGTGGACAGATGGAGCCACGGCGTCACGCCGTATTGGTCCGCCCACCGCAGGAGGGTTTCGTCGTTTAACGGCACCAATCCCCCGGTTTTCGACACCCCATAGGTAAAAGGGGCCAGAAAGGTGCTGTAGGGCAGAATGGTCCGCAGCACCGCTTCCTGCACATCCGGTTCGGCGTAGCCGTTGATCTCCAGTTTTGTATCCGGCGTATCCTCCCAATCGATCACTAGCACCTGGCCGGGAAACAATGCGGCGCGGCCCTCCAGATTGGGATTGTTCCGCAGCAGCTGCAATGGGTCCGTATCATATTGCTGGGCCACACTGTAGAGGGTTTCCCCCGAACGGACCGTATGTAAAACGCGGGGCTTCAAAATCAATAGGCTCTGTCCCACAGCCAGAGCAAAGGGCGGTTCCAACCCGTTGACCCGCGCAATCAACCCCGGCGACACCCCGTATTCCCCGCCGATGGCCGTCAAAGTCTCCCCGGCCCGTACCGTATGCAGCTGCATGGCAATCTCCTCCCATGGTTTTTTTCATCCTATGAGAAGCCGGTTTACAAGGTGCCGTTCTTCCGGTATGATAGACAAAATCCTACAGAAATTCCGTTGAGGAGGTATTGTATATGGACCTTTCGCCTTTGGGCCCGTGGCTGCCGCTGCTGGAACGGGAGCTGCAAAAGCCCTATTTTGCGGAATTGACCCGCCGCGTGGACGAGGCCCGCTCCACCGTCACCGTTTACCCGCCGGAAAACGAGGTATTCCGCGCCTTTTCCCTGACACCGCCGGACCAGGTGCGGGTGGTGATTCTGGGACAGGACCCCTACCATGGAGCGGGTGAAGCCAACGGTCTGGCCTTTTCCGTCCGGGAGGGCGTGAAAATTCCGCCGTCTCTTCGCAATATGTTTCAGGAGCTGGACAGCGATCTCCACTGTCCCCCGCCGTCTCACGGCGATCTCACCGGCTGGGCCAAGCAGGGCGTGCTGCTGCTGAATACCGTGCTGACCGTGGAAAAGGACCGGGCCAACAGCCATAAAAATTTTGGATGGCAGACCTTCACCGACGCGGTAGTGGCGACGCTGGCCACATTTCCCCAGCCCATAGCCTTTGTCCTCTGGGGCAGTCAAGCCCAGAAAAAGCGCAAAGCCATTGCCGCATCCCCCTACGTGCGCTGCATTCTGGAATCTCCCCATCCCAGTCCCCTTTCCGCCTATCGGGGCTTCTTCGGCAGCCACGTTTATTCCAAACTCAACGACTTCCTGTTAGCCAACCATCAACAGCCCATCGACTTCTCCCAATAAACAACCGGGGCAAATCATCCACAGTCATTTGTGGATAATTTGCCCCGATTGCGTTTTTTGCGCAAAATATCTGTTGATTTTAACCAATATCAGCAGATATATAAACTATTATTTTGTACAGCCAGAAAGTTATTCACATCCGCCAACAAGTTTTCCACACAGTGTGAGCAAGTTATTGACACCTGTGAAAAACTCCTGTGGACAGATGTCCTTGTTTCACTTGTGGTACCGGCTGCCGGCCTGGATGGATTCGGCCCGATACAGCTGTTCCAGGACCATAATCCGCGCCAGGTGGTGGGGAAACGTCATGGGAGACATGGACAGCCGGAAGTCGGCCCGCTGCTTGACCGCGGGGGCCATGCCGAACGAGCTGCCCAAAATCAAACAGATGGAGGATTTTCCCGCCGATTTGACGGCTTTCAGCTGATCGGCCAGCTGTTCCGACGACAGGAGCTTGCCCTCCGGCGTCAGAACGCAAACCCAGGCCCCTTTGGGAATTTTGGCAAAAATCTGTTCCGCTTCCCGCTCCAGTCCCGCCGTGATTTCCGCATTCGAGGGGTTATCCGGCAGCCGGTATTCCGGCAGCTCCAGCAGGTCCAGCTTGCAATAGGCCGACAACCGCTTGGCATACTCCTTACAGGCTTCCAGATAGAATTTTTCTTTCAATTTTCCCACGGTGAGGATTGTTACATGGAGCATAAGGCCCTCCTGTCCATGGATTTCGCCCGCTGCGGCGGGCGACCAAAGGCGCTGCCTTTGGAAACCGCAATTTTTTTGTAAAAAAATTGAGTAAAAACTTTTATTTTTTGTTTATTCTCAATACAAATCCACGCCATGCCCGGAACGGGTATGGCGTTATAAAAAGTTTTACTCGATTTTTTTCAAAAAATCGCGGGGGTTTGGGGGCAGAGCCCCCAAAAAATCCCTTGATTTACCGCAAAAAGCCCTCGAGAATCTTCTCTTCGGCTTCCTCCGCCGTCAGGCCCAACGTCATGAGCTTCAACAGCTGGTCGCCGGCAATTTTGCCGATGGCCGCTTCATGAATCAGCCCCGCGTCCACATGGTTACAGGAAATGGCGGGAATGGCCTTGACCTTGGCTTCGCCCATAATGATGGCGTCGCAGCTGACGTGTCCAAAACAGGGCGCATTGCCCTCCACCCGCGGATAAAACACCTGAACGGAGTTATCCTGGGCCACAGACCGGGAAATCACACGGGTTTTGGAGCCTTCGCCGTTCAAAAACACGTCCATTTCGCTTTCGGCGTACTGGTTGTCATGGGTCAGCAGCTTTTCGGTGATGACAATTTCCGCGTCCTTGCCCAAAACGGCCTTGGTGTACCGCTTGGTATCGTCCACACCCTTGATCTGGGTGGTGTCCAGGGTGACGGAAGCGCCTTCCTCCAGATAGAGGATGGTTTCCGGGTTCAGAATCCGCTTGCCGCCGCCTTCACCTTCGCCGTAGTGGGTCTCGGAATAGGTGACTTTTGCGTTTTTTCCCACATAAAAGGTGTGGACGCCGTCGTGCTGGGAGTCGTCGCAGCCACAGTTGTGGATACCGCATCCGGCCACAATGTTGACCTCCGCGCCCTCTCCAATATAAAAGTCGTTGTAAACCTTGTCATGGAAGCCGCTCTCCGTCAGCACCACGGGAATATGGACGCTTTCATGCTTGGTAAAGGGGGCAATGTGAATGTCAATGCCGTCCTTGTCGGTTTTGGATTCAATCCGGATGTGCTCGGAGTTGACCCGATGGGCCTTTTTGCCGTCGATGCGGATGTTCACCGCGCCGTCGGTCTCGCCGTTTTTCATGGCGGCGACCACTTCCAGAATGTGCTTTTGTACGTCGTTCAGCATGTTCCGTTTACCTCCAGCCGGTTGCAGCCCGAAACGGTGTCTGCGAGAATTTGGGGATAGATTTTTTCGGCGGGGCCCCGGTCCTTTACATGGCCGTCGGCCACCAGAATGATTTCGTCGGCCAGACGGATGATCCGCTCCTGGTGGGAGATGATGAGGATGGTGGCCTCTTTTTTGGCGTGGATTTCGGAAAAGGTCTCCGTCAGACGGGCAAAGGACCAGAGATCGATACCGGCCTCCGGCTCATCGAAGATCATCAGGGGGCATTTCCTGGCCAGAATCGTGGCGATTTCAATGCGCTTGACCTCGCCGCCGGACAAGCTGGCGTCCACATCCCGGTCCAAATAGTCCCGGGCGCACAATCCCACTTTCGTCAGATAGGAGCAGGTTTCGTCGTGGTTCAGCTTCCGGCCGGCGGCAATGGACAGAAGATCGGCCACCTTCATGCCCTTGAACCGGGGCGGCTGCTGAAATCCGTAGGAAACGCCCAGTTTTGCCCGCTCCGTCACGGATTTGTCGGCCAATTCCGTGCCGTTCCAGAGGATGGAGCCGCCGGTAACGGGAGCCAGACCCATAATGGCCCGGGCCAGGGTGGTTTTGCCGCCGCCGTTGGGGCCGGTGATGACGATGAATTTCCGGTCCTCCACCGTCAGATTGATGTCTTTTAAAATGTCGGCTCTGCCGTTTTCGTCGTTGACAGTCACCGAGAGATTTTTGATTTCCAGCATCTGTTCATAACCTCAACAATCGCACTCGAATTTTGTTGGCACAGTTTGCCGATATTGTAACACAGTCCCTTTTTCTTTGCAACTGCGGCCGCCGGTTTTCCAGGTTATAGACAAGGGCCTGTGGATAACTACTTGCGGACCACCGCCTTTTGTGATAGAATAGGTTGATTTTATATGCCCATTTTTACTGGGGGAAAGGAGGGGCCCATGCCTTCTGCCGCGTTTATTTGGGCCAAGGTGCTTGGCCATATTGAAAATAAAATGGGTGCTGCGGCCACATCCGCCTGGTTTGACGATACCAATGTGGTGGAGATCACCGACCATCAGCTGATTCTGTCCACACCCTACGAATATCAGCAGGATGTGATCCAGCGGCGCTGCATGGAATACATTCAGGATGCCATGCGGGAGCTCTACAACCAGGAGGTCGAGGTGGTTGTCCTGCTGGAAGAGAATGTGGAAGAGTACAAAAGCCGCATGGAAAAGCCCAAGTTTGTGGAGTTCAACCCGGAGTTTACCTTTGAAAAGTTCGTGGTCGGCTCGTCCAACCGGTTTGCCCACGCGGCGGCCGTGGCCGTGGCCAACAATCCCGCCGGCGCGTATAACCCCCTTCTGATCTACGGCCCCTCGGGCCTGGGCAAAACTCACCTGCTCTACGCCATTGCAGCGGAAATCCACAAGCAGCACCCCAACTATAATATTGTGTACATCAAGGGCGATCAATTCACCAATGAACTGGTGGCCGCCCTCCAGGAAGGCCGGAATATCGAATTCCGCAGCAAATACCGCAATGCCGACCTGTTTTTGATGGACGATATTCAGTTTATTGCCGGCAAGGCCTCCACGGAGGAGGAGTTTTTCCATACCTTCAACACCCTGTACGAGGCCAAAAAGCAGATTGTCCTCACCTCCGACCGTCCCCCCGAGGAGATGCTCAAGCTGGAGGACCGGCTGAAAACCCGATTCCAGTGGGGTCTCCAGGCCGATATTATCCCGCCCGACTACGAAACCCGTATGGCCATCATCAAAAACAAGGCCACGTCCCTGGGATTGGATATGCCCGACGACGTCTGTGCCTATATTGCGGAGAATGTCACCTCCAACGTGCGGCAGATTGAAGGCACCGTGAAAAAGATTATGGCCTATCAGAAGCTCAACGGCATGAATATTGATGTGCCGTCGGTTTCCCGTGCCATCAAGGACATGTACAAGGGCAAAACGGAAGCCCTTCCCACCCCCAGTCTCATCATTTCCGAGGTCAGCCGCTTCTATTCCATTCCGGAGAGCACCCTCCGGGGTACCCTCAAGAACAAAGGCACCGCCGAAGCCCGCCAGGTTGCCATGTATCTGATCCGTCAGCTGACCAATTTGAGCCTCCCCGACATCGGCCGCGAATTCGGCAAGGACCACTCCACCGTCATTTATGCCATCCGCAAGGTGGAAAAAGCCATGGATCAGGGCGGCGTCCTGGCCGAAACCATCCGCGACATCACCGCCAACATCAATAACCGGCTGTAATGGGTGCGGTTATGGGGATTTCGCCCGCTGCGGCGGGCGGGTATTTCGCGCCTTGCGAGGCGCGACCGGGGCGCTGCCCCTGGACCCTGCGATTTTTTGAAAAAAATCGAGTAAAACTTTTAGAATTTGGTTCATGATTTTATATAGCGCGGTGCCGCAGAAGCGATGCAGCAACGCTCTGAATCCATGCTTCGCATTGCTGCGGAGGTAGACGAAAAGTCTGTGCATCACAAGGGCGTGATGGCGTTTTTTGTCGGCGACCGCAGTGGATTTTGTCGCGCCAAAAGTTTTCCACAGCGGCTTGTGGAATGTTAGGTAATTTTTGTGGAAAATTTGCGGTTTTTTGAAAGAAAAAATTTTCTCCACAGTGGATTGTGAAAACTTCCTGTGGAATGCACAGGGGCCTGTGGAGAAAAAACCGTTGATACGACAGGGCTCGCGGCAGTTTTCCACATAATTTTCTTCTACGACTACTGCAACTACTAAAAAATCCTTTCTTTCTACTAAGAGAGAATACACGGAGGAACTGTTCATGAAATTTGTCTGTGAAAAAGCGCTTCTGGTTTCCGCTATCTCTGTGGCCTCCCGGACGGTGGCCCCCAAGAGTCCCATGGCGGCCCTGGAAGGCATTCACGTCCACGCCGGCATGAAGTTACAGCTCACTGGTTATAATCTGGAAACCGGTATTACCGTTTCGGTACCGGCGGAGATTGTGGAGACCGGTACCTGTATTCTGCCTGCCCGCCTGTTTTTCGATATTGTGCGGAAGCTCCCCGATGAGGAGGTCACCGTCTCTGTGGACGACAGCTATAAGGTGTCCATCCGCTGCGGCATTTCCTCCTTTACCATTACGGCCACCGATGCCGAAAACTACCCGGAGCTGCCCGATGTGGAATACGCCAACGGCGTTTCCATCCCCCAGCGGGCCCTGAAGGAGCTGATCTCCGGCACCATTTTTGCCGTGTCGGAAAATCAGACCCGCCCGGTCCACACCGGCTGCCGCTTTGAGGTCACGGAAACCGATATGACCGTGGTGGCCGTGGACGGCTACCGTCTGGCCCTGCGCCGGTTCCATTTTGAGGAGGCTCCCGGCCGCGTCATGACCTTTGTAGCTCCCGGCGCCGCGTTGAAAGAAGTGGAAAAAATTCTGGGCGACACCGACGAGGAAGCCCGGTTCACCCTGGGCAGCAAGCATCTGATGTTCCAGATCGGAGAAGCCACCCTGGTTTGCCGTCTGCTGGAGGGTGAATTCCTCGATTGGCGGCGGGTGCTGCCCACGGAAAATCCCATCAAGCTGACGGCCAACGTGGAGCAGCTCAACGCTTCCATTGAACGTGTGAGTTTGATTGTCTCCGAACGGCTCAAGAGCCCGGTCCGCTGCGTCTTTTCCGACAACAGCGCCGATTTCAAGACCGTTACCACCATCGGCGCGGCCCATGATGTGTGCCCCGTGGCCGGTGACGGCAAAAATCTGGAAATCGGCTTCAACTGCCGCTATCTGCTGGACGCCTTGAAGGCGGTTCCCGCCCAGGAGGTTACGCTGGAGCTGAGCAACGGCCTGAGCCCCATTGTCCTGACCCCCACCGACGGCAGCGACCAGTTTGCCTATATGGTTCTGCCGGTCCGGTTGAAGGAATCCATGTAAGAGCAGAGCCCAACATTTTGTAAAGGACGATTGGTTATGAAAGTTCGCGTCACCAGAAAACAATCGGATGCCCCCATTCCCGTGGCCATTCACACGGAATTTATCAAATTACAGGACTTTTTGAAGTTCTGCGACGCGGTTTCCTCCGGCGGCATGGCCAAGAATTTCATTCAGAACGGGGAAATTTCCGTCAATGGAGAGACGGAGACCCGCCGGGGCCGGAAGCTGTATCCCGGCGACGTGGTCTCCTTCGGCCCCAACCGCTGGCAGGTGACTGCCCATGAGGCTTGAGCAGCTGCGGCTGCGGGGCTTTCGCAACTACGAATCGCTGACGGCCGACTTTGTCCCCGGCGTCAACCTGATTGTCGGGGACAATGCCCAGGGAAAAACCAATCTGCTGGAGGCCATCACCTATCTGTCCATGGGCCACTCCTTCCGTACCCGCAAGGAGCAGGAGCTCATCGGCATGGGGGCGGAGTTTGCGGAGTTGGAGGCGAAGCTGTTCTCCCAGGGACGGGAACAGTCCATCCGGGCCGTTTTGTTTCCCGGTCGCCGGTCCCGGCAGCTGTACATCGGCGGTGTCCGCCAGAAAACGGCGGCAGAGCTGCCCGGCATTCTCACCACAGTGCTGTTCTGTCCCGAGGACCTGCTGACGCTGAAAATGGGCCCGTCGGCCCGCCGCCGGCTCATGGACAATGCCTTGACCCAGCTGCGGCCCGGCTATGAACGGGCGCTGACCCAATATACCCGTCTCCACGACCACAAAAGTCGGATTTTAAAGGACCGGTTCCAAAATCCGTCCCTTTTGGAGACGCTGCCGGACTTCAACCTCCGGATGGCTCAGGTGGGCGCCATTTTAATCGCCTATCGGGCCCGGTTTATGGAACGGCTGGCCCAGCTGGCCGCCGATTTTCACCAGGAGTTTTCCGGCGGAAAAGAGCATTTAACCGTCACTTACCAGACGGTTTCCAATATTCCCGACCCCTTGGCCCCCCAGCAGGAGGTGCTGCAAAAGCTGCTGGAGCACCAGCACAGCCACTACCGGGCGGAGCTGGAATCGTGCCAATGCCTTTCCGGCCCCCATCGGGACGATTTCGACGTACTGCTGGACGGCGTCAGTCTCAAGGGCTACGGTTCCCAGGGCCAGATCCGCACAGCGGCCATTTCGCTGAAGCTGGCCGAGCGGGAAATTTTCCGGCGGGACACCGGCGAAGAGCCGGTACTGCTGCTGGACGATGTGCTGTCGGAGCTGGACCCGGCCCGGCAGGACTTTATTCTTAACCGCATCGCCTCGGGCCAGGTGTTTATCACCTGCTGTGAGCGCAGCCGCGTGACAGAGATCGGCAAGGTGCTGACCATCGAGCACGGCGCGCTGCTGGAAGGAGCGTGACCGGATGTATTTACCCATCGGCAGCGACATGTCCCTGCGGGACTCGTCCATCATCGGCATTTTTGACCTGGATAACACCACCAGTTCCAAGGATACCCGTGCCTTTCTCAAGCAGGCCGAGGACGGAGGCCAGGTGGTCACCGTCACCGATGAATTGCCCAAGGCTTTCATTCTGACCCGGGAGTTCACCATGGACCGGGTGTATCTGACCCAGTTTTCCGCGGCCACCGTGGCGGCCCGCTGCGAAGCCGCCGGTCAGAAACAAACCAAGTAAGTTTTCCAACCATCAAGTTAGGAGCGCATAGCATGGCAGAAGAATTGAATCCCCTGCTGGAGCAGGAATACGACGCGGCCCAAATCCAGGTCCTGGAGGGTCTGGAAGCGGTGCGGAAACGTCCCGGTATGTATATCGGCTCCACATCCTCGTCGGGCCTGCACCATCTGGTTTACGAGATCGTGGACAACGCCATCGACGAAGCCCTGGCGGGCTTCTGCACGGAAATCACCGTCACCATCAACGAGGGCAACACCATCACCGTCACCGATAACGGCCGCGGCATCCCTGTGGATATCCAGGCCCAGACGGGACGGCCCGCATTGGAAGTTGTCTATACGGTGCTCCACGCCGGCGGTAAGTTCGGCGGCGGCGGCTATAAGGTTTCCGGCGGTCTCCACGGCGTCGGCGCCAGCGTTGTCAACGCCCTGTCCGAGTGGCTGACGGTCCAGGTCCATCGGGACGGCAAAATCTATGAGATGAAATTCTCCCACGGCAACATCACCCAGGAAATGAAGGTCATCGGCACCACGGACCACTCCGGTACCACCGTCACCTTCAAGCCCGACGGGGAAATCTTCGATGATCTGGTCTATGACTACGACATTCTGCATACAAGAATGCGGGAGCAGGCCTTCCTAAACGGCGGTCTTCGCATCACCACCACCGACCGCCGCCCCGGGATGGAGCAGCAGGACACCATGCACTATGAGGGCGGCATCCGGCAGTTTGCCACCTGGCTCAACCGGGCCAAAGCGCCCCTGCATCCCGAGGCCATCTACATGCAGGGCCAGAAGGGTGACGCCATCGCCGAGGTGGCCATGCAGTATAACGACAGCTACAACGAGACCATTCTGTCCTTTGCCAACAACATCCATACGCCGGAAGGCGGTATGCACGAAACAGGCTTCAAAACGGCCCTCACCCGCGTTTTGAATGCCTATGGTCAGAAAAACAACATCATCAAGACCGATGCCGACAAGGTCAGCGGCGAGGACTGCCGCGAGGGCCTCAGCTGCGTCATCTCCGTCAAGCTGACGGAGGCTCAGTTCGAGGGCCAGACCAAGGCCAAGCTGGGCAACGCCTATATTCGCACCCTGGTGGACAACATCGTCAATGAGCAGCTGACCACCTACTTTGAGGAGCACCCCCAGGTGGCCAAGGTCATTCTGGAAAAAGCCATGATGGCCAATCGGGCCAGAGAGGCCGCCAAAAAAGCCCGCGAATCCATCCGACGCAAGACAGCGCTGGGCGGCAGCGGTATGCCCGACAAGCTCCGCGACTGCAACGAGCGGAACCCGGAACTGACGGAACTGTATATCGTCGAGGGTGATTCCGCCGGCGGCTCTGCCACCCAGGGCAGAGATTCCCGCTTCCAGGCTATTCTGCCGCTTTGGGGCAAGATGCTCAATGTGGAAAAGGCCCGGGCCGACAAGGTCTACGGCAATGACAAGCTGCTGCCGGTCATCACCGCCCTGGGCGCGGGCATCGGCGACGAGTTCGATCTGAACAAACTGCGGTATCATAAAATCGTCATTATGGCCGATGCCGACGTGGACGGCGCCCACATCCGGACGCTGCTTTTGACCTTCTTCTTCCGGTTCATGCGGCCCCTGATTGAGCACGGCTATGTCTACGCCGCCGTACCGCCCCTGTTCAAGCTGACCAGAGGCAAGCAGCAGCGGGTAGCCTATGATGACGTGGAGCGGGAACGCATTGCCGCCGAAATGCGCGGCGATAACCCCAACGCCAAGGTGGAAATCAGCCGGTATAAGGGCCTTGGTGAGATGGACCCCCACGAGCTGTGGGAGACCACCATGGACCCGGCCACCCGGACCCTCAAGCGCATCGACCTGGAGGACGCGGTGAAGGCCGACGAGACCTTTACGATCCTCATGGGTGAAAAGGTGGAACCGCGTAAGGAATTCATCGAGAAAAACGCAAAATATGCGGTAAATCTCGACTACTAAGTTGCCAATCGCCAACGAGAAAAGGAAGGCACATACATGAGCAAGAAACCACAATACGATCCCGAGGAGATTCGATTCCCGGATCAGACCATCGTCTCCGCCCCGCTGGTGGAGGAGATGGAGAAGTCCTATATCGAATATGCCATGTCGGTCATCGTGGGCAGAGCGCTGCCCGACGTCCGCGACGGCCTCAAGCCGGTCCATCGGCGCATCCTCTACGCCATGTACGAGGACAATCTGACCCATGACAAGCCCTTCAAAAAGTCGGCCACCTGCGTGGGCGACGTGCTGGGCCGGTACCATCCCCACGGCGACGCTTCTGTTTATGACGCTTTGGTCCGTCTGGCACAGGATTTCTCCATGCGCTACCCGTTGGTGGACGGCCACGGTAACTTCGGTTCCATCGACGGCGATCCCGCCGCCGCCTACCGTTATACGGAAGCCAGACTGGCGAAGATTTCCGCTGAAATGCTGCGGGACATCGAAAAGGACACGGTGGACTGGGACCCCAACTTCGACGAGACACGGAAGGAGCCCAAGGTTCTGCCCTCCCGGTTCCCCAATCTGCTGGTCAACGGCTCCGCCGGTATCGCCGTCGGTATGGCCACCAACATCCCGCCCCACAATCTGCGGGAGGTCATCGGCGCGGCGGTGGAGGTGCTGGACAACCCGGAAGCCGAGCTCATTGACCTGATGGAGCACGTCCAGGGACCCGACTTCCCCACCGGCGGCACCATCATGGGCCGCAGCGGCATCCGGGCCGCCTATGCCACGGGCCGCGGCCGCGTCATGGTCCGGGCCAAGACGGAATTTGAGGAGTTCAACAAGGACCGGACCCGCATCATCGTCACCGAGATTCCCTACCAGGTCAACAAGCGCATGCTCATCAAGAACATGGCCGACCAGGTGGAGGACAAGCGGCTGGAGGGTATCTCCGATATCCGCGACGAGTCCGACCGCAACGGTATGCGCATTGTCATCGAGCTCAAGCGCGACGCCAATCCCCAGGTGGTGCTCAACCGTCTGTTTGCCCAGACCCAGCTGCAAACCACCTTTGCCATCAATATGCTGGCGTTGACCGAGGTCAACGGCAAATTGCAGCCCAAAATCCTGTCTCTGCGGCACATTCTCGACGAATATCTCCACTATCAGCAGCAGGTTATTATCCGCCGCACCCAGTACGATCTGCGCAAGGCCCAGGAGCGGGCCCACCTGCTGGAAGGTCTGCTCATTGCCCAGGACAACATCGACGAGGTCATCCGCATTATCCGCACCAGCTACGACGACGCCAAACAGCGGTTGATGGACCGGTTCTCCCTGTCCGACGTCCAGGCCCAGGCCATCTGTGATATGCGGCTCATTGCTCTCCAGGGTCTGAACCGGGAGAAGCTGGAAGCCGAGTACAAGGAGCTGGAAGAGCGGATTGACTACTACAACCGGCTGCTGGCCAGCGAGGAGATGCAGAAGCAGGTCCTCAAGGAAGAGCTGCTGGAGATTGCCGAAAAATTCGGCGACGACCGCCACACGGACATTGAGGATGTGGAGGACGAGATCGATATTGAGGACCTGATCGAAGAGGAAGAGTGCTGCTATACCCTGTCCCGTCAGGGCTACATCAAGCGGATGCCCGCCTCCACCTACCGGACCCAGCGCCGCGGCGGCCGCGGCGTCAACGCCCAGAACCTGAAGGAGGAGGACTATGTCCGCTCCATGGTGACGGCGTCTACCCACGATTATCTGCTGTTCTTCACCAGTACCGGCAAGGTCCACCGCCGCAAGGGCTATCGGATTCCCGAGGCGGGCCGGACGGCCCGCGGTACGGCCATCGTTAACATTCTGCCTCTGGAGCCCGGCGAACAGGTGACGGCCATGCTGGCTACCCGCGAATTTGGCGAGGACAGTTACCTGTTCATGGTCACCCGGAACGGTACCGTCAAGCGGCTGGTGATGGAGTCCATCCATACGGCCCGCAAGGCCGGTATCCGGGCGTTGACCCTGGAGGAAGGCGACAAGCTGATCTCCGTGCTGAAAACCAACGGCAGCGACCAAATTCTCATCTGCACCAAGGACGGTATGGCCCTCTGCTGCGATGAAAACGACGTCCGGCCCATGGGCCGCGACGCCCAGGGTGTCCGGGGCATCCGTCTGGAGGACGGCGACCGGGTCGTGGGCGCGGAGCTGTACCAGGAGGGCAAACAGCTGCTTGCCGTCACGGAAAACGGCTACGGCAAGCGCACCAACGTGGAAGAGTATCTGCGTACCGGTGAAGACGGCACCCGCCAGCCCCAGAAGCGCGGCGGCAAGGGCCTGAAAGCCTACAATCTCACGGAAAAAACCGGACCCATTGCCGGTGTCCGGGTGGTTTGCGACGACGACGATGTTATGCTCATTGAGGACGGCGGCGTGATGATCCGCATGGCCGCTTCCGATATCAACATCTACAAGCGCGATACCCAGGGCGTTATCGTCATGCGCATTGACGAGGGCAACCGGGTCATTGCCCTGGAGCGGGTGGAAAAGGAAGAATCCGGCGAGGAGACGGAAGAATAACCGTTTGACGGATTGAGAAACGGGGGAGAATTTATGGCACAGAACACCAACGGCACATCCATCGGCTGTGCCACCGGCATCGTCCGGGTCCTGGGCATCCTGCTGCTGATTACCGGTCTGGGCAACGCCTTTTCCGGCGAGGGTGTTCCCAGCATCGTTGTGGCTATTATCGGCCTGGTGATGCTGTTTGCCGGTTCTGGTAAAAAGCAGCGCCGGCAGGAGACCCGCGAGGCGCTTCGGCATGCCCGGCAGCTGTACCGGGAGCCCATTCTCCAGGCCAAACAGGAAGTATCCAAACAGGTCAAGGAGGCCGTGCGCATGGCGGAGAACAGAACCCAGCAGCGTGCGCAGCAGTGGCAGCCCCAACAGCAGGCGGCAAAACCCCAGCCCAAAGAACCGGCTTGCCCCAATCCGGAGCCCCATCGCCATTATGAACCGCCCCGCCAGCCCCGGAGCAATGGGGCGCGGCTCATTGAAAACCGCAAGACGCTCTATGAAGCGGGACTGCTGACCCGGGAGGAGTACGACGCCGAGGTTCGGAAACTCCGGGGCCGGTAACGCGGGAAACCCACCACGAGGTGATGCTATGGAAAAAACACTGGGCGTTTACGTCCATATCCCCTTTTGCCGCAGCAAATGTGAATACTGCGACTTTTATTCCCTGGGCGGCGGCCGCAGCAAGGAGCTGATGGACCGCTACCTCCATGCGCTGATTCTGCATATCCGGGAGACGGCGGCCCTGGCCCCCGACTACCTGGTGGATTCGGTCTATTTCGGCGGCGGTACGCCCTCCTTTTTCGGCGCCGACGGCCTGAAACGAATTCTGGCGGAAATTCGTAAGCGGTTCAACATGGACCGGGACTGTGAGGTAACCTTCGAGGCCAACCCGGAATCGGTCAACGCCATGACGCTGCACAAGCTGCGTTCCGCCGGATTCAACCGCATGAGCCTGGGCGTTCAGAATGAGGCCGACGAGGTCTTGAAGGCGCTGGGCCGTCCCCACACCTATGAGCAGGCTGTTTTTGCGGTGGAAAACGCCAGAAAGGCTGGATTTGAGAACATTTCTCTCGATTTGATGTACGGTTTGCCCAATCAGACCAGAGAAAAGTGGATGCAGACCCTGCGGACCGTTCTGGATTTGCGGCCCGATCATCTGTCCTGTTACGGCCTGAAAGTGGAGCCGGGTACGCCGCTGTATACGTACTACGAAAGTGCCAATCTGCCCGATGACGACACCCAGGCCGACATGTATCTCTACGCCGTGGAGACCCTGGAGAATTTCGGCTATGCCCAATATGAAATCTCCAATTTTGCACGGGAGGGCATGGCCTGCCGCCACAACCTGAAATACTGGACCGGCGGCGAATATATCGGCTTTGGCCCCTCGGCCTCGTCGGACTTTGCCGGAAAACGGTTTACGGCGGCGGCCAGCCTGGAGACGTACCTGAAAGGCGTCCACGGCGGCGGCGTGGTCCTGTCGGAGTGCGAGACCATTGCGCCCCGGGAGCGGGCCGGTGAATATCTGATGCTGCGGCTGCGGACCAGCCAGGGCATCAACGGCGACGAGTACGAGAGCCGGTTCCTGCTGCCCTTTGACATTCTGGAAAAGGGTATGCGGTTCTACGCGGAAAAGGGACTGGCTGTCTGCGAGGAGGGCTGCTGGCATTTGACGCCCAAGGGCTTCCTGCTGTCCAACCGGATTATCGGCGGATTGCTGGAGCTCCAGGAGCGCTCCCAACCGCTGACCCGCCGGGGCCGATAACGTTGCAAAAGGCCAAAAATTAAAGTTTTTACTCAATTTTTTTACAAAAAAATTGTAGGGTCCAGGGGCAAAGCCCCGGTCGCCCGCCGCAGCGGGCGAAATTCCCCCATCGTCCCCAAGCGCCATCCGCAGATGGCGCAATGCCCGGCCAAAGGCCATGGTCCACGCTGCCGCCCCCTCAGGGGTGGACAGCGCAGACCATAGAATCCAACGAATCCGGGGAATTGTATGGATTCCGTAAAAAAATCAGGAATTTTTATTGACATTCCCTATCCACATGGGATATAATATCTCTCGTATCGTTTCCCTTTGGGGAAATTATGCCTAAATTTACTCGCTGCGGCCGCACTGGGCGGCTGTTGAGCATGATTCTGACTCAGGAGGTGTACCACAATGGCTACCGTTCGTACCTATCAGCCCAAGAAGCGCTACCGTTCCAAGGTCTGCGGCTTCCGCAAGAGAATGTCCACCGCCAACGGCCGTAAGGTCCTGGCCCGCCGCCGTGCCAAGGGCAGAGCCAAGCTGTCCTACTGATCCCGGCTCGCAGAATACTGCTCGAGAAGCGAATGATTAGAGGGGTGAATGGAAACCTGTTTCTGTTCGCCCCCTCCGTCTATTTATAGGAGGCAGAAATTCCATGGAATTTTCCAAGTCTCTGAAGCTCAATCACCTGTTTCGTCGCCTGTACCGCAAGGGGCAAAGCGCCGCCAACGGCTATCTGGTGCTCTACTGCCGCCGCAACGGTTCCCAGACCAACCGCATCGGTTTGACCGTTTCGGCCAAGCTGGGACATGCCGTGGTCCGCAACAAGCTGCGCCGCCGTCTGCGGGAGATCTACCGGCTGCACGAAGGGTCCTTCTGCCGCGGCTATGACATTGTAGTCGTGGCCCGCAGCCGTTCCGTGACCGCGTCGTACCAGCAGCTGGAACGGTCCTATCTGGCCCTGGCGAAAAAGCTTCATTTGCTGGAAGGCGACCAATGAAACGTCTGCTTCTTGCCCTCATTCGCTTTTACCGCCGATTTGTCTCGCCCGCCTTTCCGCCACAGTGCCGCTTCAGCCCCACGTGTTCCCAGTACGCGCTGGAGGCCATCGAGAAGTACGGCGCCTGGAAGGGCGGTTGGCTGACCATTCGGCGGCTTCTGCGCTGCCACCCCTTCTACAAGGGGGACTACTTCGATCCGGTTCCGTAAGGGACCTGTCCCTTTGGAGCCAATCAGGAAAGGAAGAATACTTTGACTTCAATAGCTGACATCATTCGGATCCCCTTTGGCTATATGCTGGAGTTCCTCTACAACTTCTCCGGCAATTACGGCCTGGCCCTGATCCTGTTCGGCATCGTCATCAAACTGATTCTGCTGCCAGTCAGCGCCAAGAGCAAGAAAAGCATGATGAAGATGTCCCGTATGGCCCCCCGGGTCAAGGCTCTGGAAGCCAAGTACGGCGACGATAAAACAAAATATCAGATGGAGGTCATGAAGCTCTACAAAAAAGAGGGCGTCTCCACCACCGGCGGCTGTCTCTGGGCCTTCGTCCCTCTGCTGATTCTGATTCCCCTGTATCAGGTCATTCGTGAGCCCATGGTCTATATGATGCACCTGAGCCGCGAAGAGACCACCGAAATTGTCAATGTCATCAGCCAGCATGTGGAGCTGGGCAGCAACAGCTATTACCATCAGTTGGCCGCCGCCAGCTACCTGGGCGAGTATGTCAACGAGGTGAAGGCTGCCATCCCCAGCCTGGCCAATGTGAATCTGGCTCCCATCAACTTCACCTTCCTGGGAGTCAACCTGGGTAAAATCCCCACCTGGCAGTTCTGGACTCTCACCGGCTGGGCGGAGATCGGCCTGTTCCTGATGCCGGTCATTTCCGCTGCGTCCCAGTGGTTCTCCATGGTCGTCATGCAGAAGTTCAACGCTTCCGTGGCCACCAACAACCGCGGCGAACAGGACAACGACGCGGCTTCCGCCGTCAATCAGTCCATGAAGTCCATGAATATCATCATGCCTGTCATGTCCCTCTGGATCGGCTTCTCCATGCCAGCCGGTATGTCCGTCTACTGGATTACCCAGGGCCTGTTCGGTCTGGTGCAGGAGTTCTTCCTGACGAAGCATTACCGCAAGGTTTACGACGCCGAGGATGAAATCCGCCGCCAGGAGTATGCCGAGGAGGAGGCCCGGGAGGCCGAGAAGGAGCGTCTGCGGGCCGAACGCCGCGCCAAGCTGGGCGATGTGGCCGACCCCAACACCTCCAAAAAGAAGCTGGCCGCCAAAGAGAAAGCCGAGCGGGCCAACCATGTGGAGGGCAAGCTGACGGCGGAACAGAAGGAAGCACTGCGTCTGGCCAAGGAAAAGGCCGACGAGGAGCGTCACTTCTCCGGCATCGAGGACCGGCCCTACTGCCGCGGCCGCGCCTATCAGCCCCAGCGCTACGGCCGGGATACCAGCGAAGCCAATTTGGAAGAAGAATGAGACTCTGCAACAGCTGACGTTTATAGCAAGGAGCAGTGAATATGGAAAAGTTTATTATCACCACTGGTAAGACGCTGGATCTGGCCATTGCCGCCGCTCTGGAGGAGCTGAAGCTGGACCGCACCAGCGTGTCGGTGGAGGTTCTGGAGCAGCCCAAGTCCGGTTTTCTGGGCTTCGGCGCTCAGCCTGCCAAGGTCAAGGTGAGCTATGAGGCCGACGAGCCGGTGGCCGTTCCCGCCGCCGCCCTGTCCTCCGCCTCCCGCAGCAAGCCCAAGGCCCAAAAGGCCGCGGAACAGTCCAAGGCCGAGATCAAGTTTGAGGCCAAGCCCGCTCCCGCCCCCGCGCCCAAAGCGGAGACGCCTGCAGCGCCCAAGGCCCAGCGGACCGAGCGGAAGCCGGAGAAAAAGCCCGAGGCCCCCAAGCCCCAGGAGCCCAAAGTGGTCAAGGAGTATCCTGTGGCCGAAGCCGGTTCCACTGAGGAGCGCATTGAGACCTTCGTCAAGGGCCTGCTGGAGCATATGGGCTCCGACGCCGTGCCCCACGCCGTCAAGTCCGGCGACGATGTCTACAATGTGGACCTGGTGGGCAACAGCCTGGGTATGCTCATCGGTCACCGGGGCGAGACGCTGGACGCCATCCAGCATCTGACCAACTACGTGGTGAACCGGGAGGCCGGAAAGCGGGCCCGCATCAACATCGACGCCGAGTGCTACCGCCAGAAGCGGGAGGAATCCCTGGTCCGTCTGGCCAATAAGGTGGCCGGTAAGGTGGTGCGTTACCGCCGCAACATCACCCTGGAGCCCATGAACGCCTATGAGCGCCATGTGATCCACGCGGCTTTGCAGGATACCCCCGATGTGACCACCTATTCCACGGGCACCGAGCCCAACCGCCGCATTGTGGTGGCCTACAGCCGCTACCGCAGTACCGAGAAATAAGCGATGCCCCCTGCGCAGAAGCGCAGGGGGCATTTTTCAAATTTTGCGCGACCCGCCTTCGGCGGGTATTTTCACAGATTTGTTCCACAGCCTGTGGAACAAATCTGCGGATAACTGCGACCCCGGCGCCGGACCTTCCGGCGCCGGGGTTTTCAATTTCCCCAAAATCTATGGAAAACCGCAACAATTCCGAAAAAACGACCGTCCCACGCCAAAAGCGGGGGACGGTTGTTCTGCTGAAAATTCCACAGGTTTTAAAAACCTGTGGAGTTTTTCACAGGTTCAGTCCGCGTTGGCCCGGAACAGGAAGGTCACCACCTGGGCGCGGGAACAGGGCGCGTTGGGAGAGAAGGTACCGGTCCCCGTGCCGCCGGTGATGTTGTTGGCGGCGGCCCAGGCCACGGCAGAAGCGAAGTAATCGGTGGGGGCCACATCCGTAAAGGCGTCGGTCACCTTGGTGGCCGGACTGCCGGCGGCCCGATAGAGGAAGGTTACCACCTGGGACCGGGTACAGGTGGCGCCGGGGGCGAAGGTGGTGGAGCTGGTGCCGCCTGCAATGTTGTTGGCGGCGGCCCAGATGGCGGCGGCATAGTAATAATCATCGGCGGATACATCGTCAAAGGGATTCTGATAGGCGCTGACGTCGGGGCTTCCTGCGGCCCGATACAAAAAGGTAATGACCTGGGCGCGGGTGCAGGCGTCGTCGGGAGAGAATGTATTGGCCCCGGTGCCGCCGGTGACACCCTGCGCCACGGCCCAGTTGACGGCGGCGGCGTAGTAGGCATCAGCGGGCACATCGGTAAAGGCCGTCTGATGGTCGGGTTCGTCCGGGGTTTCGGTGGTGGAGGGCTCCACCACATGGAGAATGGTGGAAACGGTCTCCAGCTCCGGGGCAATGGGAGAGCCGCCCATGTAGCCGGACACAGCATAATAGCCGGGTTTGCTGATATTCAGAGGACCGGAATAGAGGTCCAGGGTCACAGTGGGGTCTTCCTCCCAGGCCACCTGGGATACGGTCAGATCGTCGAAGAGGCCGGACAGACCCGTGTCGCCGGTGATGTAGAGCTGACCATCGCGGACTTCCGCACGGAGCAGTTCGGTACGCTCCACGGCATGGAAGACGACAGGCTGACCCACCGGCACCTCATAAACCGTTTTGGTGTCGCCTTTTTGCAGGACCATACAGTTGTCGCTGCAGTAGTCGGCGCCGACGGTGACGGTGGACGTGGCAGTAATGCCCTGGACGGTGAACAGGTCCCGCTTGCCATCGGTGTAGTTCTGCTGAATGGTGACGCTGTCGGCGGCCAGAACCGGGACACTCAACCCCAGGGTCAGACCCAGAGCCACGACAGACGCGGCCAGAGTTTTCAAATGCTTCATGGGCTGCTTCCTCCTTGGTGTATTTCCAAGGTTGAGTATAGCAAGGACTGGTCCCCTGCACAAGAGGAAAAAAATTTTGTCGGGGCCGCGCAGCGGCCCCGACAACGGAACACCATATTCTTATGCGCCAAAGAACAGCTGCAAATCGTCCTCCACGGTACCAATTCCGGCAATGCCGAAATTCTCCACCAGCACCTTGGCCACGTTGGGGCTCAGGAAAGCGGGCAGCGTGGGGCCCAGATGGATGTTCTTCACACCCAGGTACAGGAGGGCCAGCAGCACGATGACAGCCTTCTGCTCGTACCAGGCCACGTTATAGACGATGGGCAGATCGTTGATATCCTCCAGGCCGAAGACCTCTTTCAGCTTCAGCGCAATGACGGCCAGGGAGTAGCAGTCGTTACACTGTCCGGCGTCCAGCACGCGGGGAATGCCGCCGATGTCGCCCAGGTTCAGCTTGTTGTACTTGTACTTGGCACAGCCCGCCGTCAGAATCACGGCGCTGTCCGGCAGGGCCTTGGCAAACTCCGTGTAGTAGTCGCGGCTCTTGGCCCGGCCGTCACAGCCGGCCATGACGACAAACTTTGTAATCGCACCGCTCTTGACGGCTTCCACCACCTGATCGGCCACGGCCAGGACCTGGGCATGGGCGAAGCCGCCGACGATGGCGCCGGTCTCAATCTCCGTGGGCGCGGCGCAGGTTTTGGCCTGCTCGATGATGGCAGAGAAATCCTTGGTCTCCCCTACCTCGCCGGGAATGTGCTTGCAGCCGGGATATCCGGTGCAGCCGGTAGTCCAGAGCCGGTCCTTGTAGCTGTCGCGGGGCGGAACGAGACAGTTGGTGGTGACGAGAATGGGGCCGTTGAAGGATTCAAATTCCTCTTTCTGCTTCCACCAGGCGTTACCGTAGTTGCCCACAAAGTTGGGATACTTCTTGAAGAACGGATAGTAATGGGCGGGCAGCATTTCGCTGTGGGTGTACACGTCCACGCCGGTGCCCTGGGTCTGCTCCAGCAGCATCTCCAGGTCCCGCAGATCGTGGCCGGAAATCAGAATACCGGGGTTCTGGCCCACGCCGATGTTGACGGAGGTGATCTCTGGGTCGCCGTAAGCGCCGGTGTTGGCGGCGTCCAGCAGAGCCATGCCGTCCACGCCGTACTTGCCGCACTCCAACGCCAGGGCCACCAGATCGTCGCCGGTCAGCGTGTCGTCGATGGTGGCGGCCAACGCCTTTTGGAGGAACGCGTCAATGGCTGCGTCCTGCTTCAGCAGGGCGTTGGCGTGCTTGGAATAGGCCGACAGGCCCTTGAGGCCGTAGGTAATCAGCTCGCGGAGGGAGCGGACATCCTCGTTTTCCGTGGACAGGACGCCCACGGTGCGGGCATAGGCTTCCCAATCCCTCTCGCCGTTCCACAGGGCGGCCTTGGGCAGCCCGTCGGTGGTGTGCAGACGGCCCAGCAGTTTCGCCTTGACGGACAGGGTTTCCCGGGTCCGGGCGTCGATGGCGTCCTTGTCAAAATTGGCATTGGTGATGGTGGTAAACAGGTTCAGGGTGATAAGCCGGTCGATCTCCGGGGCAATGTCCTCACCCTGGGCCCGCAGAGCCGTGGTGACGGCGGCCAGACCGCGGGTTACATGGACCAGCAGGTCCTGAGCGGCAGCCACATCCGGCTTCTTGCCGCAGACACCGGCGTTGGTGCAGCCGGTGCAGCCGGCGGCTTCCTGACATTGATAGCAAAACATTTTCTGATCCATACAAGAAACTCCTTTTTCCGGGGGTTTTTCAATTCATGGGTTCAGTATATCGGAAGATGGGCCAATCGTATGTTGGAAATGCAACGAAATAAAAATTAAAAAAATTCGCCGCACCTGCGGTGCGGCGAAGAACGGTTACTGCATCATGATCTGGGAAATGGCGTCGAGGATCTTGTCGTGACATCCGCCGCAGCCGGTGGAGCAGTGGGTGATCTTCTGGACCTCGTCAAAGGCCTGGAGCACATCCTCGAAGCGGGTCATCTCATGGAGCGCGTTTTCCACATCCAGATAGGACACCTGCTTACATTTACAGATCATTTCATTGGATACCATGGTCGATCCCTCCTGTATCAAGATGGACCCATCATACCACGAAGGGCCTGCCGGGTCAACCGCCCTTGGCCGCAGCAGGCCGCCGGATGGACAGAACCTGATACAGCCCCGTAAAGCCGAGAATCAGCGCCGCGCCCACCCATTGGGATACGGCCACGGTTTCCCGGAAAAACAGCGTGGAGACAAAAATGGCCACCACCGGATCGATATAGCTGAGGATGGCCGTCTGGGTGCCGGGCAGGTCCCGAATGGAGGTGAAGTACAGCCAGTAGGCCAACCCCGTGTGGACCACGCCCACAATCAGCAGATTGACTAGGGAGGTCACATCGCATTCCAGCAGATGGAAGCCGCCCCGCAGGGGTACCAGCACCACCAGCAGCAGACAGGAACCGGCCATTTGATACATGGACCGGTCCAGACCGGTGCCGCCGGGACAGAACTTGTTGATCAGAACCACCGTGGCGTAGAGACAGGCGGCGCCCAAACCGAAGCCCACGCCCACCAGATTGCCCGCCGTCAGGGTGGCCCCGCCGGAAATAACCAGTACCAGACCCGCTGTGGCGGCTAAAAAGCAGAGAAACTGCCACGGAGTGGTCCGCTCCCGGAACAGCAGGGGGCTTAACGCCATAACCAGCACCGGCGCAAAGTAATACGCCAAGGTAGCCACGGCCACGCTGGTGTAGTTATACGCCGTAAACAGCAGGGCCCAGTTCAATCCCACGGCCATGCCGGTCAGAACCATAACGAGCTTCTGACGGCCCGACAGCGGCGGCGTTTCACTGCGGGGCGTCACCAGCCGCAGCAGCGACAGCACCGCCAGGGCGATCAGGCCCCGCCAGAAGGCGATCTCCAGGGAACCCAGGTCCACGCCCCGGACAAAAATAGACAACGTTCCAAACAGCACCATGGCCAAAATATTCATGGTTCTTGGCTGCAGCATCCCCGGCTTCCCCCCTCATTTCATTTACCAATTAAAGTACATCATACCAAATTTTCATTGGCTTGTAAATGCGGTAACCCGTAAAGATTTCGGGTGGGAATCAGGAACGGTTTTCCAGCCGCTTCATGGCCCGACGGAACTGGATGGAGAACAGGGTAACGGTGGTGGCTACGGCCAGAATGTCGGCCACAGGCTCCGCCAGGAAAACGCAGGTGGTCTTCTGGAACGGCAGAACATGGGGCAGAATGTAGATAAAGGGAATCAGCAGGAACACTTTCCGCAGCAGAGCCAGAAACAGGGAGCTTTTGGCGTTGCCGATGGCTACGAAGGTCTGCTGGCAGCCGATCTGTACGCCCAGCAGACAGACGGCGGCGGTGTAAATCCGCAGGGCCGGACGGGCCACTTCCAGCAGGGACGGGGCATCGTTGAAAATCTTGATAAAGACGTCCGGGAAACACTGGACCGCCAGCCAGAGCACCACGGAAAAGGTGGTGGTGCAGGCAACTTGCAGCCGGAAGGCATGGCGGACCCGGTCGGCGTTGCCCGCGCCGTAGTTGTAGCTGATGATGGGCTGCGCACCCTGGGTCAAACCCTGCAGGGGCAGCATAGAAAACTGCATGACGCTGGAGAGAATGGTCATGGCGCCCACGGCCAGATCGCCGCCGTATTTCCGGAGGGACGTGTTGAAGCAGACGGCAATGAGACTTTCCGTGGCCATCATGATAAAGGGCGACAGGCCCAGGGCCAGACTGGGCAGCAGCACCGACCAGTTGGGCTTCAGGTACCGCAGACGGATGCGGATGGTGGTCTTTTTGCCCGTCAGGAATTTGAGAATCCAAACCATGCTGACGGCCTGGGAGAGAATGGTGGCCAGGGCCGCGCCCCGCACGCCCATATCCAGCCCGAAGATGAAAATGGGGTCCAGAATGATGTTGCAGACCGCGCCGATGAGAACCGTCAGCATACTGGTGACCGTAAAGCCCTGGGCGCTGATAAAGGTGTTCAGGCCCAGCGTCACCAGGACGAAGAGGGTGCCCAGGGAGTACAGCCGCAGATATTCAAAGCCGTACAGCAGCGTATTGTCCGTGCTGCCGGTGCCGTCGTTGGCGCCGAAGGCCAGCAGCATGGGTTCGGCAAAGATGTAAAAGACGGCGGTCAGCACCACGGACAGAAAGACCAGGGCCGACGTGGCGTTGCCCAGGACCTCTTCGGCCTTGGCCGTCTCGCCTTTGCCCAGATAGATAGAAGCGCGGGGCGCGGCGCCCTGGCCCGCCAGGGCCGCAAAGGCCGAAATAATCATGATCAGGGGCAGACAGACGCCCACGCCGGTCAGGGCCACCCGACCCACCGTATCGGTGGGGGTGATGTGACCGATGTACATGCGGTCCACCAGATTGTACAGCAGGTTGATGATCTGTGCCGCCACAGCCGGTGCCGCCAGCCGCAGAAGCAGCTTGCCAATGGGCTGGGTGCCCAGGGCTTCCGTTTGTTTCTGTTGCAAGAGTAACACTTCTTTCCCAGGTCATTGACAAGAAACCCGTTGATGGATACAATATAGTTTACACTAAAACTATTTTTTGTCAACATAGTTTACGTGAAAACTATTTTATTCTATCAACCATCTGGGAGGAACGCATATGGCCGTCATTGCCATGGAGCATATCACAAAATTCTTGCGGATGCAGAAGCAGGGCATCCAGGCCTATAACCGCCGCATTGAGGAGACGGCCCACCGGTTGGGATTGGCCAAACCGGAAGCCGATGTGCTGCTGTTTCTGGCCAACAATCCTCAGTACAACACCGCCAGGGATGTGGTCCAGTACCGGGGATTTTCCAAGACGTATGTCTCCCGGTCCGTGGAAAGTCTGGTGCGGCAGGGGCTGCTGACCACGGCACAGTCGGCGGCGGACCGGCGGGTGCAGTATCTCCATCTGACGGAGCGGGCCTCCCTGCCGGTGAGCTTGCTGCGGCAGTCCCAGAAGGAATTCTTTCATTTTCTCACGGAGGACCTGAGCGATCAGGAGGTGGCGGTGCTGGAACGGGTATTCCAAAAGGTTGACCATAAACTGAGCCTGTTGAAATGATTTCCACAGTTGTTGACAGATGTGGATAAAATTGTGGATATGTGGATAACCCCAAGATGTGCGCAAACATATGGTCGAAAACCATGGTATTTAGTGGTTCCACAAGGCGTTTCCACAGATTATCCACGGTTATCCACAGAGCTAACATAGTTATCCACAACCAAATGTGAGTAAAGAATGGGGGCAGGAATGAACATAAAACCGGAGTATTCCACAGGGGAAGAATGGACTGTGGATGAAAAAATGATGGAGGAAGCCCTGGCCCTTGCAGCCGAGGCGGCGGCCGAAGGCGAGGTGCCGGTGGGCTGCGTCATAGCCCAGGGGGACCGGATTGTGGGACGGGGCCGCAACCGCCGGGAGACGGCCAAACACGCCCTGGCCCATGCGGAACTGGAAGCCATCGACGAGGCATGCCGGACCCTGGGGGGCTGGCGGCTTTGGCAGTGTACCCTGTATGTGACGCTGGAGCCCTGCCCCATGTGTGCTGGGGCCATTCTCAACGCCCGGATTCCACGGGTGGTCTACGGAGCCGAGGACCCCAAGGCCGGGGCCTGCGGCAGCGTCTGCGATTTGTTCTGCATGTCCTTCAACCACCATCCCCGGACGGAAAAAGGGCTGGAACAGGAGCGGTGCGCCGAGATTTTAAAGACCTTTTTCCGGGACCTGCGGGAACGGAGGAAACGGGAAAAAGCGGAATAAACCAAAGAATCAGGGCGCGCTGCAATTAGTTTTGCAACGCGCCCTGATTCTTAGTATGGCGGTGATGAGAAGTTCGGCAGGCACACCCGTTTGATCTTGTAGGGCGGGACCTGCGTGTCCCGCCGCTGGTATGCATCATCGACCAACAACAACGTAGGGGCCGGCATCCTTGACGGCCCCGGACGGAATGTGCCACGCCGCACCATCGTCAATAAATGGCCCCCGCCGTCCACCCCACAGGGGCGGCGGCGGGGGCCATGGCCTTTGGCCGGGGATAGCGCCATCTGCGGATGGCGCTATGGACGATTGGGGATTTCGCGCCGTGCGCGGCGCGGGAATTTCGCCCGTTGCGACGGGCGACCAAAGGCTCTGCCTTTGGAAACCGCGATTTTTTGAAAAAATCGAGTAAAACTTTTATCTTTTTCTTTATTAGGACTGCTATACTGAACAAAACGGGACCATTGCGTCGGCAGGGTCAGAGCATGACAATGGCCATGAGGACCGCCGGCTTATCTGTGTGGTTATAGACGCCGTGGGAATGGCCGTCGGAGCAGTATTCGGCGTCGCCGGTATGGAGAATGTGGTCCACGCCGTCCTCCTGCAAGGTTACAGGGCCGTCCAGCACCACGTACAGCTCCCCTTCCCCCGTGTGGCTGTGCTGGCCAACGGAAGCCCCCGGCTCCACGGTCAGCACGGAACAGAGACGGGTTTTGGGCAGCTCGTCTTTGGTGAACAGATGGACAAAGGACAGGGAGCCGGTGCCACCCTTGAAATTCTCCTGGCGGTCCATGGACATGGATTCTCTGCGCTTGATCATGGTGGGTCTTCCTTTCACTTTTTTGATTTTTTCTGATTTTGCAGCCCCCGCAGCTCGATAATCTGGTCGCGGAGAGCGGCGGCATATTCGTATTCCATCATGCGGGCCGCTTCGCGCATCTGCTTTTCCAGCTGGGCAATGGCCTGCTCCCGCTCCCGGCTGGTCATGCGGACGCCGTCCTTTTTCAGGGTTTCCGTGGCGTCCTTGGAAATCTCAATCAGCTCATGGACCGGCTTGCGGATGGTCTTGGGGACAATGCCGTGGGCCTCGTTATAGGCGTTCTGAATGGAACGGCGGCGCTCCGTCTCGTCGATGGCCGACCGCATGGCGGCGGTGATTTTATCGGCGTAGAGAATGACCTGGCCCTCGGCGTTTCTGGCGGCGCGGCCAATGGTCTGAATCAGGCTGGTTTCGGAACGGAGAAAGCCCTCCTTGTCGGCGTCCAGAATGGCCACCAGACTGACCTCCGGCAAATCCAGGCCCTCGCGGAGCAGGTTGATGCCCACCAGCACGTCGAATTTGCCCAGGCGCAGGTCCCGGATGATCTCCATACGCTCCATGGCGCCCACGTCGGAGTGCATATACCGGACCCGGACGCCGTTGGTGGACAGATAGGTGGTCAAATCCTCGGCCATCTTTTTGGTCAGGGTGGTAATCAGGGTCCGCTCGTCCTTTTCGGTCCGCAGCTGGATTTCCTCCATCAGATCGTCGATCTGCCCCTCGATGGGCCGCACGTCGATTTTCGGGTCCAGCAGGCCCGTGGGCCGGATGACCTGTTCCACAATCTGGCCGGACCGCTCCCGCTCGTAATCGCCGGGGGTGGCCGACACATAGATGACCTGATTGATGCGCTCCTCAAACTCCTCGAACTTCAAAGGCCGGTTGTCAAAGGCACAGGGCAGCCGGAAGCCGTACTCCACCAGGCTTTCCTTTCTGGCCCGGTCGCCGTTGTACATGGCCCGGACCTGGGGCAGCGTCACATGGCTTTCGTCCACCAGCATCAGGAAGTCCTCGGGGAAATAGTCCAAAAGGGTCATGGGGGCCGAACCCACCGGGCGGCCGGAGATGACACGGGAATAGTTCTCGATGCCGGAACAGAAGCCCAATTCCTGCATCATTTCCATATCGTAGAGGGTCCGCTGGCGAATGCGTTGGGCTTCCACCAGCTTGTCGTGTTCCTCAAAGTATTTGACCCGCTCCCACAGCTCCTTGTCGATCTCAATGAGGGCCTTGGCCATTTTCTCCTTGGGCGTGATGTAGTGGGTGGCCGGGTAAATGGGTACATGATTCAAAACCTTCTCCGGCATACCGGTGACAGCGTTGATCTGGGAAATCCGGTCGATTTCGTCCCCGAAAAATTCCACCCGGATGGCCTTCTCCCGCCAGTAGGCCGGGTAGATGTCCACGGTGTCGCCACGGACCCGGAAGTGGTTGCGGGAAAAATCGATGTCGTTGCGCTCATAGCGGGATTCCACCAGACGCCTTTGCAGCTCGGAAACCTCCATGGTCATACCGGGCCGCAGAGAAATCATCATTTTTGCAAAATCGTCGGGCTCGCCCAAACCGTAGATGCAGCTGACCGACGCCACCACAATGACGTCCCGCCGCTCCAGTAGAGAGCAGGTGGCCGACAGCCGCAGACGGTCAATCTCGTCATTAGTGGAGGCGTCCTTTTCAATATAGGTGTCCGTGTGGGCAATGTACGCCTCAGGCTGGTAGTAGTCGTAGTAAGAGACAAAATACTCCACGGCGTTGTTGGGGAAAAACTCCCGGAACTCGGCGCAGAGCTGTGCGGCCAGCGTCTTGTTGTGGGCCAGCACCAGCGTGGGCCGCTGGACCTGGGCGATAACATTGGCCATGGTGTACGTCTTGCCGGAACCGGTGACGCCCAGCAGAGACTGCTCATGGAGACCGTTTTTGACACCGGCCACCAGTTGAGCAATGGCCTCCGGCTGGTCGCCGGTGGGCTGGTATGGGGCGTGAAGCTCAAATTCCAAGGGGTAAAGCACCTCCTACAATAGGATTACGGTGAAAGGCGCGGCAGCCAGCCGCGTCTTTTTCCATCTCAGAGCTGAAGCTGTTAGA
>CALWWW010000020.1 GCA_944385365.1 uncultured Oscillospiraceae bacterium | reverse complement strand
AGATGGCGCAATCCCCACGGCGAAGCCGTAAGGCCGCCGTCCCCACCCCATCACGGGGTGGCGGACGGCGGCCTTTTGTCAAAGTAAGATAGAATAGTGAAAAGTGAAGAAGTGTGGTGACCGCTGGCGCGGTCGATTAAAAAGCACCGCACCGGGCGTGGTGCGGCACGGCGGCGGGGGCAAGCCCCCGCCCTACACGGTGGAACCCATCGGTACACCGGGTATCGATAGCGCGTACCGGCGGCGGGACACACAGGTCCCGCCCTACATTCCATATCGGCAGTCCGTTCAGGAATGTAGGGGACGATGCCCACATCGTCCCGGCAGTACCCGGTACCGTTTTTCCGTGCATGGCGGCGCAATCGTACCCGGTACCAGCGGCGGGGGCAAGCCCCCGCCCTACACGGTGGAACCCATCGGTGCAGTAATCGTCGATGGTGCGTACCGGCGGCGGGGCGTGTATCTTTCTGCCGTGCAACATTTTCCTCGTTTGGGGTATCCTATTGGTCATACAAAATTCACAAATATATCCTTGCCTTTTCCGGTCGGTATGGTATGGTATAGACAGAAGCGTTCCACGCTCTGGGAAGGGAGGCTCCATGAAACGTCACCAGAAGCTCCATCTTCACATCGGTCTGCGGATGTTCAAAACCGCCCTGGCCGTCACCATCGCCCTGGCCATCGCCCGTCTGTTCAACTCCTACAGCCCCATCTTTGCGGGCCTGGGCGCCGTGGTGGCCATGGCCCGGACATTGCGGGAATCCCTGGACGCCGCCAAAACCCAATTCGTCGGCGTCATCCTCGGCGGCATCGTCAGTATGCTGCTGCTGGTCATCGACCCCACCCCGTCGGTGCTGCTCATCGGCGGCGGCGTCCTGGTGGCTCTGGCCCTGTGCGGCATTTTCAAGCTCTATTATGCCGTGTCCCTGACGGCAATTATCGTGCTGTCCGTCTGTGTCAACACCGGCGGCGACGGACCCATTGCGGCCCTGGGCTTCCGGCTCATTGACACGTCCATCGGTCTCGTGGTGGCCCTGGCCGTCAATATGCTGATCAAGCCCTACAACAACCGCCATCGGGTGACCAGTCTCCTGCACAAGCTGGCCGATGCCGTCCCCGCCTGTCTGGAACAGCGGTTTGTCTGCGATCTGACGCCGGACCTGACCCCCATGGTGACGGACCTGCGGGCGCTGGATGTGGAACTGGACATTTTCCGCCGCCAGCACTTCCGCCGCAGGGAGGCCCACGACCGGGATTTATGCTTTCTGCGGAGCCTGTTCCAGCTGGCCGACCGCATGGAACAGGAATTATCGGCCCTGTGTACCCTGGACCTGCCGGGCATCCCCGACGAGGATAACCGCCGCCGTCTGGAAGCACTGGGTCTGACGCTGCCGGACTTTACCGGACGCAAGAGCACGGAGGAAATCGATTTTGTCTGCAATTACCACCTGAAAACCGCCCTGCAAGCGCGGGAATATCTGCTGGAACTGCTGGAATTGCCGCCGGACCCCCATTGAGGGCTTGTAAAAACGGGCAGAATATCGTATACTAAGGAGAATGTTGGAAACAGCATTGCGGCGCTGCCGCGCCGCGAGTTTTTGTCAAAGGGGTACCGATTATGAGCAAACTGATCATCCCGCAGGGATACCGGCCCCCGCTGTCCGGCTATGAGATGCAGCGGGCCATCGAATTCATCAAAAGCACCTTTCAGCAAAACCTCTGCAATGCCCTGAATCTGCGCCGCGTGTCCGCGCCGCTGTTCGTGGCGGAAAATTCGGGCCTCAATGACAATCTGAACGGCGTGGAACGCCCCGTGTCCTTCGACATTCCCGACGTCCACGCCAACGCCCAGGTGGTCCACTCCCTGGCCAAGTGGAAGCGGCTGGCGCTGCTGCGCTACGGCTTCCGGGAGGGCAAGGGCCTGTACACCGACATGAACGCCATTCGCCGGGATGAAGAGGTGGACAACATCCACTCCATCTATGTGGACCAGTGGGACTGGGAAAAGGTCATCACCGATGAGGACCGGACCATTCCCTATCTGCAATCCACCGTCCGGGCCATTGTGGCCGCCATCTGCGACACCGCCGATTCCCTTGGCGTGGCGTTTCCCAGTCTCCATACCACCATCGACCGCAATGTGACCTTTGTCACCACCCAGGAGCTGGAGGACCTGTATCCGGACCTGAGCGGCTCCGAACGGGAAAGCGCCTTTGTCAAGGACCATCCCACCACGTTCCTCATGCAGATCGGCGGCAAGCTGAAGTCCGGCAAGCCCCACGACGGCCGCGCCCCCGACTACGACGACTGGCAGCTCAACGGCGACCTGCTGGTGTGGAACGACGTGCTGGGCCGGGCCTTTGAGCTGTCCAGCATGGGCATCCGCGTCAGCCCCGAATCTCTCGACCGTCAGCTGACCCTGGCCGGCTGCGACGACCGCCGGGAACTGCCCTTCCACAAGATGCTGCTGGAGGGCAAGCTGCCCCTGACCATGGGCGGCGGCATCGGCCAGTCCCGTCTGTGCATGCAGATGATCGGCACCTGCCACATCGGCGAGGTCCAGTGCAGCCTGTGGGACGAGGAAACCCACAAGGGCTGTGAAGCTGCCGGTGTGACATTACTGTAAATAAATTATTACGAAAGTAAGGGTATATACTATGGAACAGTTGATTTCTGTCCGCGAATTGTTCAAGAATACCGAAGCCTACGCCGGTAAGACCGTCAGCGTCGGCGGCTGGGTCCGGTCCGTCCGGGCCTCCAAGGCTTTCGGTTTCATCGTCCTCAGCGACGGCACCTATTTCCAGCCGGTGCAGGTGGTGTATCACGACACCATGGAGAATTTCGCTGAAATCTCCAAGACCAACGTTGGCGCAGCCCTGATCGTCCGTGGCACCCTGACGCTGACCCCCGAGGCCAAGCAGCCCTTTGAGATTCAGGCCGACGAGGTCGTGGTGGAGGGCGCTTCCACCCCCGATTATCCGTTGCAGAAAAAGCGCCACACCCTGGAGTATCTGCGGACCATCACCCATCTGCGGCCCCGGACCAACACGTTCCAGGCCGTGTTCCGCGTCCGTTCCCTGGTGGCCTACGCCATCCACAAGTTCTTCCAGGAGCGCGACTTCGTCTACGCCCACACGCCCCTGATCACCGGTTCCGACTGCGAGGGCGCGGGCGAAATGTTCCAGGTCACCACCCTGCCCCTGGACCAGGTTCCCATGACCGAGGACGGCGCGGTGGACTACAAGCAGGATTTCTTCGGCAAGCCCACCAATCTGACCGTGTCCGGCCAGCTCAACGCCGAGACCTTCGCCATGGCGTTCCGCAACGTCTACACCTTCGGCCCCACGTTCCGCGCTGAGAACTCCAACACCACCCGCCACGCCGCGGAATTCTGGATGATCGAGCCGGAAATTGCCTTTGCCGATCTGGAAGACGACATGCAGCTGGCCGAGGATATGATCAAGTTTATCATCTCCTATGTGCTGGAGCATGCCCCCGAGGAGATGGCGTTCTTCAACCAGTTCATGGACAAGGGTCTGCTGGAGCGTCTGAACCATGTGATGAACTCCGAGTTCGGCCATATCACCTACACCGACGCCATCAAGATTCTCGAGGAGCACAACAGCGAATTCGAGTACCCGGTCCACTGGGGCAGCGATTTGCAGACGGAGCACGAGCGGTATCTGACCGAGCAGGTGTTCAAGCGCCCCGTGTTCGTCACCGATTACCCCAAGGAGATCAAGGCGTTCTATATGAAGCTGAACCCCGACGGCAAGACCGTGGCCGCCATGGACTGCCTGGTGCCCGGCATCGGCGAGATCATCGGCGGCAGCCAGCGTGAGGACAACTACGACGTGCTGCTGGAGCGGATGCACGAGCTGGGTCTGAAAGAGGAGGATTACGGCTTCTATCTGGACCTGCGGAAGTACGGTTCCGCCCGTCATGCCGGTTTCGGCCTGGGCTTCGAGCGTATGATTATGTATATGACCGGCGTGGGCAATATCCGCGACGTGCTGCCCTTCCCCCGCACGGTAGGCACTTGCGAGCTGTAAGCACCCAAAGTTAAAAGTTTTTAGTCAATTTTTTTACAAAAAAATTGTGGGGTCCAGGGGCAAAGCCCCGGTCGCCCGCCGCAGCGGGCGAAACTCCCGCGCCGCGCACGGCGCGAAATCTCCCATCGTCCCAAACCGCCATCCGCAGATGGCGGAACCCCCGGCCGCAAGGCCATGGCCCCCGTGCCCGCCCTTGTGGGGCGGTGTCCGGGGGCCATCCTTATTTCCCCGTCAGTACGTACCAGCGGCGGGACACATAGGTCCCGCCCTACGAGAAGTAGGGCAGTTGGTTCGTGTTTGTAGGGGGGCACCTGTGTGTGCCCCCGGCGGTGCAAACCGTCATTCACCGGAGCACCGGGGCGAATCCGTACCGAACACGGCGGGAGCATGTCCCTGCAATACCTTGTCATTCCATCCATACCGTCCCCACCGAAAGGAGCCAATTCCATGCCCACTCTTGCCGAAATCCAGGAATTTTTCAAGGCCGACCGGTTCGCCTCCGAGGTCACCGGCGTGACCATCGTGGACGCCGCCCCCGGCCGGTCCGTCTGTCAGCTGATTTTGGAGCCCCGCCACTGCAACGCCGCCGGAACCCCCCAGGGCGGCGCCATCTTTACATTGGGGGATCTGGCCTTTGCCGTGGCCGCCAACAGTTTTTCCGAGCGGGTCACCATCTCCCTCCAGCATGATATCACCTATTTTGCCCCGGCCCGTGGCAAAATTCTGACGGCCACGGCCTCCTGTGTCCGCTCCGGCCGCACCACCTGCCACTATGTCGTCGATTTCACCGACGATGTGGGCACCCATGTGGCTTCCATGACCGTCAACGGCTTTATCACCGAAAAAAAGACCGAGAATTTCTTTCCAGGCCATTGACTTTAGCAGGTAAATGTGATAAAGTCAATCTAATAGCAAAACGCGATGAGGAAGCAAAGTACCCCTCCGGAGGACCGTCCAGAGAGCTGCCGTATGGTGCGAGGCAGTCGGGAGCCGTTGGGGGAATACCCTTCGGAGCGGCGGCGTCGAACAGGTTTTTCAGTAGACGCCGACGGGTCGCCCGTTACAGCGCAGGGGCCTGCGGGGCTCCATGAGGCCGTCATCGACGGTAAATTGAGGTGGTACCACGGGATTTTCTCGTCCTCTGCTCTTGCGGCAGAGGGCGTTTTTTGTTCTCTGCCGGAACAACACTGGTAAGGAGACGAACACTTATGGTCATTACGGAATTTTTGGAGCGCAACGCGCGGCTCTACGGCTCCGAGGTCTCTCTGGTGGAGATCAACCCCTCGGAAGAACGGGACAAGGCCGTCACCTGGCGGGATTTCAGCCTGATTGAAAGCGCCCGCCCCGACGCCCCCTACCGCCGCGAAATGACCTGGCGGGACTTCGACCGCAAGGCCAACCGCTTCGCCAATCTGCTGCTGAGCCGCGGATTGCAGAAAGGTACAAAAGTCGGCATTCTGCTGATGAACTGCCTGGAATGGCTGCCCCTGTACTTCGGTATTCTCAAAGCGGGCTGCATCGCCGTTCCCATGAATTTCCGCTATTCCAGCGATGAAATCCAGTACTGTCTCGATCTGGCCGACGTGTCGGTGCTGGTCTTCGGTCCCGAATTTGTCAGCCGCATGGACCCCATCATCGACAGTATCCCCGGCGTCAAGCTGCTGTTCTATGTGGGCCGGGATGTGCCCCAGTACGCCGAGGACTGCTGCCGTCTGGTGACGTTCTGTTCCTCCAGCGCGCCCCCGGTGGCCCTGGACGAGACCGACGACGCGGCCATCTACTTTTCCTCCGGCACCACGGGTTTTCCCAAGGCCATTTTACATAAACACCGGGCATTGGTGGCCGCCTGCCGCACGGAACAGGCCCACCACGGCCAGACACGGGACGACGTGTTCCTCTGCATTCCGCCCCTGTACCACACCGGCGCGAAAATGCACTGGTTCGGTTCCCTCTACTCCGGCAGCAAGGCCGTTTTGCTGCGGGGCGTCAAGCCTGAGTGGATTCTCCGGGCCGTCACCGAGGAAAAATGCACCATCGTCTGGCTTCTGGTGCCCTGGTGTCAGGACCTGCTGGAAGCCATCGAGTCGGGCCGCATTGACCTGGGCCACTACATGCTGGACCAGTGGCGGCTCATGCACATCGGCGCGCAGCCGGTGCCGCCCAGCATGATTCACCGGTGGATGAAGCTGTTCCCCCACCACCAGTACGACACCAACTACGGCCTTTCGGAATCCATCGGCCCCGGCGCGGTCCATCTGGGCGTGGAGAACATCGACAAGGTGGGCGCCATCGGCAAGCCCGGCTTCGGCTGGGAAGCCCGCATCGTAGACGAGCAGGGCAACGACGTGCCCGACGGCGAGGTGGGCGAGCTGGCCCTCCGCGGCGACGGCGTCATGGTCTGCTACTACAAAAACCCGGAAGCCACGGCGGAGGTCCTCCACGACGGCTGGCTGTGGACCGGCGACATGGCCCGCAAAGACGAGGACGGCTTCTACTATCTGGTGGACCGGAAAAAAGACGTCATCATCTCCGGCGGCGAAAACCTGTACCCGGTACAGATCGAAGACTTCCTGCGCCGCAACGAAAAAATCTCCGATGTGGCCGTCATCGGCCTGCCGGACCCCCGTCTTGGCGAAATCGCCGCCGCCATCATCCAGGTGGCCGAGGGCCAGACCTGCACCGAGGAGGAGATCAACGCTTTCTGCGCCGAGCTGCCCCGGTACAAGCGCCCGAGAAAAATCATTTTCGACAAGGTTCCCCGCAATCCCACCGGCAAGATCGAAAAGCCGGTGCTCCGGGAGCGATATTGCCGCGGTCGTCTCGTAGAAGCCCAAACAACCCACTAATCGCTCCTGGAGGTACTTCCCTATGGATTTATTCATTAAATTTGGTATGCTGGCGGTGTTCTTCGCCGTCATGATCTACATTGGCCTGTACTGCCGCCGCCACACCACCGACGTCAGCGGCTTTGTCCTGGGCGGCCGCTCTGTGGGCCCCTGGCTCACCGCCTTTGCCTACGGCACCAGCTACTTTTCTGCGGTGGTCTTCGTGGGCTACGCCGGTCAGTTCGGCTGGAAATTCGGCGTGGCCGCCACCTGGGCCGGTATCGGCAACGCCCTGTTGGGTTCCCTGCTGGCCTGGGCCGTTCTGGGACGGCGAACCCGCATCATGTCCCAGCACCTGGACAGCGCCACCATGCCCCAGTTCTTTGCCAACCGGTTCCACAGCCGGGGGCTGAAACTGGCGGCATCGGCCATCATCTTTCTGTTTCTCATTCCCTACACGGCTTCCCTGTACAACGGTCTGAGCCGTCTGTTCGGCATGGCGTTCCACATCGACTACGCCGTGTGCGTCGTGGTCATGGCCGTGCTCACCGGCGTGTACGTCATCGCCGGCGGCTACATGGCCACCGCCATCAACGATTTTATCCAGGGCATCATCATGCTGGTGGGCATTATCGCCGTGGTGGCCGCCGTCCTCAACAGCCAGGGCGGTTTCCAAGCGGCCCTGGACGGTCTGGCACGGGTCAGCGACCCGGCCACGTCGGACACCCCCGGCGTCTTCGCCTCCTTCTTCGGCCCGGACCCGGTGGGACTCCTGGGCGTGGTGCTGCTGACGTCCCTGGGCACCTGGGGACTGCCCCAGATGGTCCAGAAGTTCTACGCCATCCAGAGTGAAAAGGCCATTGATAAAGGCATGATGATCTCCACCCTCTTCGCCCTTGTGGTGGCCGGCGGCTGCTACTTCCTGGGCGGCTTCGGACGGCTTTTCTCCACGCCGGAGCTGGTGGCCCAGAACGGCTATGACTCCATCATTCCCACCATGCTGGAGGGTTTTCCCACCATTTTGATCGCCCTGGTGGTGATTCTGGTGCTGTCGGCCTCCATGTCCACCCTGTCCTCCCTGGTGCTCACGTCCAGCTCCACGCTGACGCTGGATTTTATCAAGCCCATCTTCAAAAAGGACATGGGAGAAAAACAGCAGATTTTCCTCATTCGCCTGCTGATTGTGGTATTTATCGCCATTTCCGTGGTGCTGGCGATCATCCAGTACCGTTCCAGCGTCACCTTTATCGCCCAGCTCATGGGCGTCAGCTGGGGCGCCCTGGCCGGTGCGTTTCTGGCCCCGTTCCTCTACGGTTTGTACTGGAAGCGCACCACCAAGGCCGCCTGCGCCGTCAGCTTTGCCTTTTCCACAGTGGTCATGCTGGCCAATATCTTTTTCGGAAACGCCTTTCCCACGCTGCTCCAATCGCCCATCAACGCCGGCGCGTTCTGTATGCTGGCGGGGCTTGTCATTGTCCCGGCGGTCAGTCTGCTGACCCGGCCCCCGCTCCCGCAGCATGTGGAGCAGGTCTTCGCCTGCTATGAGCAAAAAGTGGTGGTCACCGCCAAGGACTCCATCGGAAACCCACGCGACACTGTAAAGGAGGAACTGTAACCATGAAAACGCTGATGCTGGGCAACGAAGCCGTTGCCCGCGGCCTCTACGAGGCCGGATGCAGCTTCGTCTCCAGCTACCCCGGCACCCCCAGCACGGAGGTCACCGAGGCCGCCGCCAAGTACCCGGAGATTTACGCCGAATGGGCCCCCAATGAAAAGGTGGCCATGGAATCGGCCTTCGGCGCGGCCCTGGCCGGTCACCGCAGCTTCTGCGGCATGAAGCATGTGGGCCTGAACGTGGCCGCCGACCCCCTGTTTACCATTTCCTACACCGGCGTCAACGCCGGTATGGTCATCGTCGTGGCCGACGACGCGGGTATGCACAGCTCCCAGAACGAGCAGGATTCCCGCCACTACGCCAAAGCGTCCAAAATTCCCATGCTGGAGCCTGCCGACTCCGCCGAAGCCCTGGCCTTTGCCAAGCTGGGTTATGAGCTTTCCGAGCGGTTCGACACGCCGGTTCTTTTGAAGATGTGCACCCGTGTTTCCCACTCCCAGAGCGTGGTGGAGACGTCCGACCGGGTCGACCCCCCCGCCAAGCCCTACGAGAAGAACGGCCCCAAGTACATCATGATGCCCGGCAACGCCAAGCGCCGCCACCCGGTGGTGGAGCAGCGGACCGCCGACCTGATCGCCTGGGCCGAGACCGCCGAGATCAACCGGATGGAAGACGGCAGCGACCACAAAATCGGCATCATCACCGGTTCCACCAGCTATCAATATGTGAAGGAAGTCTGCGGCGACCGGTTCCCGGTGCTCAAGCTGGGCATGGTCTGGCCCCTGCCGGAGAAGAAAATTCGGGACTTCGCCGCCACTGTGGACCATCTGCTGGTGGTGGAGGAGCTGGACGGCTTCATTGAAGAGCACTGCCGCAATCTGGGTCTGGCCCTCAGCGGCAAGGATTATTTCTCCTGCATCGACGAACTGAGCCAGAATATCGTGGCCGAAAAGCTGGGCCTGCCGGTTCCCGCCGGTACGGCGCTGGATGAGCCCATCCCGCCCCGTCCTCCCGTCATGTGCGCCGGATGTCCCCACCGGGGCCTGTTCTACACGCTGAAAAAGAACAAGCTGACGGTCATGGGCGACATCGGCTGCTACACCCTGGGCGCGGTGGCACCCCTGGCCGCCATGGACGCCACCATCTGCATGGGCGCGTCCATCTCCGGTCTCCACGGCTTCTTAAAGTCCGGCGGCGACAGCAAAAACACCGTGGCCGTTATCGGTGATTCCACCTTTATGCACTCCGGCATGACGGGTCTGGTCAATGTGGCGTACAATGAATCCAACGCCACGGTCATCATCCTGGACAACTCCATCACCGGCATGACCGGCCACCAGCAGAACCCCACCACCGGCTACAATCTCAAGGGCGACCCGGCCACCAAGATTGATCTGGAAACCCTCTGCCATGCCATCGGCATTCGCCGCGTTCGGGTGGTGGACCCCTATAACCTGGCCGAGTGCAATCAGGCGGTCCAGGAGGAACTGGCCGCCGACGAACCTTCCGTCATCATCTCCCGCCGTCCCTGCGCATTGCTCAAGACCGTCAAGCACGGCAAGCCCCTGTTTGTGGAGGAAGACAAGTGCAAGGAATGCGGCATGTGCATGAAGATCGGCTGTCCCGCCATCAGCATGATCGGCGGCAAGGCCAAAATCGACAACACCCTCTGCACCGGCTGCGGCGTATGCCGTCAGCTGTGCAAATTTGACGCCTTGCAGCTGCCGAAGGAGGACTGAACATGGAAACGAAAAACATTATGATCGTCGGCGTGGGCGGTCAGGGCAGTCTCCTGGCTTCCAAGCTCCTGGGCCGTCTGCTGCTGACTCAGGGCTACGACATCAAGGTGTCGGAGGTCCACGGCATGAGCCAGCGGGGCGGCAGCGTGGTTACCTACGTCCGCTTCGGCGACAAGGTCTACTCCCCCATCATCGACAAGGGCGAAGCCGACTACATTGTGTCCTTTGAACTGCTGGAAGCCGCCCGCTGGACCGAATACTTAAAACCCGGCGGCACCATCGTCACCAACACCCAGCAGATCAACCCCATGCCCGTCATCACCGGCGCGGCGTCCTATCCGGAAGATCTGGTGGCCAAGATGGAAGCCAAGGGATTGAAGGTGGACGCCATCGACGCATTGAAGCTGGCCGAGGAAGCAGGCAGCCCCAAGGCCGTCAATATCGTGCTCATGGGCCGTCTTTCCAAGTGCTTCGATCTGCCTTTGGAGGACTGGATGACCGCCATTGAGCACAGCGTCCCGGAGAAATTCCTGGAGCTGAACAAAAAGGCGTTCACCCTGGGCCGCAACGCCTGATTCATCGGAAAGAGAAAGGAACCATCGCCCCATGGAACGATACTATCAACCCGAAATCGAATGTGCCAGCCGGGAGAGCATCCTGGCGTTGCAGAATGAGCGCCTGGTGAAGCAGGTGCGCCACGTGTGGGACAACGTCCCCTATTACCGCAAGAAGATGGAGGAAAAAGGCGTCACCCCCGACGACATTCAGAGCGTGGCCGACCTCCACAAGCTGCCGTTTCTCAGCAAGGACGATCTGCGGGAAGCCTATCCCTACGGCCTGCTGGCCAAACCGCTGAAGGACTGCGTCCGCATTCAGTCCACCTCCGGCACCACCGGCAAACGGGTGGTTGCCTTCTACACCCAGCACGACATTGACCTGTGGGAGGACTGCTGTGCCCGTGCCATCACCGCCGCCGGCGGCACCGACGAGGATGTGTGCCAGGTGTGCTACGGCTACGGTCTGTTCACCGGCGGCCCCGGTCTCAATGGCGGCAGCCACAAGGTGGGCTGCCTGACGCTGCCCATGTCCTCGGGCAACACGGACCGGCAGCTGCAATTTATGGTGGATTTGCAGTCCACGATTCTCTGCTGCACCCCCTCCTATGCGGCCTATCTGGCGGAATCCATCCACGAGCGGGGCCTGCGGGACCAGATCAAGCTGAAAGCCGGTATTTTCGGTGCGGAAGCCTGGAGCGAGGAAATGCGCCGGGACATCGAGAAGCAGCTGGGCATCAAGGCCTTTGATATCTACGGTCTGACGGAGACCTCCGGCCCCGGCGTGGCCTTTGAGTGCAGCGAGCAGACGGGTATGCACATCAACGAGGACCATTTCATTGCCGAGATCATCGACCCCAACACCGGCGAAGTGCTGCCGGAGGGCAGCAAGGGCGAGCTGGTGTTCACCTCCATCACCAAGGAAGCGTTCCCGCTGCTGCGCTACCGGACCCGCGATATCTGCGTGCTGACAAGAGAAAAGTGCTCCTGCGGCAGAACGCTGGTGAAGATGAGCAAGCCCATGGGCCGCAGCGACGATATGCTCATTGTCAAGGGCGTCAACGTGTTCCCGTCTCAGATCGAGGCGGTGCTCATTGAGCAGGGCTACCAGGCCAACTACCAGATCATTGTGGACCGGATCAACAACTCCGACACGCTGGACGTGCTGGTGGAAATGACGCCGGAGAACTTCTCCGACTCCCTGGGCAAGATCACCGAAATGGAGAAGTCCCTGGTGGCGGCCCTCAAGGCCATGCTGGGCATCTACGCCCGTGTGAAGCTGGTGGCCCCCAAGACCATCGCCCGCAGCGAGGGCAAGGCCGTCCGCATCATCGACAAGCGCAAGATTTAAGGAGGTTGTCCCATGTCCATCCATCAGATCTCCGTATTCCTGGAAAACCGTGTGGGCCAGCTGGCCCAGATCACCCAGATTCTGGCCGAGCATCACATCGACCTGCGGGCCTTGTCCATTGCAGAGACCACCGATTACGGCATTCTCCGCGTCATTGTGGATGACACGGTGAAAGCCACCGATATTCTTCTGGAACAGGGGTTCATCCTGTCCAAAACGCCGGTGCTGGTGATCTCCGTCCCCGACGCCCCCGGCGGTCTGGCCCAGGTGCTGGCCCTGCTGGCCGAGGGCCAGCTGGACATTGAATATATGTATTCCCTGTTCACCAATCAGAACGGCAACGCCTATATGGTGTTCCGCGTCTCCGACGAGGCCAAGTTCACGGCCCTGCTGCAATCCCACAACATCCCCATTGCCACCAGTGAAGAACTGGGCATCCACTAACTAAGAATCGAGGTACCGTATCATGCAACAACTCAGCCGTAAGTGCGATCTGTTCACCGACTCCGTCATCCGCCGCATGACGCGCATCTCCCTGGATTGCGGCGCCATCAACCTGGCCCAGGGTTTTCCTGACTTTGATCCCCCCAAGGCCATGCTGGACCGTCTGGCGGAGGTGGCCTATCAGGGTCCCCACCAGTACCCCATCACCATGGGCGCGCCCAATTTCCGCGCTGCGTTGGCTCGGAAGTGCGGCCGGTTCATGGGCCGTACCCTGGACCCCGACACGGAAATGGTGGTAACCATCGGTTCCACCGAAGCCATGGTGGACACGCTGTTTGCGCTGACCAACCCCGGCGACAAGGTGATTATGTTCTCCCCCTACTTTGAGAACTACCGGGCCCAGGCCATTTTTGCCGACTGTGAGCCGGTGTTTGTGCCGCTGACGCCGCCGGAATTCAACTTCGACGCCAATGTGCTGGAGGACGCTTTCAAGCAGGGCGCCAAGGCCATTCTGATCTGCAACCCCTCCAATCCCAGCGGCAAGGTGTTTACGGAAGCCGAGCTGAAGCAGATTGCGGACCTGTGCATCAAGTACGATGTGTACGCCATCATGGACGAGGTCTACGAGCATATCGTCTACGAGGGCCACAAGCACACCTATATGAACTCCATCCCCGGCATGTGGGAGCGGACCGTTTCCTGCTCCTCCCTGTCCAAGACGTACTCCGTCACCGGCTGGCGTCTGGGCTACGCCATCGCCCCCAAGGAGATCATGGACAAGATCAAGCAGTACCACGACTTCAACGCCGTGGGCGCGGCGTCTCCCCTGATGGAGGCCGCCATTGTGGGTCTGGATATGCCCGACAGCTATTATAAGGAGTTCGGCGACCACTACGCCCATATGAAGAAGCTGTTTACGGAGGGCCTGGACCGTATCGGTATCCCCTATACGGACCCCCAGGGTGCCTACTTCGTGCTGGCCGATATCGGTCCCTTTATGAAGCCCGGCCAGTCCGACGTGGAGTTCTGCGAGGAGATGGCCCGGAAGGTGGGCGTCGCCGCCGTGCCCGGTACGTCCTTCTTCAAGGAGAATGTCAATCATATCGTCCGGCTGCACTTCGCCAAGGTGGACGAAACCCTTAATGAGGCGCTGGAGCGCCTGTCCAAAATCCGCGAGAAAATGGGCTAATTAAAAGTTTTACTCGATTTTTTTCTTGTGAGGGCTACCCACCGCCCGTGTGTCTGCGGTGCTCGCCGGGCCTTTTCCGCCATAGCTGCGGTGCGGTTTCTTGCCATACATCCAGTATGGCTGCGAACCCGCACCTTGCTCTGACGAAAAATTCCTCGCCGACCACTCTTGCCAACGGGCGGCGGGCAGCCCAAATCGCGGGGTCCAGGTGGCAGCGCCCCCGGTCGCGCCGCGCACGGCGCGAACTCCCCCATCGTCCCAAAGCGCCATCCGCAGATGGCGCAATCCCCGGCAAAGCCGAAGGCCGCTGTCCCCACCCCATCGCGGGTGGCGGACGGCGGCCTTATTGTACCCCCCCACCGTAGGGCGCGGCATCCCTGACGTGCCCGCACCGCACCCCATCCGGGGCCGTCAAGGATGCCGGCCCCTACGTTTAAGGTAAGAAGAAATGCCCACCAGCGGCGGGACACGCAGGTCCCGCCCTCCATTCCATGACGGCAGTGCATCCAGTACCGGCGGCGGGGGCAAGCCCCCGCCCTACGGGGTGGAACCAATCGGTATGATGGGGGCGATGGTGCATCTCCCACGATCTTCGCCCATTGCCGGGAATTATCGTTGACTTTCGCCGCTCCATGCGATACAATACAAAATTGAGAATGAAGCAGGAGGTTATGCTATGCAGTATCTGCTGACCGGCGGTATGGTATGGAACAATGGCGCACTGGAAAAACGCGACGTTGCCATTGCTGACGGGCGTATTGTTTCCGTTTCCCCCTCCGTCGATCCCACCGGCTATACGGTGATTGAACTCCATGAGCGGTTATTGGTTCCGGGTTTCGTAGATGTCCATGTTCATCTTCGTGAGCCCGGCTTTTCTTATAAGGAGACCATTGCCAGCGGTACCGCCGCCGCTGCCGCCGGCGGTTACACCGCCGTTTGCTCCATGCCCAACCTCAAACCGGTCCCCGACAGCGCCGAGACGTTGCAGGAACAGCTGGATATTATCGACCGGGATGCCGTCGTCCACGTCTACCCCTACGGTGCCATCACCAAGGGCGAACAGGGCCAGACGCTGGCGGACCTTGCCGACATGGCCCCCCATGTGGCGGGCTTCTCCGATGACGGCCGGGGCGTCCAGTCCGACGACATGATGAAGGCCGCCATGGTGGAGGCCAAAAAACTGGGCAAACACATTGTGGCACACTGCGAGGTCAACGAGCTGCTCCGCGGCGGCTGCATCCACGACGGCCAATGGGCCAAGGACCACGGTTACCCCGGCATCTGCTCCGAAAGCGAATGGCGGCAGATCGAGCGGGACCTGAAACTGGTGGAGGAAACCGGCTGCCCCTATCACGTCTGCCACATCTCCACACGGGAGTCGGTGGAGCTGATCCGCCGGGCCAAGGCCAAGGGATTGCCCGTCACCTGTGAGACCGGCCCCCACTACCTGATTCTCTGCGACGAGGATATGCAGGAGGACGCCCGGTTCAAGATGAATCCGCCCCTGCGGAGCCGGGCCGACCGGGACGCATTGGTGGAGGGCTTGCTGGACGGCACCATCGACTGCATCGCCACGGACCACGCCCCCCACAGCGCCGGGGAAAAGGCCAAAGGGCTCCGGGACAGCGCCATGGGCGTGGTTGGCCTGGAAACGGCGTTCCCCATGGTCTACACCTATCTGGTGAAGCCCGGCAAGGTGTCTCTGGACACCGTTCTAGACCGGCTCATCACCCGCCCGAGAGCCATTTTCGGATTCCCCGGCGGCGTCATTGCTGAGGGGCAGCCCGCCGACCTGACGGTGCTCTCCCTCAATACGCCCGCCGCCCCCGTAGACCCGGAAACCTTTGTAACCAAGGGCCGGGCCACCCCCTTCGCCGGGATGCCCGCCGAAGCCACTGTGGATTTGACCTTCTGCGGCGGCAAGATCGTCTATGAACGGGAGGTACCCCATGAATGAAGCCATTCTGACCCTGCAAGGAAAACGGCAGCTGACCCATGACGTCTATGAGCTGACCTTCTCCGGCGACACGTCGGCCATCACCCGGCCCGGCCAATTCGTCAATATCACGGTCCAGGGCCATTTCCTGCGCCGCCCCATTTCCGTCTGTGACTGGGCAGCGGACAAGCTGGTCCTCATTTGCCGCGCCATGGGCAGCGGCACCCAAACCCTCTGCGTTTCCCCCATCGGCACCGAGTTCAACGTCCTCATGGGACTGGGCAACGGCTACGATGTGGACAAGGCCCTGACCCACAAGCCCGTCCTCGTCGGCGGCGGCGTGGGCGTGCCGCCCCTCTATGCCCTGGCGAAAGCCTTTCTCGCCAAGGGCGTGACCCCCACCGTGGCTCTGGGCTTCGGCAGCACCCGCGAGCTCTTCTATGAAGACGAGTTCAAGGCGTTGGGCTGCCCCGTGCTAGTGTCCACCGTGGACGGCAGCTACGGAACAAAGGGCTTTGTGACGGCGGTCATCGAACAGACCGATTGTGACTACGCCCTCTGCTGCGGCCCCATCCCCATGCTCAAGGCTGTGGATTCCATGGCCCAGATCGTGGACGGCCAGTTCAGCTTCGAGGAGCGCATGGGCTGCGGCTTCGGCGCCTGCGTCGGCTGCACCTGCAAGACCAAGTACGGCACCAAGCGCATCTGCAAGGACGGCCCGGTGCTCTGCAAGGAGGAGATTGTATGGTAGACCTTTCTGTAACGCTGTCCGGCGTCAAACTGGACAACCCCATCATCCCCGCCAGCGGCACCTTTGGATTCGGTCAGGAGTTTGCCCAGTTCTACGACCTGGACATTCTGGGCAGCATTTCCTTTAAGGGTACCACCGCCGATCCCCGCTTCGGCAACCCCACGCCCCGCATTGCGGAAACGCCCGCGGGTATGCTCAACGCCGTGGGTCTCCAGAATCCCGGCATTGACGCCGTCATTGCCCACGAGCTTCCGGAGCTGGCCAAGATTTTCCACAAACCCCTGGTTGCCAACATCGGCGGTTTTTCTCTGGACGAGTATGCCGAAAACGTCCGGAAGATTTCCGACTGTGACCAGGTGGGCATCATCGAGGTCAATATCTCCTGCCCGAACCTCCACTGCGGCGGTCAGAACTTCGGCAACACCGCCGAGGGCGCGGCCCAGGTGACGAAGGCCGTCCGGGCTGTGACGAAAAAGCCCATCTATATGAAGCTGACCCCCAATGTCACCGACATTGCCGAAATCGCCCGGGCCTGCGAGGCCGAGGGCGCCGACGGCGTCAGCCTGATCAACACCCTTTTGGGTATGCGGCTGGATTTGAAGACGAGAAAGCCCATTCTGGCCAACGGCACCGGCGGTTTGTCCGGCCCTGCCCTGCTGCCCATCGCCGTCCGCATGGTGTATCAGGTGTATCAGGCCGTCAACATTCCCATTATCGGCATGGGCGGCGTCAGCTCGGCGCGGGACGCCGTGGAGCTGATGCTGGCGGGCGCGACAGCAGTGCAGGTGGGCGCGGCCAATCTGCGGGACCCCTACGCCTGCAAAAAAATCATTGAAGACCTGCCCGCGCTCTGCGAGAGCCTGGGCGTAAGTAAATTGAGTGACTTGACAGGAGGCGCACACCGATGAACAAGGACGTCATCATTGCACTGGATTTCCCCACCAAAGACGAAACCCTGGCCTTTTTGGACCAGTTCCAGGGCCGTAAGCCCTTCGTGAAGATCGGCATGGAGCTGTTCTACGCCGAGGGTCCGGCCATCATCCGGGAGATCAAGGCCCGGGGCCACAAGATTTTCCTGGACCTGAAACTCCACGACATTCCCAACACCGTCAAGCGGGCCATGAGCGTGCTGAGCCACCTGGATGTGGACATGGTCAACGTCCACGCCGCCGGTGCGTCCGCCATGATGAAAGGCGCGCTGGAGGGTTTGACCCGTGCCGACGGCACCCGTCCCCTGCTGATCGCCGTGACCCAGCTGACTTCCACCGATGCCGAAACCCTCAAGAACGAGCTGCTCATTGACACCCCCATGGAGGAGACGGTCATGCGCTACGCCAAGAACGCCGCCGACAGCGGCCTGGACGGCGTGGTGTGCTCCCCCCTGGAAGCCCGGAAGGTCAAGGACGCCTGCGGCGAGAAATTCCTCACCGTCACCCCCGGCATCCGCTTTGCCGACGGCGACGTGGGCGACCAGAAGCGCGTTATGACCCCCGAGCGGGCCGGTCAGTCCGGCAGCGACTTTATCGTGGTGGGCCGTCCCATCACCCAGGCCGCCGACCCGGTGGCCGCCTACGAGCGCTGCTGCAAAGAGTTCCTGGGCCAGTAACCGCACCCCATCGGTAGTAAATCCATCTCAAAGGAGATTCACATATGGAAAAGAAGATTGCCAAAGCATTGCTGTCCATCCATGCCGTGTTTCTGCGGCCCGACGACCCGTTCACCTGGGCCAGCGGCATCAAGAGCCCCATCTACTGCGACAATCGCCTGACGCTGACGGCTCCCGAAGTCCGCACGGAGATCGAGAACGGCCTGTGCGAGCTGATCCGCAAGCACTACCCCGACTGTGAAGTGCTGATGGGCACCTCCACCGCCGGTATCGCCCACGCCGCCATCTGCGGCCACATTCTGAACCTGCCCATGGGCTACGTCCGTTCCGGCAACAAGGACCACGGCCGCGGCAACCGCATCGAGGGCAAGCTGGAAAAGGGCCAGAAGGTGGTCGTTGTGGAGGACCTGATCTCCACCGGCGGCAGCTGCATCGAAGTGGTGGAAGCCCTGCGGGAAGCCGGTGCCGATGTGCTGGGCATTGTGAGCATCTTTACCTATGGTATGCAGAAGGGGCTGGACCGTCTGGCCGCGGCCAACGCCAAGAACGTGAGCCTGTCCAACTTCGACGCCGTGTGCGAAGTGGCCGCCGAGGAGGGCTACATCAAGCCCGAGGACATTGCACGGCTCAAGGCCTTCCGCGACAATCCTTCCGACGACAGCTGGAGAAAGTGAGGAAATCAACCCATGAGACATCTCATTGACATCATCGACCTGAGTGTGGAGGAGATCGACGAGCTGATCACCACCGCCGAGGACATCATCGCCAACCCGGCCAAGTATGCCGAGGTCTGCCACGGCAAGAAGCTGGCGACGCTGTTCTTTGAGCCTTCCACCCGTACCCGCCTGTCCTTCGAGGCCGCCATGCTGGATTTGGGCGGCCGGACCCTGGGCTTCTCCGACGCCTCCACCAGTTCCGCCGCCAAGGGCGAGACCGTAGGCGACACGGTGCAGGTGGTCAGCGGCTACGCCGACATTATCGCCATGCGTCACCCCAAGGAGGGCGCGCCCTACGCCGCCACCCAGGTTTCCTCCATCCCCGTCATCAACGCCGGTGACGGCGGTCACAACCACCCCACCCAGACGCTGACGGACCTGCTGACCATCCACAGAGAGTTCGGTCATCTGGACAATCTGACCATTGGTTTCTGCGGCGACCTGAAATTCGGCCGCACGGTCCATTCCCTGGTCACCGCCCTGTGCCGGTATGAGAACATCAAGTTCATCTTTATCTCTCCCCCGGAGCTGAAGATTCCCGACTACCTGAAGGAGAACGTTCTGGACGCCCAGGGCAAGGACTATGTGGAAGTGGAGAGCATGGAAGACGCCATGCCTCAGCTGGATATCCTCTACATGACCCGCGTCCAGAAGGAGCGGTTCTTCAACGAGGCCGACTACCTGCGTCTGCGGGACACCTACATTCTGGACCCGGAGAAGCTGGCCGCCGCCAAGCCCGAAATGCGGGTGCTCCATCCCCTGCCCCGCGTCAATGAGATCACCGTGGATGTGGACAAGGACCCCAGAGCCTGCTATTTCCGTCAGGCCGCCAATGGTAAATTCGTCCGCATGGCCCTGATTATGAAACTTCTGGAGGTGCACGCATGAACATCGACAGCATTCGCAACGGCTACGTCCTGGACCACATCAAGGCCGGACGCAGCATGGAGATTTACAAGTATCTGAAGCTCAACGAGCTGGACTGCTCCGTGGCCATCATCAAGAACGTCAAGAGCAGCAAGATGGGCAAAAAGGATATCATCAAGATCGACTCCCTCATTGACCTGGATATGACGGTCCTGGGCTACATCGATCCGGACATCACCGTCAACGTCATTCGGGACGGCAAGCTGCTGGAGAAGAAGCCCCTGGAGCTGCCCACCAAGCTGGTGAATGTCATCCATTGTAAGAATCCCCGCTGCATCACCTCCACGGAGCCCCAGCTGGACGCCATTTTCCTGCTGGGCCATAAGGCCGACGGCAAGCGTGCCTATCGCTGCGCCTATTGCGATACGGAGTTCAAGCGGTAACATCAGGGCCGCTAACTCGGCAAAATAAAAAGTTTTACTCGATTTTTTTCAAAAAATCGCGGAGTCCAGAGGCAGAGCCTCTGGTCGCCCGTCGCAACGGGCGAAATTCCCGCGCCGCGCACGGCGCGAAATCCCCAATCGTCCATAGCGCCATCCGCAGATGGCGCAATCCCCGGCGAAGCCGAAGGCCCCCGGCCCCACCCTGTATGGGTGGTGGCCGGGGGCCTTTTCTGTTATCCAATCACCCACGTCTCTGTGGGATTCTCCAGAGCACTCTGCAAGGTGCTGTCCAAATCCAAATATACGCCGGTCCATTCCTCGGTCATGGTGGCCAGGGTCTTATCCAGATACTGACCCGTATAGACCGTGGCCAGATCGTCATGGCCGTAGACGGCCACAAACACATCGTTGCCGAAGTCCAGCCACCACTGGGGGCTCTCGCCGGGGTTTTCCGCCAGTTCCGGGTCCGAGACGGTCAAGACGGTACTGACGGTCTTGGCAGCCTTCTCCTTAAGAATCACCAGGGAGCCGTCAGCGCCATGGGCTGCGATCTTCACGGAGACCATAGACTGCCACAGCGGGTCCGGTACCCACTCCAGCGGGCCCAGCTCCATGCGGTACAAGGTCTCCCCGTCCATAAAGAAGTGCAGGCCGCTGACCACGTCGCCATAGGAAAGATACGTTTCCGCCACACCCTCCCCATAGGGGTCCGTGTCCTGGGTGGTCTGGATCACATCCGGATAGGCTTCCCGGATCTCCGCTTCCGTGGCGTCCATGCCGATGCCCGTGGACAGGGTCAGGGGGCTGCTTTCCAGCAGGACGATCTCATTGAGGAACCAGCCGTCGCCCGTGTCGGCAAGTTGCAGCTCTGTCCCCTCATACCGCCAAGTGACAGTCCGGATGTCCGCGCGCAGCTCCGTCACCGGAGATGAATCATAATCGGAACCCAGCACATCTTCTACTTCCTGTTCCGTCATGCCCAGGGTGAGGCCGCCGATGGATTCCTGGGTCAGAGGGTCCGCCGGTTCCGTCTGGGACGACGTGGCAATCCAAGTGGAATTCTTTTCATTGTCCATATACTGATGGGCTATCCAGTTGATATAATTGCCGTTTTTCGCGTCATGGAAAATCCACAGGCTGCTGTCCTCGTACTTTACCTGAGCCGACCAGATGCCTTCCGACTCAGAAACGCTGGCATCGGGATACGCCGCAAGAATTTCCTCCCGGCTAGAGCCAACGCCAATCCCGGTGGAGAGGGTCATGGTACTGTCGCCCGGTGCCATAAGCTCCCGGACATACCAGCCCTCGCCCTGGTCCGCAAATCGCACATAAAGTCCGGAGTAGTACCAGCAAAGGTCCCAGTAGTCTTCCGACAGCTGCCGAGGCGCATCCACCTCGTAGCTGCTGCCCAAGATGGCTTCCACTTCCTCCGGCGTCATACCAATGGCCACGCCGCCCAGGGTTTCCCCCACCGGCTCCTTCGTGTCCCCGTCATCGACCGCCACGCTGCCCGTGTTTTCTTCCGCGGGGTCTGTTTCCGGTTCCGTTACGTTTGTTGTTTGCGGCGGCTTCGTCTCCGTGGTGAGGGTGGGCAGAACCTTCCAGCCCACGCCCGCCACAATGGCCACACAGGCCGCCGCCGCAAGCCACCGCCCCCAATGACGGGCAGGCGGCGCTTGATACGCTTCGGCTTCCTCCACCAGCTTGGCATCCAGGGAACCAATACCCCGCAGTAGGTCCTTTTCTGTCATTGCCATACACCTTCCTTTTCCAAATGGGCCCGGAGGCTGCGCCGCATCCGGTGGAGCAGTGCCTTTGCCGCGCCGGTGGTGCATCCGATCTGTGCCGCCGTCTCTGCAAGCGTATCGGCATACCAGTACCGCCGGACAAAAGCCACCCGGTTTTTCTGGGGCTGCTGGGCCAGCCAGCGGCTCAAAATGTTGCCCAGTTCCCGTTCTTCCAGCCGCCGCTCCGGCAAATCCGGCGACGGCAGACAGTCCTTCAGTTCCGAGAGCAATATCTTGGTCTGGCCGCCGCCCCGCTTTTTCGTCTGGCGCTGTTCCCAGCGGTCCAGGCTCAGATTGCGGACAATACATCCGAGAAACGCCTGAAAATACTGCGGCCGCTGGGGCGGGATTTTGTTCCAGGCCTGGAGCCAGGTATCGTTGACGCATTCCTCGGCATCCTCCCGGCTGCCGAGGATTTTCTGTGAGATTCGCCGGCAGTAGCCGCCGTATTTGCAGTCCGTCTCCCGGATGGCCTCCTGATTCCGCGCAAAGTACAGCTCTAAAATTACTTCGTCATCCATACGGTTCCTCCTCTCTTGTCCATCTACTCTGAATGACGGGAATCACGGGGTCCAGGTTACGCAAAATGGAAAAGATTCTCCGGGAATATGAGTAAACATTCCCCGGCCTACGTCCCATGTCACCGTCTTTTATGTGTTATATAGAACATAGTATGAGCACTATTTGCTAAATAGAATTAGAATTATTTATTCTATTATTGACAACGATATATATTTTATGTTACTATACCACCAGAGGTGATGGAAATGCAAAAGTTATTAACCACCTGTCCCACTTGCGGTCAGGAGCTGCATATCTCCGCTTTACAATGTGCATCCTGTGGGTTGGAGCTGAGAAATTCCTTTTCTTTTTCTCCATTTGAGAAGCTCAATACAGAACAATCTACCTTTCTTATGACCTTTCTTCGGTGCAGAGGAAATTTGAGCACGGTCCAAACAGAACTTTCTCTATCCTATCCCGCAGCAAAAAAGCAGCTGGACGATCTGTTAATTGCCTTAGGTTTATTGGACGCCGACGCAACTATGCCCGCCCTGGACGTATCCAGCGTTTTTCCATTGGAAGACAGCACCAGCATTCTCCCCTCGGAAATCATCAAAACCAAACTGCTGCAAAACGGCGGACGGGCTGTTGTCTACACCGCCCGAAAGCTGCCCTGTGAAATTCGCATTACATCAGATGGAACTTCCATGTGGTGCGATAAACTCCCCATTCATCCTCCCTATCAGTTTTCTGTATTCGATAAAGTGGTTGAACTGCTGTTGATTCGCGGCGGCAGCGCCCGTAAGGGCAACGGCCGGAATTGCAAGCTGGGCGACCCGGATTGTAACGAAACCACGGTTGTCGGATACATTGGCAAGCATTACTCCGGAAAATCAGACGGTGATTCCGTCTATGACCCTGTTTTTGTGTTGGCTGCGGTATTGGAATGGGCGGATATCGCACATAACGGGCGCGGCGCTCTGACCTTGACGCCCGGATATCTTGCCAAACTGTAAGAAATTTTACAAGGTGGAATCCATAAGCCACCAAAAAGGTGCAAAAAAGCCGCTGCCCCAAGGGACAGCGGCTTTCTATTATGCTTTGGGGAAATTACAGCAGGGTGGAGAAGTGCTTGATGGTGCGGACCATCTGAGAAACGTAGGAGTTCTCGTTGTCGTACCAGGAAACAACCTGCACCTGGGTCTTGCCGTCGGGCAGCTTGCAGACCATGGTCTGAGTGGCATCGAACAGGGAGCCGTAACGCATGCCGATGACATCGGAGGAAACGATCTCGTCGGTGTTGTAGCCGAAGGACTCGGTAGCAGCAGCCTTCATAGCGGCGTTGATCTCGTCAACGGTGACGCTCTTGGCGCAGACAGCGTTCAGGATGGTGGTGGAGCCGGTGGGGGTGGGAACACGCTGGGCAGCGCCGATCAGCTTGCCGTTCAGCTCGGGGATAACCAGGCCGATGGCCTTGGCAGCGCCGGTGGAGTTGGGAACGATGTTCACAGCACCAGCTCTGGAGCGGCGCAGGTCGCCCTTTCTCTGGGGGCCGTCCAGGATCATCTGATCGCCGGTGTAGGCGTGGATGGTGCACATGATGCCGGACTCGATGGAAGCCAGGTCATTCAGAGCCTTGGCCATGGGAGCCAGGCAGTTGGTGGTGCAGGAAGCAGCGGAGATGATGTTGTCTTCCTTGGTCAGGGTGTTGTGGTTGACGTTGTAAACGATGGTGGGCAGGTCGTTGCCGGCGGGAGCGGAGATAACGACCTTCTTGGCGCCGGCGTCGATGTGAGCCTGAGCCTTGGCCTTGGAAGTATAGAAACCGGTGCACTCCAGGACAACGTCCACACCCAGCTCGCCCCAGGGCAGCTCGGCAGCGTTGGCCTTGGCATAGATGGTGATCTTCTTGCCGTCCACAACGATGTGGTCCTCGCCGGCCTCAACAACATGGCCCTGAGCAGCGTAGTTGCCCTGGGTGGAGTCGTACTTCAGCAGGTGAGCCAGCATGGCGGGGCTGGTCAGATCGTTGATGGCAACAACCTCAAAGCCCTCAGCGCCGAACATCTGACGGAAAGCCAGACGGCCGATACGGCCAAAACCATTGATCGCAACTTTAACAGACATTTGTAACTTCCTCCAATTCAATACATACACTTGGATCAGAAAAGACTACTTCTGCACACCAAATGTTCAGGAAAGTTAGACTTTTCGTTCCCCATTATTATAATCCATTTTGATTTTGCTGTAAAGCGGTTGCCCACATGGTATTTTCCATAAAACAATATCGCTCCCGCCGTACCGATTTGTATATGTTTGGCAGTATTCATACTATTTTAACAATTCCAGACGAAAAACAGCGCCCCCTCTTGCCTTTTTTGCAAAAAGGGTATATAATCTTTTTTAGGGTAATACAAAATTTTTTAGCATCCGCAACGATCTATGAGACCGCCCCCATGGGGGTACCTGAGAGGATGTTTGATATGGCAACATTTTTTGTCAACGGCACGGAGGTCCACGCCTCCGGCAACGAAAAACTCATCCGTTTTCTGCGGGACGAGCTGCGCCTGACGTCCGTCAAGGACGGATGCAGCGAGGGCGCCTGCGGCACCTGCACCGTTCTGGTGGACGGCAAGCCCACCCGGGCCTGCGTTCCCACCACCGCCAAGCTGGAGGGAAAGCACGTCCTCACCGTCGAGGGTCTTTCCCCCTTTGAAAAAGAGGTCTACACCGCCGCCTTTGCCGAGGCCGGCGCGGTCCAGTGCGGCTTCTGCATCCCCGGCATGGTCATGAGCGCCAAGGCCCTGCTGGATTCCAACCCCAACCCCACGGAGGAAGAAGCCGCCTTCGCCATCCGTACCAATATCTGCCGCTGTACGGGCTATGTGAAGATCATCAAAGCCATTCTGCTGGCCGCCGAATATCTGCGCAACGGTTCTGTCCCCCAGGCCCCCGACGACTGGAACGTGGGCAGCCACGTCCACCGCGTGGACGCGGCGGAAAAGGTCCTGGGCACCGGCCAGTATCCTGACGACATCTATCTGGACGGCATGATCTATGCCAGTGCCGTCCGCAGCGCCTACCCCAGAGCCCGCGTCCTGTCCATTGACGCCGAGGAAGCCAAGGCCCTGCCCGGTGTGGTGGGCGTGTTCACCGCCGCGGATGTGCCCGGCATGAACAAGGTGGGCCATCTGGTCCACGACTGGGACACCATGATCGCCGTGGGCGATATCACCCACTATTTGGGCGACGCCATCTGCATTGTGGCGGCCGAGACCCAGGAGATTCTCCAAGAGGCGAAAAAGCTGGTCAAGATTGAATACGAAGAGCTGCCCATGGTCCGCTCTCCCCAGGAGGCCATGGCTCCCGACGCGCCCCTGGTCCATCGGGAGGGCAATCTGCTGGCCCACAAGCACATCCAGCGCGGCAACGCGGCGTTTGCCATTGCCAAGTCCAAGTATGTGCTGACGGAGCGGTTCTCCACGCCGTTCACGGAACACGCCTTCCTGGAGCCGGAGTGCGCCGTGGCCTATCCCGACGGCGACGGCGTCATGGTCATTTCCACCGACCAGGGCGTCTACGACACCCAGCATGAGACCATGCGGATGCTGGGTCTGCCCGCCGAGCTGGTGAAGGTCCAGAACGCCCTGGTGGGCGGCGGCTTCGGCGGCAAGGAAGATGTGACGGTTCAGCACCATGCCGCTCTGGTCGCCTATCTGACCAAGCGGCCCGTGAAGGTGAAGCTGACCCGTGCGGAAAGCCTGCTGATTCACCCCAAGCGCCACCCCATGGAAATGGAATTTGCCTTGGGCTGCGACGAAAACGGCATCATTCAGGGTGTGGCTGCCAACATCATCGCCGATACCGGCGCGTATGCGTCCCTGGGCGGCCCCGTTCTGGAGCGCGCCTGCACCCACGCCGCCGGTCCCTACAACTATCAGAACTTCCAGATTGACGGCTACGCCTACTATACCAATAACCCGCCCTCCGGCGCGTTCCGCGGCTTCGGCGTCACCCAGTCCTGCTTTGCCATCGAAAGCCTGCTGAACAAAATGGCCGATCTGGTGGGCATCAGCCCCTGGGAAATCCGGTTCCGCAACGCCATCCGGCCGGGCCAGGAGCTGCCCAACGGCCAGATTGTGGACGAGTCCACCGGTCTGGTGGAGACGCTGCTGGCGGTGAAGCCCTATTATGAGAGCACGCCCTATGCCGGTATCGCCTGTGCCATGAAGAACGCCGGTGTCGGCGTGGGCATTCCCGATACGGGCCGGGTGCTGCTGAACGTCATCGACGGCAAGGTCCACATCAATGCCGGTGCGTCCTGCATCGGCCAGGGTCTGGGTACCGTTCTGACGCAAATGGTGTGTGATACCACCGGCCTGCGGCGGGATCAGGTGGTCTATGAGCGGGCCAGCACCTTCAACGCCCCCGACTCCGGCACCACCTCCGGCTCCCGTCAGACGCTGGTCACCGGTGAAGCCTGCCTGCGGGCGGCCAAGCAGCTGAAAGAAGCGTTGGGCGATCAGCCGTTGGAAGCCCTCAACGGCAAGGAGTATTTCGGCATGTACCTGGCCAAGACGGACCCCCTGGGCGCGGACGTGCCCAACCCCGTGAGCCACGTGGCCTACGGCTACGCCACCCAGGTTTGCCTGCTGAAAGAGGACGGCAAGGTGGACGCCATCATTGCGGCCCACGACGTGGGCAAAGCCGTGAACCCCAAGGCCTGCGAGGGCCAGATCGAGGGCGGCGTGGTCATGTCCCTGGGCTTCGCACTGACGGAGCAGTTCCCTGTGGTGGATTGCCGTCCTACGGCCAAGTTCGGTACGCTGGGATTGTTCAAAGCCGATAAGATTCCCACGGTCAAGGCCATTCTGGTAGAAAAGCCGGGCCTGAAGCTGGCCAAGGGCGCTATTGGTATCGGTGAGATTACGTCTATTCCTACGGCTCCGGCTATCGCCGACGCGTATTATCGACTGGACGGCCAGTTCCGGACCTCCCTGCCCTTGGAGAATACGCCGTATTCCCGTAAGAAGTAAGCGCCACCGTCCCGCACAGCACCAAACATTAAAAGTTTTACTCGATTTTTTTCAAAAAATCGCGGTTTCCAAAGGCAGAGCCTTTGGTCGCTGGCCGCAGCCAGCGAAATTCCCGCCCGCCGCAGCGGGCGAAACACCCGCGCCGCGCACGGCGCGAAATCCCCCATCGTCCCAAAGCGCCATCCGCAGATGGCGCAATCCCCACGGCGAAGCCGTAAGGCCGCCGTCCCCACCCCATCACGGGGTGGCGGACGGCGGCCTTTTTGTACACCCCACCGTAGGGCGCGGCATCCTTGACGCGCCCACACCGCACCCCATCCGGGGCCGTCAGGGATGCCGGCCCCTACGCCGGTGGTGATCGGTAATGCGGCACAGCGGCGGGGGCAAGCCCCCGCCCTACGGAGTGGAACCCATCGGTACACCGGGTATCGATGGCTTGTACCGGCGGCGGGACACGCAGGTCCCGCCCTACGCTCCATGTCGGCAGCCCGTCCGTGTTCGTAGGGCTGCACCTATGTGTGCCGCCGCCGGCAGAGGGTTCCGATTGCGCTCCAATGCAGACAACAGCGGCACCCGGTACCGTGCAAAATGGCCCCCGCCGTCCACCCCACAGGGGTGGCGGCGGGGGCCATGGCCTGCGGCCGGGGGTTGCGCCATCTGCGGATGGCGCTTCGGACGACAAGGGGTTTCGCGCCGTGCGCGGCGCGGGTGTTTCGCTGGCTGCGGCCAGCGGGTATTTCGCCCGCTGCGGCGGGCGGGAATTTCGCGCCTTGCGAGACGCGACCAAAGGCTCTGCCTTTGGAAACCGCGATTTTTTGAAAAAAATCGAGTAAAACTTTTAATTTTTTTCCTCTTCTAAGATGCGCAGCGTCTCCGGCGTATCCACGTCCGTCAACTCCCGTTCGTCGGTTTCCACCGGCAGCAGCAACGTCTCGTGTGCCTTGATCACAGCGCTGCCGCCGGTATCCCCCGTCAGGCTGCACAATTCCTCATACAGTTTTTTGGGAAACAAGCATGGATTTCCCCGCCGTGCGCCATGACAAGCGGCGGCGATGCGCTCCGGCTGTTGCCGCCATGCCGACACAATCCGGCCCACCGTACTGGGTACCAACAACGGCTGGTCACTGACCAGATACAGAATTCCGTCGCAATCCATCAGCTGTTCCGTACCCAGACGCACCGTGCGGCTCAAGCCCTCCTCCGGCCGGTCATTGATACAGACCTCCGCCGGATATCCCTCCACATGCCCGGCCAGCTCCGGCGAGGTGACCACCACAATTTTTTCAAAGACCCCGTCTGGAATCGTCTCCAACGCCCGCTCCAGCAGCGTTTTTCCATCCAGCTCCGCCTGCAATTTACAGCCGCCGAACCGGCTGCCGCTGCCCGCCGCCATCAGCAGACAGCCCACACGCAAGTGTTCCAAAACTACCGCCTCCTTTGCCCGTAGTATATCCAAAAAAACCATACACCGCAACCGCAGGACACCATTATTCTTTTTAAAATATTACCCTGTACCTTTTTTCTGGTTCAAAACTATGGTATAATTTTTAATACAGAAGTAAAACCCTGTCACTTTTTATACAATTTACAATTAAGGAGGGCTAACCCATGGTAGTAGGCAAATCTGTCACCCGCGTCGATGCCTACGACAAGGCCACCGGCCGCGCCAAGTACACCGACGATCTGTGCGACAAGTCGGCGCTGGTGGCCCGGATCAAACATTCCGAGATCGCCCACGGCTTTGTCAAATCCGTCGATACCGCCGCCGCCGAAGCTATCCCCGGCGTTGTGAAGGTCTTTACCTGCTTCGACGTTCCCAATGTCCCCTTCCCCACCGCCGGTCACCCCTGGTCCACCGACCCCCATCACCAGGATGTGGCCGACCGTCTGCTGCTCAACCGCCACGTCCGCTACTACGGCGACGACGTCTGTGTGGTGGTGGCTGAAAATGAAGTGGCCGCCGCCCAGGCCGAACGGGCCATTCGCGTGGAATACGAGGAACTCCCCTTTGTTCTGGACGTGCAGGAAGCCATGAAGCCCGACGCCCCCCAGATTCAGGAGAATTTCCCCGGCAACATCCTGGGCCACACCAGCGTCCGCAAGGGCGACTATGAAAAGGCCATTCAGGAGCCGGGCCTCATCAAGGTCGAGGGCTGGTACGACACCCCCACGGTCCAGCACTGCCACATCGAAAACCACGTCTGTTACGCCCAGATGGAGGCGGGCCGCGTCATCGTCACCTCCTCCACCCAGATTCCCCACATCGTCCGCCGCGTCGTCGGTCAGGCATTGGGAATCCCCTGGGGCAAGGTCCGCGTCATCAAGCCCTACATCGGCGGCGGCTTCGGCAACAAGCAGGACGCCCTGTATGAGCCCCTGTGCGCCTGGCTGTCCTATATGCTGGGCGGCCGTCTCGTCAAGATCGACTGCTCCCGCGAGGAGACCTTTGTCTCCAACCGCGTCCGCCACGCCATCCGTTCCCACATCATCTCCTGGGTCCGGCCCGACGGCACCTTTGCCGCCCGGAAGCTGGAATGCTTCTCCAACCAGGGCGCGTATGCCTCCCACGGCCACGGCGTCAACGCCAAGGGCATGAACGCGTTCCCCCAGCTGTACCCCTGCGACAATGTGGAATGTGATTCCTACACCGTCTACACCAATCGTCCCTCCGCCGGCGCCATGCGCGGCTACGGCATCCCCCAGGCCATGTTCGCCGGGGAAGCCCACATCGACGACGTGTGCAAGGCCATCGGCGCCGACCCCATCGACTTCCGCCGCTCCCACGTCATGCCCCAGGGCTATGTGGACGGTTTCTCCAAGAACGAGAACTACTATGACACCTTCAATCAGGTCATGGACAAGGGTCTCATTCTCTCCGACTTCCGCCGCAAGCAGAAGGAATACGCCAACCAGACCGGCCCCGTCCGCCGCGGCGTGGGTATGGCCCTGTTCTGGTACAACACCGCCGTGTGGCCCATCTCCCTGGAGTCCAGCTCCTGCCGCATGGTGCTGAATCAGGACGGTTCCATCCAGATGCAGACCGGTGAAACGGAAATCGGCCAGGGCTGTGACACGGCCTTTGCCCAGATGGCCGCCGAGGCCTTGGGCATCCCCGTGGAGGACGTCCACCCGGTTTCCACCCAGGACACCGACGTGACGCCCTTCGGCACCGGCGCGTATGCGTCCCGTCAAACGTACATCGGCGGTTTCGCCATCAAGCAGACGGCCACGCTGCTGAAAGAGCGGATTCTCCGCTATGCCAAGGAGCTGACCCGGCAGGACGTTTCCCTGCTGGATATCCGGGACGGCAAGATCGTCCGGACCTCCGACGGTCGGGAGCTGATGACCCTGGGCGAACTGGCCACGGAAGCCCTGTACTCCCTGGAGCACAGCGAGCATCTCACGGCGGAGAGCACCTATCAGATCAAGAACAACGCCTATTCCTTCGGATGCAGCTTTGCCGAGGTGGAAGTGGACATTCCCCTGTGCAAGGTCAAGCTGCTGAACCTGGTCAATGTCCACGACTGCGGCACCCTGATCAATCCCCAGCTGGCCGAGGCCCAGGTCCATGGCGGCATGTCCATGGCCATCGGCTACGGACTCAGCGAGGAATTGAAGTTCGACGCCAAGACCGGCAAGCCCCTGAACAACAATCTGCTGGACTACAAGCTGTCCACCTTTATGGACCATCCGGACCTGACGGTGGGCTTTGTGGAGAACGCCGAGCCCACCAGCCCCTACGGCACGAAAGCCCTGGGCGAACCCCCGGCCTGTTCCGGCGCGCCGGCCATCCGCAACGCCATTCTCAACGCCACCGGCGTGGCCGTGGACCGCGCCCCGGTGACGCCCCACATTCTGTTCGACCGCTTCACCGAAGCCGGTCTGCTGTAAAGGAGGCCCCTGCACATGTACGATATCAAAGCGCTCTATGAAGCTCAGAGCGTCGGGGAAGCCGTCTCCCTGCGGCTGGAACATCCGGACGCCCATATCATTGCCGGCGGCTCCGACGTGCTCATTAAAATGCGCGAGGGCAAACTGGCCGGCTGTGAGCTCATCAGCATTTACGGCATCGACGCCCTCCGGGGTGTGGCGCTGGAGGACGACGGCACCATCCGCATCGGTTCTCTGACCAGCTTTTCCCATATCACCAAGAGCCCCATCATTCAGGAGCACATCAACGTGCTGGGCGAAGCCGTGGACCAGGTGGGCGGCCCGCAGATCCGCAACATCGGCACCATCGGCGGCAACACCTGCAACGGCGTCACCTCCGCCGATTCCGCTTCCACGCTGCTGGCCTGGGATGCCATTGTGGAACTGACGGGCAAGGAGGGCGTCCGCCGTCTGCCCATCCGGGATTTCTATATTAAAGCCGGTGTGGTGGATTTGCACCCCGACGAGATTCAGACGGCCATTCTGATTCCCAAGGAAGCCTATGCGGGCTACCAGGGCCACTATATCAAATACGCCATGCGCAACGCCATGGATATCGCCACCACGGGCTGCTCGGTCAATGTGAAGCTGTCAGCGGACAAGAAGACCATGGAGGACGTGCGCATTGCCTACGGCGTGGCAGGCCCGGTGCCCATGCGTTGCCCCACGGCGGAAGCGCTGGCCAAGGGCAAAGCGGTTTCAGCAGAGGTGGTGGAAGCCTTCGGCCAGGCGGTTCTGGAGGATATCAACCCCAGAGACAGCTGGCGCGCCTCGAAAGCCTTCCGGCAGCATATCGCGGTGGAACTGGCCAAGCGGGCATTGCAGAAATCCATTGAACTGGCGGGAGGTGCGTTGTAATGGCACAATATAAGCTGATCCACTGGAACCTCAACGGCAAGGACGTGGAAACCATGGTGGACGTGCGGGCGTCTCTGACGGACGTGCTGCGCAACGACTACCGGATGACCTCGGTGAAAAAGGGCTGCGAGGTGGGCGAGTGCGGCGCGTGCAACGTCATCATTGACGGCGAGTGCTTCAACTCCTGCATCTATCTGGCGGTTTGGGCGGACGGAAAGCACGTCCGGACGCTGGAAAGTCTGCTGGGGCCCAATGGCGAATTGAGCGATATTCAGCAGGCCTTTGTGGATGAAGCGGCCATTCAGTGCGGCTTCTGTACGCCGGGCTTTATTATGACGGCGGTGGAGATCCTCGAGAGCGGCAAGCTGTACAGCGACGAGGAATTGAGAAAGCTGCTGTCGGGCCACCTGTGCCGTTGTACGGGATATCAGAATATCCTGCGGGCGGTGAAAAAGACCATGTACCGCCGTCTCGGTAAAGAGCTCCCCGCCGAGTAAAAAAGATAAAAGTTTTACTCGATTTTTTTCAAAAAATCGCAGGGGTCCAGGGGGCAGCGCCCCCGGTCGCCCCGCGCACGGGGCGAAACTCCCGCCCGCCGCAACGGGCGAAATACCCGCGCCGCGCACGGCGCGAACTCCCCAATCGTCCCAAAGCGCCATCCGCAGATGGCGCAATCTCCACGGCGTCAGCCGTAAGGCCGCCGTCCCCACCCCCTCACGGGGTGGCGGACGGCGGCCTTTTTGAACCCCCCATCCGGGGCCGTCAGGGATGCCGGCCCCTACGCCGGTGGTGGTCGGCAGTGCGGCACGGCGGCGGGGGCAAGCCCCCGCCCTACACAGCGGAACCAATCGGCCTGTGGAAAATGGCAGCTGCCTGCCGGCGGCGGCACACACAGGTGCCGCCCTACAAACCATGTCGGCAGTCCGTATGTGTTCGTAGGGGACGATGTCCACATCGTCCCGGCGGTACCATTGGGCAGATTATGCGGCACCTGGGCGAATCCGCACCGGCGGCGGCACACACAGGTGCCGCCCTACGTTCTTTATTGGTGGTGCGTCCATGTTTGCGGGTTGGAGGCCCTATCGATAAGTTTTGCATTTTTTCCCACAATACGATATAATCAAACCAATACGACCCACAGGAGGCGGGCTGTCTATGTATAAACTGATGCTGGTAGAGGACGAGGCCATCGTCCGCGAAAGCATGATTCACAATATCGACTGGGAACGCTACGGCTTCACCATGGCCTGCGCCTGCGAAAACGGCCGCGAAGCCCTGGAACGCATGGGTTCCGTCCTGCCCGATGTGGTGGTTACGGATATCTGTATGCCCTTTGTGGACGGTCTGGAGTTGGCCCGCCATCTCCAGGAGCACTACCCGTCCATCTTCGTGGTGATTCTCACGGGATTCAGTGAATTTTCCTATGCCCAACAGGCCATCAAACTGCGGGTCCATGATTTTATTCTGAAACCTGTCGTGCCCCGGGAATTCTGCGCCATTCTGGAAAAGCTCTCCGCCGATCTGGACAGCCGCAACAGCCAGCGGAGCAGTCTCCGCTCCCTGCAAAGCCGGGCCTATCAGGCCGAAACCATCCTCCGCAGCGCCCTGTTCCGCACCATTCTGCGGACCCAGCCCACCGCCGACCAGGTCCGCCGCAGCGCCGAGGAAGCCGGTTTGCAGCTGAGCTGCGCCGTCTATGGCGCGGTGTTCTGTCAGCCCCAGGGCCGTCTGGAAGCCGCCACCCAGTCCCAACACCTCCAGGACGCGGCCCAATCCGTGGCCACCCGCTTCCCCCACTGCACCGCCGCCGTGGTGGAGGACGTCTACCCGGTGCTGCTGGTGGGGGGCCGCACCGATGAGGAAGTCACCAGCCGCTGCCGCGACGCCGCCACCATGCTCTCCGACGCCGTGGCCCGGCTCACCGGGGCCCCTGCCGCCACCGGCATCGGCTCCTGCTGCACCGGCCCCGGCAGTCTCCACCGGACCTTCCGGGAAGCCCATCACGCCCTGGGCTATGCGTTCACCCAGCCCCAGCGGCTGCTGGTGGACCATCTGTGCCGGGCCGCCGAACGGTCCGTCACCGAGGCGGACCCCCTTCCCTCCACCAAGCCCCTGCGTGAAGCCCTGGCCGGCGGCAGCAGCGACGAGGTAGACCGCCGGATGCAGGCCCTGTTCGATGAACTGCGCCGCCGCAAACTCCACCGTGACGGCTGTCTGCCCCTGCTGGAACGGCTCCGTTTCATTCTTACCGACCTGATTCCCGCCGACGGCGTCAGCGCCGCCCCCCTCCTGTCGCCCATGGACCAATGGCTGACGCTGGACCAGGCCCAGCAGGAATTATCCCAGCTGGCCGCCTTTTTATTGCGTTCGGCCCGGACCTCCGAGGACGACGACCCGGCCCGGCTCTGCGTAGAACGGGCCATGGGACTGATTCAGCAGAACTATCATAACAGCGCCTTTTCCCTGACGGAGCTATTGAGCCTGCTCAACGTCAGTAAAAGCTACTTTTCTTCGGCGTTCAAGGCCCGGACGGGCCAGACCTTTACGGAATATCTGACAGCGGTCCGTATGGAAAAAGCAAAATTGCTGCTGACCACCTCCAATCTCCGGACCCAGGAGATTGCCGACCGCATCGGCTTCACGGACCCCCACTATTTTTCCGTGGCCTTCAAGCGCACCGTGGGCAAAACACCACGGGAATACCGGGAGGAAGGACGATGAAGCACCGCCGCTACAGCATCGCCACGGCCATGGTCACGGCCTTTACCATTCTGATTATCGCCGTGACACTGATTATCAACGCCCGCTCCTATGAGAACAACCGCCGCCAGCTCCAAAGCGTGGCCACCGACTACACCAACCAGCTGATCTCCCAGGTCAACTCCCAGATGGACATGTATGTGGACTATCTCAAGGACCTGTCCAATTTCATCGTCCGCAACAGCGCCGTAACGGCCTATCTGCGGGATTCGTCCCAGCAGGAGGCCGTTGCGTCCATTCTGAGCCATGCGGCCACCACACGGGATGAGATTTTCGCCATTGCGTTGGCCGCCGCCGATGGCCGGGTGCTCTTCGACGACCCGTTCTACCGGCTCAATCCCTACGCCACCTATCAGAACGCCGGATGGTTCCGAACGGCGGTGGAACAGCCCGATCAGGTCCATATCTCCACCTCCCGTGTGGAAAATCTGGTGGAGGGTCAATATCCCTGGGTGATCTCCCTGTCCCAAGCCATCACCGACAGCCAGGGCAATCTCCTGGGGGTCCTGCTGGTGGACCTGCGGTATGATATCATCACCGATATCTGCGCCAGCGTGGACCTGGGCAACCGGGGCTATCTCTTCCTGGTGGACAGCGGCGGCGGTATTCTGTGGCATCCCAAACAGAAATTGCTCAACGCGGGCCTGTTGCAGGAGCACATGGAAGTCGTGGGCCGGGAGGACAGCCAGCCCCTGACCATCGACGACGAAAAGGGCCAGCGGCTCTACTTCTCCCACCGTTCCCAATCCACCGGCTGGACCGTGGTGGGCGTAGCCGACGCCGAGGAACTCCAGGAGCCCCAATCGGAACTGTTTCGGCAATATCTCGTCATTGACGCCGTGGCTGTGGGGGCGGCCCTGGTCCTGTCCATTCTCATTTCCCGCGCCATCACCACCCCCCTGCGAAAGCTGACGGCCATTATGCAGTCGGTGGAGGGCGGCGATTTCACCGTCCGCAGCGATATCCGCTCCGGCAGCGAGGTCACCCAGCTCAGCGACACCTTTAATCATATGATCGGCACCATTCAGGATTTGATGGCCGAGCAGAAGCGGACGGAGGAACAGAAGCGGGAAACGGAATGGGCGCTGCTGCAAGCCCAGATCAAGCCCCATTTCCTCTACAATACCCTGGACTCCATCATCTGGATGAGCCACGCCGGACGCAATGAAGAGGTGGTGGAGATGACCCAGGCGCTGGCCCAGCTGCTGCGGACCTCCATTGGCCGTGGGGAGGACATTATCACCCTGCGGGAGGAGGTCTCCCACGTGGAAAGCTATTTGACCATTCAGAAAATGCGCTACCGGGAGAAGCTCCGCTATGAGCTGGACGTGGAGCCGGACACGCTGGACTGCCGTCTGCCCAAGCTGGTCTTGCAGCCCCTGGTGGAAAACGCCATCTATCACGGCATCAAGGTCAAGGAGGACGGCGGTTCCATCCGGGTCACCTCCATGCTGGACGAGGACCAGCTGATTATCACCGTGGAGGACGACGGTCGGGGCATGACGCCGGACCAGCTGGCCCACATTCTGGAACCCAAGGAAAGCGACGAGGGCTCGTCGAAAATCGGCGTGTACAACGTCCATGAACGGCTGCAAATGTACTTCGGCAGCCAATTCGGCCTGAAATTCTTCTCCGAACCGGACCGGGGCACCACGGCCATGCTGATTCTGCCCCGGCTGACGGAGGAAACGGAGGAACCCGACCATGCGCTATCGTAAACTCATCGTCTGTCTGCTCCTCTGCGCCCTGGCGGGTCTGCTGGCCTTCCGCTTCGCCGGCGGTCAGGAGGACCGGGTCCGCATTGCCCTGGTGCTGAAAACCACCGTGGAGACGGCGGAATTCTGGGGTGAGGTCCTGGACGGCGTGGACAGCGCCGTGGAAGAGCTGGGGGTGGAGGTCACCGTCACCGGCTCCGATTCGGAATCGGCAGTGGACCAGCAGATTGCCGTCATGGAAGACGTCATCGCCACCCGTCCCGACGCCATCATTCTGGTGGCGTCGGACTATGACCGGCTGGCCGGTGTCACACGGGAGGCCGTGGCCGCCGGTATCGACGTTATCACCATGGATTCCGACGTGAACACCGACGCCCGGACCACCTTTGTAGCCAGCGACAACTATGAAATCGGCCGCAGCCTGGGGGCCCAGCTGCTGGAGAATCTGGACAGCGGCCCCGTGGCCGTGCTGACCCACAGTACCCTGTCCTCCTCCGGCATTCGACGGGTGGACGGGGCCCTGGACGTTCTGGCCGAGTGCCCCGACGTGGAGGTGGTGGGCGTCTACGACTGCGAAAACAGCCGGGACAACGCCGCCGCCATCGCCAAGGACCTGTTGGAAGAGTATCCGGATTTACGGGGCTTCGTCTGCGCCAACGAGGTGTGCAATCTGGCCGTGGCCCAGGTGTTGACGGAGCAGGGCCTGGGCGGAGAACTGACCGTGGTGGGCTGCGACAACTCCCGCCAGCAGATTCAATATCTGGAACAGGGCGTCATCCAGTCCATCATTATCCAGCAGCCCTTCAATATGGGCTATGCCGCCGTGGAACAGGCGGTGCGGGTGGTCCGGGGCCAGTCGGTGCCCGCCTTTACCGAAATCCCCTGTGTCACCATCACACAGGACAATATGTACAATTCTGACAATCAGAAATTGTTATTTCCGTTCTAGTTCTGGTACCCTTGTGAAATTTGTGTATCTTTTTCACCTTTTGCTGGACGATTTTCAGTTGGTTTTTCCAGTTATTCTGATATGCTGTAGACAGAAAGAAGAACGGCCCGCGGCACGGTTCGATTTTTTAATGGGAAACTGTCGAAACGTTTCGCTTTTGGCCGGAGCAGACAGCATACAGGAGGCTGATCGATGAATGTCTGAGATTTTGCTCAATATGCATGGGATTCAGAAGTATTTCCCCGGCGTCCACGCATTGGACAACGCGCAGTTGGAGCTGCGCGCCGGCGAAGTCCTGGCCCTCATCGGTGAGAACGGCGCCGGTAAATCGACGCTGATGAAAATTCTCACCGGTATTTACACCAAGGATGACGGCGTCATCGAGCTCTACGGCAAGCCCACCGAGATTCAATCCCCCAGCCACGCCCAGCAGCTGGGCATCAGCATCGTGCACCAGGAACTGAACCTGATGCAGGACCTGACCGTGGCGGAGAATATCTTTGTGGGACGCGAGTCCACCAAGGGCCTGTTCCTGGACAAAAAGGAACAGAACCGCAAGACCGACGAGCTTTTGAAGTCCCTCCATCTGAACATCACCGCCCGCACGGTGGTCAAGCGGCTCACCGTGGCCCAGCAGCAGATGGTGGAAATCGCCAAGGCCCTCTCCTACAACAACACGAAAATCCTCATCATGGATGAGCCTTCCGCCTCCCTGACCACCGCCGAAATCGAAGACCTCTTCACCTTTATCCGGCGGCTCAAGGCCACGGGCGTGGGCATTATCTACATCTCCCACCGCATGGACGAACTCAAGGAGATCACCGACCGGGTCACGGTCATGCGCGACGGCCAGTACGTGGACACGGTGAACACCGCCGAGACCACCATCGACCAGATCGTGCAGATGATGGTGGGCCGCGTCATCTTCGACGAGCCCAAGAGCCATTCCAATGTGGCCCCCGACGCCCCCGTGGTGCTGGAAGCCCGGAACCTCTGTTCCGACATGGTCAAGGACGTGTCCTTCCAGCTGCGCAAGGGTGAAATCCTGGGCTTTGCGGGTCTGATGGGCGCGGGCCGTACCGAAACCATGCGGCTCCTGTCCGGCGCGGACCCCAAGACCTCCGGCCAGATCATCGTCAACGGCAAGGAAGTCAAAATCCGCCGTCCCAAGGACGCCGTTCAGGCCGGTATCGGTTACCTCTCCGAGGACCGCAAGCGCTACGGCCTGTGTCTGGGCCTGAGCGTGGCCGACAACACGGCCATGGCCTCCCTGGATTCGCTCACCTCCGGTCCCTTTGTGCAGGACGGCAAGATCGCCCAGGTCACCCAGGAGTACATCCAGAAGCTGCGCACCAAGACGCCCTCCGGCAAGACGCTGGCCCGGTCCCTGTCCGGCGGCAACCAGCAGAAGGTCGTCATCGCCAAGTGGCTGCTGCGGGACTGCGACGTGCTGATCTTCGACGAGCCCACCCGCGGCATCGACGTGGGCGCCAAGAGTGAGATCTACAAGCTGATGAATCAGCTGGCCGCCGAAGGCAAGTCCATCATCATGATCTCCTCGGAGCTGCCGGAAATCCTCCGCATGTCCGACCGGGTCATGGTCATGTGCGAAGGCCGTCTCACCGGTGAGCTGGATATCAGCGAAGCCACTCAGGAACGAATTATGACATACGCTACCATGCGCTAACAGTGGGGGAATCAAACTATGGATAAACTCGGTACAAAGAAATTCGATTTGCAGAAGCTCCTGGCCCCGGCGGCCCTGGTGATTCTGTACATTCTCTTCTCCATCTTCGGCAATAACTTTTTCACCTTTGACACCCTGAAGAACATTCTCGAATCCAGCTACTACATCGGCTTTATGGCCTTCGGCGTCACCTTCGTCATCATCGCCGGCGGCATCGACCTGTCCATCGGTACGGTTATGATGTGCTCCGCTCTGCTGGGCGCTTACACCTTCAAGCAGCACGACTGGCCCCTGGTGGCATCCCTGATTCTCACCGTGGGCGTCGGCACCGTGTTCGGCCTGCTCAACGGCGGTCTCATCGCCAAGCTGAAGCTGCCCCCCTTCATCGCCACCCTCGGCACCATGATGATGGCCCAGGGCGCCGGCTCCATCCTCACCAAGGTGCAGTCCCAGACCTGGCCCACCGCCACCGAGCCTGTGGGCGGCTGGTTCAAGCCCGTGTTCATCCGTTCCGAGCTCTTCGGTGCCAAGAATTTCCCCGTCGGCGCCATCTGGCTGTTCGCCTTCTTCATCATCGCAGCCCTGATCCTGCATAAGACCAAGTTCGGCCGTTACAACTACGCCATCGGTTCCAACGAAGAGGCCGCCCGTCTCTCCGGCATCAACACCGACAACTGGAAGGTCGGCATCTACACCCTCTGCGGCGCGTTCTGCGGCATGGCCGGTATCTTCTACGCCGCCGCCTACACCACCATCACCCCCGGCACCGGCAACGGCCAGGAGCTGAACGCCATCGCCGGCGTCGTCATCGGCGGCACGTCCATGAGCGGCGGCGCCGGTTCCATGGTCGGCACCATCATCGGCGTGTTCATCATGTCCGTCCTGAAGAACGGCCTCTCCGCCTGCGGCCTCCAGGCCCCCTGGCAGACCTTCTTCACCGGTCTCGTGGTCATCGGCGCCGTGCTGCTGGACATCCAGCGTACCAAGGCTGCCAACCGGGTCAAGAAGGGCTAAGCCCTTCCCGGCCCCCCATCCCATCTGATAGGCCCACAGTTTCTGTGTGCTTATAAAAATTCTAAAACTTTTAGGAGGAACCAAAATGAAGAAACTGACTGCATTGCTTCTTGCTCTGGTAATGACCTTCGGTATGGTCGCTTGCGGCAGCAAGTCCAACGACACTACCACGACCCCCGACACCGGCGACACCTCCAGCACTGACACTGCCGATACCGGCGACACCGGCGACACCGCCACCGAGGACACCGGCAGCGGCGAGAAGCTGTACATCCCCGTTATGGCCAAGGGCTTCCAGCACGCTTACTGGAAAGCCGTCAACCAGGGCGCTGAGCAGGCCGCCGAGGAACTGGGCGTGGAGATTTACTTCAACGGCCCCGCTTCCGAGACCGAGATCGACGCTCAGGTCAACATGATCCAGACCGAGCTGGCCAAGAACCCCAAGGCCATGGCCCTGGCTGCTCTGTCCACCGACTCCGTCACCGAGATTCTGGCCACCTGCGCTGAGAAGAACATCCCCGTCATCGGCTTTGACTCCGGCGTTCCCGGCGATACCACCGGCGCTGTTAAGGCCACCGCTTCCACCGACAACGAGGCCGCTGCTGCCATCGCTGCCGAGAAGTTCAACGAGACCGAGTCCGTCGTTGAGGCTATGAAGAACGCCACTCCCGACGCTCCCGTCGTCATCGGCTGCCTGTCTCAGGATGCTGTTTCCGCTTCCGTGACCGGCCGTACCACCGGTTTCGTCAACAAGATGGCTGAGATTGCCGAGACCTATCAGCCCGGCAAGGTCTCCATCGAAGGTCACACCACCTGGGAGAAGAAGGTAGAGAACCCCGCTATCATCATCCGCGTGGAAGTTTCCGCCACCACTGAGGCTACCTCCCTGCAGACCTCTGCCAGCGCTCTGCTGGGCATGGAAGGCATCACCGCTATCTTCTGCTCCAACGAAGGCGCTGTGACCGGCTTCCTGGCTGCTACCTCCGACGGCGCTGACCTGGGTGAGGGCGGCAAGTACGACGGTCTGGTTGTTGCCGGCTTCGACGCTGGCGCCGCTCAGAAGAACGCCGTCCGCAACGGCTGGTTCATCGGCTCCGTGACTCAGGACCCCGTCCAGATCGGCTATCAGGCCGTGGCTCTGGCTGTTGCCGCTGCCAACGGTGAGGAAGTCTCCGACGTGGACACCGGTGCCAAGTGGTACGACGCCACCAACATCGACGATCCCGACATGGCTACTCTGGTTTACGACTAATCGCAGCCGAACCTCTGAAACCATAGCAGAAACAGACCCCCGGCGGAATCCCGCCGGGGGTTTTTTCTTATGGGCCGCGCACACGGACAACCTGCTAACCTGGAACGTAGGGCGGGACCTGCGTGTCCCGCCGCCACGCCGCAACGCCGGCCACCACCAGCGTAGGGGCCGGCATCCCTGACGGCCCCGGTCAGGCTGTGCGGTTTAGGCGCGTCAAGGATGCCGCGCCCTACAAAACGGTTTCCTGTTTGCCGTTGCGCTGTTTACTCCACCGCCGCCACGCCGCACCGCCGGCCACCACCAGCGTAGGGGCCGGCATCCCTGACGGCCCCGGTCAGGC
>CALWWW010000019.1 GCA_944385365.1 uncultured Oscillospiraceae bacterium | reverse complement strand
GGGCCCTGGAGGCCTACGGCGCAGCCTATACGCTGCAGGAGATTCTGACGGTCAAGTCCGACGACGTGACGGGCCGTGTCAAGACCTACGAAGCCATCGTCAAGGGCCACAACGTGCCCAAGCCCGGCGTGCCCGAATCCTTCAAGGTTCTGGTCAAGGAACTCCAGTCCCTGTGCCTGGATATCCGCGTCCTGGACGAGGAGGGCAACGAGATCGAGCTCAAGGACGAGGACGAGGATGAGATCACCTACGGCGGCCACGAGACCTATGTGGCCGACGAGAACGAAGCCGCCGGCGCCGGTTATGAGGTCGCCGACGCCGAGGACGCCCTGGGCGCAGGGCAGTCCGTCGCCGGTCTCTTCGACAGCGCCGACGACGGCGAGGACGAGGACCTGACCGAGGACGACGACCTGTTTGCTGACGAGGATGTGCCCTTCGACAGCATGGATGAGATGTAAGGAGGAGTGATACGATGAGCTACGCAACCTTTGACGCCATTAAAATCGGTATTGCTTCGCCGGAACAGATCCGTCAGTGGTCCTTCGGCGAGGTGAGAAAGCCGGAGACCATCAACTACCGGACCCTCAAGCCCGAGCGGGACGGCCTGTTCTGTGAAAAGATCTTTGGCCCCACCAAGGACTGGGAGTGCCACTGCGGCAAGTACAAGAAAATCCGCTACAAGGGCAAGATCTGCGACCGCTGCGGCGTCGAGGTCACCAAGAGCAAGGTGCGCCGTGAGCGCATGGGCCACATCGAGCTGGCCGCCCCCTGCTCCCACATCTGGTATTTCAAGGGCATTCCCTCCCGCATGGGTCTGCTGCTGGATATCAGCCCCCGGATTCTGGAGAAGGTCCTGTACTTTGCCTCCTATATTGTCACCGATCCCGGCGACTGCCCCCTGACCAAGTATCAGATTCTCAGCGAAAAAGAGTACCGCGACATGCGGGAAAAGTACGAGGATGACTTCAAGGCCGCCATGGGCGCCGAAGCCATCAAGGAACTGCTGGAGGAAATGGACCTGGATCAGCTGTCCGAACAGCTGCGGGGTGAACTGAAAAACGCCGCCGGTCAGAAGAAGCTGAAAATCATCAAGCGTCTGGAAGTGGTGGAATCCTTCCGCATGTCCGACAACAAGCCGTCCTGGATGATTATGGACGTGCTGCCGGTCATTCCGCCGGAGCTGCGCCCCATGGTGCAGCTGGACGGCGGCCGCTTCGCCACCTCCGACCTCAACGACCTGTACCGCCGGGTCATCAACCGCAACAACCGTCTGAGACGGCTGATTCAGCTCAACGCCCCCGATATCATCATCCGCAACGAAAAGCGGATGCTCCAGGAGGCCGTGGACGCCCTCATCGACAACGGTCGCCGCGGCCGTGCCGTCACCGGCGCCAACAACCGCGCTTTGAAGTCCCTGTCCGATATGCTGAAAGGCAAGCAGGGCCGCTTCCGTCAGAACCTGCTGGGTAAGCGCGTCGACTATTCCGGCCGTTCCGTTATCGTCGTCGGCCCTGAGCTGAAGCTATACCAGTGCGGTCTGCCCAAGGAAATGGCCATTGAGCTGTTCCGCCCCTTCGTGATGAAGAAGCTGGTGGAGGACGGTCCCGCCACCAACATCAAGTCCGCCAAGAAGATGATCGACAAGGGCCAGACCGAGGTCTGGGACGCCCTGGCCGAAATCATCAAGGACCGCCCCGTCATGCTGAACCGTGCGCCTACCCTGCACCGTCTGGGCATCCAGGCTTTCGAGCCGGTGCTGGTGGAGGGCCGCGCCATCAAGCTGCACCCCCTGTGCTGCACCGCTTTTAATGCCGACTTCGACGGCGACCAGATGGCCGTCCACGTCCCCCTGTCCGCCGAGGCCCAGGCCGAGGCCCGGATGCTGATGCTGTCGGCCAACAACCTGCTGCGTCCCCAGGACGGCAAGCCCGTCACCGTGCCCACACAGGATATGATTCTGGGTACCTACTACCTGACCTACGTCAAGGAAGACGAGCCCGGCGCGGGCAAGGTGTTCTCCTCGCCCGACGAGGCCATGCTGGCCTACAATGAGAAGGTCGTGGGCATCCACGCCCCCATCAAGGTCCGGGTGGAGAAGGAGATCGACGGCGTCAAGCAGCACAAGATCATCGACGCCACCGTGGGCCGTCTGATCTTCAACGAGCCCCTGCCCCAGGACCTGGGCTTTGTGGACCGCACGGACCCCGACAAGCTCTTCGACCTGGAAGTCGGCTTCACCACCGGCAAGAAGCAGCTGGGCCAGATCATCGACAAGTGTATCCGTGTCCACGGCTTCACCATCGCCACGGAGACGCTGGACAACCTGAAAGCGCTGGGTTACAAATACTCCACCCGCGGCGCCATCACCGTTTCCATCGCCGATATGACCATTCCCGGGAAGAAGTACACCCTCATTGCCGAGGCCGAGGAAAAGGCCGTCAAGATCGACCGCCAGTACAAGCGCGGCTTTATCACCAATGAGGAGCGCTACCGCCTCGTGGTCTCCCAGTGGGAGCAGACCATCAAGGACGTGACCGACGCCCTGCAGGAAGGTCTGGACCGGTACAACCCCATCTTCATGATGGCCGATTCCGGTGCTCGTGGTAGTATGAACCAGATTCGTCAGCTGGCCGGTATGCGCGGCCTGATGGCCGACACCACGGGCCGTACCATCGAAATCCCCATCAAGGCAAACTTCCGTGAAGGTCTGAGCGTGCTGGAGTACTTCATCTCTTCCAGAGGCGCCCGTAAGGGCATGACCGATACGGCTCTGCGTACCGCCGACTCCGGTTACCTGACCCGCCGTCTCGTCGACGTGTCCCAGGATGTCATCATCCGTCAGAAGGACTGCGGCACCACCGACGGCATCTGGGTGGGCGAAGTGGTGGAGAAGGGCCAGGTCATCGACACCTTCGGCAACCGGATCCGCGGCCGCTACCCGGTCCACGACGTGGTGGACCCGGTCACCGGCGAGCTGCTCCATCCCAAGAACAAGCTGATGCAGCCCGAGGACGCCGACCTCTTTACGAAGCACGGCATCGACAAAATCTATATCCGCACCGTCCTGGGCTGCAAGGCCCGCAGCGGCGTCTGCGCCGCCTGCTACGGCATGAACCTGGCCACCTCCGAGGAAGTCAACCTGGGCGAAGCCGTCGGCATCATCGCCGCCCAGTCCATCGGTGAGCCCGGTACCCAGCTGACCATGCGTACGTTCCACACCGGCGGCGTTGCCGGTGACGATATCACCCAGGGTCTTCCCCGCGTCGAAGAACTGTTCGAGGCCAGAAAGCCCAAGAAGATGGCCACCATCTCCGAAATCTCCGGCCGTGTGGACATCGACGAGAGCCACCGTACCGCCCTCCGCGGCATCACCGTCACCAGCGAGGAGACCGGCGAGGTCAAGGAGTACCAGGTGCCCTATTCCGTGGGCCTGCGGGTCCAGAACGGCCAGCATGTCAACAAGGGCGACCGCATCACCGACGGTGCCCTCAGCCCCCACGACGTGCTGCGCATCTCCGGTCTGGAAGCCGTTCAGGACTATCTGACCCAGGAAGTCCAGGCCGTGTACCGTCAGCAGGGCGTTGACATCAACGATAAGCACATCGAAGTTATCATCCGTCAGATGCTCCGCAAGGTCCGCGTGGAGGACCCCGGCGACACCGACATGCTCACCGGCACTGTGGTGGACGTCATGGAGTTTGACGACGCCAACGCCAAAATCCAGGCCCGCATTGACGCCGGTGAGACGGACCTGAAGCTGGCCAAGAAGGAACTGATCCTCATGGGTATCACCAAGGCCTCTCTGGCCACGGAATCCTTCCTGTCCGCCGCCTCCTTCCAGGAGACCACCAAGGTCCTCACCGAAGCCGCTATCAAGGGCAAGGTGGACCATCTGGTGGGCCTCAAGGAGAACGTTATCATCGGTAAGCTGATTCCCGCCGGCGCCGGTCTGGCCGCCTACCGGGATTTCCAGCCGGGTATCCATCCCGAGTCCGAGGTCACCGATGAAATGATCGACAACGAGGCGCTGTAATACGAGTTTTCTATGACAATGGGCGTGCTGCAATGAATTTTGCAGCACGCCCTTGTTGTCGAAATGCGGTATGGGCTTCGTATTATGTTTGTAGGGCGGGACCTGCGTGTCCCGCCGCTGGTATGCACCATCGACCAACAACAACGTAGGGGCCGGCATCCTTGACGGCCCCGGACAAATTGTGCCATGGGCGCGTCAGGGATGCCGCGCCCTACGAATGTGGATGCGGATTCGCCCCAGTGCTGTCCAGTAACCGCCGGGGGTTGCCGCACGGCGGGACACGCAGGTCCCGCCCTACATTCTTCGACGCACTGTGTCGAACCAAGATTCTGCAACGCCCCATTGCGTTTGTATTGGTTGCATCCGCCGGGCGGGGATGGTACAATGGTTCAAAAATGGACACTTGTCCGGAATGGAAACGAAGGGAGTGCAGCCTGTGAAAAAGATGGTTGTATATTCGGGGGTGGACCGGCTTCCGTCGGGACGGGCCGCCGGCGGCATCACCGAAGGATGTATGGTGTTGGAGGGCGGCGCGTTCCGGGGCGTCTACACCTCCGGCGTCCTCGACGCCCTCATGGAAGCGGGGATCAATCTCCAATGCACCATCGGCGTTTCCGCCGGGGCCATGAACGGTATCAACTACGTGTCGGGGCAGATCGGCCGCAGCGCCCGGATCAATCTCCGGTACCGCCGGGACCCGCGGTATGTGGGTCTTCACGCCTACCGGGGCAATCGGGGCATCATCGGTTTTGATTTCCTGTTCGGCGACTATGACAAGCTGGACCCCCTGGACCGGGGCGCCCTGGCCCGCAATGGCCGCCGGTTTGTGGCCGTGGCGGCCAACTGCTGCACGGGACAGACGGAGTATTTCGAGCGGGACAACTGCACCGATATGCGAAAGGCCATCCAGGCGTCGGCGTCCATGCCCTATGTGTCCCGGCCGGTGCTGGTGGACGGCGTGCCCTGCCTCGACGGCGGCTGCACCGACAAACTCCCCTTTGGCTGGGCGCTGCGCAGCGGCTACCAAAAGGTGGTGGTGGTGCGGACCCGGCCCGACGACTACCGAAAGACGGTCCGGGAGCGGTCGGCCCGCTGGGCCCAGCGGGTCTATCGGGAATATCCGGCCTTTGCCAAGGCCCTGGGGGAGTGCGACCGGAACTACAACCGCCAGTGCGACACCCTGGAACGGCTGAAACGGCAGGGGAGAGTCTTTGTCATCAGTCCATCGGAGCCGGTGACCATCAGCCGGTTGGAAAAGGATATGGAAAAGCTGGGGAATCTCTATTATCTGGGTTACAATGACGCCCGCCGCCAGCTGGACGCCCTCCGGGCCTATCTGGCATAGGCCCCGGACCGGTCCCCGGAGACGAATTGGGGAACTTGCCCTGAAAACAGGGAAAAAAGTTCTGATTTTTTCAAAAATTATCATTGACGAATTTCTCGGATTCTGTTATAATCGCAGACAGTGTGGTCTATGAGCGCCACACGCCGTTTTTGGAGGTGTCGAGAGTGCTCGAAGAACTGAAAACGGGCTCGACCGTCGTGGGCCTCAAGCAACTGCGCAAGGTCCTCAAGGACGGCACCGTGCAAAAGGTGTTCCTGGCCAGAAACGCCGATCCGCGTCTGGTCGAACCCATCGAAGCCCTCTGCCGGGAAAAAGATGTCCCGTGCATCTGGGTGGACACCATGGCCCAGTTGGGTACCGCCTGCGGTATCGATGTGGGCGCCGCGGCCGCGGCACTGCTGTGAGCCGTCAAATTTTTGGTCCCAACGGAATATTCTAGGATATTCCGGGATAAAATACTAGCCGGAACCCCCGGCCAGCAAGCTCAGAAAGGAGGAAAATCATGCCTACGTTCAACCAGTTGGTCCGCAAGGGCAGAGAGCAAGTTTCCTACAAGTCCACGGCCCCCGCACTGCAGAAGGGTCTGAACACCCTGAAGAACAAGTCCACCGACCTGTCCGCTCCTCAGAAGAGAGGCGTCTGCACCGCCGTCCGTACCACGACCCCCAAGAAGCCGAACTCCGCTCTGCGTAAGATCGCCCGTGTGAAGCTCACCAATGGATATGAGGTTTCCGCTTATATCCCCGGCGTCGGCCACAACCTGCAGGAGCACTCCGTCGTCCTGATTCGCGGCGGCCGTGTCAAGGACCTGCCCGGCGTTCGTTACCACATCATCCGCGGCACTCTGGATACTCAGGGTGTGCAGAACCGTATGCAGGCCCGTTCCAAGTACGGCGCCAAGAAGCCCAAGGCCGGCAAGAAGAAGTAATTCTTTTTCCGCCCACTGAATTTGCAATTCCCAAACGCCTTGTCGCGAGGCAATGCCTTGCCAGTCGTTTTTTATTCATATAAAAAACCTCTCGGCAGGCACCTACGGAAGGGGAAAGCCCTTTCGGAGTACCTATGAAATCATTCTATGAAGGAGGGAAGCGACGTGCCCAGAAGAGGTAATGTTCCCAAGAGAGAAGTTCTTCCGGATCCCATGTACAACTCTGTCCTGGTGACCAAGCTCGTCAACAGCATCATGCTGGACGGCAAGAAGGGTGTTGCCCAGAAGGTTGTTTACGGCGCCTTCGGCATCATCGAGGAGAAGAGTGGCAAGAGTGGTCTGGAAGTGTTCCAGGAAGCCATGGAAAATATCATGCCCACCCTGGAAGTCAAGTCCCGCCGCGTCGGCGGCGCCACCTATCAGGTCCCCATCGAGGTGCGGCCTGAGAGACGTCAGACCCTGGGTCTGCGCTGGCTGACTACCTACAGCCGCGCCCGCAGCGAAAAGACCATGAAGGAGCGTCTGGCTGCCGAGATCATGGACGCCAGCAACAACACCGGCGCATCCGTGAAGAAGCGTGAGGATACCCACAAGATGGCCGAGGCCAACAAGGCCTTCTCCCATTTCCGTTGGTAAAGGAGCTAGTTCATGGCTAGAGAGTACTCCCTGGAAAAAACGAGAAATATCGGCATCATGGCCCACATCGATGCCGGTAAGACCACGACGACCGAGCGTATTCTGTACTACACCGGCGTCAACTACAAGATCGGCGAGACCCATGACGGCACCGCCACCATGGACTGGATGGAGCAGGAGCAGGAGCGTGGTATTACCATCACCTCCGCCGCTACCACCTGTTTCTGGAAGGGCAACCGTATCAACATCATCGACACCCCGGGCCACGTGGACTTCACCGTTGAGGTCGAGCGTTCCCTGCGTGTGCTGGACGGCTCTGTGACCGTCCTGTGCGCCAAGGGCGGCGTCGAGCCCCAGACCGAAACCGTCTGGAGACAGGCCGACAAGTACCACGTCCCCCGTATGGTGTACGTCAACAAGATGGACATCCTGGGCGCCGACTTCTACAACGTTCTGAAGATGATGGACGAGCGTCTGAAGTGCAACGCTGTGCCCATCCAGCTGCCCATCGGTTCCGAGCAGTTCTTCAAGGGCGTTGTGGACCTGATCAAGATGAAGGCCTACGTCTTCTACGACGAGCTGGGCAAGGACGTCCGCGAGGAAGAGATTCCCGAGGACATGACCGACCTGGCCAACGAGTATCGTGAGAAGCTGCTGGAGGCCGTGTCCGATCAGGACGAGAAGATCATGGAGATGTTCCTGGAGGGCGAAGAGGTCCCCGAGGACATGATCAAGGCCGCCATCCGCAAGGCCACCATCGGCGTGCAGATGGTCCCCGTGTGCTGCGGTACTTCCTACCGCAACAAGGGCGTGCAGGAGCTCCTCGACGCCATCGTCGATTTCATGCCCTCTCCCCTGGACAAGAAGCCCATCGAAGGCGTGAACCCCGACACCGGCGAGGAGGACAACCGTCCTTCCGACGACAAGGCTCCCTTCGCCGCTCTGGCCTTCAAGATCGCCACCGACCCCTATGTCGGTAAGCTGTGCTTCTTCCGCGTGTACTCCGGTACCCTCAAGGCCGGCAGCACCGTTCTCAACTCCACCAAGGGCAACAAGGAGCGCATTGGCCGTATCCTGCGGATGCACGCCAACCACCGCGAGGACATCGATATGGTGTACTCCGGCGACATCGCCGCCGCCGTTGGCCTGAAGAACACCACCACCGGCGACAGCCTGTGTGATGAGTCCCATCCCATCATCCTGGAGTCCATGGAGTTCCCCGAGCCTGTTATCCGCGTCGCCATCGAGCCCAAGACCAAGGCCGGTCAGGAGAAGATGGGCATCGCTCTGGCCAAGCTGGCTGAAGAGGACCCCACCTTCCGCACCTACACCGACGAGGAGACCGGTCAGACCATCATCGCCGGTATGGGCGAGCTCCATCTGGAGATCATCGTCGACCGTCTGCTCCGTGAGTTCAAGGTCGAGGCCAACGTCGGCGCTCCCCAGGTCGCCTATAAGGAGACCATCCGCAAGAGCGTCGAGCAGGATACCAAGTACGCCCGTCAGTCCGGCGGTAAGGGCCAGTACGGTCACGTCAAGATCCGTGTGGAGCCCAACGAGTCCGGCAAGGGCTACGAGTTTGTCAACGCCGTCGTCGGCGGCGCCATTCCCAAGGAGTATATCCCCGCGGTCGACGCCGGTATTCAGGGCGCCATGGCTGCCGGTGTTCTGGCCGGCTATCCTGTGGTCGACGTCAAGGTCACCCTGTACGACGGCTCCTACCACGAGGTCGACTCCTCCGAAATGGCCTTTAAGATCGCCGGTTCCATGGCCTTCAAGGAGGCCATGCGCAAGGCTCAGCCCGTGATCCTGGAGCCCATCATGAAGGTCTCCATCATCGTCCCCGACGATTACATGGGCGACGTTATCGGCGACGTTTCCGCTCGCCGCGGCAACGTTCTGGGTATGCTGCCCCGCGGCAACGCCCAGCAGATCGATGCCAACATCCCCCTGTCCAACATGTTCGGTTACGCTACGGACCTCCGCAGCCGTACCCAGGGCCGTGGACAGTACGCCATGGAGCCCAGCCACTACATTGAGCTGCCCAAGTCCCTGCAGGACGAGCTCATTGCCAAGCGCGCCAAGGCTTAAATGGTACTTGTCATACGCCGCAAAATGGTGTATGATACAGATATGCATGCTATTCCCATACTCTTATGAGAATTCACCCGAAACACAAGGAGGATTTTTTCAATGGCTAAGCAGAAATTTGAAAGAACCAAGCCTCACGTCAACATTGGCACCATCGGCCACGTTGACCACGGCAAGACCACTCTGACCGCTGCTATCACCAAGTGGCTGTCCATGCAGGGCAAGGCTCAGTTCGAGGACTACGCCAGCATCGATAAGGCTCCCGAGGAGAAGGAGCGCGGCATCACCATCAACACCGCTCACGTGGAGTACGAGACCGACGCCCGTCACTATGCCCACGTGGACTGCCCGGGCCACGCCGACTATATCAAGAACATGATCACCGGCGCTGCTCAGATGGACGGCGCTATCCTGGTTATCGCCGCCACCGACGGCCCCATGGCTCAGACCAAGGAGCACATCCTGCTGGCCCGTCAGGTCGGCGTGCCCGCCATTGTTGTCTTCCTGAACAAGTGCGATCAGGTCGACGACGAGGAGCTGCTGGAGCTGGTTGAGATGGAAGTCCGCGAGACCCTGTCCTCCTACGAGTTCCCCGGCGACGACATCCCGATCATCAAGGGTTCCGCTCTGAACGCTCTGATCTCCGAGTCCAGCGATCCCAACGCCCCCGAGTTCGCCTGCATCAAGGAGCTCATGGACGCTGTCGACAACTATATCCCCACTCCCGACCGTAAGGCCGACATGCCCTTCCTGATGCCCGTCGAGGACGTCTTCACCATCTCCGGCCGTGGCACCGTTGCTACCGGTCGTGTGGAGCGCGGCGTCATCAAGAAGAACGAGACCGTCGAGATCGTTGGTCTGGCCGACGAGTCCAAGTCCACCGTTGTCACCGACATCGAGATGTTCCACAAGCTGCTGGACTACGCTGAGGCCGGCGACAACATCGGCGCCCTGCTGCGTGGTATTGACAAGAAGAGCATCGAGCGTGGTCAGGTTCTGGCCAAGCCCGGCTCCATCAAGCCCCACACCAAGTTCGTTGGCCAGGTTTACGTCCTGTCCAAGGAAGAAGGCGGCCGTCATACCCCCTTCTTCAACAACTATCGTCCTCAGTTCTACTTCCGTACCACCGACGTGACCGGCATCATCTCCCTGCCCGAGGGCGTTGAGATGTGCATGCCCGGCGATAACGTCGACATGAACGTTGAGCTGATCACCCCCATCGCCATCGAGAAGGGCCTCCGCTTCGCTATCCGCGAGGGCGGCCGTACCGTTGGTTCCGGTGTCGTTATCGACATCATCGAGGACTAATTTGTAGCCCTGCGGGCCGGAAGCATTCGCTTCCGGCCCGTTTTCTTTTTGCTAGACGATTGTATTTGATGGCAATATCGTGTAAAATAACTTAGATATGGACGCGGTGCGTCTGCACCGCTGGACCCCTTCCGGCATAGAATGATCTGGCACGCACTGTGCCCGACATTGTAAGGGGAGGGGTACGTATGATGGGACAGATGGCGGTGGCCATTCTGGCCACGGCGGGGCTGCTGCTGGCCCTTTGGCTCTGGATGGGGCGGCTGCTGCTGCCCCTGGCCGGGGACGCGGTTTCGGTGGTCTACCGGGGCCGCGGCGACGCCCCCGATCTGGAGCAGACGGTTCACAGTTTCCAGTGGCTCCACGACACGGGACTGGTCCGGACGGAACTGGTCATCGAAGACCACGGCATGGCCCCGGCGGCCCGCCGCCGGGCGGAAACCCTGGCCCGGCAGCAGGCGTACATCCGGTGGTTGGGACCCACGCAGACAGAACAGGTGAGGTGTGAAGGTGGAAGTACAGCAGGAGATGATACGCGGGAGCGTGTCGGCCATCGTCTATCAGAATGAGGAAAACGGCTATGCCGTGCTGCGGTTCGACACCGAGGGCGGCGAGACCATCACCGTGGTGGGCACCATCCCCATGACCAACGTGGGGGAACGGCTGGTGGTGGCGGGCAAATGGAGCCGCCATCCCTCCTATGGCCGTCAGTTTGAGGCGGAGTTCCTGGAACGGCTCATGCCGGAATCGGCGTCGGGTATCCAGGCGTTTCTGTCCTCCCGTGCCGTCAAGGGCATCGGCGCCGTCATGGCCAAGCGCATTGTGGAGGCCTTCGGCGTCCATGCCCTGGACGTCATTGAAAACGACCCGGAACGGCTGGCCACACTGCCCGGTATTTCCGAGAAAAAGGCCCAGGAGATGAGCCGGTCCTTCCGCCGTCAGGTGGGCATCCGGCGGCTGATCGAATTTCTGTCTGCCCACAATCTGCCCACGGAACTGGCGCTGCGGCTCTACCGGGTCTACGGGGAAATGGCCGTGGACGCCATCCGGGACGACCCCTATCTGCTGACCGACAGCTTTTTCGGCGCCACCTTCGGACAGGTGGACCACTTCGCCATCTCCCTGGGGGTGGACGGCGCCGACGAGCGGCGGGTGGAAGCGGGCATCTGCTTTGAACTGAGCCACAATCTCAATAACGGCCATGTATTTCTCCCGCGCCACAAGCTGGCCGCCGCCACGGAGGGGCTGCTGGGTCTGGACCGGGCCACCATCGACGAGGGCTTTCTGCGGCTTCAGGAGCAGGGGAGAATCGCATTGGACCGGCTGGCCGATATGGACATCTGTTACCTACCGGAGTTGTACGAGGCCGAGGTCTATGTGGCCCATCGGCTGCGGGAGATGGTGGACGACGCGCCCAAACTGCCGGTGGATTTGGCCCGGCTCCTAAGGGAGGTCCAGGCCAACCGGAAAATTGCCTATGCCCGCCAGCAGCTGGAAGCCATCACCGCCGCCGCCGAGCACCGGGTGGTGCTGGTCACCGGCGGCCCCGGTACCGGCAAAACCACGACGCTGGACGGCATCCTCGATCTCTTCGACCGAATGAAATTGAAATCCCTGCTGGCCGCTCCCACGGGCCGGGCCGCCAAACGGCTCAGCGATTTGACGGGGCGGGAAGCCTCCACCATCCATCGGCTCCTGGAAGCCCAGTTTGACCCGGAGAGCGGGGCAATGGTCTTTACCCACAATGAGGACGACCCCCTGGATGTGGAAGCCGTGGTGGTGGACGAGACCTCCATGGTGGATTTGCAGCTGATGCAGTCCCTGCTGCGGGCGCTGCCGCCCCGGTGCCGTCTGGTGCTGGTGGGCGACCCGGATCAGCTGCCGTCGGTGGGACCGGGCAACGTCTTTTCCGATCTCATTCGCAGCGGCGTCCTGCCCATGGTGCGGCTGACGGAGATTTTCCGGCAGGCGCGGGAGAGCTTGATTGTCATGAACGCCCACGCCGTCAACCAGGGCCATCTGCCCCAGCTGACCGTCAAGGACCGGGATTTCTTCTTTCTCAAGCGGCGGACGGCGGAATCGGTGGTGGATACCATCTGTGACCTCTGCGACCGGCGGCTGCCGGAAAATATGGGCATCCCGCCGGCGGAAATTCAGGTCCTGTCGCCCACCCGCAAGCAGGAGACGGGCACCGTCAACCTGAACAAGCGGCTCCAGGCCGTCCTCAATCCCCCCACCCCCACCAAGGCCGAGCGCCAGCGGGGCGAAACCGTCTTCCGGGAGGGGGACCGGGTCATGCAGATTCGCAACAATTACGACATTGTCTGGAAGCGCACCGACGGCCTGGGCAGCGGCGTCGGCGTCTTCAACGGCGATATGGGCGTCATCACCACCATCAACCACAGCACCGAGACGCTGACGGTGGTCTTCGATGACGACCGGACCGCCAGCTATGAGTTTGATATGCTGTCGGAACTGGAGCTGGCCTATGCCATGACCGTGCACAAGAGCCAGGGCAGCGAATACCGGGCCGTGATTCTGACGGCCTGGAGCGGTTCGCCGTACCTGCTGAGCCGCAGCATCCTCTATACGGCCATCACCCGTGCCAGACAGATGCTGATTATCGTGGGCGATGAATCGGTCATTGCTCAGATGACGGCCAACGACCGCCAGCAGCGCCGGTACAGCGGATTGAAGCTGCGCTTGCAGCAGCAGGAGCCGGAGGCATGAAGTTCCATCCGGTAACGGTCCTGCTGGACCTGATCTATCCGCCCAAGTGCGTCCTGTGCGGTACGCTGCTGACGCACCATCAGCACGATTTCTGCGACAGCTGCCGCAAAACCCTGCCGGTTTGTGATGAAAAGCTCCAGCGTACCGAGGTTTTTGACGGCGTCACGGCGGCCCTGTGGTATCAGGGTGCGGTCCGTGGGTCCATTCTCCGGTACAAGTTTTTCGGCCGGAGCCATTACAGCCGCTGTTATGGCCGTCTGCTGGCCGCGGCCTGTGTCCGGCTGCCCCTGGAGGACGTGGACGCCGTCACCTGGATACCGGTGAGCCGCCGCCGCCGCTGGCGGCGGGGGTACGATCAGTCGAAGCTGCTGGCGGCATCTTTGGCCAAGGCGCTGGACAAGCCCCTGGTATCCACCCTCCGCAAGATCAAACACAATCCGCCCCAATCCACCCTGACCACGCCGGAGGAACGGCGGGCCAATGTGCTGGGCGTCTATGCCGCCGTGGCCCACGCGGCGGCGGGGAAGCGGCTGCTGCTGGTGGACGACGTCTGGACCACCGGGGCCACGGCCACGGAGGCGGGCCGGACGCTGCTGCTGGCAGGGGCCGACACCATCTGGATGGCCGCACTGGCCAGAAGCCGAGAATTTAAGGAAAATGAACAGGTGAAGCCATGTTAAAGTTATCACACGATCTGGGAATCGATCTGGGCACGGCCAACGTGCTGATCTATGAGGCCGGAAAGGGCATCGTCCTCCGGGAGCCGTCGGTGGTTGCCGTGGACAAGAACACCGGCAAGGTGTTACAGGTGGGTGCCGCCGCCAATAACATGCTGGGCCGTACTCCCGGCAATGTGGTGGCCCTGCGGCCCCTGCGGGAGGGCGTCATCTCCGACTATGAGATGACGGAAAAGATGCTGACACAGATGATCAAAAAGGTGACGCGGTTTGCCTTTGTCAAGCCCCGTGTGGTGGTCACGGTCCCCAGCGGCATCAGCGAGGTGGAGGAACGGGCTGTCATCCAGGCCACCATGGAGGCCGGCGCCCGCCGCGTCTACCTGATCGAAGAGCCCTTCGCCGCCGCCCTGGGCGCGCAGATGAATCTGGACGACCCCGGCGGACACCTGGTGGTGGACATCGGCGGCGGCACCACCGATGTGGCCGTGGTGACCATGAACAATGTGGCCGTGTCCTCGTCGCTGAAGGTGGCGGGACAGGCCTTTGACGAACAGGTGATCCGGTACGTCCGCCGCCGGTTCAATGTGCTGCTGGGCCCCAACGCCGCCGAGGAATTGAAAATCGCCATCGGCTGCGTCTACGAGCGGGGGCAGAACGTCAGTATGCGTTCCAAGGGCCGGGACCTGAAAACGGGACTGCCCAAGGAGGTGGAGGTCAGCTCCGCCGAGCTGTACGAGGTCTTCAAGCGTCCGGCCCGGCAGATCGTCGATGAAATTCTGGCGGTGATGGAGCAGACCTCGCCGGAGCTGGTGGCCGATATCTCCCAGAACGGTATCACCCTCACCGGCGGCGGCAGTCAGCTGTGGGGCTTTGCCCAGCTGATTATGGAGCGGACCGGCATTCCCTGTTCCCAGGCCGACGACGCCGATTCCTGTGTGGCCCTGGGCTGCGGCAAGAGTCTGCGGTGGATCAAGCAGATGCAGGAGGGCACCATCAATCTGGCCCGCAAAAAGCTGCTGCAGGAATAACGGCGGGGACAGGAGACGGCTATGCGGATTTTACTGGCCCCGGCCAAGAAAATGCGGGTGGACACGGACACCCTGGCCCCTCTGGGGCTGCCGGACTTTCTGGACCGGACGGAACGGCTGCTGGAAGCGCTGCGGTCCAGAACGCCGGAGGAGCTGCGGGCGCTGTGGAAGTGCAACGAGGCCATCGCCGCCCAGAATGTGGAACGGCTGGCCCATATGGACCTGCGGCGGGGACTGACCCCGGCGGTGCTGTCCTATGAGGGCATCGCCTATCGATATCTGGCCCCCGGTGTGCTGGAAGACGCGAAACTGGACTATTTACAGGAACATCTGCGGATTCTGTCGGGCTTTTACGGGATGGTGCGGCCCTTTGACGGCGTGACGCCCTACCGGCTGGAGATGCAGGCGGTGCTGCCGGTGGACGGCGCAAAGGACCTGTACACCTTCTGGGGCGATACCCTGGCCCGGACCGTGGCCGGGGAGACGGATACGGTGGTGGATTTGGCGTCCAAGGAGTACAGCCGGGCGGTGACGCCCCATCTGCCGCCGGAAGTGACGGTCCACCGCTGCACCTTTGCCGTGCTGAAAAACGGCAAGGCCGTGGAGCAGGGGACACTGTGCAAAATGGCCAGGGGCGAGATGGTCCGTTGGATGGCCCAAAACCGGGTGACGGCGGTGGAACAGCTGCGGCGGTTTGACGGGCTGGGCTTTGCCTATGACCCGGACCGCTCGACCCAAAACAACGATGTATTTCTGCAAGGAGGAACATAAACGATGCTGGAAGTCGGTATGAAAGCCCCGAACTTTACCCTCAGCGATAAGGACGGAAACAGCGTGTCTCTGTCGGATTATGCGGGAAAAACGGTGGTGCTCTATTTCTATCCCAGGGATAATACCCCCGGCTGCACCCGGCAGGCCTGCGCCTTTGCAGGGGCTTACGAGGAGTTCAAGGCGCTGGACGTGGTGGTGATCGGAATCAGTAAAGATTCGGTGGCATCCCATGTGAAATTTGCCGAGAAATATAACCTGCCGTTTATTCTGCTGTCGGACCCGGAGCGGCAGGCCATTGAGGGGTTCGGCGTGTGGCAGGAGAAGAAGAATTATGGAAAGGTGTCCATGGGCGTGGTCCGGTCGACCTTTGTCATCGACGGGAACGGTGTGATTGAGAAGGTCATGCCCAAGGTGAAGCCCGATACCAACGCGGCGGAGATTTTGGAGTACCTGCGCAGTAAGCAGTAACACCCGACGCACCCAAAATTGAAAGTTTTACTCGATTTTTTTCAAAAAATCGCGGTTTCCAAAGGCAGAGCCTTTGGTCGCCCCGCGCACGGGGCGAAATTCCCGCTGGCCGCAGCCAGCGAAACACCCGCGCCGCGCACGGCACGAAATACACGCCCGTCGCAACGGGCGAAACACCCGCCCGCCGCAGCGGGCGAAATCCCCAGTCGTCCATAGCGCCATCCGCAGATGGCGCAATCCCCGGGGCCGTCTCCGACGGCCCCAAAGCCGCCGTCCCCACCCCTCGCGGGGTGGTGGGCGGCGGCTTTTCCGTTTCCCCCGCCCGGTACCCCATTTCATTCGGTGTTCGTATCATCGTATGCATCCTGTAGGGGCCGATGCCCACATCGGCCCGCACGCCGCACCATCCACCATCGCACACCATGCCGGTGCACACCCCATCGATTTCGCCTCCATGCGCCGGTCAATGCCACCCGGTACCGCCGGGACGATGTGGGCATCGTCCCCTACGAACAAGGACGGACTGCCCCGCATGGTTTGTGGGGCAGGTACGTTATCGGACACGGTACGACATAAGGCCGCCGCCCACCACCCCGTGAGGGGTGGGGACGGCGGCTCCGGGGCCGTCGGAGACGGCCCCGGAGATTGCGCCATCTGCGGATGGCGCTTTGAGACGATGGGGGATTTCGCGCCGTGCGCGGCGCGGGTGTTTCGCTGGCTGCGGCCAGCGGGAGTTTCGCCCGCTGCGGCGGGCGACCAGAGGCGCTGCCTCTGGACTCCGCGATTTTTTGAAAAAAATCGAGTAAAACTTTTATATTTGGGTGCGTAATTGGGGGCGTTATTCCACGGATTTCAGGCTTTCCACCATATCCACCGTCTTCAGCTTATAATGGGCCGCCAGATTGACCACCAGAGAGAACACCACCGTCATGGCCGCCGCCAGACCATAGGCATATGGCGGCGCGGTCCGTCCAAACATCACCAGGTCCACCTCCACCGTCAGCACCATCCAACTATGGAGCCATCGGCCCATCACCAGCCCCAGCCCGATGCCGAACAGCGTCAAAAACACGTTTTCCCGGTACACATACGCCGTCACTTCCCGGTCATAGAACCCCAGCACCTTCAACGTCGCCAGCTCCCGGACGCGCTCCGTGATATTGATATTTGTCAAATTATACAGCACCACAAAGGCCAGCGCCGCCGCCGCCACAATGATAATCACCACCGCATAATTGACCGCCGACATGCTATCGGTAAACAAATCCCGTATGGTGGCGATATACGAACACGATGTGACGCCGTCCATGGTCATCAATTCCGTGGTGGTATCGTCCGAGGCCACGTCATCCACCTGGGGCCCGTAGGTCAGGAGAATGGTGTTTTCCTCCGGCGGCTGCCCGAACAGCTGCTCGTACAGGTCTGCCGTCAGATAGACGTAATACTGCACATAGTTTTCCGTCAGGGCCGCCACCGTGGCCTCCACCCGTTTTTCTCCGTCCAGAATGATATGGTCCCCCGGCTCCACTTCCAGCAGCTCCGCCGTCTTCTCCGACAGCACCACGCCCCGGTCCGACAACGAAAGGGCTTCGCCGGTCTGCCGGTCCCGCAGCCGGATAAACCGGGAAAAGGCGTCGCCGTCCGACACGGCGAACAGGGTGGCCCCATAAGAAACCCCGCCCGCCGACACGTCCAGCGATTCCTGGTACGTGAACAGGTAGTCCGTCACCGCGTCGCTGCTGTCCAGATACGTTGTGATCTTTTTTCGCTGGCCCTGGGACAAGTCGGAATCGATGCCCACCAACGTATCATAGACACAAATCTCATCATACTGGTTGTCCAGAATGGCAAAGATGGAGTCGTGGAGACCAAAACCCGTGACGATCAGCGCCGTACAGCCGCCAATGCCCAGGACCGTCATCCAGAACCGCCGCTGATACCGGAACAGGTTCCGCATAGTCACCTTCCAGGTGAAGCTGAGCCGCCGCCAAATGGGCGTGCAGTATTCCAGGAACACCCGCCGCCCCGGTTTGGGGGCCCTTGGCCGCATCAGATTGGCCGGGGCGTCTATCAGCGTCGCAAAGCAGGCCCACAGGGACGCGCCGGTGGTACACACCACCGCCAGCAGCACCGACAGGGTATAGAGAACCGGCAGGGATTTGTACTGCAAGGACGGCATGGTATACATAATGGCGAAAGCGTTGGCGATGACCGCCGGAATCAGCGTGGCCCCCAGGGCCAGACCCGCCAGACCGCCGGTACAGCTGGCCGCCGCCGCATACCCTAAATACTTCCAGGAAATGGCCATGCGGGTAAAGCCCAACGCTTTCAGCGCGCCGATCTGCGACCGCTGTTCCTCCACCATGCGGGTCATGGTGGTGAGACAGGCCAGGGCCGCCACCACAAAGAAGATCACCGGGAACACCGCCGCCAGATTGGCCACCCGCTGGGCGTCCTGGGAATAGCCCACAATGCCCGCGTTACCGTCCCGGCCCAGGACGTACCATTCGCACGGCTCCATCTCGTCCAACTCCTGCTGGCCGTCGGCCAGCTCCTGCCGGGCGTCTTCTAACTCCGGTTCCGCTTCGGCCACGGCGGCAGCATACTGCCCCAGGGAACGGGCATAGGCCGTTTCTCCCTCGTCCAGCTGGGCCAGAGAGCCGGACAGCTGGGCTTGTCCCGCCAACTGCTGCCGGTTCAGTTCCGCCAACGCTTCATCGTACTGGGCCTGTCCCGCCGTCAGATGGTCGTGGGTTTCCGTCAGGGTGGCGGCGGTCTCGTCCAGCTGGGCCTTGCCCGCGTCCAACTGCTGGCGGGCTTCCGCCAGGGTGGCGGCGGTTTCCTCCAGCTGGGCCTTTTGGGGGGCCAGCTGCTGTTCCACCAGGGCGTATTGGGGCGTTCCCGCGTAGGGGGCCAGGGCCGCTTCATACTGGGCCTGTCCCTGTTCCAATTCCTGTTCCGCCGCCGCCAGCTGGGCGGCCTGGGCTGCATAGTCCGCCAGGGCCGCTTCATATTGGGCCTGTCCATCGTAATAGTCCTGCCAGCCGGTTACCAGGGTGGCGGCCGTTTCCTCCAGCTGGGCCCGCCCGTCGGTGATGGATGTGGTCAGCTGGGAAAGGCCGTCATAATACTGCTGCCAGCCCGCGTCCAGCTCCGCCCGTGCCTGCTCCAGTTTCGCCTTGGCATCGTCCAATTCCTCCTGGGCCTCGTCAATGTCCCGCTGGGCGTCGTCCAGTTCCTCCTGGGCCTCCTGCCGGACCACATCGTCCCGCAGGGCCGCCCGTTCCTCGGAAAGAGGTTCCAGACTGTCCAGCAGCGCTTCCGCCCGGTCGTCGTACTCGTCGGAATAGCTTTCCAGCTCCGCAAGCCCCTGGCCGGTAAAATAGGCCACCGTATAGACATCCAGCTGGAAATTGTCCGCCGGGACGTACACAAAGCCGTCCACCGCGCCGTTGCCCAAACGGCTGGTGCCCCGGTCGGTGCCCACGTACAGGGGAGAGGTGACGGTTCCCACCACCGTATAGGTCCAGCAGGACAAATCTTCCTCCTCGTCCTCGGCGGCGGTCAGCTCCAATGTGTCCCCCACGGAAAGGCCCAGGCTTTCCAGCAGCAGCGTCTCCGTGACGCACTCGTCCTCAGACCGGGGCAGCCGACCCTCCTTCACCGTCAGCTGGTTCAGCGGTTCCGGCAGGGAACGGACCGTCACCACGCTGTCAATGGCGATGGCGTCCAGATTCCAGCCCCCCTCCACCTGGGCCACGCCGGGAGCGGCGGCAAGGGCTTCCAAATCCTCGTCGGTCAGACCCATGGTGGAGAGCACATAGCCGTCCATCAGGCGGGTCTCGTCGTAATATTGGTCTGCGGTGTATTCCATATGGGGGGCCGCGGCCCGCAGACCCACCAGAAAGGCCACGGCCAGGGCCGACAGTATCACCAGCGACAGAAAGCGGGAGAAGGTATGACGAATCTCCCGCCACGCGTCGGTGCGCAGCCGGTTGGGTCGCATTACCATTCAATCGCCTCCACTGGGGTGGGGTGGGGATTCTCCGTCATATCGGATACCTTGCCGTTTTTGATGCGGATGACCCGGTCGGCCATGGGCGTCAACGCCGAATTGTGGGTGATGACCACCACGGTCATGCCGCTGTTCCGGCAGGTGTCCTGCAAAAGCTGCAAAATGGCCTTGCCGGTCACATAGTCCAGCGCGCCCGTGGGCTCGTCGCACAGCAGCAATTTCGGATTCTTGGCCAAGGCCCGCGCAATGGCCACCCGCTGCTGCTCGCCGCCGGACAGCTGGGCCGGGAAATTGCTCAATCGATGGCCCAGGCCCACATGCTCCAGCGTCTGGGCCGCGTCCAGGGGGTGACGGCAAATCTGGGCCGCCAGCTCCACATTCTCCAGGGCCGTCAGATTCTGCACCAGATTGTAAAACTGAAACACAAAGCCGATGTCATTGCGGCGGTAGGCCGTCAGCTGCCGGGTGGTCATGCCGCTGACCCGGACCCCATCCACCTCCAGCACGCCGCCGCTGCACGTATCCATGCCCCCCAGCATATTGAGCACCGTCGTTTTGCCTGCGCCGGAGGGACCCACAATGATGGCAAATTCCCCCTTTTCAATGTGAAAGGTCACGCCGTCCACCGCCCGGATGACCACTTCTCCCATGCGGTACTCTTTCCACACGTTCTCAAAGGAAATATAGTGCATATGCGTCCCTCCCGTCGGGTTGTTCTAATCTTAGTATAGCCTTTTCTCCGGGATTCGCAATCCCCTTTAATGGGGCCGGTCCAATTTCTTCTTTACGAACCACGGGGAGTTGGGTATAATAAAAAACAATTCCCATTTGCAGGAAAGGAGCAACCGGCCTTGAAGCGCGTTCTTCTCATCGCCACCGGCGGAACCATCGCCTCCACCCCCACGGAGCACGGTCTGGCCCCCGGCATCACCTCCCGGGAGCTGTACGAAAGTGTTCCGGAGGCCCAGAACTTCTGTACCATCGACACGGTGCAGCTGCTCAACATCGACAGCACCAACGTCCAGCCGGAACAATGGCTGCTCATGGCCGCCACCATCGAAGAACACTACGACGACTACGACGGTTTTGTCATTACCCACGGCACCGACACCATGGCCTATACGTCGGCGGCGTTGTCGTATCTGATTCAGCATTCCAACAAGCCCATTGTCCTCACGGGAGCCCAGAAGCCCCTGATGGACCCCATCACCGACGCCAAGAAAAATCTGCTGGACAGTCTGTGCTTTGCCTGCCAGGAGCGGTGCGGCGGCGTGTTCGTCGTCTTCTCCGGCCGGGCCATCCTGGGCACCCGTGCCAAAAAGCTGAAAACCAAAAGCTATGCGGCCTTTTCCAGCATCAACTATCCCGAGGTGGCACTCATCGATCAGGGCCGCATTTTCCAGTATGTGACCTTCCACCATACGGAACCGGTGCGGTTTTACCACAAGCTGCTGCCGGAGGTGTTTCTGCTCAAACTGATTCCCGGCATGGACCCGGCAATCCTCGACTATATCGGGGAGCACTACCGGGCCCTGGTCATTGAAAGCTACGGCGCGGGCGGACTGCCCTTTGCCCATCAGAGAAATTTCCTCGACCGGCTCCAGACCTTCAAGGAGCGGGGCTGCCATGTGGTGGTGGCCACCCAGGCCATGCTGGAGGGCAGCGATCTGGGGGTCTACGAGGTGGGCCGCAAGGCCATGGCCGCCTATGACGTACTCCAGGCCCACGACATGACCATTGAAGCGGCGGTGACCAAGCTCATGTGGCTGCTGGGCCAGGACCTGCCCTACGAGGAACTGCGGCGGCAGTTCAACACGCCGGTGGCCCAGGATTTGCTGAATTGCATTAAGACTTGACAAACCGCGCCGGCTGCGGTACACTATCGAATGCAAGAGCGCAGAATTTGGCAGCTGGACGCGGTGCACCGTGTTCCATCCGCAAAAAATCGCCCTTGCCTGACAACGGGGAGCCCGCGAACGGGCTGAGAGACGGCTGAATCGCCGTGACCCATATACCTGATCCGGGTCATGCCGGCGTAGGAATCATAACGGCTTTTTTTGGCTATTACTGCCCGCGCTGTACCCGGCGTAGGCAGTTTTTTTACGTTTAGGAGGAACAGAAAAATGAAAGCAAGTGTTGCGATCCAGACGCTGCCGAAGGCGGACAACGACGAAGAGCTGGTGCGCATCGTCGACGAGGTCATCGACTACATCAAGGCCCAGGGCCTGAACTATTACGTCGGTCCCTTTGAAACCACCGTCGAGGGCGACGACTACGACCAGCTGATGGACATCGTCAAGGAATGCCAGCATGTGGCCATCCGCGCCGGTGCCCCCAAGGTCTCGGCCTACATCAAGGTGGTCTATGAGCCGGAAGGGGAGATCCTCACCATCGATAAAAAGGTCACCAAGCACCATGCGCAGTAAACTGCCCGCCGTGGTGGCCGTGGCCGTGCTGCTGGTCCTCTGGCAGCTGGCCTCCGTCAGCGGTTTGATTCCGGCCTACCTGCTGCCGTCGCCGGTGAAGGTGTTCCAGGCGCTGTACAATGACCGGGCGCTGCTGGCGGAACACGCGCTGGTGACGTTGCAGGAAGCCCTCTATGGTCTGGTCCTGGGCGTGGCCATTGGCTTTCTCTTCGCCGTGCTCATGGACGCCTTCGAGGTCCTGTACCGGGCCGTCTATCCCATTCTGATTTTGTCCCAGACCATCCCCACCGTGGCCATTGCGCCGCTGCTGGTGCTGTGGTTTGGATACGAGATGCTGCCCAAGGTCATTCTGATTATTCTGGTGACCTTTTTCCCCGTCACCGTGGGACTGCTGGACGGCTTCCGGTCCGTGGACCGGGACGCCGTGGGGCTGCTGCGGTCCATGGGGGCCGGGCGCGTCCGGATTTTCCGCTATCTCAAATGCCCGTCGGCCATGCCCCAGTTCTTTTCGGGACTGCGCATTGCCGCCGCCTATTCGGTGGTGGGCGCCGTCATCAGCGAATGGCTGGGCGGCTTCGCCGGTCTGGGCGTCTATATGACCCGCGTCAAAAGCGCCTTTGCCTTTGACAAAATGTTTGCGGTGATCTTTCTCATTTCCGCCGTCTCCCTGGCCCTCATGGCCGCCGTGAGCCTGCTGGAGAGAAAGTGTATGCCGTACCGTTACCTGAAAGACAGAAAGGAAGAACCCAAATGAATCTGACCAAACGCCTGTTGGCGCTGCTGTTGGCCCTGACGCTGGTGCTGGGCCTGGGAGCCTGCGGCCAGAAGGCCCAGGATACCACTACCGACGAGCCTGCCGCTACCACTGACGAACCCGCCGCCAGCGATGCCGGAACCGAGACTACCGGCGAGCCGGAGGCTACGGAGGACCAGGAACCGGCGGAGCTGACGGAGATCACCTTCGTCCTGGACTGGACCCCCAACACCAACCACACCGGCGTGTATGTGGCCCAGAAGCTGGGCTATTTTGAAGAGGCCGGTCTGACGGTCAACGTGGTGCAGCCGCCCGACGGCGGCGCGGAAATGCTGGTGGGCAGCGGCGGCGCTCAGTTCGGCGTGTCCTTCCAGGATTACATTGCCCCGGCCCTCATCGGTGACGGCCAGCTGCCCATTACGGCGGTGGCGGCCATGATTCAGCACAACACCTCCGGCATCATCTCCCGCAAGGGCGAGGGCATGGACACCCCCAAGGGCCTGGAGGGCCACAAGTACGCCACCTGGGACCTGCCGGTGGAAAAGGCCACCATCCAGCAGGTCATGGAGGCCGACGGCGGCGATTTCTCCAAGGTGGAGCTGATTCCCTCCACGGTCACCGACGAGGTGACGGCGCTGGAGACCAAGTCCGTGGACGCCATTTGGGTCTATGAGGGCTGGGCCGGTGTGGCCTGCGACGTGGCCGGTCTGGAGACCGATTACTTCGCCTTTGCCGATATTGACCCGGTGTTCGACTTCTACACCCCCGTCATCATCGCCAACAACGACTATCTCACCGAGCATCCCGACGAGGCCAAGGCATTCCTGGAGGCCGTGACCCGCGGTTATGAATACTGCATTGAGAACCCCAAGGAGGCCGCCGACATTCTGATGGAGGCCGTGCCGGAGCTGGCAGACAGCGCCGGTCTGATCTACGCCAGCCAGGAGTTCCTGGCCGGGGAGTACCAGGCCGACGCCGCCCGCTGGGGCGAGTTTGACGCCGAGCGGTGGAGCGGGTTCTTCCAGTGGCTCAACGACAACCAGCTGCTGGACGGCCAGGTGACCGTGGACGCCGGATTTACCAACGACTATCTGCCGGAAGCCTGAGATGGAGACGCTGGAAGTACGCGGCGTTTCGGTGTCCTTTGACGGCCGGAAGGTGCTGGAGGATGTGTCTGTCACCCTGCGGAAAGGGGAACTGGTGTGCCTGCTGGGCGTCAGCGGCGGCGGCAAAACGACGCTGTTCAACGTTATTTCCGGTCTGCTGAAGCCCGACGCCGGGCAGGTGCTGCTGGACGGGGAGGACATCACCGGCAAACCGGGCCATATCAGCTACATGCTGCAAAAGGATTTGCTGCTGCCGTACCGGACCATCGAGGATAATGTGGCGCTGCCCCTGCTGCTGCGGGGGGTGAAAAAGCGGGAGGCCCGGAAACAGGCGTCGGCGCTCTTTGAGGAGTTCGGCCTGGGAGGGACGGAAAAGCTGTGGCCCTCCCAGCTGTCCGGCGGTATGCGCCAGCGGGCGGCCCTGCTGCGGACATACCTGTTTTCCCAGGATGTGGCGCTGCTGGACGAGCCGTTTTCGGCGTTGGATACGCTGACAAAAAGCGCCATTCACCGGTGGTACCTGGACGTCATGGAACGGATTCACCTTTCCACGCTGTTTATCACCCACGATATGGACGAGGCGGTGCTGCTGTCGGACCGGATCTATCTGCTGACGGGCCAGCCGGGCCGGATTACGTCGGAGATTGTCGTGGAGGAGCCACGGCCCCGGCGGCAGGATTTCAATTTGTCTCCGGAGTTTTTGCAGTATAAGCGGCAGATTCAGGAGCAGCTGCAAAACCCATAAGAAGAAAGAGAGATAAAAGTTTTACTCGATTTTTTTCTGTGGGGCAACTTACCGCCGGTGTGTCTGCGGGTGTCGCCGGGCCTTTTGCGCCATAGCTGCGGCCCAGCTTCTTGCCATACATCCAGTATGGCGGCGAAACTGGGCCTTGCTCTGACACAAAATTCCTCGCCGACACCTCTTGCCAACCGGCGGCGCGTTGCCCAAATCGCGGTTTCCAAAGGCAGAGCCTTTGGTCGCCCGCCGCAGCGGGCGAAATTCCCGCGCCGCGCACGGCGTGAAACACCCTAAGCGTCCTAAACCGCCATCCGCAGATGGCGGAACCCCCGGCGAAGCCGAAGGCCGCCGTCCCCACCCCATCGCGGGTGGTGGACGGCGGCCTTATGTCGTACCGCGTCTGATAACGTACCCGCCCCCAACGAAGCGGGGCAGTCCGTCCACGTTCGTAGGGCGGCACCTGTGTGTGCCGCCGTGCCGTACCGGGCAACGTTGACCGTCGCACGGGGGCGAATGTGTAACCGTTTCGTGGGACGCGGCATTCTTGACGCGTCCATGGTGCATTCCATCCGGGGCCGTCAGGGATGCCGGCCCCTACGCCCAGCGGAAAAGATGGCCCCCACCGTCCACCCCCACAGGGGGTGGCGGCGGGGGCCATGGCCTTTGGCCGGGGATTGCGCCATCTGCGGATGGCGCTTTGGACGATTGGGGATTTCGCCCGCTGCGGCGGGCGGGAGTTTCGCGCCGTGCGCGGCGCGGGTGTTTCGCCCGTTGCGACGGGCGGGTATTTCGCCCCGTGCGCGGGGCGACCAGAGGCCCTGCCTCTGGACTTCGCGATTTTTTGAAAAAAATCGAGTAAAACTTTTATAGTTTGGGTGCTTATCACAGGGGTCGATTCAACTTGAGAATGGTCACATTGGTTTCTCCGTCCCGTGCATCGGCGGAGCCGCTATAAGTAAAGGTCAACACCGTGGCCGCGGGCGCACGAATAATGAAAAGTCCCGAGCCGCAGGCGCTGAACCCGGCGGAATTGGCGGCAAAATAGACGCCGTACTCCAGCCGCGACGCCCCGTTATATGACGGCGTCACCTGCAAATAATTGGGGGACGTAAATATGGCCGAAACCTTATAAGACACCAGATAATACCCCGGCTGCAACGCAATACGCTGGGAATCAGCCTGGGTGATCTGCCCCGTGGGGTCCGTGATATCGGGCAGCAGGTCCAGCAGGGTATTGCGGACCATGGGATACTGAAAATTGAAATAGGATGCAAACACATCCTCCGGCGCTGCTCCCGTCGGTCCGGTTGGCCCCGTGACGCCCTGGGGCCCTGCTGGTCCGGTTGCCCCCTGGGGGCCGGTGGGTCCCGTTGGACCGGTGGGACCAGTGATGCCTTGGGGTCCGGTGGGGCCGGTGGGGCCGGGGACGCCTTGGGGGCCGGTTGGGCCTGTGGGTCCGGCAATGCCCTGGGGTCCCGTGGGTCCTGTGGGACCGGCAATGCCCTGGGGTCCTGTGGGTCCTGTGGGACCGGGAACGCCTTGGGGTCCAGCAATGCCCTGGGGGCCTGTGGGACCGGCGATACCTTGGGGACCGGTTGGGCCGGTTGGGCCGGGGATGCCTTGCGGTCCGGTTGGGCCTGTTGGGCCGGGAATCCCCTGGGGACCGGTGGGACCGGTTGGCCCGGTGATGCCGCCGCCCCCGGCGGGGCCCGTTGGTCCGGTCGGCCCCATGGGTCCGGCGGGGCCTGTCGCGCCGGTCGGGCCTGTCGCGCCGGTCGGCCCCGTTGCTCCCGTCGGGCCAGTGGGTCCCGTCGGCCCGGTCCCGCCGGGGCAGCAGCGGCATGGACAGGGGCAGCGGCACCGGCTGCAATCCTCATAGACGATCATACGCATCCCTGCTTTCTCAAAAATTCGCTCGTTCCAATATAGTATAGGCGGCGGCAGGGGAGATGGTGACAGGGGCTCTCCCATTGCAGGGCGGAGAAAACCATGGTATACTGAAAAAACACCGGGAGGTGGGACCATGTGGAAAGATTCTCTGCACACAGTCCGAAGCGTTGTAGCACGATTGTATCTGGCCGGCGGCTGCGTGCTGCTGCTGGGGGTGTGCTTCAAAAGCCTGCTGCTCTGGGCCGTGGGCGTGGTGATTCTGCTGGTGGGTTTGGTCATTCATCTGCGGTACTACCGCTGTCCCGCCTGCGGGAAATTTCTGGGCCGTGACGCTGTGGCACACTGTCCCCATTGCGGCTCCAAAATCCGATGAAAGACAGAACACACCATGCGGTGTGTTGCTCCCGTTGTTTCAATTTGTGTCAGGAGGTGGGACCATGTGGAAAGATTCACCGCGTACCGTCCGAAAAATCGTATTTGGAACGTTTGCAGTCGGAGCGGTACCGGCTCTGGCGGGCGCTATGATGGAAGTGACTGCATTGACCGTGATAGGGGTACTGCTGGTGATCGTTGCGGTAGTTATCCATTTTATGTTCTATCGTTGTCCTCATTGCGGAGAATTTCTGGACCGCAGCACCGGCGCATACTGTCCCCATTGCGGCAAAAAAATGGAATAAACCGTCGCTTCGACTTGCAACAGGAGGTGGCATTATGTGGTATGAATCGCCGCGTACGATCCGGAAAGTGATTGCTGGAATTGCCGTGACCGGCTGTATGATACTGCTGTTGGGGATGTGGCTCAACTGTACGCCGCTTATTGTGCTGGGGTTTGTTGTGTTATGCGGGGGTTCCATATTTAATCTGCTGTTTTACCGCTGTCCTTACTGCGAAAAGCACCTGGGCCGCAGCACCGGCGAATACTGCCCATATTGCGGCTCCAAAATGGAATAGACAAAAAAAAGACACACCATACGGTGTGTCTTTTTATTTGGTGGAGACTAATGGACTCGAACCATCGACCTCCTGCGTGTGAAGCAGGCGCTCTAACCAGCTGAGCTAAGCCTCCGTCGCTTGACTGCTTTGATATTATAGCACGAATTTCAGAAAATGCAAGAGGTTTTTTAAAAAAATTTTTGGGGCTCCTGAGAGCCCCAAAAAAAACGTTATTCCAGCTCCATCATGGTAAAGGGGGTATCGTAGACGTTGTGGCCCGTTTCCAGCACGGCCCCGTCCACGGTCAGCGTCAGCGTTTCGGCGTTGTAATAGGTCAGCATGGTATTGACCAGACTGCCCAGGAGCATGGTCTCTCCGGCAGTGCCGGTGGTGGCTGCCGCGTCCCCAAAGGCCTGGGACACATCCAGGAAAATCTGGCTGTCGCCGGGCGTATAACTGACAGTGGCGTCGTCGCCCTCGCCCTCGGTGGTCTCGGTGCCGTTGTTCTCCATGCGGAAGTCGTTGACCGTCACGCCCTCGGGCAGGGCGTCATGGGCAATCAGGGCATCCACAATGCCCTGGGGATTGGCCTGGACCGTCTCGGTCACCGTTTCAAAGCCGTCGGCGTTGTCGTTGGGCAGATACAGGGTGACCTCCGTCTCCTCCACCACGGCAATGTCGGGAATCTCGTCCTCGGCCAGCTCCTGCTGCACGTCGTCGCTGTCCTCCGTGGTCTCGGTGGGCACTTTCTCCGCCGCGCTGTCCTTGGTGGGCGCGTCGTCCGGCTCCGCCGTGGGCGAAGCGCCGCAGCCCGTCAGCAGGCCCAGGGCCAGCACCAGCGCAAATAGGCGCAACCATATGGATTTCATGGAAATCCCTCCTTGTGTTTTGTCGAAAACTGGGAAAAAAGTTCCTGTTGCACCGTCAGTATACCATACTTTTGCGGATTTGCCTAGTCCTACACCCCCTGCTGCTCTGTCGCGGCAGTGCCTGCGTTTTTTTGACAGACAGAGCCCCGGGCGATTGCCCGGGGCCGATCTATATGAAGACAAACCCAGTACCGACGATTCCGGCGTACCGTTTCGGTCGCGCTCGAGCCGGTCAAAACCGCGTTTTGACTAGCTCGAACTCTGCCAGTCGGCCGGGTAAGTCACATAGAGAAAACGGGCGAAGTCCGGGGCCGCAAACTGAATCTTGCTCCCTTTGGGAATCAACAGGACTTCGCCGGGACCGGCGGTTTCCGTCCGGCCGTCACAGTGGATGGACAGCCGCCCCTCGATGACGTAGTCGATCTCGTCATAGGTCAGCGTCCAGTCAAAGGTGGTCTGTTTCATCTCCATAAGCCCGGCCCCCAGCCGGGGGCTCTGGTTCAGGGTGAACAGGTCCCGTGTATAGACATGGTCTCCCGAATTGCCCGTGTCCAGCCGGTCCTGGGGCCGGACCGACAGGGCGGGCAGGGGAATGGACCGGACCCGCTGGGAATCGTCCTGCTCCCGCAGGACCTCCAGCACCAGATTGCGTATGGTTTCCCTATCCATGGGCCGCCTCCTTTTTCGTCAGAAACAGGGCCACAGCAATGGCCGTCACGCCGCCCACCAGCTTGCCCACGATCATCGATGTGAGCATTTCCGGGGCAAAGCCCGCCGTAAAGCCCAGATGGTCACCGAAGACAAAGGACGCCGACACGGCAAAGGCAATATTCAAAATCTTGCCCCGGCGGTCCATCTTTTCCACCATGCCGAACATGGGAATGGAATTGGCCAGACTGGCCACCAGTCCGGCGGCGGCCACGTCGTTCATGCCCAGCAGGCTGCCCAGCTTCATCAGGGGCTTTCGGAACACCTTGGTAATGACGTACACCAGGGGGAACGCACCGGCCAGGACAATGGCGATATCGCCCACCACGGTGATGCCGTCCTCGATGGGGGCCATACCGGGGATGACCACCAGGCCCGTCAGCTTTTCGATGATGGCGGCGGCCAGGCCGATGGTGATGACCGCCAGGACAATGCGGCCGAAAATCGAAAAGCCTTTAATCATGGCCGATTCAAATTTCCACAGGCCCAGAACGATGAGCAGTGCGAAAATCACAATGGGAATCAGATTGACGGCCACCATGCCGATGGGGAAACCCGCAACCAGACCGCCCACAAAGCTGCCCAGGGGGATGGTGATGATGCCCGCCAGCACGCCTTTCGCCAGATAGGTGGTATCCTCGGGCTTGAGGATGCCCAGGGCCACGGGAATGGTGAACACAATGGTGGGGCCCAGCATACTGCCCACGATGATGCCGCTGAACAGGGCGGCGTCCCGGTTTTCCGTCAGCTCCATGGCCAAAGGCGCGCCGCCCATGTCACAGGCCAGCAGGGAACCGGCAAACATGGCCGGGTCCGCGCCGAAGACCCGGAACACCGGGCCCAGCACTGGCCGCAGCAGATTGGCCAGCACCGGGGCCAGAGAGATAATACCGATCATGGCCAGGGCCAGGGAGCCCATGGCCAGAATGCCTTCTTCAAACTGGGGCCCCAGGCCGAACCGATTGCCGAACATCCGGTCCAGCGCGCCCAGCACCATGAAAATTACCATGAGGTAAACAATCAGTTCATTGATGGACATACGATTCCAACTCCTCCAACTGGTCGAGTATCCCCACAATGGCCGCGTCGGCGGGGGCGTGGGGATTTTCCATACGGGCCGCGCTGCCGAAGCTCAGCAGCACCTTGTCTCCCACACCGGCCCCCACCAGGTCCACGGCCACCAGCTGTCCGTTCTCCGTGGACACCAGCTGGAGCGGGTGGCCCAGCAGGCCGGGGGACTTTTTAGTGGCCCAGACGGAGCAGAGCACCGTGGCGATCTTCACGACAGCCCGCCCCCCTCCAATAGCTCCCGCGCCATGGGCGTCAGCACCGCCCCCGCCGGGGGCCGCTGGTTCTGGGCCAGCAGCTGCCGGGCCCGGGCGGCGGTGATGACCGTATGGCCGCCGCTGCCGCCGGTTTTCCCGCCGTAAAACCGGATGCCCCACTGGCGCAGCGTCCGTTCCGCCGCCGCCAGCCGTCCCCACAACGCCCGGTTGGCCGTGGCGCTGTGGCGGCGGTAGGTGAGACCGCCCTCGTAGAGATAGACCGGCATCCCCGTGAGCAGGGCGTCCAGCACCCGGCTGTCGGAAAAATGCAGCAGCTGTTCCGCCGTCAGGGAGCCGATGAGCACTGCGTCATAGGGGGCATGGCTGGTGAACCCATAGCCCAGACTGTCGGCGGGCCGCTGCCCAATCAGCAACGCGCGGGGGCCGGTCACCTCCAGACGCCGCAGGACCTCTTCGATGATTTGTTCTTCAACCATGGACAATCATCCCCAGGTCCCCCTTTTTGTGGCCGCAGCCGTTGGCCTCGTCCAGATCGATGTGGGCGAAGGTGGCAAACTGGGGACTGACCCGCACTGACACCCCCTCCAGAATCACCGGCCGGGACGACAGGCACCGCAGAGAGACGGTATCGCCGTTTTTCAGACCGTGCAGGGCCGCGTCCTCCGGCGTCATATGGATGTGACGCTGGGCCACCATGACGCCCTGGTTCAGCTGCACCTGTCCATGGTCCCCCAGCAGCGTGATGCCCGGCGTGCCCTCCACATGGCCGCTGAGCCGCACCGGGGCGTCGATGCCCAGGGTGTGGCAGTCGGTACGGGAGACCTCCACCTGGGCCTCCTTCCGGGCCGGTCCCAGAACGGCCACCCGCTCCAGCTTGCCCTTGGGGCCGACAAGCGTCACCCGCTCGGCACAGACGTACTGGCCCGGCTGGGACAGGGGCCGCACGTTGGTTAGGCCGTGGCCGAACAGGGTTTGGGCCTGCTCCTCCGTCAAATGGACGTGACGGCCCGACGCTTCCACCTCCAGAAAGAGGCGGCGGCAGACTTCGTCCGTGACGCGCTCCACCAGATTCATGGCTCCACCTCCTTTTGTTCCGCTTTCAGTTGAATCTCCAAAATCCAGCACAGGCTGGAAAGCCGGTTCAGGGCCAAAATGATGTCGTCCCGGCTGACTGCCCCGTTTTCATCCCGAAAGGCTTTGTAGGCCGCCCGCTCCGCCTGCCGGATGACGGTACGGACCTTGTTGATGGCCAGCAGGGTGGGGGCGTCGTGACGGGAGGGCATAAAATGGCTCTGACCGTAGTATTTTTGTGGTGCGTGGCTCCGCTCCCGCAATTCCTCCACCGTCAGGCCCAGAATGTGCAGGGGCTGCACCGGCTCGTCCAGCACGTCGGCCCGGATGAGACTGCGGACAAAGTCCAGAATCTCCTGGAGATGGTCCGCCATATCCTCCCGGCCATCGTCCATGGCCGTTCGCTGAGCCAGGAGCAACTCCGCTTCCAACAGGTCGATCTGCCCCCGAAACTCAATGCGGGGATGGTCCTTGAACACCAGAATGTTGCCCCGCAGATGGGTCATATGCTCGGGCTTTTCCGTCAATGTCCCGCCGAAGAGGGTCTCATACGTTTTGGGCTTGGGCTGCTCCCCCTGGACGATCTCAATGCGCTCCTGCCGCAGCCACTCCCGTGCCGACGGGGTCAGGCGGTCGCCGGGGCCCAGATAGAACACCCGGCGGCCGTCCTTCACCCGGATACAGGCCTGGACGCTGCTCTCCGTAAAGAGCGCCACGGCTTACGCCTCGCCGCCTTCGCTGCCGGAGGGGAGAATGCCGTTGACCTCGGCATGGGGGCGGGGAATCACATGGACGGACACCACTTCGCCCACCTTTTCCGCTGCGGCGGCGCCGGCCTCGGTGGCGGACTTCACCGCGCCCACGTCGCCGCGGACCATGACGGTGACCAGACCGCCGCCCACCTGGACGCGGCCCACCAGCTGGACGTTGGCGGACTTCACCATGGCGTCGGCGGCTTCAATGGCCCCGACGAGGCCCTTTGTTTCGATCATACCCAGTGCATTTGTGTTAGCCATGTTGTAAACGCTCCTTTACTTATTGCAGTTTTGCCAAAATCTTGTTGACCAGCGCTTCCACCATATCGTCAGTGACGGCAGCGGCAGAGGACACGGGGGCGGCGGCAGTACTGCCGCTGGTGCGGGGGACGCCGTCGGAGACGCCCCAGGCAATGCGGCGGATGTTGATGAGGTCCAGAGGACCGATGTTGTTGGAGGACGAGCTGCCGCCCACGGCTCCACATCCCAACGTCAGGGCCGGGAACAGATTGGTGGACGCGCCGATGCCGCCGAAGGTGGCCGGAGTATTGACCAGGAAGCGGGAGACGGGAATCTTCTGGCCAAACCGCCGCACCACGGCTTCATCCTTGGTGTGCATGGAAAAGGTGTGGCCGCTGCCCTCGTTGCGGAGAATCTGACAGCATTTTTCCAGAACCGCGTCCTCGTCCCGCTCCACGAAAAAGCCCAGGATGGGGCAGAGCTTCTCTCTGGAATAGGGCTGATCGTGGCCTGCTTCCTTGGCGCCGGCCACCAGGATTTTTGCCGTGGACGGCACGCCGCTGAGCCCCGCCAGCTGGGCGATTTCCGCCGCCGTCTTGCCCACCACCGCCGCGTTGATGGCCCCATTGGGCCGGAACAGGAATCCGGCCAGCCGGTCGGCCTGCTGTTTATCCAGGAAGTGGCAGCCCTGGCGCTGCATCTCGGCCCGGACCGTCTGTTCCATGGACTGCTCCACAATGACGCTCTGTTCCGAGGCGCAGACGGTGCCGTTGTCAAAGGTCTTGGACTGCACAATGGCGGCCACGGCCTTGGGCACGTCGGCGGTCCGCTGGATATAGGCCGGGCCGTTGCCCGCGCCCACGCCGATGGCCGGACGGCCCGAGGAATAGGCGGCCTTGACCATGCCGGGGCCGCCGGTGGCCAGAATCAGTTTGACCAGATCATGGCGCATCAATTCCTCCACCGCCGCCATGGTGGGCGTGGGCAATGCGGAAATGGCTCCATCGGGGCATCCGGCCTGTCTGGCCGCTTCGGCCACGATCTCCACGGCCCGCAGCGTACACTTGGCCGCGTTGGGGTGGGGGGAGAAGACAATGGCGTTGCCCGCCTTCAGGGCAATCATGGATTTGTAGATCACCGTGGACGTGGGGTTGGTGGACGGGACGATGCCCGCAATGACGCCCACGGGGACGCCCACATCCAGCAGCTTCTGCTCCGGGTGCTCGGCGATGATGCCGATGGTCTTTTCGTCGCGGATGGCGTCATAGACCGTCTGGGCGGCGAATTGGTTCTTGATGGTTTTGTCGGGGACGTTGCCGAAGCCCGTCTCCCGGCAGGCCAGCTCCGCCAACTCCTGCGCGTGAGCCATACCGGCGTCACAGATGGCCTTGGCAATCCGGTCCACCTGGGACTGATTGAATCCGGCCAGAACATCGGCGGCGGCTTTGGCCTTTTTGATCAGCTCCCGTGCTTCCTGCCGGGAGCGCAAATCCTTGTCCAGTTCCATACTCATCCTCCATAGCTCTGCGGCGCGGCGGCCACGGCCCGGACGGCTTCCCCGAAGGCGTCACAGGCGGCGATACACGCGCTCTGGGTGCCGGTGAGCAGTCCACCGGCGAAGTTGGTCTCGCTGGGCGGGGCGAAAAAGGCGGTCATGCGGACATCCGACGCTTTCAGCGCCGCGTCCAGCGCCACCATGGCCTCCACCGGCGGGGCAATCAGATAGGCGATGGCTTCGCCCTGGGGAATCTCCGCCAGCTTCGACAGATAGGAGCCGGTCCGGGAGACACAGTGGGCCAAATACACCACATCCCCCTGATCGTTGGCCGTCCGGAACCCCACGCCGGAGCGGAGAAAATCGGCGGCGCTCTGCAAACCCGCCGTCACCTCCGACGGGCTGGGTCCGGCCAGAATGCCGATGACCTCACCGGCCAGCCGGGTGGAGGCGTTGGCGGCCCCGGCGTAGAGACTGCGGGCGTAGACCACGTCCACGGCGGCCTTTTTCGTCGCTTCGTCCAGCGCCATATACGTCACATCGTCGCAGTCGGTGGAAACGAGGCCGATGGACTTGTGGCGGGAATCGAGACCCAGCTGCCGGGCCAAGTCCGGGGAGACGTTGGCAATCAGCTGCAAGGTGAGAATCTCCACGGGCAGGGTGTCGCCGGTCATTGGCCCACCCCCTGGCGAAAGGCCACGCCGGAACATTTCTTTTCCAGCATCTGCCGAATCAGCGACGCGATATGCGCGCCCGCTTCCACGGCGGGGGTACCCTGGCGGTGGATATTGGAAACCACGGTCCGGGCCGACTCCGGCACGCCGATGCGGGGGTTATAGGTGAGATAGGCCGACATGGATTCGGCGGTCACCAGACCGGGCCGTTCGCCCACCAGCATACAGACCAGTTCCGCGTCCGTCAGGGAACCGATGTGGTCCGACGCGCCCACCCGGCAATACTGGATAAACAGCGTTTTGCCCAGTTCGATGCCGTAGGCGCTCAGGCCCTGGCGGATGGCACGGGCGCAGTCCATGGCGTTGGCTTCGATGGCGGCAGAGCTGAGCCCGTCGCCGATGACCAGCAGGACCTTCGGGTGCTGCCCACAGGTTTCCTTGATGATGGCCTGATTCTTCTCGTCAAAGCGGCGGCCCAGGTCGGGACGGGTCAAATACTCGTCCTTGTCCTCGCACTTCGTCTTGACGTAGACCAGATCGTTGCTTTTATAGAAGGATTCCGGCACCTGAGAAAAGACGCTGTCCTGGGCGGCGGCGTGGTCGGCCCGGAACCGCAGCAGGGTGACGGTCTTATACCGGGCACCGGCCCGTCCCACGCCGATGCGGGCGGGGGTTTTGGCTTTCAGGGCCAGAAAGGCCGGACCGTTGGCCGGGTTCTCCACCAGATACTGCTTGCGCAGATCGATTTTGGAAAGGTCGTCCACGGCCCCGTCGCTGTGGGACTGGGCAGGCGCGGCGCTGCCGGAATGCTGGCCCATGTCCCGCAGCATCTGGGCCACCATGGCTTTCAGTTCTTCCTTGTTCATCTCGTCCCCTCCTATGCCAAAAGAATGGAGCCGTCACCGGCCCGGGCCGTCAGCTTGCCGTTTTCCACAAAGCCCATGTCCTCCAGCCACTTCTGGAACGGCGGGATGGCCGTCAGGCCGAAAATCTCCCGCAGCGCCGCCGTCTCATGGAAGCCCGTGGTCTGGTAGTTGAGCATGATATCGTCGCCGTGGGGGATGCCCATAAAGTAATTGCATCCGGCGGACGTCAGCAGCAGAGCCAGATTTTCAATGTCGTTCTGGTCGGCTTTCATATGGTTGGTGTAACAGGCATCGCAGCCCATGGGAATGCCCGTCAGCTTGCCCATGAAGTGGTCCTCGAGACCGGCCCGGATGACCTGCCGGGCGTCATAGAGGTACTCGGGGCCGATGAAGCCCACCACCGTATTGACCAGGAACGGCTGGAAGGGCCGGGCAAAGCCATAGCACCGGGCTTCCATGGTCACCTGGTCCCAATCATAGTGGGCTTCACTGGACAGCTCCGAACCCTGGCCCGTCTCAAAGTACAGGACGTTGGGCCCCTCACAGGTGCCCTGCTCCAGCATCAGCTGGCGGGCCTCCTCGATCTGGGCGGCGGCGAAACCAAATGCCTCGTTGCCTTTCTGGCTGCCCGCAATGGACTGGAAGATCAAATCCGACGGGGCCCCCTTGCGGACGGCCTCCATCTGGGTGGTCACATGGGCCAGGACACAAATCTGGGTGGGAATCTCCCAGCGGTTGCGGATTTCGTCAAAGCGTTTCAGGACCCGCTCCACGCTCTCCACACTGTCATCCACCGGATTCAGCCCCAATACCGCGTCGCCTGCGCCGTAGGTGAGACCCTCCAGCAGAGACGCCATAATGCCGTCGGGGTCGTCGGTGGTGTGGTTGGGCTGGAGACGGCAGGAGAGGGTTCCCGGCAGGCCGATGGTGGTATTGCAATGGGCCGTGACGCGGATTTTGGAGGCGGCGTATACCAAATCCATGTTGCTCATGAGTTTGGCCACGGCGGCAATCATTTCCGCGGTCAGACCGCGGGAAATCCGCCGGATTTTGTCGCCGGTGGTCCGTTCATCCAGAAGCCATTCCCGCAGCTGGGAGACGGTCCATCCGGCAATCTCCTGGTAGATGGTCCGGTTGACGCCGTCGATGATGAGCCGCGTCACCTCGTCCTGCTCATAGGGGACGGCGGGGTTTTCGTACAGGTCCCGCAGGGTGATTTCCGCCAGCACCGCCTTGGCCGCCACCCGCTCCTGGGCGTCCTCGGCGGCGATGCCCGCCAGCTTGTCGCCGGATTTTTCCTCGTTGGCCTTGGCCATCACGTCCCGCAGATCACGGAACTGGTATGTCTTGCCAAAGAGCGTCGTTTGCAGTTTCAATTCCTACACCTCACCGATCAAATAGTAATGTTTTCACCACCACGGGCAGCGCGCTGCCCACGGGGGAGCCGATATCGAGATACATGCCCGTTTCCATGGTCAATCCGTCCATGCACAGAAGATGCCGGGGCTGGGCCATCCGGCACAGCATGGCCTGTCCCAGGGCTTTCGCCATGTCCGCCGTCACCGCCACCAGCAGGGGCAAACCCGCCTGCTGCAAGGGGGCAAGGCCAGAAAGTAACCCCTCGGCCAGCCGCTCAACGGTCTGGAAATCGGGGCTGTGCTGCCCCGGAAAGGCCAGGACTACCGGCGACGGCTCGCCATCGTCCCAGAACCAGCGGAGTTTTTTCTCCACAGTCTGTGCAACCGCCTGTGGAGTACCCGCCGTTTCCTCGGCGGTCAGGGACAGCACCGGCAGATTTTTCAGGGGGAAGTCCACGCCCTCATAGGCGATGGTACTGCCCGACAGCGTCGTGGCGTGGCTTCCGGCTCCCACCACCGTGGCCCGGATGGTCTCTTTTGGCCGGATGTGCGGCCCCTGGAGCAGGGGGGAGCGGGCGATGGTCCGGCCCAGAATCACACCCATGTCCCCAAAGGCATCCCAGGGGGGCGGCGCTTCCGTGTAGATCATATCCGCCACGCCGCCGGAAAAGGACAGCACCGGAGCAGTTTCCGGGACGGCGGGGAGCCGGTTGGTGGTCAGCTTCCGGGAAAGCTCCGTCCGGGGCCGCAGTCCGGCGGCTTCCTCCAATGCTTCCGTCAGCCGGTCCGCCACGGGCTGCAAGTCCGCTTCCGTCACGGTCTGGCCCACAGACAGGGTCGTGAGACCGTCCAGCACCGGGGAAATATAGGTGATGCGGTGGCTTTCATCCAATTTGATGAGCCGCCCGCCCACATTCAGACAGCCCGTGTCCACGCAGCGGCCCCGGTCAAAGAGACAACCATTGGCGGTGCCGCCGCCGATATCAAAATTAAGCACCGCCGTGTCGTGCTCCCTGGAATACTCGTCGCACCCGGCCCCGCGGGCCGCCAGAATGCCCTCCAGGTCCGGGCCCGCCGTGGCCACGACGAACTCCCCGGCGTAGCCCGACAGGGCCGACAACACCTGTCTGGCGTTGTCCTTGCGGGCCGTCTCGCCGGTGATGATGACGGCCCCCGTCTCAATGGCCGATTTTTCAATGCCCGCTTTGCGGTATTCCTCGTCCACAATGGCCTGGATGGCTTCGGCGTCGATGACCGTGTCCGACCGCAGGGGCGTAAAGTGGATGGCGGAACGATAGACGATTTCCCGGTCCGTGATGGCCAAATCCGGCACGGCAAAGGCCGACGCCTTGTTCTCCACCGTCAGCCGGGACAGCACCATCTGGGTAGTGCTGGTGCCGATATCCAGCCCCACCGACAGCAGCGCCCGCTCCATCTAGCGCACCTGCCGCAGCAGGTCCGTCAGGTCCTGCCGGGTGGGGGTCCGGGGGTTGGTCTGGCAGCAGGGGTCCGAAAGAGCCGCTGTTACCAGAGCGTCCAACGCGCTGTCCAGGTCCGCCGGGGCGATGCCCGCCGCCGTCAGCGTCTCCGGCAGATGCAGGCGGCGGCGCAGCCGCCGGAGGGCGGTGATCAGGTTGCGCAGCAGCAGCCGGTCCGTGCCGCCCTCGATGCCCGCCACCCGTGCCAGTTCCGCATATTGGCCCAGACAGGCCGCGCCGTTGTACTCCAGAACGGCGGGCAGCAAAATGCCGTTGAGCCGTCCATGGGCCACATGGAACCGGCCCCCCAGCGCGTGGGCCAGTGCGTGACTGATGCCCAATCCCGCATGGTCAAAGGCCAGCCCCGCCATGGTGGCGGCGGCGTGGACCGTACCGCGGACCGACGCGTCCCCGTCGTAGGAGCGGGGGAGATTCTGATAACACCAGCGAAACGCCATGGATGCATAGCCGTCGGAGAACGGGGAGGCGTTCTTCGATGCCACGGCCTCCAGACAGTGGGCCAGCACATCCATGCCCGCGTCGGCAATGAGGGGCTGGGGCAGCTGCTGCAAGAGCGACGGGTCCAGAATGGCCCAGTCGGGCAAAAGGGCGTCATCCACAATGGGGTGTTTGACGCCGTTGTGGGAGAGAATCGAAAAACTGGTCACCTCGCTGCCGGTGCCGGAGGTGGTGGGGATGGCGATAAACAGGGGCCGCCGCTCCTGCACATAGACGATGCCCTTGGCGCAGTCCATGGGACTGCCGCCGCCCAGGGCGATGAGCACGTCGTGGCCGTCGCGGGCGCAGAGGGCCGCGCCTCTGGCCGCCAGCTCCGCCGACGGGTCCGGCGTCACCTCAGAAAACACCGTCACCGATGCGCCCGGCACCCGGCTGCCCACGGCCTGGGCCAGCCCCGATTGGGCAAAATACCGGTCGGTGACCACCAGCACCGAACGGCCCTGACAGCGGCTCAGCTGCTCCAATGCGCCGTCGCCGTAAAAAATCCGGGGTTTACAATGAAACGTTTGCAAGATTTCACCGCCTTTCTGCCCGTAGTATTGCCAGCGGCGGGAAAAAACATGAGTCGATGCACGGAGTTTTTCAAGAACAGTAAGTTGATAGGAAAAGATTGCAAAATTCGACAGGATATGATACACTGACCTCGGTACAACCTGCCGCCGGTACAGGGTGGCATCGTGTTGACATGAGGAAAGAAAACCATTGAAAAACGGAGGAGATTACTATGGCATATTGCAAGAACTGCGGCGCTCAGATCGACGATAAGGCAGCGGTTTGCGTCCACTGCGGCGTGGCCGTCAACAACACCGGCGCACAGCAGCCCGACAACGGCGGCTTCGGCTGGGGCCTGCTGGGCTTCTGCATTCCCATTGTGGGTCTGATTCTGTTCCTGGTCTGGAAGGACACCAAGCCCAAGACCGCCAAGGCTGCCGGTAAGGGCGCTCTGATCAGCGTCATCGTCTGGATTGTGATGTATGTGCTGCTCTTCGCACTGGGCCTCGGCGCGGCCATCTCTGTCGGAACCTATTGATGGAAACGCTTCCGGCGGTCACACAGCAACCATCCCAAAGGAGAGGTGAGGGTATGGCATATTGCAGAAATTGCGGCGCACCCATTGCCGATCAAGCGGTGATCTGTCCCCGCTGCGGCGTGGCCCAGTCCGGTTCCGGCGGCAGTCTGACCGACAACGGCAGCCTGGGCTGGGGCGTGCTCTCGTTCTTCCTGCCCGTTGTGGGCCTGATTCTGTTTCTGGTCTGGCGGGAGGAAAAGCCCAAGTCCGCACGGGTCAGCGGCATCGGCGCCCTGATTGGTACCGGTGTCAGTGTGCTGCTGTCCATCGGCGCGATGGTCCTCTATGTTGTGGCCTTCGCCGCGGCGGTTTCCGTGGCCATGTGACGATGGTATCGTGGCTTTACCGCTGGCTGCCCATTTTCTGCGGCTGCCATTGCAGGCCGGACCGGTCCTTCTTCTTCCGGGGCAGACAGTTTCCCGTCTGCGCCCGCTGCACGGGGATGCTCCTGGGCTTTGTGCTGTCGGCGGCGCTGTACGCCGTCTGGCATCCGCCGTTGCTCTGGGGGCTGCTCCTGCTGCTGCCCGCCACGGTTGACGGGGTGGTCCAGCTGAAAACCCCCTATGAAAGCCGCAACCGCCGCCGTCTCTGGACGGGGTTCCTCGGCGGCTATGGGGGCATGCTGCTGCTGATCGGCAGCTTCGTTCTGACGTACCGCCTGGGAATGCGGGCAGGGTTCGCGCTGCTCGGCGCGTGATATCCGATGAAAAAAGGGAGTGTCGTGCGCACGACACTCCCTTTTGATCGTGTGGCAGTCCGTCCATGCTCGTAGGGGCCGATGCCCACATCGGCCCGGCGGTACCGGGTGACGTTGACCGGCGCATGAGGGCGAATGCGTCACCGTTTCGCAGGACGCGGCATCCCTGACGCGTCCATGGCGCATTTCGTCCGGGGCCGTCAGGGATGCCGGCCCCTACGCCAAGCGAATCAGATGGCCCCCACCGTCCACCCCCACAGGGGCGGCGGCGGGGGCCATGGCCGTTGGCCGGGGGTTGCGCCATCTGCGGATGGCGCTTTGAACGACTGGGGATTTCGCTGGCTGCGGCCAGCGGGAATTTCGCCCGCTGCGGCGGGCGGGTATTTCGCCCCGTGCGCGGAGTCCAGAGGCGCTGCCTCTGGACTCCGCGATTTTTTGAAAAAAATCGAGTAAAACTTTTATCTGTTTTCCGTTGTCGTTCATTATGGGCTTGACGAAATCCTATCTGCGTAATATGATATAGAAAAACGATTTGGAAAGGACGCGCCTATGAACTTATTGCTCACTGACCGCCCTCTGACCGTTTCTCTGCCGGAGGGCTGGGAGATGGTGGACCTGTCCCAACAGACCATCGCCCCCTGTCTCGGCTGCTTCGGCTGCTGGACCAAAACACCGGGCCGCTGTGTGCTCCGGGATGACGCTGTGGCCATCTATCCCCGCATTGCCAAGAGCAGCCGGGTTCTCTACGTCAGCGCCGTGGTCTTCGGTGGCTACGACGTGCCCATGAAAACCATACTGGAACGGGCCATTCCCATTCAAAAACCCTATATCCGTCTGTTGGACGGGGAGACCCATCACGTCCAGCGGGATGTGGCCCCCAAGGATGCCGACATTGTGGCCTACGGCGCCGACACCCAGGAGGAACGGGACCTGTTCCGCCGTCTGGTGGAGCGCAACGCCAAAAATATGAATTTTACCGCCGTCCGGGTCCACTATACCACTATGGACCAACTGGACGAGACCGTGGGGGAGGTGCTGGCGCAATGAGCCTGTTGATTCTCAACGGCAGCCCCCGCGCGCCCCGGTCCAACTCCAAACGGTACGCCGAAGCCTTTTGCCGGTACTGGCGTGGTACCGTCGAAACGGAAAACCTGCTCCGGGGCGACGTCAACGCCCTGTGCGCCAAGGCCGGGGAGGCCGACCAGGTTTTGCTGGTGTTTCCCCTGTATGCCGACGGGCTGCCCACGGTGCTGCTGTCGTTCCTGAAAGATTGGACGCGGTCCATGGGTGAGAAAAAGCCTACGGTCTCCGTGCTCATCAACTGCGGGTTCTACGAGCCGGAACAAAACCGGGTGGCTGTGGAGATGGTGCGGCTGTTCTGCAAACAAACCGGCTGCCCCTTCGGCAGCGTGCTGGCCATCGGCAGCGGCGAGGCCATTCTCGATACGCCGTTCCGCTTCCTGGTGAGGCGGAAGCTGCGGAAGCTGGCCGGGGCCATGGCCCACGGACGGGCGGTGTCGCTCCAATGCACGATGCCTATTTCCAAGGGAATGTTTTTGCGGGCTTCCACCACCTATTGGACCCGCTACGGCCAGCGGTTCGGCCGGACGGCGGCGGAGCTGGATACCATGGAGATCGAGGAGGGAACGTAAATGGAGCAGGAACCCAACCGGGACCCCTGGGAGGAGGACGAAAACGACGACCAATGGATGGAAAAGATGGTCCATGCCGCGAAAATCGGCAATCGATTGGTCTTTGCATTGGTGATTTTGTTGTTGATCGCCATGGCTGTTGTGGTTTATCTGTATCGGAATCCGTGATGGAAGCTGCCCGTTTGTTGCAGTATCACGAATTTCGCAAAAAAGATAAAAGTTTTACTCGATTTTTTTCAAAAAATCGCGGTTTCCAAAGGCAGCGCCTTTGGTCGCCCGCCGCAGCGGGCGAAATTCCCGCTGGCCGCAGCCAGCGAAACACCCGCCCGTCGCAACGGGCGAAACACCCGCGCCGCGCACGGCGCGAAATCCCCAATCGTCCAAAGCGCCATCCGCAGATGGCGCAACCCCCGGCCAATGGCCATGGCCCCTGTCGCCGCCCCCTGCGGGGGTGGACGGCAGGGGCCATTTATTTCGCCCAGCGTAGGGGCCGGCATCCATGACGGCCCCGGACGGAATGCGCCATGGACGCGTCAAGGATGCCGCGTCCTACGAAACGGTTACGCATTCGCACCCATGCGCCGGTCAACGTCACCCGGTGCGGCGCGGCGGCACACACAGGTGCCGCCCTACGAACGTGGACGGACTGCCCCGCGTGGTTTGTGGGGCGGGTACGTCATAAGGCCGCCGTCCACCACCCGCTGACGGGGTGGGGACGGCGGCCTTCGGCTTTGCCGGGGATTGCGCCATCTGCGGATGGCGCTTTGGGAC
>CALWWW010000018.1 GCA_944385365.1 uncultured Oscillospiraceae bacterium | reverse complement strand
CGCCGGCCACCACCAGCGTAGGGGCCGGCATCCCTGACGGCCCCGGTCAGGCTGCGGTTTAGGCGCGTCAAGGATGCCGCGCCCTACAAAATGGTTTCCTGTCTGCCGCCGATTTTCATTCTGCCGCCGCAATCTCTAGTATCAGGTTCCAGTGTTCCGTGTGCTGAATCCGAAAGATTGCGGTACCGGCGGTCTCGTAGGGTGTCAAATCCACCGCATCCGGAAAATAGTAGGAGACGCTCTGCTCCTGATTCCCGTCAACAGGGATTCCGTTCAACCGGCTGATTGTATAACCGGCTTCCTCCGTCAAGTCCGGCAGCGTCTCCGCGTCGGTCGGGCCGCCGCCGGTGAGACGGACCTCCGTCTCTGTCAGCGCCCCCTTTTGGATTTGCCGCCTGTCCGCCACAGCGCCTTTCAGTTCCTGAAAGCTCACATCGGACAGCACGCCCAGAAAGCCAATCAAGATGGCTGTGCTGCCCAGCAGCAGGCTCGCAATGGCTCCGCCCCTGGCATAGCTGCCGGAGCGTCTCAGGCAGCGTATCACCCAAACCATTAGAATGACGGACAGAATCCCGCAAAGCACCAGAGGGATACCGGCGGAGTACAGCACGGCGTCCAGAAGTCCCAGGGCATCCACCTCGCCAGTCAGCAGCACACGGCGTAGGAGTTTGGGCAGCAGCAGTCCCGTCCCCGCCAGCAGCACCAATCCGCCCACCAGGAGCGCCCCAACGGTCCCAATGGACACGATTTCCTTTCTGTGCCTGTGTCCGGCCTCCTGCAACATCCGGTGAAAGTCCTGGACAGCTTGCTGACGCAATGCGGCATCCCACATCTGCCCTGGAGACTGTGAGGCGGGCCGGAGCGCCTGTAGCGTTGCGCCCACCTCCGCCCTCGGTGCCATTGCCATCAGATAGCGGGCAAAGGCTTCGGCAATATCCCTGCTTTCAAAATTGGGCATCTGTGCAACGGCTTCCTGCCGGTTGGTCAGTTGGATAGCGTAGGTACGAATCCGGTTGACCGTCCGCTGCTCCAGGTCGATTCCGGTGATATCATGGAAATTGACCTGGGTTACCCGTTCCCATGTCATCCAGAGCAGCCCACGGTCGGTAAGCCAGATATTCCGGTAAATGGGCCGTTCCTTCAAAATCCGCTCCAGCTGTGCCTGGGAGTAGACCGATTGCAGCTCAAACAGCGGAACCAGTTTCGGTTTTCGCAGCAGATGAAGCAGCGCCGCAATCAGGCCACACAGACCAAACCCAGCCAACCCGATTCCGATGATTGCATACTTCCCATGCTCCCCCAGAACGATTGGGGCCGAAGCCCCTGCCTGGAATTCCGGAGCCTGATACACGCCGGTATAGTCCACCGAAACAAACGACCGGCCGCCCCCGATGCCGGACTGCGCTTCCTGTTCCAAATCTTTCTCATGCTGCAACTGCAAAATCTTCTCTTTTTCTTCCTTGCTGCCGGAAAAGATCATTCTCTCGACGGTTCCGTCTGCCAACGGAACCTCCACATAGAGCGGATTGAGCAAGCCGGGGATCACACGCAGCATCGAAATGGAAAGATAGCGCCCGTCCAGCTCCCCGCTGGTCAGAAGATGGACGGAAACGGGCGTTTCCCGTAAATTGCCCCTTGGAAAATAGGCAACGACCCCATACAGGCCTACTGCAATCAACAGGACGCAGAATATCGCCCTGCTCAGATAAATTCTTTTGCCATTCATGTTGGAACTTGCTTCTTCCCTCCCTGTCCATCGTTCCATGGACTGTGTTATTGTATAGAGAAAGGCCCGTTGCAGAACACCTTGCTTCTGCCGCGGGCCTTTCTTGGGTTTCATGGGGATTTCGCCCGCTGCGGCGGGCGGGGGTTTCGCTGGCTGCGGCCAGCGACCAAAGGCTCTGCCTTTGGAAACCGCAATTTTTTGAAAAAAATTGAGTAAAACTTTTAGTTTTTGGTGTTGAGGTACGTTTTCAGCACGTCCAGCGTCTGCTCCAGCTGCTCCTTGGTATGGGCCATGGACAGGAACATGGCTTCAAACTGGGACGGGGCCACATAGATTCCATACTCGAAATAGTTCCGGGCACAGGCCGCAAAGGCCGCCGTATCCGCCGTCTTGGCCGACGCGTAATCCGTCACCGGCGTATCGGTGAAGAACACGCTGCACAGGGAACCCACATGGTTCACTCGATAGCCCTGACCGGCTTCCCGGATGACCTGCTCCATCTGACCATAGAACCAATCGCCGGTCCCGTTCAGCTCCTCGTACCACTGGGGATTGTCCCGCAGCAGCTTCAGCTGGGCCAGACCCGCGGCCATGGCCACCGGGTTGCCGCTGAGGGTACCGGCCTGATAGACCGCGCCCAGGGGCGACACCACTTCCATCACGTCTTTCCGACCGCCGTACGCGCCCACGGGCATACCGCCGCCGATGATCTTGCCGAAGGTGGTCAAATCGGGCCGCACGCCGAAATAGCCCTGGGCGCCGTCGATTTTCAGCCGGAACCCGGTGATGACCTCGTCGAAGATCAGCAAACTGCCGTGCTCGTCGCAGATCTCCCGCAGACCCTGCAAAAATCCCGGCTGGGGCGGCACCACGCCCATATTGGCGGCCACCGGCTCCACGATGATGGCGGCGATTTCGTTTTGGTTGGCTGCAAACAGGGCCTTGACGCTGTCCAGATCGTTATAGGTGGCCGTCAGGGTGTCTCTGGTGCAGCCGTCGGGGACGCCGCCGCTGTCGGGGACGCCCGCCGTCATAACGCCGGAACCGGCCTGGACCAACAGGCCGTCGCTGTGACCATGATAGCAGCCGTTGAACTTGATGATCTTATCCCGGCCCGTGAAGCCGCGGGCCACGCGAATGGCGCTCATGACGGCCTCGGTGCCGGAATTGACCATGCGGACCATCTCGATGGACGGCACCAGCTGGCAGATCAGCTCCGCCATCTCCACTTCCCGCTCCGTGGCCGCGCCGAAGCTCAATCCCTGCCGGGCGGCTTCCACCACGGCTTCCTCGATGGCCGGATGGGCATGGCCCAGAATCATGGGGCCCCAGGAGCCCACGTAATCAATGTACGTCTTGCCGTCGGCATCGGTCATGGTGCTGCCCTTGGCCGACGCGATAAACCGGGGGCACATGCCGATGGAGCCAAAGGCCCGGACGGGGCTGTTGACGCCGCCGGGGATGACTGCTTTTGCCCGTTCAAACAGGGTTTCCGACTTGCCCATTACCCAATTCTCCCTTCGTCCATGGCCTTGGCCAGTTCTTTCGCAAAATAGGTCAGATAGATGTCCGCACCGGCCCGGTAGGCAGCCGTTGCAATTTCGCACATGATGGCCGTTTCGTCCACATAGCCCAGATTGCCGCAGGTCTTGACCATGGAGTATTCGCCGCTGACGCTGTACGCGCCCAGGGGCACATTGGTGGCGGCCTTGACATCGGAAATGATATCGCCATAGGCCATGGCGGGTTTTACCATGAGGATATCCGCGCCCTCTTCCACGTCGGACAGCGCTTCCTTGAGGCCCTCTCTCCGGTTGTGCCAATCCATCTGGTACGCCTTGCGGTCACCGAACGACGGGGCGGACTCGGCGGCATCCCGGAACGGGCCGTAGAACGAAGACGCGTACTTGACTGCATAGGACATAATGGGGGTATTGGTGTGGCCGTTCTGGTCCAGCAGCGCCCGGATGGCGGCAATGCGGCCGTCCATCATATCGGAGGGGGCCACCATATCCGCGCCCGCTTCCACCTGGGACAGGGCGATCTTGGCGATGTACTTGAGGGTTTCGTCGTTGTCCACGTCGTGGCCGTGGAGAATGCCGCAGTGGCCGTGGGAGGTGTACTCGCACATGCACACATCACCGATCAGGTACAGTTCCGGGAACCGGGCTTTCAGCGCCCGCATGGCCTCCTGAACAATGCCGTGCTCGGCATAGGCTTCGCTGCCGCAAGCGTCCTTGTGGTCGGGGATGCCGAACAGCATAAACTTATTGACGCCGGCTTCCAGCATTTCCTCTGCTTTGTAGAGCATCTGGTCGATGCTGTAGCGGTACTGGCCCGCCATGGAGGGAATTTCCTCCTTGCGGTTCTCCCCCTCCACCACAAAGGTGGGGTAAATCAGGGAGGATTTGTCCATGCGGGTCTCCCGCACCATCTTCCGCAGAATCTCGCCGTTGCGCAGACGGCGGGGACGATGAATCAGTTCCATTTTAATGTTCCTCCTTGGCACACTTCAGGGCCAGCTCGACCAGGGCGTCCATGGTGGCGGCGGCGGCGGTCTTGGTGGTCATGCCGTATTGTTTTGCCTGTTCCTCGGTCTGTTTGCCGATGCACAGGGCGTTGACTTGGGAAAGGTCCTCGGTACCGGCGGCGGCAGCAAAGCCCCGCACGGTGGAAGCGCTGGTGAACACGGCCCAGGTGTTGCCGTCCAGCAATTCCAGCGGCTCCAGAATGGCCGGGCGGGTCAGCACCGTCTCATAGGTGGCCACGTCCAGCACATCGGCCCAGGGGACGCTGTTGAGCTGTTCCGTCAGCTCGGGGCTGCCCTGTTTGGCGCGGGCAATGAATACCTTGTCGCCCGGCTCCAATTTCGCGGCCAGGGACACGCCCAGATTCCGGGCGTCGTAGGTGGCGGGCATCAGATCGGCCAGAATGCCGTGCTGCTCCAGCTCCCTGGCTGTAGCGCTGCCCAGGGCCGCCACTTTCAGATGGGCCAGACTGCGGACGTCCTTATGCTGCTGTTTCAGCAGGTCGAAGAAAATCTTGACGCCGGACGGACTGGTCAGCACCAGCCACGTGCTGTCGTCGAGACCGTCCAGGGAGACGCCGTCGATGGCGTGCAGTTCAATGGTGGGAAACTCCACCACCTCGCCGCCCAGGTCCCGCAGCCGCGACGCCAGGACCCCCGCCCGCTCCCGGGGCCGGGTCACCAGATAGCGGTTGCCGAACAGGGGCCGCTGTTCGGCCCAGGCGAATTCCCTAGACAGGGCGCAGACCTTGCCCACGACAATAATGGACGGGGCTTCCATCTGTGCCGCCGCTTCGGGCAGCGTGGCCACGGTGGCAACCACCCGCTTCTGGCGGGCCGAGGTGCCCCGGTGCAGGACGGCGGCGGGCATCTCCGGGTCCATACCGGCGTCCAGCAGTCCCTGGCAGATGGCGGGCAGGGCCGTGACGCCCATCAGGAAGACCAGGGTACCCTTGGTCCGCACCAAGGCGTCAAAATCGATATCCAAGGGTTCATCGGCCTTTTTGTGGGCGGTGATGATGTGAAGGGACGAACAGAAGTCCCGATGGGTCACGGGAATGCCGTTATAGGCGGGGACGGCAATGGCCGAGGTGATGCCCGGCACAATTTCAAAGGGAATCTTGTTTTGGGCCAGCAGCTCCAACTCCTCGCCGCCCCGGCCAAAGAGAAACGGGTCGCCGCCCTTGAGCCGGACCACGCGCTTGCCCTTCTGGGCCTCTTCCAGCAAAATCTCATTGATCTGCCATTGGCTGCGGGTGTGGTTTCTGGCCCGCTTGCCCACGTTGATGCATTCGGCCTCCGGCGGCACCATGGCCAGAATGGCCTCGCCCACCAATGCGTCATAGACCACCACGTCGGCGCTTTGCAGAATGTCCCTGGCCTTGCAGGTCAAAAGGCCCGCGTCCGACGGGCCCGCGCCGATCAAAAATACTTTTCCGCTCATTGGGTTCCTCCGTCCAGTTGTTCTTTCAGTTGCAGGGCCAGTGTTTCGCCCAGCTTGGCCGCGTCGGCGGCAGGGCCGGAAATTGTCCCCACGGTGTGGGTTTCGTGGGCTTCGCTGTAATAAAGGCCCCGCAGATGGAGCGTCTCCCCGTCCAGATGGGCAAAGGCCGCGATGGGGCTGGAGCAGCCGCCGTCCAGCGTGGTCACAAAGGCCCGCTCGGCGGTGACGCAGGCGGTGGCCCCGTCGTCGAGGAATCCGGCCAATGCCGAATAGTCCTCCCCTGCCCGGCCCTGAATGCACAGAATGCCCTGTCCGGCGGCGGGAATCATCTCCTCGGTGGAAAAATACCGGCTGATCCGGTGTTCCAACCCCAGACGCTTGAGACCGGCGGCGGCCAGAATCAGCGCGCCGTACTGGCCCCCGTCCAGCTTGTTGAGCCGGGTCAGAACGTTGCCCCGGACCGGTGCAAAGGTCACCTCGGGATAGAGGTCTTGCAGCTGGAGCATCCGGCGGCGGCTGGCGCAGCCCACCGGCTTCGTTCTGTCCCATTCGGTGCAGCCCTCCGGCAGCACCAATACATCTCTCGGGTCCTCCCGCTTGGAGAAGCCCACAATGGGCAGCTCCGGCGGAATCTCCATGGGCAAATCCTTGGTGGAGTGGACCGACAGATCACTGCGGCCATCCAGCAGCGCCTTGTCCAGTTCTTTGACGAACAAGCCCTTGCCGCCGATTTTGTCCAATGTCCGGTCCAGAATGATGTCGCCGGTGGTCTTCATGGTCACCAGGGGCGCGTCCACGCCCTGGGACCGCAGATAGTCGGCCACCTGTTCCGATTGAATGACGGCCAGCCGGCTCTCCCGGCTGCCGATGCGCAGTTGTTTCATAGTTCGCCCTCCAATAGCGTCCGGATGGCCGCGGCCACGCGGCGCACCAGGGAGTGGTCGGTGCCGCCGGCGTTGACGCCGACGACCACATCGCCGCGGATGGCCACGGCGGGAAATTGAAAGTCACAGCGGGTCTGGTCGGACGCGTCGTTGACGGGAATGCCCCGGCCGCGGCACGTCTCCACCACCGACGCGTTGACGGCTTCGCAGTCCGTGGCCGTCAGCACAAAGACGGCCTGCCCCAACAGGGACGGGTCCCAGGGCTGTTCCAGACAGGTGACGCCGGGCAAGGCCCGGATGGACGCGTCGATGGACGGTGCAATCACCGTCAAATCCACGCCGAACTGGGACAGGGTTTTGGCCCGCCGGGCGGCGATGGTCCCGCCGCCCACCAAGACCACGGGCTTGCCGTCCAAATCGATATACAGGGGGAATTTACGCCTGGTCATAGAATTTCTCCACGGCGTCGAGACATTGACGGAAGGCGGCGGCCCCGGCCTCGTCCCGGACGGCGAACAGCAGACGGCGGAACTGCTTTTTGGCCGCGTCCTCCAGCTGGACCCGCAGCGCCGAAGCGGCTTCGCTGTCCAGATGAGTCTGGCGGATGGCCGGTTCCACGCGGATCAGGAAATCCACGGCGCATTTTTCGGCCAGTTCATTGGTCATGGGGATGCGGTCCCGGCAGTCGTACCAGGTAAGAAACTCCTGAATCTGCTGGGCCAGCACCGCCTGGGCCTCCTCCTCCATGTGGGTCCGCTCCTCAGACTGGGGGGCGTGGAAGGAGTCGATATCAAACAGGCGGACGCCGGGCAGCTCCGCAATGCGGGGGTCGATGTCTCTGGGCACGGCCAAATCCAGAAAGATCAGGCCCGGTTTCCAGACGGCGGCGGAGACGTCCTCATATTTCATGGTGGTGTTGGGGCTGGTGGTGGCGCTGACCACCATATCACAGTCCGGCAGCAGCTCCATGCGGCGGCCGTAGTCGATGCGCTCGCAGCCCACGGGAATCTCCACCACGCCGCTGCGGTACTGGCGGACGGTGACGGTGACATGGGCACCGGCCTGCCGCAGGGCCTGGGCGGCCAATTTGCCCATTTTGCCGTTGCCGATGACGAGACAGCGGCGGCCCGTAAAATCGTAGCCCTCGCCCCGGAGTTTTTCCAGACAGTAGCCCACGGCGCCGGTGTCGGCGGTGGCCGTCTGCATACCGGTTTTGACCTTCTTGGCGGCGGTGATGGCCATGCGGAACAGGACTTCCAGAACCGTGTCCGTGTGGAGGGCCGTCCGGGCCTTGTCCAGCGCCTCCTTGACCTGGGTGAGAATCTGGTCCTCACCGAAAATCTGGGAGCGCAGGCCGCTGGTCATGCCGAACAGGTAGGCCACGGCCTCCTCGCCCCGGCGGCTGCGGAACCGGTCGCGGTACTGCTCGGTTCCCGCCCCGGCGATCTGACAGATGCAGTCGCACAGGGGCGGCTCCGCATCGGGGCGGCAGTGGACCCACAGCTCGGTCCGGTTGCAGGTGGACAGCAGAATAACGCCCAGGACGCCCGGCAGGGCGGCGGCCTGTTCCATGAGGGCCGCCTGCACCTTGGTGGTGAAGGAGAATTTCTCGCGGATCTCCACAGGGGCCGTCGTATGGTCAATGCCGGTCATTTGGATATTCATTGGTCAGTTTCCCCATTTTTCTCTGAAAATGCCCATATCCACGCCAAAAAACCGCACGCCCGGGGGCGTGCGGTTTCACCGGCAGCCTCCGGCAGCCGTGACTCGCGGCGCGGAAGGAAAGACAGTCCACCGGTGGTCTGGCTCCGACGCCGTGCGTCGTCACAGTAGCGGCACTGCACGGGATTTGCACCCGTTTCCCCATGGACTGCGTTGTATACTCGCTTATTCTTTAGAATACTATGTTCCGCCGCCGCCGTCAAGTACGCCGCGTGGAAATTCCATCAGATACCCAGAAGCTGCCGGATGGTCTGCTGCGCCGTCTCGTCAAAGCCATGGGTCTGGACCGCATCCCGCAGGTCGTCCAGCGTCTTCTGCGCCGCTGCATAGTCCTGCTGTAATTGCTCGTGTGCATAGGCATGGGCAAAAAAATATTTTTTCAACACCAGTTCCTCTATGGTCCGGTACGTTTGGGAATTGGGGTCCATCCACCCGTTTTTCTGGCGGTATTTGATGCGGGCCATGCTGACGGTCCGGATATCGTTGAGCTTCAGCACAGAGTCCCTGGTCAAAAACGGAAATTCCGTCTGTTTCAGCAGAAAATAGTTACTCTTGCTGGCAGGATTATCGATTGGATGATAGGCCGCGACGTGCTCCGGAATGCTGCTGTTCCAGGTGCAGATGGGCAGCACATACAGCAGCTTGCCCGAAACGCCAATCACCAGTCCCCGGTGCTCATAGGACATTTCCGGAATGAAATTTTTACCGAATTCAAATTGATAGACATACCCTTTTTCGGCGTCCGATTGGGCAGCGGACGCTGTTTGTTGGCAGCCCAAAAGCAATCGGATTCTGCGTAGCGTTCCACCTCCTGCCGGTTGCTCATGGAGATGGTCAGATCATTCATGGCGGTGATGGATTTTATATATTTCTCCATTGCTGTTCCTCCAATAAAAAAGGCCACAGATCGCTCTGTGGCCCGTCCCGGACAAACGCCCGGGTAGTCTCGTCGACTTAAACACAAATTATTGACCTCGTCGGTCTAAAAAAGCAGTACTGCTTTTCTGTCTCTATTATATGTATGTTGTCTGTACGTGTCAATAGCAGTTTCTGTCACACATATGTTGCGCAGATACAACATATGCCAGGTTGACTGAACAAACACGGCTTTCGACAAAAAATCCCTGTCGGGCATCGGAATTCCCTTGACAACCGGGGTCAATGCCGGTATAGTAAACGTGTATGTGATATGAGTGTCGAACAGAGTATCCATGCAAATATTTCTTCGACCACCCGCTTTGCGGGGAAAGGCCATACGGACAGCCGGGTCAACTGCCGATGGGCGGCGTCGCCGCCATTATTGATTGTGTTAAAAGCACAATTTTATAAGTTGGTTTCTTAAAACCAGCGGGAGCATCCTGCATCAACTTGTAAAACGGTCAATAAGAGTAGTAAAAGTAAGTATTTGCTATATAGACTCTGTCAAACGCTGTACGGGCCTGCGGCCCGCCTCTCTCCGCCGAAACGGGGGGAGTTTCCCCATGTCACAGCGAATTTGCATGTTTTACAGACAGTATGCCGCCGCATACTGTCTGTTTTTTTATTATTTTGAGAGAATCGACCGTCCTCCCCGGAAGGACGGCAGGGGGTACACCTATGGGCGAGAAACTGAGACTGTACGGCTTCAACAATCTGACCAAGGCGCTGAGCTTCAACATCTACGACGTCTGTTACGCCAAAACGCCGCGGGAACAGCGGGATTACATTGCCTACATCGACGAGCAGTACAATTCGGAACGGCTCACGGGCATCCTCACCACGCTGACCGACATGATCGGCGCAAAGATTCTCAACATTGCCAAGCAGGATTATGAGCCGCAGGGCGCGTCGGTGACGATTCTCATTGCGGAAAGCTCCATGATTCCCGCCGGGGAGACCCAGCTGGCCCATCTGGACAAGAGCCATGTGACGGTCCACACCTATCCGGAATACCATCCGGAGACGAGCCTTGCCACCTTCCGCGTGGACATCGACGTGGCCACCTGCGGCGAGATCACGCCCCTTTCCACACTGGACTATCTGATCGGCTCCTTTGATTCCGATATCATTACCATGGACTACCGGGTCCGGGGCTTTACGAGAGACGTGGGCGGCCGGAAGCTGTTTATGGACCACCGGGTAACCTCCATTCAGGACTACATCAGCGAGGACATTCTCCACGCCTACGACGCCGTGGATATGAACGTCTACGCCGCCAACCTGTTCCACACCCGCATGATGCGCAAGGACATTGATTTGCAGAACTATCTGTTCAAGACCGACGTCTACGAGCTGCCGCCGAAAATCCGGCTGGAGATCACCAACAACATCTCCCGGGAGATGATCGAGATTTTCAGCGGACAGAATATTTACTGAGGACTGCGTGTTGCAGTCTTCCACCCCGTAGGGCGGGGGCTTGCCCCGCCGCCGCGCCGCACTTCCGGCCACCATCGGCGTAGGGGCCAGGCATCCCTGACGGCCCCGGATGGGTGCGGTGTGGGCGCGTCAAGGATGCCGCGCCCTACGGTGCGGATTCCATGCCTGCCCGCCGGTAAATGGTATCCGGTACGGCGTTGGTTGATGGTCCACGCCGTCCACCCCGCGGGGGCGGCGCGCGGACCATGGCCATTGGCCGGGGATTCCGCCATCTGCGAATGGCGGTTTGGGACGATGGGGTGTTTCGCCCGCTGCGGCGGGCGGGTGTTTCGCGCCGTGCGCGGCGCGGGAATTTCGCTGGCTGCGGCCAGCGACCGGGGGCGCTGCCCCCTGGAAACCGCGATTTGGGCAACGCGCCGCCGGTTGGCAAGAGGTGTCGGCGAGGAATTTTGTGTCAGAGCAAGGCGCAGCTTCGCCGCCATACTGGATGTATGGCAAGAAGCTGGGCCGCAGCTATGGCGCAAAAGGCCCGGCGACACCCGCAGACACACCGGTGGTAAGTTGCCCCACAGAAAAAAATCGAGTAAAACTTTTAACTTTGTTTCCTGAGAGGGGGATTGTTTCCTTGGAAATTCTGGATCAGACCCGAGCGCCCATTTATGAGGCGTTGGAAAACTTCCGCAAAATGCGGGTGGTGCCCTTCGACGTGCCCGGCCACAAGCGGGGCCGCGGCAATCCGGAGCTGGCGCGGCTCCTGGGCGAAACCTGCGTCAACATGGACGTCAACTCCATGAAACCCCTGGACAACCTGTGCCATCCCGTCTCCGTCATCAAGGAGGCCGAGGAACTGGCCGCCGACGCCTTCGGCGCGGCCTATGCCTATTTAATGGTAGGCGGCACCACCTCCGCCGTCCAGAGCATGGTACTCTCCACCGTCAAGCGGGGCGACAAAATCATCCTGCCCCGCAACGTCCACCGCAGCGTCATGGGCGCGCTGGTCCTCTGCGGCGCGATTCCCGTTTATGTCAACCCCCAATGCGACAGCCGCCTGGGCATCCCCCTGGGGATGCGGGTCTGCGAGGTGGCCGACGCCATTCGCCGCAACCCCGACGCCAAGGCCGTTCTCGTCAACAACCCCACCTATTACGGCATCTGTTCCGATCTCCGGGCCATTGTCAAGCTGGCCCACGACGCCGGGATGCTGTGTCTGGCCGACGAGGCCCACGGTACCCACTTCTATTTCAGCGACAAGCTGCCCGTCTCCGCCATGGCTGCCGGCGCCGATCTGGCCGCCGTCTCCATGCACAAGTCCGGCGGCAGTCTGACCCAGTCCAGCCTGCTGCTCATGGGTCCCAACGTCCACGCAGGATACGTCCGGCAGATCATCAATCTGACCCAGACCACCTCCGGCTCTTACCTCCTTTTGAGCAGTCTCGACATTGCCCGCCGCAATCTGGCCTTGCGGGGCAAGCAGGAATTTGAACGGGTCATCGAACTGGCCAATTATGCCCGCTCCGAAATCAACGACATCGGCGGCTATTACGCCTATTCCAGCGAACTCATCAACGGCGAGAGCATTTTTGATTTTGACGTCACAAAGCTGTCGGTGAACACGCTGGAAGTGGGTCTGGCCGGTATCGAGGTTTACGACCTGCTGCGGGATGAATACGACATTCAGATTGAGTTCGGCGACCTGGGCAACATTCTGGCCTATCTGTCCATCGGCGACCGGCCCCGCGAGGTGGAACGGCTGGTCAGCGCCTTGAGCGAGGTGCGCCGCCGCTTCGGCAAGAGCCGCGCCGGTCTGATGGAACAGGAGTACATTGAGCCAGAGGTGGCCGTCTCCCCCCAGGTGGCATTCTACGCCGAAAAGGAATCGCTGCCCATTGAGGACACGGCGGGCCGGGTTTGCAGCGAATTTGTCATGTGCTATCCCCCCGGCATCCCCATTCTGGCCCCCGGCGAGCGGATTACAAAGCCCATTCTCAACTATATCGCCTACGCCAAAGCCAAGGGCTGTTCCATGACCGGCCCCGAGGACGCCGACATTCTCCGCCTGAACGTACTGACCAGGGAGGAAGCATAAATGGAATTTTGGTTTTCCGAAAAACATTCCAACGACGCCAAGTTCTCCATCCGCGTCAACCGCCAGCTCTACAGCGGCCAGAGCGAATTTCAGCGCATCGATGTGTTTGAATCCCAGGAGTTCGGCCGCTTTCTGACGCTGGACGGCTACATGATGCTGACGGAACGGGACGAATTTATCTACCATGAGATGATTACCCATGTTCCCATGGCCGTCCACCCCCACGTCCGGGATGTGCTGGTCATCGGCGCGGGCGACGGCGGCGTCATCCGGGAGCTGTGCCGCTACGACGATATCGACCACATCGACATGGTGGAAATCGACGAGGAAGTGGTCCGTGTCTGCCGGGAATTTCTCCCCAAGACCGCCTGCTCCCTGGACGATCCCCGTGTCACCATCCACTATGAAGACGGTCTTCGGTTCGTCCGCTCCAAGGAGAACTGTTATGACCTGATTATCGTCGATTCCACGGACCCCTTCGGCCCCGGCGAGGGTCTCTTTACCCGGGAGTTCTACGGCAACTGCTACAAGGCCCTGCGGGACGACGGTATTATGGTCAATCAGCACGAAAGCCCCTTCTATGACGAGGACGCCGTGGCCTGCCAGCGGGCCCACAAGCGGATTGTGGAGTCCTTCCCCATCAGCCGGGTCTATCAGGCCCATATCCCCACGTACCCCTCGGGCCACTGGCTGTTCGGCTTCGCGTCGAAAAAATACCACCCCCTCAAGGATTTGGACGCCGACCGCTGGAACGCCAGAAACCTCCATTGCTGGTACTATACCACCATGCTCCATCGGGGAGCGTTCTATATTCCCGCCTATGTAGAGGAGTTGTTGAAGCATGTTGAAGCCGCAGATTGACACCTATATGGCCTGTGACTGCGAAAGCAGCGGGGCCCGCACCGTGTTGTTCGGCGCGCCCTTTGATTCCACCACCTCCAACCGTCCCGGCACCCGCTTCGGCCCCAACGCCTTGCGGCGGGAATCCTACGGTCTGGAGACGTACAGCCCCTATCAGGACCGGGACCTGCTGGACGCCCATGTGCTGGATTTGGGGGACCTGGAGCTGTCCATGGGCAGTTCCCAGCTGGCCCTGGACGATATCGAAGCCCAGGCGGCGGCCATTCTGTCCGAGGGCAAGCGGCCCTTTTTGATTGGCGGTGAACACCTGGTGACGTTGGGTGCGTTCCGGGCCGTCCAGAAGCAGTATCCCGATGTGACCATCATCCACTTCGACGCCCACGCCGACCTCCGCCAGGAATATTTGGGCGTGGAGCTGTCCCATGCCTGCGTTCTGCGGCGCTGCTGGGACCTGATCGGCGACGGGAAAATTTATCAGTTCGGCATCCGGTCCGGCGACCGGTCCGAATGGGTTTGGGGCAAGGACCATGTCAGTACCCACCCCTTTGACTTTGACGGCCTGGAAACCCTGGTGGAGCAGTTGGGGGACAAGCCCGTTTACTTCACCGTGGACCTGGATGTGCTGGACCCGTCGGTGTTCCCCGGCACCGGTACGCCGGAACCCGGCGGCGTCCCCTTTGACGCCCTGCGAAAAGCCGTCACGCTGGTCTGCAACCGCTGCCATATTGTCGGCTGCGACGTCAACGAGTTAAGCCCCCACTATGACCCCACCGGGGCGTCCAACGCCGTGGCGGCCAAGGTGGTCCGGGAGATGCTCCTGGCCATGGACGATAATTTTTAACCGTATTTTCCGGGGGCGCTGCCCCCGTACCCCCGCGATTTTTTGAAAAAAATCGAGTAAAACTTTCAATATAAAATCAATATAAAAGTTTTTAGTCAATTTTTTTACAAAAAAATTGTGGGGTCCAGGGGCAACGCCCCGGTCGCCCCGCGCACGGGGCGAAATCCCCAAAACCACATTGTTTGAAGGAGGAACTTCCCATGTCCAAGGTTCTGATTATCGGCTGCGGCGGCGTAGCCGGCGTGGTCATCCACAAGTGCTGCCAGAACAGCGACGTTTTCACCGAAATCTGCATTGCCAGCCGCACCGTCAGCAAGTGCGACGCCATCAAGGCGGAGCTGGAGGGCAAGACCAAGACGAAGATCACCACGGCCCAGGTAGATGCCGACAAGGTCGATGAAGTCGTGGCCCTGATTAAAAAGGTCCAGCCCGATCTGGTCATGAATATCGCCCTGCCCTATCAGGATTTGACCATCATGGACGCCTGCCTGATCTGCGGCGTCAACTACCTGGACACCGCCAACTATGAGCCGGAGAACACCGACGATCCCGAGTGGCGGGCCATCTACGAGAAGCGCTGCAAGGAAGAGGGCTTCACCGCCTACTTTGACTACTCCTGGCAGTGGGCCTACAAGGAGAAGTTTGAGAAGGCCGGTCTGACGGCTCTGCTGGGCACCGGCTTTGACCCCGGCGTGACCCAGGCCTACTGTGCCTACGCCCAGAAGCACCTGTTCGACCAGATCGACACCATCGACATTCTCGACTGCAACGGCGGCGACCACGGCTACCCCTTCGCCACCAACTTCAACCCGGAGATCAACCTCCGCGAAGTCTCCGCCCCCGGCTCCTACTGGGAGGACGGCCACTGGGTGGAGATTCCCGCCATGTCCATCAAGCGGGAGTACGACTTTGACCAGGTGGGCCACAAGGACATGTACCTGCTGCACCACGAGGAAATTGAATCCCTGGCCAAAAACATCCCCGGCGTCAAGCGCATTCGGTTCTTTATGACCTTCGGCCAGTCCTACCTGACCCACATGAACTGTCTGGAAAACGTGGGCATGCTGTCCACCACCCCCATCGAGTTCGAGGGCCATCAGATTGTGCCCATCCAGTTCCTGAAAGCCTTGCTGCCCGACCCGGCCTCCCTGGGCCCCCGCACCGTGGGCAAGACCAACATCGGCTGCATCTTCACCGGCAAGAAGGGCGGCAAGGACAAGACCGCCTATATCTACAACGTCTGTGACCATCAGGCGTGCTACAAGGAAGTGGGCTCCCAGGCCATCAGCTACACCACCGGCGTTCCGGCCATGATCGGCGCCATGATGATGCTGACCGGCAAGTGGACCAAGCCCGGCGTCTACACCGTGGAGGAGTTCGACCCGGACCCCTACATGGACGCCCTGAACCAGTGGGGCCTGCCCTGGCAGATCAACGACAACCCGGTGTTGGTGGACTGATTCATGAGCGGCGCCATTCGCACCCCCTATTTTGTCGTGGACGAGGGGCTTTTGCGGAAGAATCTGGAGCTTTTGCATCAGGTGCAGGAGGAAGCGGGCTGCCGCATCCTCCTGGCCCAGAAAGCCTTTTCCATGTTTTACTGCTACCCCCTGATCGCTCAATATCTCTGCGGCACCACGGCCAGCGGGCTCTATGAGGCCCGGCTGGGCAAGGAAAAATTCGGCGGGGAAACCCATGTGTTTTCCCCGGCCTACCGGGAAGACGAGTTCCAGGAGCTTTTGACCTACGCCGACCATTTTGTGTTCAACAGTCCCAATCAGCTGCGGAAGTTCGGCCCCCGCGCCAGAGAAGCGGGGAAAAGCGTGGGATTGCGGACCAATCCCCGCTGTTCCACCCAGGAGGGCCACGCCATCTATGACCCCTGCGCCCCCGGTTCCCGGCTGGGTACGACGCTGGAGAACTTCGACGAAAGCCTTTTGCCCCTGCTGGACGGTCTCCACTTCCACACCCTCTGTGAGCAGAATTCCGACGATCTGGAGACGACGCTGGAAGCCTTCGAGGAACAGTTCGGCAAGTATCTGCCCCAAATGCATTGGCTGAATCTGGGCGGCGGTCACCACATCACCCGGTCCGACTACGACGTGGAACGGCTGGTGCGGCTGGTGAAAGGGCTGCGGGAGCGGTACAACGTGACCGTCTACCTGGAGCCGGGAGAAGCTGTTGTGCTGAACAGCGGCTTTCTGGTGACGGAAGTCCTGGAGGTCCTCCACAACGACATGGATCTAGCCATTCTGGACACCTCCGCCGCCTGTCACATGCCCGACGTGCTGGAAATGCCCTACCGTCCCCCCCTGCTGGGCAGCGGCGAGGCCGGAGAAAAGGCGTACACCTACCGGTTGGGCGGTCCCACCTGTCTGGCCGGCGACATCATTGGGGACTACTCCTTCGACACACCGCTGACAGAGGGCACGCGGCTGACCTTCGGAGACATGGCATTGTACACTATGGTCAAGACCAATACGTTCAACGGTATGCCCCTGCCCGCCATCGTCTGGCGGGATCTGGACGGCAAGGAAACGGTGGTCCGGCAGTTCGGCTATGAGGACTTCGCCGCCCGCCTTTCCTGACAAGGGTATTATACCCTGTGGATAGAACCATTTTTTACCAATTTCCAACAGACCAACGGCGGCAAGCCCCTGTTATCAAGGGCTGCCGCCGTGTTGTTTAGAAAGAAAAATTTTACATTTGTCAACTTTTTTTGCGCCGGCCTGTGGATAACTGCCCTCCGGCGCTCTTTCTTTCTTTTTATTCTTTCTTTCTGGTTATTATTTATTATTATTATTATTTTATTATTACTAGACCTTGCTTTTGCAGGAACTGGAACCTTGTAAAACGCGGTTCTGTACCCGGCATTCGCAGGATGGGGGCTATTTTATCCACAATTTACACACAGCTTCCCAACAGGGTTATCCACAAAGTCAATATCAACACGCCAAGGGTAGATTTATTCACAATCTTGGGGTACAATAGCTGTAAAACTGCAAGGAAGTGTGGTTACCATGTTTTTTGACTACTACTATCTGGTTCTGGTGCTGCCCGCGGTGATCTTCGCCATGTGGGCCAGCAGCCGCGTCAACGGAACCTTTCGCAAATATTCCCAGCAGCGTTCCCGCCGCCGTCTCACCGGCGCCGACGCCGCCCGCCTGGTCCTGGACGCCAACGGTCTGCGCAACGTCCGCATTGAACGCGTCGGCGGCAATCTGACGGACCACTACGACCCCCGGACCAACGTGATCCGCCTGTCGGATTCGGTCTACAACGACACGTCCACCGCCGCCATCGGCGTGGCGGCCCATGAGGCGGGCCACGCCATCCAGTACGCCGTGGGCTACGCGCCCATCAAGCTGCGGGCCGCCATCATCCCCATCACCAACATCGGCTCCAAACTGGCCCTGCCCCTGATTCTCATCGGTTTGCTGTTTATCTCCGGAGAGCTGGGCGTCCAGCTGGCCTATGCGGGCATCGCCTGTTTCGCATTGTCCACGGTGTTCCAGCTGGTGACGCTGCCCACGGAGTTCAATGCCAGCCGCCGGGCCCTTTCCGCGCTGGAATCGGGCCATCTGCTGGACGATGACGAGATGGTGGGCGCGAGAAAAACCCTGTCTGCCGCCGCCATGACGTATGTGGCGGCCCTGGCCGTCTCTCTGGCCCAGCTGCTGCGTCTGCTGCTGATTGTGGGCGGACGCCGCCGCAACGACTAATTCCCCATGCATCGAACTCAGGAGGTGAAGACGGTGCGCAAACGACTGCTGCATCTGCTGCTGTGCGCGGCCCTGGTGCTGTCCCTGCTGGCGGTTCCCACCGCCGGGGCGTCCAATCTGGCCTTTGTGGCCGTCAACGACACCATTCCCCTGACCCTGTCCGGCGGGGAACTGCCCTTTTACTCCAACGGCGTGTGCTATGTGCCCTACACGGTGTTTTCCTCCGTGGATATCTACCCGGTCTACTCGGCCACCGCCAATACGGTGACGCTGACGGACCGTTCGGGCCGTCTGGTCTATGACCTGGGCGGCGGCACCGTCACCGACGAGAACAACACCACCCAGCCCATGGGGGCGGCGCTGCGGAACGGCATTATTTTCCTGCCCGCTGCCTATTCCGCCGCCCATTTCGGCGTCCAGTGCAGCGTCCTCACCAGTTCCGGCGGCTATACGGTGGTGCGCTTCACCACCGGCAGCCAGGTCTATGACGACGGTCTATTCATCACCAAGGCGGAAAACCTCATTGCCTACCGGGTGGAACAGTACGAGTCCGCCCAATCGAAGCCGGAACAGCCCAGTCAGCCGGATACCTCCACGCCCTCCACGCCCCAGCAGCCCAACCAGCCGGGGACGACGCCAGACCCGGAGGAGCCGGAGGAGGGCGAGCCGGTGACGGTCCATCTGGCCATTACCGACGGGGTCACCATGGACCAATCTCTGGCCCTGCTGCAAACGGAGAATCTGCCCGCCGTGTTTTTCTTCACGGAACAGGAGCTGTTGGAGCGGCCGTACCTGGTCCGGCAAATCACCGTGGCCGGGTATCCCATCGGCCTGACGGTAGACGACGCCGACAACCGCCCCCTGGAGGAAGCGCTGCGGGCGGCCAATCACGCCCTGGACGGTATCCTGGGCCGTAAGACGCTGCTCTGCCTGCTACCGGAAACGGCGGAAGCGGCAGCGTTGGAGAGCCGGTACTGCGTGTACTACCAGCCGTCGGCGCGGCTGACGGCCACCGCCGCGGCCAAGTCTCACGGAGAATCGGTGCTGCTGATCTGTGACAGCACCCAACTGTCGGCGGGCCTGACGATTTTGCAGGAAGCCGAGGCGAGCTTCGCCCAGCTGACGGAAACCACCGTGTTGTCGTAAGCACCCCGTCTGGGTTTGTAGGGGGCGATGCCCACAGAAGGTGAATTGGCCCAACCGGCCAAGAGAGACCGCCCTGGGGCGTTGTCCCGGCGGTACCGGGTACCGTTCCCCGCCGTACCAGGGCAAATATTCGGTGGTACGGGAATTCCATGGTGCGGCGTGCGGGCCGATGTGGGCATCGGCCCCTACAGGGTGCGTACTGTTTACCAACTTCGTCCCATGTGGGAGGGCATTCCCTATGCCCCCAGCGGTACCGGGCCACATTTGTCCGGCGCACCGTGTGGAAACATAACAGCGGTACATCCGTTACCGGCGGAATAAGAAACCGGCCCGTCGTGCGCTTTGCTGCACGGCGGGCCGGTATTTATTCCCTTGTTCCGGCCATCAGCCGGAGTTTTTGCTGGCGGGTCAGCTTTTTGATGGCCGCTTCCCGCCGCATGGCCTCCGATGGGGTGTCGAAGGTCTCATAATAGCACAGCTCCACGGGCCGCCGGGTCCGGGTGTATTTAGCTCCTTTCCCGGCGTTGTGGGTTTCCACGCGGTGCTGCAAGTCGTTGGTCCAGCCGGTGTACAGCGTTCCGTCGGCACACCGGAGGATATACGTGTAACAACGATCAGTTTTCACGGGCCACAATCAGGCGAATCTGACCGCCGCCGGGATAGCCCAGGTTGTCATACCATCCCGTCAGCGTATACCGGTCCGTATCCTGCACGGAGGACGCCGGAACCGCGAAGTATTCGCCGTCGGACACCACATAGACCTGCACGTTGTCGTTGACCGTATAGGTCCGGTTGCCCACCGTGGCCGTGGCCCCGGACAGGCTGTTGAGGGTGACGCTGCTGATGTTTTCCATCTGCTCCACCTGGCCCTTCTTGTACTCGATCAGGCCGCCGCCCACCTGGAGATGGTACATCCAGTCCACAGAGGTATAGCTCTGGGGCTGACCGTCCCGCAGGTAGGTATAGAGGCCCTGGTAGGACGGGACCTGCTCGTCCACGTCGTCAAACACCGAGGTGAAGAGGACATAGTCCTCGGCGTCGCCGGTGGCGTCCCGCAGAATCAGCCGGTCAATCTTTCCCTGGCTGTCCATATGGTAGAACAGCACATTGGACCGCTCCAGCGTCACACCGGCCAGCCGCTGGGGATAAATCCGCACCGCGCTGCCGGAGCTGCTGGAATCCAGGATTTCCACCTGATCGGAAAACGCGTAGGTGCCCAGCGCCGTACCGCTGCCGTTGACCTTGCCGGACAGGGCCAGAATGCCCTGCCGCTCCACCACGGACTTCTGGCCGTAATCCACCCGGACCACGCTGCCCTCCTCGTAGGCATAGGAACCGGTGAAGGTGCGCTCCACGCCGTCGGTGCACAGGACCTTCAGGGTCTGCTCGATCACCGCGTCGCCGCCCGACGTGACGATGGACTGCTGCGCCGTACTGGTCACCACGCCGTAATAGGTACCGGCAGCGGAAGACACGTCGCAGACGTCGGCCACGCCGCCGTTCATGCCCAGCAGCAGCGTCACCGTATCGCCGATGCCGTACTCGCCCTGGGACGACAGCTTATGGGCGGCGGTGGAGGATTCAATGGCGTAGGTATTGCCCGCCACCGTTACCGACGTGGGCGCCACCGCCGAGGGGCTGGCCGCCGTATACGTACCGGTGATCCGGTTGGAATAGACCCATACCGTCTGCAAATTGGTGTTGTAGTAGTAAATATCGTAGTTGGCCACGTCGCTCCAGTCGGCCAGCGTACCGTTGCGGTACACGGTGGCGCTGCTGCGGTCAAAGGGCAGGGAGACCGTGCCGGACACGGTGAAGGGGCCTTCGGTCTCCGCCGTCACCAGGGAACCGTAATCCACATGGCCGGTGGAATCCAGGGTATAGCCCAATGTCTGGCCGTAGATCTGGTCCGCCTTGGTCTCTGTGGCCAGCAGGTTATAGAAGAGCCACGCGCAGTCCATCCGGCTCATGGCCTGGCCCTGGCCGGTGGAAAAGCCCGCATGGAGGCCCAAGGCGTTGAACTTGGACAGCTGGGCCGCCGGATAGGAACCGGCCAGGTCCTCGCTGGTGTAGCCCAGGACCCGCAGGGCCACCGTGGCCGCCTCTTCCAGGGTGATGGGGCTGTCGGGATGGAAGCTGCCGTCCAGATAGCCCAGGAGCCAGCCGTTTTCCACGGCGGTTTTGATGTACTCCACCGCCCAGTGGTCGCTTTTCACATCGGTGAACAGGGAGTATCCGCCGCTGCCGCCCACGGTGTCCCGATAGGGGGACGCCGCCACCAGCATTTTGCAGAACTGGGCACGGGTCACATTGCCCGAGAGATTCAGGTTGCCGTTCTGGTCGCCGTTGAGGATGCCCAACGCCTGGACCGTGGCCACCGGCTCGCCGGTTTCGGCGGCGGCAGCCGGCAGGGCCAGAAGACCAACCAGCAGCGTCAGGGCCAGAAGCAGGCCCGTCAGTCGTTTCCACATAATCGTATTCTACCTCCTAGTCGTGACGCAGTGCGTCGATGGGGTTGAGCCGCGCCGCCTTTTTGGCGGGCAGATAGCCGAAGAGAATGCCGATGGCCACGGAGATGCCCACGGCCAGAGCGATGGAGCCAGCCGACGGCGTCACCGTCAGGTCGGTATCCAGGGCATTGACGATGATGACCGTGGCCAGACTGGACAATCCCTGTCCAAAGGCGATGCCCACCGCGCCGCCGATGGCGCTGGTGGTGGCAGCCTCAATGACAAACTGGCTCATAATGTACCGTTCTTTTGCGCCCAGCGCCTTGCGGACGCCGATTTCTCTCGTCCGTTCCGACACGGACACCAGCATGATATTCATAATGCCGATGCCGCCCACCACCAGGGAGATGGCGGCGATGGCCGCCAGAACGGTAATCATCACATCCAGCATCTGGGTCATCAGGTCGAGAATTTCCGCCATGGAAATAACCGTGTAGGCGTTCTCGTCCTCAAAGATATCAAAGAGTTCCTTTTCCAGCACGCCCTTGGACCAGGTGGAGTTGTTCACATCGGTGACCGTGACGGTGTAGCTGGAAATGGTGCCCATATTGCTGAGCCGGGCCGCCGTGGTATAGGGCACGAAAATGGCGTTGTCGCTGCTGTATTCGGTGCTGTCGCCGATCTCATTGAGGACGCCCACCACCGTAAAGGGCGTACCGCCGATTTTGACGGTCTGGCCCAATGCGTTACCGCCGAAATACTCCTGGTTGAGATAGGTGCCCACCACGCAGACACGGCTGCGCTTGAGCATATCCACGTATTGCAGCCCCCGGCCCATGGCCACGTCGTAGTCTTTAATGGTGAAATAGTCCTCACTGACGCCGGTGATGGACGTGCTGGTGATGGTTTCGGTGCCGATTTTGGCGGGAGACTGCATGGTGACCGTGGGCGACAGCAGTTCCAATGCGTCGCTGTTGCGCTCGACGATATCATACATGTCCTCATCGGAGACGGTGCGGCCGGTGCCGCGGCCATAGATGGACACCGACAGGGTGTTGGTGCCCATGGACTCGAACTGCTCGGTCATGTAGATTTCCATGCCGTTGCCCAGGCCCACAATGACGATGACGGCGGCCACGCCGATGATGATGCCCAGCATGGTGAGAAACGACCGCATTTTGCTGGTGCGGATGTTGCTCACCGCCATTTTGAAGGATTCCATGACGTTCAAGCGGGGGCACCTCCCGTCTCACCGGCGGCCATGCCGCCCCGGACGAAGGCCTTGGGATCGTCGGAGGGTCCGTCGTAGATCACCCGGCCGTCTTCCAGGCGGATAATCCGCTTGGCCGTGGCGGCGATGGAATTGTCGTGGGTGATCAAAACCACGGTGTTGCCCTGCTGGTTGAGGCCCTGGAGGATGTTGAGGACCTCCCGGCCCGTTTTGGAGTCCAGCGCGCCGGTGGGCTCGTCGGCCAGAATCACCGACGGCATCCCCACCAGGGCCCGTGCAATGGAGACACGCTGCTGCTGGCCGCCGGACAGCTGATTGGGCCGGTGCTTGTACTTGCTGGCCAGACCCACGCTCTCCAGCGCGTCCATGGCCCGCTGCTTCCGCTCCCGCAGGGGGACACCGGCGTACATCAGGGGCACCATGACGTTTTCCAGCAGCGTCAGCTTGGGCAATAGGTTATACTGCTGGAAGATAAAGCCCAGCATTTTGTTGCGGATTTCCGCCAGCTGGTTTTTGTTCATCTTGCCCACGTCCTGGCCGTCCAGGAGGTAGCGGCCGGAGGTGGGCACGTCCAGGCAGCCGATGATATTCATACAGGTGGATTTACCGGAACCGGACTGGCCCACAATGGCCACAAACTCCCCCCGGTAAATCTCCATGGAAATCTTGTCGGCGGCCACCACAATGCTGTCGCCCATGTGGTACAGCTTGGAGACTTCTTCAAAGGCGATCAACGGTGTTTCCATCAGAAGCCGCCTCCGCCGCCTGCGGGCATTCCACCGCCGCCGGGTCCGCCGCCGCCTGCCGGCATGGGCTCGGCTTCCACAACCACGGTCTCTGTACCCATGGGCGCGCCGTACATCTCATCCATCAGGCTGGAAACTTCAAAGGTGGGCTGGATATAGGCGATCACGTCGCCGTCGCTGAGGCCCTCGGTGACCTCGATGTACTCGCCGTTGGTCTGGCCCAGGGTGACTTCCACATACTCAAAGCCTGCGGGAATGCCGTCCTCGCCCACGGCCTTGTCTCCGGCGCTGCCGGTGGTCTCGCCGGTCTGCACAAGAATCTGATTGCCCCGCTCCACGGCCTCCACGGGCACGGCGATGACGTCCTTCTTTTCCGACACCACAATGGAGCCGTCCACATTCATACCGGGCAGCAGGCCGTCGGTGTTGTCGATGCGGACCGTGACGGGATAGGCGGTGACGCCGCCGGAGGTGGTGCCGTTGATGCTGACCTTGGTGACGGTGCCCTCAAAGGACTGGCCCTCCACGGCGTCGGCGGTGATGATGACCTTCTGGCCCACGGCCACCTGGCTGATATCCAGCTCGTCAATGTTCATGGTAAACGTCAGGTAGCTCAGGTCGAAGATGGTGCAAAGCTGCTTGCCCGCTTCGGCGTTGTCGCCCTGCTTGTACGTCTTGTCCACGATGGTACCGTCGATGGGAGAGGAAATGGTGTAGTTGTCCAGGCTGTCCTGCTGGCTGTCCAGGCTCAGCTTGGCGTCCTCCACCTGATCGGCGGCGTTCTGAATCTGATCGTCCAGGCTGTCGCTGGAGAGGACCACCAGAACCTGGTCCTTGGAGACCATATCGCCCTCCTTGACCGGTACGGACGACACCTCGCCGGAGGCCTTGGCCGTGACGGTCTTTTCGGCGGCATATTCAAAGGTACCATTCTGGGCGCAGGCCGAGGTACCGACGGTGGCCGTGGCCGTGGTGGTATTGGTGATGGCGCCGGGGTTGGAAACGCTGATTTCCACGTTGCGGACAATGCGGTTGCCGGTGAGGACCGTGTCCGAAGCGCTGATGGCGGTAACGGTGCCGTAGACCGTCTCAAAGGAGCCGTCCACCGTCACCTGGGCCGATTGGCCGATGGTGAACAGGGCCGCCTCATCGGCGGGGAACGGCAGTTCAATGGTCATGGCGGCGCTGTCGCGGAGGGTGGCAATGGTCTGGCCCATGGTCACGTCGTCGCCCACCTCCACAGCCAGTTCCACCACCTGTCCGGCGGTGTTGGCCCGGATGCTCAAATCGTCCAGGCTGTCCAGCAGCTGGTCATAGGACCGCTGGGCCTGGGCCACGGCGTTTTCCGCCCGCTCCAGACTGTTTCCGGCGTCGGAGCTGTCGATGGTGTAGAGAACGTCGTCCTTTTTCACCGTGTCGCCCTCTTCAAAATCCGCCGTCAGAATCTCACCAGCCACCAGACCGGTGACGATGTAGGAGTCCGCCGGTTCCAGCGTGCCGGAGTAGGACAATTCGGTGGTGATGTCCTGCCGGGTGACGGTCTCGGTGGTGTACTCCGCCGCCTGCCGCTCCTGTCCCTTGCCGCTGCCGCCGAAGGCCAGCAGGCCGCCGCCCAGCAGCACCAGCACAATGACGGCGATAATGAGTTTCCGCAGACGTTTTTTAGACGGCGCCGGTTCTACCGCCACCGTCCCGTCCGTCTGCTTCTTCTTGAGAATCCCCATGATTCATAAATCCTTTCCGGGCCAAGACACTGCGGCCCATAAACTGTCAATTGTAGTATACTACAATAGCGTAGGAAATTTTGTCAACAAATTGTAAAGAAACCGCCGGAACTCCGACGGTTTTTTACAGATTATCCCTATAGGAATTGTACCGCCGGGCGGATATACCGTTCCACATCGGGGCATTCCCGGTCCATGGCTTCCAGAACCATCCAGGTGGCCAATGCGTCGTCGGAGGCCCGATGGCTGTTGCAGGCGAAGTCGTCCAGACCATAGGCAGTGATGGCGTGGCACAGCTTGTGGGGCTTGGGACGGCGGCGGCGGAAGACCTGCAAAACATCCAGGGCGTCGGCCTGGGCCAGAACCGTCTCGTCGCCGTAGCCCCGGAGGAGGGATTGGAGGAAGCGCAGGTCAAAGGGGGCATTGTAGGCGGCCAGGAGGGTCCGGCCGGAGCGGATCATGGCGGCGAAGTCGTCGCAGCCCTGGGCGCGGTCGATGCCCTCGCGGATGAGCATGGATTCGGTGATGCCGGTCAGTTTGGTGATGAACCAGGGCAGGGCGCAGCCGTCGGGGAGCCGCAGCAGCTGGTCGTAAACGGAGGTGACGGCGGGTTTGCCGTCCCGGGCCGTGACGGCCACGGCGGCCAGTTCCACCACATGGTCCAGATGGGGGCGGAGACCGGTGGTTTCCGTGTCCACCACCAGAATGGTGTCGTAGGTTGTAAATAGTCGTTCCATGCTGTTTCCTCCCCTGCTCCACAAGGCCCAAACATAAAAAGTTTTACTCGATTTTTTTCTGTGGGGCAACTTACCACCGGTGTGTCTGCGGGTGTCGCCGGGCCTTTTGCGCCATAGCTGCGGCCCAGCTTCTTGCCATACATCCAGTATGGCTGCAAAGCTGCGCCTTGCTCTGCCACAAAATTCCTCGCCGACACCTCTTGCCAACCGGCGGCGCGTTGCCCAAATCGCGGTTTCCAAAGGCTCTGCCTTTGGTCGCCCGCCGCAGCGGGCGAAATACCCCATCGTCCCAAAGCGCCATCCGCAGATGGCGCAATCCCCGGCCAAGGGCCATGGTCCGCGCCGCCGCCCCCACGGGGTGGACGGCGGGGACCATCAACCAACAGCGTGCCGGGTATCCCCCACCGGCGGCGGGGGCAAGCCCCCGCCCTACGGGGTGGAACCCATCGGCCCGCGGAAAATGGAACGTGCCTGCCAGCGGCGGGACACATAGGTCCCGCCCTACAGTCCACGTCGGTAGTCCGTCGATGTTCGTAGGGCGCGGCATCCCTGACGCGCCCGCACCGCACCCCATCCGGGGCCGTCAAGGATGCCAGCCCCTACGATTTGGATGTTCGCTGATGCATACCGGCGGCGGGGGCAAGCCCCCCGCCCTACGGGGTGGAACCCATCGGCCCGCAGAAAATGGAACGTGCCTGCCAGCGGCGGGACACATAGGTCCCGCCCTACAGTCCACGTCGGCAGTCCGTCGATGTTCGTAGGGGCTGGCATCCCTGACGCGCCCGCATCGCACCCTATCCGGGGCCGTCAAGGATGCCAGCCCCTACGATTTGCAGACAAGTCGGGCGTGCTGCCGGCGGCAGCACGCCCTGTCCCTTATCGCTTGTTGTACGCCTCGATGCCCAGGGCCAGCAAATCCATGGCCCGCTCCAAATCCTCCTGCTTGAGGATGTAGGCAATGCGGATTTCATTCTTACCCTTGCCGGGGGTGGCATAAAAGCTCTCGCCGGGGGCGAACATGACCGTATCGCCGCCGTCGTCGAACTGCTCCAGCAGGAACGTCTGGAACTTGTCGGCATCGTCCACCGGCAGGGCCGCCATCAGATAAAACGCGCCTTTGGGCTCCTCGCAGATGACGCCGGGAATCTCCCGCAGCTTCCGCACCACCGTATCGCGGCGGCGCTTGTACTCGGCCTTGGTGTCGGCGAAGTAGCTGGGGTCCACGCCGTAGAGGGCGGCGGCGCCGATCTGGTCCAGGGTGGCCACGGACAGACGGCCCTGGCAGAACTTCATACACTCGTCCATGAGGGTCCGGTTCCGGGACACCAGCGCGCCGACGCGGGCGCCGCAGGCGGAGAACCGCTTGGAAACGGAATCGATAACGACCACATTGTCCGCCGCGTCCTCAAAGGACAGCATGGTGAGCAGCTCGTCAGTCTCGTAGGCAAACTCCCGGTAGACCTCGTCGCAGATCAGATACAGATTGTGCTCCTTGGCCAAGTCCTTGAACATGGCCATTTCCTCCCGGGTCAGGGCGACGCCGGTGGGATTGCCGGGGGTGGTCAGCAGAATGGCACGGGTGTGCTCGTTGATGCGGCTCTCGAACTTCTCCCGGTCGGCATACCGGTAGCCCTCCTCCGGCGTGGTGGGCACGGGGCAGACCACGCCGCCGGCGGCATGAATAAAGGTGGTATAGTTGGGATAAAACGGCTCAGGTACGATGATTTCATCGCCCTCGTCGAGAATGGACAGCATCAGCATCATCAGGGCTTCGCTGCCGCCGTTGGTGATGAGAATGTCATGCTCCTGCAAGGCCACGCCCAAGCGGCCGTAATAGCCCTGGACCGCCGCCAGCAGTTCCGGCACACCGGCGGAGGCGGCGTACTCCAAAACCCTGGGCTGCGACTCCCGGATGGCGTCAAAAAATGCCTGGGGCGTGGAAATGTCCGGTTGGCCGATATTCAGATGGTAAATGCGTTTTCCCTGACGCATGGCCTCCACGGCCAGCGGATGAAACTTCCGCATGGGAGAAAGTCCACAGTTCTGGACCCGTTGTGAAATGTGCATGATTCAATCCCCTATCTCTATGCAAAACCGCACAAACCGGCGGTGCAAAAATGCTGCGATTACTGATTAGTATACCATGACGGCCCCGCTCTGTCCAGCAGTTTTCCCACAATTTGCGGGGGAATCTGAAGGAAACCGCCCCCGCCCCTTGCGTTTTCTTCGGTTCTGTGGCAGACTAAAGGGCAAAAAGGAGGTGCAGCCCATGGTGCTGACCTGTACGGCCCGGCGGACCGGTCCCCTGCTGTCCTTTCTGCGGACGGAGTTGGGCCTGTCCTCGTCCCTGGTCAAATCCTTGAAGACCGGCGGCGTCTTCCGCGTCAACGGGGAACCGGTGTTTACCGACTTCCCCGTACAGCCCGGCGACGTGGTGACGGCCCTGCTGACGGAGGCCCCGCCGGACTTCCCCGCCGAGGACCTGCCGTTGGATATTATATATGAAGACGAAACCCTGCTGGCCGTGGACAAGGGACCGGGCCTGTGGGTCCACCCCTCCCCCAGCCGGTACACGGGCACCCTGGCCAACGGCGTGGCCGGATACTTTGCCAGGACAAACCAGCCCTGCGGCATCCATGTGGTGACGCGGCTGGACCGGGACACCTTCGGCGTGGTGCTGCTGGCCAAACACGCCCACATTCACGCGCTGCTGTGCCAATCTCAGCGGACCGGGCAGCTCCACAAAACATACCAGGCCACAGTCCGCGGCTCCATGCCGGAACCTGACGGCATCATTGACCTACCCATCCGCCGCCGGGACGGCGGCAGTCTGCTGCGGGAGGTCCATCCCGACGGTCAAGCGGCTGTGACCCGGTACCGGGTGCTGGACGAACGCGGCGGACTGAGTTTATTGGAACTGGAGCCGGTGACGGGCCGGACCCATCAGCTTCGCGTCCACTGTGCCGCCCTGGGCTGTCCCATTTTAGGGGATAAGGACTACGGCGGCAGCTGTGAGACGGTGCCCCACCAGCAGCTGTGCGCTGTCTCCCTGACGCTGCCCCACCCCCTCACCGGCGAACTGCTGACCATATGTTCCCGGCAGCGGCCATTTTTTCCAAAGTTTTTGGCGGCAGACGGTTGAGACGGCGGAAAAAACGATGTATAATGTTGGATAGCAAACAACGCGGCGCCGCCGCAGCAAGAAAATGGAGGTACATTCCAATGTTTGAAAATCTCATTGAGATCCTGAAGGCCAACCCCCGCAAGATTGTCTTCACCGAGGGCCCCGACGCCCGTATTCTGGAGGCTGCTGCCCGTCTGAAGCAGGGCGGTTTCCTGACCCCCATCCTGGTGGGCAATGTGGAAGAGGTCAAGGCCAACGCCAAAAAGGGCGGCTTTGATATCGACGGCCTGGAGATTCTCGATCCCCTGACCTATGAGGGCATGGACAAGATGGTGGACACCATGGTGGAGCTGCGCAAGGGCAAGATGACCGCCGACGAGTGCCGCGCCGCTCTGTCCAAGGGCAACTACTTCGGCACCATGCTGGTGAAGATGGGCATGGCTGACGCTCTGCTGGGCGGCGCCACCTACTCCACCGCCGACACCGTCCGTCCCGCTCTGCAGCTGGTGAAGACCAAGAAGGGCGCTCACCTGGTTTCCTCCTGCTTCATCATGTGCCGCGGCGACGAGATGCTGGCCATGGGCGACTGCGCCATCAACATCTCCTACGAGGACACCCTGGACAAGGAGGGCAACGTGGTTCTGTCCGCTGCCGACAAGCTGGCTGAGGTTGGCGTGGAGACTGCCAAGACTGCCAAGGTCTTCGGCATCGAGCCCAAGGTGGCTTTCCTGAGCTACTCCACCAAGGGCAGCGGCAAGGGCCCCGGCGTGGACCTGGCCCGTACCGCCTGCGAGAAGGCCAAGGAGATGGCTCCCGAGTTCGCCATCGACGGCGAGATGCAGTTCGACGCCGCCGTGTCCCCCACCGTCGGCCAGCTGAAGTTCCCCGGCTCCAAGGTGGCCGGCTACGCCAACACCTTCATTTTCCCGGAGATTCAGTCCGGCAACATCGGCTATAAGATCGCCCAGCGTCTGGGCGGCTTCGACGCCTACGGCCCCATTCTGCAGGGCTTGAACGCTCCCATCAACGACCTGTCCCGCGGCTGCAACGCCGAGGAGGTCTACACCATGGCTATCATCACCGCCGCCATGGCCTAATGGATTCCCAATAACCACATTGCGCCGCTGTCCTGATGGACAGCGGCGCATTTTTGTAAACGTGAGCAGCCCAAAAGCAAAAAGATAAAAGTTTTACTCGATTTTTTTCTGTGGGGCAACTTACCACCGGTGTGTCTGCGGGTGTCGCCGGGCCTTTTGCGCCATAGCTGCGGCCCAGCTTCTTGCCATACATCCAGTATGGCGGCGAAGCTGGGCCTTGCTCTGCCACAAAATTCCTTGCCGACACCTCTTGCCAACCGGCGGCGCGTTGCCCAAATCGCGGGGTCCAGCGGCAGCGCCTCTGGTCGCCCCGCGCACGGCGCGAAACGCCCGCCCGCCCCAGCGGGCGAAATCCCCCAGCGTCCCAAACCGCCATCCGCAGATGGCGGAATCCCCGGCCAACGGCCATGGTCCCCGCCGCCGCCCCCTGCGGGGGTGGACGGTGGGGACCATCAACCAACACCGCACCGGGTCCCATCCACCCCCACACCAGGGCAAATGCGTACAGGCGGACCAATACGGAATCCGGGAATGCGTCCCATGTTACGCGGCGAGGGCAAGCCCCCGCCCTACGGGGTGGAACGTATCGGCCCGGCGGAAAATGGAACGTGCCTGCCAGCGGCGGGACACATAGGTCCCGCCCTACATCCTAATATTGGCAGCCCGTTTGTGTTTGTAGGGCGGGACCTATGTGTCCCGCCGCAGTGCTGCACTGTCGACCACCACCGGCGTAGGGGCCGGCATCCCTGACGGCCCCGGATGGGGTGCGGTTTGGGCGCGTCAAGGATGCCGCGCCCTACGATGGGGTGTACAAAAAGGCCGCCGTCCGCCACCCGCGATGGGGTGGGGACGGCGGCCTTAGGGCTTACGCCCTGGGGATTGCGCCATCTGCGGATGGCGCTTTGGACGATTAGGGATTCCGCGCCGTGCGCGGCGCGGGTATTTCGCCCGCTGCGGCGGGCGGGAATTTCGCTGGCTGCGGCCAGCGACCAAAGGCTCTGCCTTTGGAAACCGCGATTTTTTGAAAAAAATCGAGTAAAACTTTTATCTTTTAGCTTGTACTGTTAAGCAAATGTGCGGACCTGGATGGTCAGCCGCTTGAGGACCTTGGACTTCTCCAGCCAGATGGCCAGGGGCAGGCCCAGAATCACCATAACCGCCAATTCACCGGCGGCCACCTGCAAGCCGTTTACCAGAAAACCCTGCCAGAACGCATCGGGGGTATAGACAGCGGCCAGCATGGCGCCCACCATAACGCCGTTGACGATGGTCGTGGGCAGGGGCGTCAGCCACTTGTTATGGAGTTTGGCGGTCCACAGGCAGCCCAGCAGCGTGGCGGCGGAACCGATGACAATATCCAGCGTCGTCACCGTGGAGAACAAATTGGCCACCAGACAGCCGACGAACAGGCCCAGCGACGTGACGGGCACAAAGAACGGCAGGACGCACAGGGCCTCGGAAATCCGGAACTGAATGGGTCCGTAGGCAAAGGGCGCAATGGCCAGGGTGATGACGGCATACAGCGCAGCGATGACGCCGCAGAATGCCAGATCGCGGGTGGTGAGTTTTTTCATCTTGTTGTTTCCTCCTAAAATGCAACGACGGGCCAAAGTGCAAACACTTTCGCCCATCTCAAAGTCGCCGCCGCTCAATCCGAGCGCCGGCAGTCCCTAGTTTTGTTTATCGACAGGATGGTCACGAACTGTCTATGCAATTTTGGAACAGAGGATATCATAACAAACCCCCGCCGGTTTGTCAACAAAAACCGGCGGGGGTTCTTCGTTTACTTGGTCTTTGCCTCGAAATCGGCCACCAGGAAGTCCTGGAGCTTTTTGAGGATTTCCGGGGCCTTGCCGCCCACGGGTTTGCCGTCGATGGTGGCGGCAGCCATACAGAAGGAGCCGGAGGAGGACACAATCACCTCGTCGGCATCGAACAGCTCCGCCACAGTGAACGGCGTCTCGTCCACGGCGACGCCCAACGCCTTGCAGGCCCGAATCAGGTTTTGCCGGGCGATGCCGGGCAGAATCAAATGGTCCGTGGGATGGGTCTTGAACACGCCGTCCTTGAGAATGTGGACGTTGGAGTGGGCGCACTCGGTGACCATATCGCCCCGGTGGAGAATGGCCTCGTCACAGCCGGCCTCGTGGGTTTTCTGGGCCGCCATGACGTTGGGCAGCAGGTTCAGCGTCTTGATGTTGCAGTGGAGGAACCGGGTGTCCTCCAGGGTAATCAGGTTCAGCTTGCCGTAGGTGTCCTGGACCTCGGCGGGCCGCAGCATGACCCACAGGTTGCCGGGGCCCTCGGTGGGCAGATGGTTCCGGATGCCGGTTCCACGGGTCAGCTGCCAATACACAAACTGGTCGCCGCTGTCCACTTTCCGCACCAGATCGGACAGCAGCGTTTTCAGCTCCTCCTTGGTGCAGGGAATCTCCATGCGCAGCAGGGCCGCTGAATTGAAAAAGCGGTCCACATGCTCCTCCAGGCAGTAGATCACATGGTTATGGGCGTAGGTGGCGTCGTAGACGCCGTCGCCGAAGTAGCAGACCCGGTCCAGCATGGGGACGCTGATCTCATGCAGCTCTCCAATGGTACCGTTGTAATAACCCAGGGTTTCCATCTGACATTCCTCCAAATCCATGATGAAACGGAATCAATTCTTCTTTTTCCGTTCCAGATATTCCTCGTGCATCCGCTGGCGCAGGAACCGCAGCTGTTCGCCGTAGCGCTTGGACCGGGCGCTGGGGTTGTTCCGCAGCAGGAGCCGCTTGTCCAGGGTCATGCGCTGGCGGAAGCCCTCGCGGGCCTGTTCCCGGCGGGCCTTCCAGGCGGCCAGATCGGCGCGGAGTTTGGCCACGGCCTCGCTCTGCTCCCACCGTTCGGCGGCCTGCTCCCAGGATTCAATGCGCTTTTGCAGCGCTTCGCCGCCGTCGGGCAGCTTCTCCAGGAACCGCTCCCGGCTCTGCTCCATATGCTCCGCCATACGCTCCTGCAGCTGCCGTGCTTCCTCCTTGGCCTTTTCCGAATAGGCTTCCAGCTGTTCCAGCAGCTTCCGCAGATCCAGGGCCGTCTTGAGGGACACGGCCAGATCGGCCAGGAAAATGCCGGAGAGAATCAGGGAAAGCAGCTGCGATATGCTGTCCGGCAGGCCCAGAATCACCCGTTCCACGCCCCGGTGAATCCACTCCACCAGCACCACGCTGAGGGCGCCCCAGCAGAGGGACGTGAACAGGCAGATATGGCCGTTGAGGTTCATAAAATTATCGGAGTAGTCCCAATAGCGGACCTTGAAAATGGCCTCCATGGCCATGCCCGTAAAATATTCCAGCACCGACGCGGCGATCATGCCCAGGAAAAACACGGCCACAGGATGGGTCCGCACCGGCAGGGTTGCGAAGAGAATGGCGATGGCGCCGAAGCCGTAAATGGGGATGACCGGGCCGTTGAGGAAGCCGCGATTGACCAGTTTTCGGGTCCGGCAGGATACGAAGGTGGATTCAATACACCATCCGAAAAAGCAGTAGACCAGAAAAAAGAGCACCCACTGTGATACCGTATAACCGTCCATTGCATCGCCTCCCAGCGCGTCACTCATTTCTATACATTATGCCAAATCCGGCGGCAGATTGCAACCGCTTTTCCGAGAAGAGCCGTGCAGCAGTGGAAATTCTATGGTACAATCAGAGAAAAACCGCCGGGAGGTCCGCCCATGTATTACCGCTCCATCAATGAGGTGCTCAAGGCACAATACGGGTGCAAAGTCTATAAACTAGCCCTGGACGGGGGCTTTACCTGTCCCAACCGGGACGGGACACTGGGGACGCGGGGCTGCATTTTCTGCGGCGGCGACGGCAGCGGGGCCTTTGCCGCCGCCGGTCCGGATGTAGCCGCACAGCTTGAAGCGGCGAAAGCGCGGGTGGCCGCCAAGGGCGGGAAAAAATTTATCGCCTACTTTCAGAGCTTTACCAACACCTATGGACCAGTGGAACGGCTGCGGTCCCTGTATGAAGCGGCCATGGCCCCTGACGATGTGGTGGCGCTGTCGGTGGCCACCCGGCCCGACTGTCTGCCGGAACCGGTGCTGGACCTGCTGGGCGAATTGAACCGGGAAAAACCGGTGTGGGTGGAACTGGGCTTGCAGACCATCCATGCAGCGGCGGCCCGGTATATCCGGCGGGGCTGGGAATTGCCGGTCTTCGACCGGGCGGTTGCGGAATTGAAGCGGCGGGGCGTGACAGTCATCGTCCATGTGATTCTGGGGCTGCCCGGCGAAACGCGGGAACAGATTCTGGAGACGGTGGACTATGTGGGGCGCAGCGGCGCGGACGGCGTCAAGTTTCAGCTGCTCCATGTGCTGGATGATACGGATTTGTATGCGGATTACGCCGCCGGGAGGTTTCGGACGTTGGAGTTGGAGGAATACGCGGCCCTGCTGGCCGATTGTGTGCGGCATACGCCGCCCCAAATGGTCATCCACCGGCTCACCGGGGACGGATATAAACAGCACTTGGCCGCGCCGTTGTGGTCCGGGGATAAAAAACGGACGCTTAACACCATCCAGCAGTATTTCCGGGAGCATAACGTCATCCAGGGCCAAAAATAAAAAAGTTTTACTCGATTTTTTTCAAAAAATCGCGGGGTCCAGGGGCAGCGCCCCGGTCGCCCGTCGCAACGGGCGAAATACCCGCTGGCCGCAGCCAGCGAAACACCCGCCCGCCGCAGCGGGCGAAACACCCCAATCGTTTCAAGCGCCATCCGCAGATGGCGCAACCCCCACGGCAAAGCCGTAAGGCCGCCGTCCCCACCCCATCACGGGGTGGTGGACGGCGGCCTTCTTTCGGTACCCGGTACCGTTGCCCATCGCATTGGGGCGCAATCGTAACCAGCCACCGACGGCGGCACACACAGGTGCCGCCCTACAAACGCGGACGGACTGCCGACATGGGACGTAGGGCGGGACCGATGTGTCCCGCCGTTAGTGCGGGTGACGATGATATTCCGGTGCGGTGATGGCTTATGGCCCCCGCCGTCCACCCCCGCAGGGGGGCGGCGGCAGGGGCCATGGCCTGCGGCCGGGGGTTGCGCCATCTGCGGATGGCGCTTCGGGACGATGGGGGGATTCCGCCCGCTGCGGCGGGCCGGAGTTTCGCGCCGTGCGCGGCGCGGGAATTTCGCCCGCTGCGGCGGGCGACCAAAGGCTCTGCCTTTGGAAACCGCGATTTTTTGAAAAAAATCGAGTAAAACTTTTAATTGCGCGTGATTTAAGCTCTCAGGCTTCGGGAGACATTATCCAAAAACTGTTTAATCTCTCCCGCGCCGTCGAACCGCTGCATCTGCCCCTCCTGGGTCACCAGCAGCGTCGGCGCCTGCCGGATACCCAAATCCGCAGCCAGCTGGCCCTGCTCCTCGGCATCGACTTCCTCATAGGCCATGCCCACAATCTCCAAATACCGCTTGACCAGCTTACAGTTGGGGCAGGTCTTTGTGGTGAACAGGTACACGCCGTCGCTCAAACCGCAGGTATCGGCGGTTTCCTCTTTTACCGCTTTCACGCGGCACGTATTGGGCAGCTTGGTAGCGTCGCCCACCACGTACAGCTTCCGCTCCTTGAACTCCTGGGCCTTGCCCTCGTTCCAGTTCTGCACCGGACGGTAATAGCCCGTAATCCGGCTGTAGACCTCTGTCTTCGCACCGCAGTGGGGGCAAACGTACTGTTCGCCGCTGAGATATCCATGCTCGGCGCAGATGGAATACGTAGGCGACATGGTATAATAGGGCAGCTCGTAATTCTCCGCAATGGTCCGCACCAGCCGGGCCGCCGCCTTCCAGTCGGGCAGCTTCTCGCCCAAAAAGGCGTGGAACACCGTGCCGGAGGTATACTTGGTCTGGAGTTTATCCTGGATATCCAGGGCGGCAAAAATATCCTCGGTGAAGCCCACCGGCAGGTGGGAGGAATTGGTATAGTACGGGGTGCCGCCAGGCTGGGCCGCCGTGATGATATCCGGGTACTTCTCCACATCGTGCTTGGCCAGACGATAGGTGGTGGACTCGGCGGGTGTTGCCTCCAGGTTGTACAGGTCGCCGTACTGCTCCTGATAATCGCTCAGCCGCTCCCGCATATGGTCCAGAACCTCCGCCGTGAAGTCCTGAGCCGCCGGATGGGTCAGGTCTTCGCCAATCCAGCGGGCGTTGAGACAGGCCTCGTTCATGCCCACCAGGCCGATGGTGGAGAAATGGTTGTCAAAGGTACCCAGATAGTGCTTCGTATAAGGGTACAAGCCCTCATTCAGCAGCTTGGTAATGACGGTCCGCTTGATTTTCAGGCTGCGGGCCGCAATGTCCATCATGTGGTCCAGCCGCTCATAAAACTCTTCCTTGTTCCGGGACAGGTAGGCAATCCGGGGCATATTGATGGTAACCACGCCCACGGAGCCGGTGGACTCGCCGGACCCGAAGAAGCCGCCGGACTTTTTCCGCAGCTCCCGCAGATCGAGCCGCAGACGGCAGCACATGGAACGGACGTCGGAGGGCTCCATATCGGAGTTGATATAGTTGGAGAAATACGGCGTACCGTACCGGGCCGTCATCTCAAAGAGGAGCTTGTTGTTCTCCGTCTCGGACCAGTCGAAATCCTTGGTGATGGAATAGGTGGGAATGGGGTACTGGAAGCCGCGGCCGTTGGCGTCGCCCTCAATCATGATCTCAATAAACGCCTTGTTGACCATGTCCATCTCTTTTTTGCAGTCGCCGTAGGTGAAGTCCTGCTCCTTGCCGCCGACGATGGCCGGAAGATGCTCCAGGTCCTTGGGCACGGTCCAGTCCAGGGTGATGTTGGAGAACGGCGCTTGCGTACCCCAACGGCTGGGGGTGTTGACGCCGTAGACAAAGGACTGGATGCACTGCTTCACCTCTTTCTGGTCCAGATTGTCCTTTTTGACAAAGGGGGCCAGATAGGTGTCGAAGGAGGAGAACGCCTGGGCGCCGGCCCATTCGTTCTGCATGATGCCCAGGAAGTTGACCATCTGATTGCAGAGGGTGGACAGGTGGTTGGCCGGAGACGAGGTGATCTTGCCGGGAATGCCGCCGAGCCCCTGCTGAATCAGCTGCTTGAGGCTCCAGCCGGCGCAGTATCCGGTGAGCATGGACAGGTCGTGGAGGTGCAGGTCCGCGTTGCGGTGGGCGTTGGCGATTTCCTCGTCGTAGATCTCAGAAAGCCAGTAGTTGGCCGTAATCGCGCCGGAGTTGGACAGAATCAGGCCGCCCACGGAATAGGTGACGGTGGAATTTTCTTTCACCCGCCAATCGGTGACGTTGACGTAGCTGTTCACCGTCTCCTTGTAGTCGAGAATGGTGGAACGGACGTTGCGCAGACGCTCCCGCTGCTTCCGGTAGAGGATATAGCTTTTTGCTACGTCCGTATAACCGGCCGATTGGAGCACCGCCTCCACGCTGTCCTGGATGGACTCCACATCGATGACGCCCTTTTCGATTTTGGGCTCGTAGTCCGCCGTGACCCGCAGCACCAGCAGGTCGATGATATCGTCCGTGTACTGGCGGTTTCTGGCGTCAAAGGCCTTGCGGATGGCGGTACCGATCTTCTGAATATCCAAAGGGACGATTTGCCCGTCCCGCTTGCGAACCTCATACATATGCTGATCTCTCCTTCGTGCCGATCGTAAAAAAAGTCCCGCTCCTCCCCTGGAGGAACGGGTACAGCATATCATGTCGGCGCGCCGGAATCAATGGGCAGAAACCACAGAATATTGTCGTCATAATTTTGTCGAACCACAAGATATTGTGTTATGTCCCCCTCAATTCCGCGCCGGGGACCCAGGGCAGAACCGCCTGCCGGAGGTCCTCCATCTCCTGTGGAGAAAGGCCCGTACAGCCCCGTGACAACAGGGTTTCCCCATCCACAAAGGACTGGAGAAAATACCGTCTGGCACCGGCAATCCACCGGGCCAGAGCTTCCAGATTCTCCCTGTTGTGAAATTGCCCAACCACCGTTGTGCGGAACTCAAATTCCACCGGCTCCGACAGCAGGTACGACACCGATTCGACAATGGGCGACACGTCCAGATCGGGAACCCCCGCCGTGACGCCGTAGTGCTCCCGGCAATTTTTTACATCCATGGCCACATAATCCACCAAGTTCGCTTCCACCAGCTGCCGCAGCTTGTCGGGAAAACTGCCGTTGGTGTCCAGCTTCACCGCGTAGCCCAGGTCCTTGACGGCCCGCAGGGTGTCGGCCAGACCGTCATGGAGCAGCGGTTCGCCGCCGCTGATGCAGACGCCGTCCAGAACGCCCCGGCGCTTGCGCAGAAAGGCCAGCAGCTCCGACACGTCGAAGGTCTCCGCCGTCCGCCGCACCAGAGAACCGTTGTGGCACCAGGGACAGCGAAAATTACAGCCCACCGTAAAGGCCGTACAGGCCAGACGGCCCGGAAAATCCAGCAGCGTCAGCTTCTGCAATCCACCCAATTCCATCCTTGTGCCACCTCCCAAACAGCGATACAGGCTTGATTATACTCCCCCGCTTCCCAGGGTGCAAGCCAAAAAGGCCCGGTAATTTTTGTGGAAAACTCCATCTTCTGTGGACAACTCTGTGAAAATGTGTAAAACTTCTGAAATCTGTTCAAAAATTCGACATACTTTCACAAGGTTGCACAGGAGTTTTCAAAGGCTTCCACAGGGCAATGTGCACAAAACGGCGTTTTTGCTTTCGCGGTGTACTTGGCTGCTGCAACAAATCCACCCCACGCGGAAAGAAGTCCTTGACAAGTGGGCGCGGCGGGCGTACAATAGCGCCATAGGCAATGACGAAGACGGTCCAGTCCGACTTCCTTTTCAGAGAGCCGCCGGGTGGTGCAAGGCGGCAGGGCAGCGGACAACGGCGACCCATCCCTTCCGAGCTGAGGATGCAAACGCCCCCAGGGTCAGTAGTGTTCTCCGAGCAGCACAGCGTCAGTGTGCAAGGATTGATAGATCCTATGAGGTGGCGTCCGGCAATAGCCCATGGCGCAATTTGAGTGGTACCGCGGAATGTTTATTCCGTCTCAAAGCTAGTTACTTGCTTTGGGACGGCTTTTTTTATTCCCTTCCCAGGCAGGACCTTACAACATTTCAGGAGGTTTGACCCATGGAATCCAACACCGTATCCCATAACCAGCTGCTGGAGATCGCTTCGCGTATCGCGGAAATGCGCGCCATCAGCGGATTCTCCGTGGCGGAGATGGCCCAGAAGACCGACACCACCGTGGAGCAGTACCGCAGCTATGAAGCCGGTAAGGTGGATTTGCCCTTTACCTTTATCCACAAGTGTTCTCTGGCCTTCGGCATCGGCATCACGGACCTTTTGGAGGGCGAAAGCGCCCGTCTGACCACCTATACCGTCACCCGCAAGGGCCAGGGCATCACCACCGCCGATGAGGACGGCATTCTGATTCAGAACATGGCTCCCCTGTTCAAGCACCGTCTGGCGGACCCCTACTACGTCCGCTATTCCTATTCCGAAGCCCAGCAGTCCCAGCCCATCGCCACCACCACCCACAAGGGCCACGAGTTCGACCTGGTGCTGGAGGGCTCCCTGCGGGTCCGCGTGGGCGACCATGAGGAGGTCCTCCACGCCGGTGACAGCATCTACTATAAATCCTCCACCCCCCACGGCATGATTGCCGTGGACGGCAAGGACTGCACGTTCCTGGCCATGATTATGAACGGCGACAGCGACGAAGAGAAGTCTCTCCCCTACTTCGCCCCCAGCGCCCCCGACAGCAAGCTTCCGTTGCTGTGCGAGGAATTCATCAAGACCACCGAGGACGAGCGGGGCGCGCTGCAAAAAATCGAGTTTGTCAACGACGGCCATTACAATTTTGCCTTTGACACCGTGGACCGTCTGGGCCGCACCTACCCCGACAAGCTGGCCATGCTCCACATCGACAAGGACCTGAACGAGCGCCGCTTCACCTTCAAGGATATCAAGGAATATTCCAGCCAGGCGGCCAACTACTTCAAATCCCTGGGCATTCAGCGGGGTGACCGGGTCATGCTGGTGCTGAAACGCCATTATCAGTTCTGGTTCGCCATTCTGGGCCTCCACAAGCTGGGCGCTGTGGCCATTCCCGCCACGGACCAGCTGCAGGAGCATGACTATGTGTACCGCTTCCAGGCCGCCGAGGTCAGCGCCATTGTGGCCACGGCCTCCGGCCACACCGCCGGGGAGATTGAAAAGGCCGAGGGCCAGTGTCCCAGCCTGAAGACGAAGATTCTCGTGGGCGGCAGCCGCGACGGCTGGCACGACTTCGACGCCGAGTTCGGTCTGTTCTCCCGCCGGTTCGTCCGGGAGGCCGACGCCCCCGGCGGCGACGACCCCATGCTGATGTTCTTTACCTCCGGCACCACCGGTTATCCCAAAATCGCCGCCCACAGCTATAAGTATGTGCTGGGCCACTTTATCACCGCCAAATACTGGCACTGTGTCCAGCGGGACGGCCTGCATCTGACCATTTCCGACACCGGCTGGGGCAAGGCATTGTGGGGCAAGCTCTACGGCCAGTGGCTCTGCGAGGGCGCGGTCTTTGTCTACGATTTCGAGCGGTTCGACGCCCATCAGATTCTGCCCATGTTCGCCAAATACAATATCACCACGTTCTGCGCTCCCCCCACCATGTACCGCATGATGATCAAGCAGGATTTGAGCCACTACGACCTCAGCTCCATCCGCCACGCCACCACCGCAGGCGAAGCGCTGAACCCGGCGGTCTTCGAGCAGTTCTACAACGCCACGGGCTTGCAGATCATGGAGGGCTTCGGCCAGACCGAGACGACGCTGACCATTGCCACCCTGGTGGGCACCCAGCCCCGTCTGGGCGCCATGGGCAAGCCCATCTGCTCCTACGATATCGACATCCTCAACAGCGAGGGCAAGAGCTGCGGCGTGGGCGAAAACGGCGAGATCGTCGTCCGCACCAGCGAGCACATTCCCAACGGCCTGTTCAAAGGCTATTACCGGGACCAGGAGCGCACCGACGAGGTGTGGCACGACGGCTACTACCACACCGGCGACGTGGCCTGGCGCGACGAGGACGGCTACTTCTGGTATGTGGGCCGGGCCGATGATGTGATCAAGTCCTCCGGCTACCGCATCGGGCCCTTTGAGATCGAATCGGTCATCATGGAGCTGCCCTACGTGCTCGAGTGCGGCGTATCCGCCGCCCCCGACGAGGTCCGCGGCCAGGTGGTCAAGGCGTCCATTGTGCTGACCAAGGGCACCGAGGGCACGGAAGCGCTGAAAAAGGAGATTCAGAACTACGTCAAGGAGCGGACCGCCCCCTATAAGTATCCCCGGATTGTGGTATTCCGCGACGAGCTGCCCAAGACCATCAGCGGCAAAATCCAGCGCAATAAACTGTAAGCAGCGCCCCTGCGGCGGCGGGGATATTGGTCCCCGCCGCTCTGTTTTCCTTGCGTTCTCCCCGTTTTGTGCTACAATACCTATTAGGTGATTTGTTATGAAACCCCATCGCATTACCCTCTTTGCGGGCCATTACGGCTCCGGTAAAACCAATATCGCCATCAATTACGCCGAAACATTGGCGGCGGCGGGCAAGGCCGTCACCGTGGCGGACCTGGATATCGTCAACCCTTATTTCCGTTCCGCCGACAGCCGGGACCGGCTGGCCGCCCAGGGGATTTCGCTTTTGTCATCGCCCTACGCCGGGTCCAATGTGGATTTACCCGCATTGCCCCAGGAGATGTACGCCATTGTGGACGATACCAGCCGGTATGCCGTCCTCGATATCGGCGGCGACGACCGGGGCGCGCTGGCCCTGGGCCGGTACGCCCCCGGCATCCTCAAGGAGGGCGATTACGCGTTCTATCTGGTCATCAATGGGTACCGGCCCCTGTCCCACGACGCCCCGGACACCCTGGAAATTCTCCGGGAGATCGAGGCCGCCGGGGGCATCCGGGCCACGGCTCTGGTCAACAACTCCAATCTGGGCCCGGAAACCACGGCCCAGACGGTGCTGGATTCCCTGTCCTACGCCGAGGAGGTCTCCAGACGCAGCGGCCTGCCCATCGCCATGACCACCGTGGACGCCCGGCTGCTGCCGGAGCTGCAAGACAAAATTCCCCATCTGCTGGGTCTGACGCTTCAGGCCCGGGATTTCTTTTAGGAGGAACCATTATGGCAACTGTTACGTTCCAGGAGGATCTGTGCAAGGGCTGCGGCCTCTGCGTGGACGCATGTCCCAAGAAGATTCTCCGCCTGTCCGCCGACCGCATCAACGCCAAGGGCCACCACCCGGCGGAGATGACCGACGCCGCCGCCTGCGTGGCCTGCGCCTTCTGCGCCACCATGTGTCCCGACTGCGTCATTACCGTAGAAAAGGAAGAGGTGTAACATGGCAGACAAAGTTTTGATGAAGGGCAACGAGGCCATTGCCGAAGCCGCCATCCAGGCCGGATGCCGGTTCTATTTCGGCTACCCCATCACGCCCCAGACGGAGATTGCCGCCTATATGGCCAAGCGGATGCCCAAAATCGGCGGCACCTTTTTGCAGGCCGAAAGTGAAATTGCGGCCATCAATATGGTCTACGGCGCGTCCTCGGCGGGCGCCCGTGTCATGACCTCCTCTTCCAGCCCCGGACTGTCCCTGAAATCGGAGGGCCTTTCCTATCTGGCCGGTTCCGATCTGCCCGCCGTGGTGGTCAACGTCCAGCGGGGCGGCCCCGGTCTCGGCGGCATCCAGCCGTCCCAGTCCGACTATTTCCAGGCCACCCGCGCCCCCGGCCACGGCGACTTCCATATGATCGTTCTGGCCCCGGCCAGCGTCCAGGAGATGGCCGACCTGACCCGGACGGCCTTTGATCTGGCCGACCGCTACCGCATGACGGCCATGATCTTCGCCGACGGCACCATGGGTCAGATGATGGAACCGGTGGAGCTGAACACCAGCGAGCCGGAAGTCATCGAAAAGCCCTGGGCCGTCACCGGCACCCGGACGGGCCGCAAGCACAACATTGTCAATTCTCTGTCTCTGGACCCGGCGGAGCTGGAGCAGTTCAACTTTAACCGCTATGAGCGGTACGCCGCCATTGCGGAGAAGGAAGCCCGTTGGGAATCGTACTGCATGGACGACGCCGACGTGTGCGTGGTGGCCTACGGCATCGCCGCCCGCGTCTCCAAAAACGCCATCAACGAAGCCCGGAAGCGGGGCATCAAGGCGGGTCTGATCCGTCCCATCACCCTGTGGCCCTTCCCCAAGAAGCCCCTGCTGGCCGCCGCCGACCACTGCAAAGCGTTCCTGTCGGTGGAGCTGTCCATGGGCCAGATGATCGAGGACGTGGAGCTGGCCACCCGCTGCCGCCGTCCTGTGTACCTGTGCAACCGCGTCGGCGGTATGATCCCCTCGCCGGAACAGGTGCTGGAATCCATCATCCATGCCAATGAGGGAGGTACCGACCAATGAGCATCGTCTTTCAGAAGCCCCACGCGTTGACCGACGCGCCCATGCACTACTGCCCCGGCTGCACCCACGGCATCATCCACCGTCTGGTGGCCGAAGCCATTGACACCCTGGGCATTGAGGGCCGCACCGTGGGCATTGCCCCCGTAGGCTGCGCCGTCATGGCCTATAACTATTTCGCCTGCGATATGATCGAAGCGGCCCACGGCCGCGCCCCCGCCGTGGCCACCGGCTGCAAGCGGGCCAACCCCGACAACATTGTGTTTACCTACCAGGGCGACGGCGATCTGGCCTCCATCGGCATGGCGGAAATCGTCCATGCCGCGGCCCGGAGAGAAAATATCACGGTGATTTTCGTCAACAACGCCATTTACGGCATGACCGGCGGCCAGATGGCCCCCACCAGTCTCCCCGGACAGGTGACCCAGACCTCCCCCTATGGCCGCGACGTAAAGACCGTGGGCTTCCCCGTCAAGGTCTGCGAGCTGCTGTCCCAGGTGGACGGCGCGGTGTATCTGGAGCGTGTGGCCGTCAACAACGTCAAGAACGTGAAAAAAGCCAAGAAAGCCATTGAAACGGCGTTCCGCAATCAGGTGGAGGGCAAGGGCTTCAGCCTGATCGAAGTGGTGTCCTCCTGTCCCACCAACTGGGGCATGACGCCGCAGAAGGCGCTGGAATGGGTGGATACGGCCATGATTCCCTATTATCCTTTGGGCGTCTACAAGGATTTGACGAAGGAGGTGGAGTAAATGGCGACGACCAATCTGCTGTTTGCGGGGTTTGGCGGACAGGGCATTCTGTTTGCCGGAAAATTTCTGGCCTATAAGGGTCTGATTGAGAACCGTCAGGTGTCGTGGCTGCCCTCCTACGGTCCCGAGATGCGCGGCGGTACGGCCAACTGCTCCGTCATCCTCTCCGATGACCCGGTGGGCTCCCCCATCGTCAATAATCCCGACGTGCTGATCGCCATGAACCTGCCGTCCCTGGATAAATACGAGGACGCCGTGGTGCCGGGCGGTAAAATCTTCGTGGATTCCACGCTGGTGACCCGGCCTGTGCGCCGTACCGATGTCACGGTGTGCTACATCCCCGCTACGAAAATCGCCACGGACCACGATATGCCCACCCTGGCCAATATGGTGCTGATGGGCAAGGTCCTGGCCGATTGCCCGGAGTTGGGCGAGGGACATATGGCCGAAGCGCTGCAAAAGGTGGTTTCTGCCCGGAAGCAGAACCTGCTCACCGTCAATGAAACGGCCTTGCAGCTGGGCCGCGATTATCAGGACTGACCCGATGAAACGGGGAGTGCCGTAAGCGCGGCACTCCCCGTTTGGCAGTAAAAAGATAAAAGTTTTACTCGATTTTTTTCTGTGGGGCAACTTACCGCCGGTGTGTCTGCGGGTGTCGCCGGGCCT
>CALWWW010000017.1 GCA_944385365.1 uncultured Oscillospiraceae bacterium | reverse complement strand
TTTGATAAAGTTTAGCGCTTGCTGAACTGCGGAGCGCGACGGGCAGCCTTGAGGCCGTACTTCTTACGCTCCTTCATGCGAGGATCGCGGGTCAGCAGGCCGGCGGCCTTCAGAGCGGGGCGATACTCAGCGTTCATCTTCAACAGGGCACGGGCAACGCCATGACGGATGGCGCCGGCCTGGCCGGACACGCCGCCGCCGGAGACGGTGCAGATGATATCCACATTGCCCAGGGTGTTGGTGGTGGCCATGGGCTGACGAACCAGCAGCTTCAGGGTCTCCAGACCAAAGTAATCGTCGATGTCACGGCCGTTGATCACGATGGAGCCGGTGCCGCCCTCGTACAGGCGCACACGGGCCACGGAAGACTTGCGGCGGCCGGTGCCGTAATGATACTGCTTCTTGCTCTCGTACATAGTCTGTTACCTCCTGAATTAGTCCAAAGTCCAGGCTTCGGGCTTCTGTGCGGCGTTGTTGTGCTCGGGACCAGCGTACAGCTTCAGGCGGGTCAGAGCGCTGCGGCCGATGGAGTTCTTGGGCAGCATGCCCTTGACAGCCAGCTCCATGGCGAACTCGGGGCGCTGCTCCATCAGCAGACGGTACTTAACTTCCTTCAGACCGCCGATCCAGCCGGTGTGATGACGGTAGTACTTGTCTTCCATCTTGTTACCGGTCAGAATGGCCTTGTCGGTGTTGACGATAATGACGAAATCGCCGCAGTCAACGTTGGGGGTGAAATCAACCTTGTGCTTGCCGCGCAGCAGCTTGGCAGCGGTGGCAGCCGTACGGCCCAGGGGCTTGCCGGCAGCGTCGAGAACGTACCATTTTCTCTGGACGGTCTCCTTCTTTGCCATAGTAGTGGACATAGTATTTCCTCCATAATCGGGAAGTCTGGCTTCCCAAAATAAAAATTTTGACAAATTCATCGGGCGCGATTACAATAATCTGCACAACCGCGCCTGTATTTTATACCACAACGGCGCTTTTGTGTCAATCGCAAAATGGAAACATTTTTGTTTTGCTCCGAGAGAACTCTTGATTTCTCTGAATATCGCTTGTTTTCTCTCGAATGCTCAAAAGGCAAATTACAATTTGAAGAGGATTTTTTTCTATGCAGAAGCTACTTGGACTGGTCCGCCGCTGTGTGGACGACTATCAAATGATCCAGCCGGGGGACAAAATCGCCGTGGGTGTGTCCGGCGGCAAGGACTCCCTGACGCTGCTGACGCTGCTGGCGAGACTGCGGGACTTCCATCCGGCGGGCTTCACCCTGGAAGCCCTGACCATCGACATGGGACTGGAGGGGATGGATTTTTCGCCGGTGGCGGAGCTGTGCCGCCGGCTGAACGTGCCCTACACCAAAATCGACACCCAGATCGGCCCCGTCATTTTTGAACACCGAAAGGAAAAGAACCCCTGTTCCATGTGCGCCAAAATGCGCCGGGGCGCGTTGAATGAAGCCATCCTGGACCGGGGCATTTCCAAAATCGCCCTGGGCCACCACTACGACGACGCCGTGGAAACCTTCGTCATGTCTCTGATCTTCGAGGGGCGTATCAGCTGCTTCCAGCCGGTGACGTACCTGGACCGGACCGGTGTGACCCAAATCCGGCCCATGCTGTACCTCAGCGAAAAGACCGTCAGCCATTTTGCCGACCGAATGCACTTGCCCGTGGTCCATAATACCTGTCCCGCCGATAAGCATACCAAGCGGGAGGAGATCAAACAGCTGATTTATGACCTGTCGGCCACCTATCCCGATTTGAAAGCCCGGATTTTCGGCGCTATGCAGCGGCTGCCCCTGCCGGAGTGGGGACCGGTCGACCATGGACGACGTCCGTTACCGGATATTGAGTAAAAAACAGAGCGGTACCAGCCGATTGGATGGTACCGCTCTCCAATTTATTCTGCAACAATGCGAAGCATGGATTCAGCGCGCTGGCGTACTCATTCAGAACCACCGCACCAAATCACTATAAAAAACTCAAAATCCCAACATTTAAAAGTTTTACTCGATTTTTTTCAAAAAATCGTGGGGTCCAGGGGCAAAGCCCCGGTCGCCCGTCGCAACGGGCGAAATCCCCGCTGGCCGCAGCCAGCGAAACACCCGCCCGCCGCAGCGGGCGAAACACCCGCGCCTCGCAAGGCGCGAAATCCCCTTACAGCAGTGTCTTGCTCTTGCTGCGGCTGATGCGGACCACCAGGCCGTTGAGGGCCAGGAGGCCGATGAGGTTGGGGAGGACCATCAAGCCGTTGAACATGTCGGACAGGCTCCAGACGAGATCGACTTTCTGGGTGGAGCCGATGACGATAAAGACCAGAACCAGCAGGGTGTAGAAAATGACGCCGCGCTTGCCGAAGAGGGCTTGGACGTTGGTCTTGCCGAAGAAATACCAGCCGATGATGGTGGAGAAGGCGAAGAACAGCATACAGATGGCCACAAAGGCGTTGCCGAAGGAGCCGAATGCAGCATTAAACGCAGCCTGGGCCAGGGCGGTACCCTGGAGGGAACCGGTGACGGGCTCCAGCAGGCCGGAGGTCAGAATAACGAGGGCCGTCAGGGTCAGAACCACAAAGGTGTCCAGGAACACGCCGATCATGGCAATGACGCCCTGATCGTGGGGATGGTCCACCTTGGCCATGGCGTGGGCGTGGGGCGTGGAGCCCATACCGGCCTCATTGGAGAACAGGCCGCGGGCCACGCCGTAGCGCATGGCCTCTTTCATGCCGAGACCCAGTGCGCCGCCGAAAACGGCCTGGGGATCGAAGGCACAGACGAAAATAGAACGGAGCGCGCCCCAAAAGGCGTCGTGATTGATAAACAGGATAATAATGCAGCCCACCATGTAGAAAATGGCCATAATGGGAACGATTTTCTCCGTAAAGGAGGCAATGCGGCTGACGCCGCCCAGGAAGATGAACCCGGCGATGACGGCGGCAATGATGCCCATAACGATTTTAGGCACCCCGAACGCCGTGTGGAATGCGTCGCTGATGGAGTTGGACTGCACCATGTTGCCCATGAAGCCCAGGGCCAGAATGATGGCCACAGAGAAGAAGCCCGCCAGGAATTTGCCGAACTTGCCGGTAAAGGCGGCGCGGATGTAATAGATGGGGCCGCCGGTCACATGGCCGTCCCGGTCCACGGTTTTGAACTTCTGGGCCAGAATGGCTTCGGCGTAGATGGTGGCCATACCGAAAAAGGCGCTGAGCCACATCCAGAAGATGGCGCCGGGACCGCCGGAGAACAGGGCGGTGGCACAGCCGGTGATGTTGCCGGGGCCCACCTGGGCGGCGATGGCGGTGGTCAGGGCCTGGAAGGAGGACATACCTTCCTTACCGGCCTTTTTACCGGACATGGAAAACCCGCCGAACAGCCGCCGCAGACCTTCTCCGAAGCGGCGAATCTGGACGAAGCCCAGACGGACCGTGAAGAAAATACCGGTGGCCACCAGCAGGAACAGCAGGGCATAGTCCCAGAGGACCGTGTTGACAATGCCGACGATGGATTCAATGAGGTGCCTGGGGATTCTTCCTTTTCTCTTTGAATTCCGCCCAAATAAAAAAACCGACTCCGCCCGCCGTGGGCGTCAGTCGGCTCCGGATGGACAACGGTTCGATGCTGCATCCAAACTGCGCAGCGAACCCCTGTGCCAAACTCTGTCCTTTTGCCTGAGAGATTCCCGCGGCGGAAAACCGCCGCGCGTTGCACCTTCGGCACTCCCGCGGAGGGGAGCTTCTCCAGAGCCACATCCGTTTGCAGTCCTCATTTCCAGTGGGAAACGCCTGAGAGTTTTGCTCCTTCGGCAAGGACGGCGGTCCTTTTTCCTGCAAACTTCACTTGTTGCGGTATGGGGGATGCCGCCATCTGCGGCGGCATCCTCGCTTTTCTGTATTAAACTATAACATTCCCAAAGCGCTGTGTCAAGTCCATCTGTGATGGAATTTTGTTCGCCACAAAAAACATTCAGGCAATGCCGTACTCGTATTTCATGGCCAGAACGCGCACGACGCTGTCGGTGATGGTGTCCTGGGGGAGGGAACCGGTCTCCACGGCGTGGAGGACGCCGTCCACGGCGGCCTGGAAGTCCTCGGGCATCAACAGCAGATCGGCGCCGGCTTCCAATGCCTGCACCGCGGCTTCGGCGGCGGTGAACTGGTCGGTGATGGCTTCCATGTTGAGGGCGTCGGTAACCACAACGCCGTCGAAGCCCAGCTCTGTACGCAGTAGGCCGTCAATGATGGAAGTGGAAAGACTGGCGGGGCGGTCATCGCCGGTGACGGCGGGCACGGAGACATGGCTCACCATGACCAGCGGGGCCCCGGCATCAATACCGGCCTGGAAGGGAAGAAAATCCTTTTCTTTCAGCTGTTCCAGGGTGGCGCTGGTGGAAGCTGCGCCGTTGTGGGTGTCGGCGGAGACGCCGCCCAGTCCGGGGAAGTGCTTGAGGGTGCAGAGAATGCCGGACTCCTTCATGCCCGCCACCATGGAGCCCACCAGACTGGCGGCTTCCTCGGCGTCGGAGGAAAAGGACCGATCACCGATGGCGGAACCGCTGGTGGACACATCGGCCACGGGGGCAAAGTCCAGATTAAATCCCAGGGCCAACAGCTCGTCGCCCAACGTCTTGCCCATGGTGTGGACCTGCTGGGGATCGTCATAGCTGGCCATGTCGTCCAGTTCCGTCACGCCCAGGCCGCGGCTGCCCAACCGGGAGACGGTGCCGCCCTCCTCGTCCACACCTAGAAGCAGGGGCGTCTTGGCATAGGACTGGGTGGTGGACAGCAGGGATTTGATCTGGTCCACATTCTCCAGATTTTTGGCAAAGTAGACGATACCGCCCACGGGATACTGCTCCAGGGCGGATTTGGTGGCGTCACCGGCCACGGTGGCCGTGTCCACACCGGTCAGGTCCTCCGGCGTCACCATAAACAGCTGGTAGACCTGCTCTTCCAGTGTCATATTCTGGACGGTTTCCTTGGCTTTGGTGACAAATTCCGACTCGGGTTCTGGTTCGGTGACGGCAGAAGTGTCGCCGGTGTCCGTGGTGGTGTCATCGGTGCTGTTGGCGGAATCGTTGCTAGTGTCATCGGTGACCGGGTTGAACTGGGACGGAATGTTGGGCTCGCCGCTGCGGGCCAGGGGCACAATGATGCAGATGGCGCCCACCAGGACGCAGAAGCCCAGCAGAGAGACGAGAAAAATTTTAACGCCTTTTCCCATGGGAAATACCTCGTTTCTATGAAAATCGCACAACCATTCTACAGGGTGCGCGGGGAAAATACAAGGGAAGATTTGTGAACATTCGGGAAACAGTGGGGGAGGGATAGAAAGATGCGCCCCATCGTCCGCCCCGCGGAGGGGGCGGCGGTGGGGCGCATGGCCGCTGGCCGGGGATTGCGCCATCTGCGGATGGCGCTTTGGGACGATTGGGTGTTTCGCCCGCTGCGGCGGGCGGGTATTTCGCGCCTTGCGAGGCGCGACCAAAGGCTCTGCCTCTGGACTCCGCGATTTGGACAGCACACCGTCCGTTGGCAAGAGTGCGCGTCGAGGAATTTTTCGTCAGGGCAAGGTGTGGATTCGCAGCCATACTGTATGTATGGCAAGAAGCCGCACCGCCGCCATGGCGGAAAAGGCCCGGCGAGAACCGCAGACATACGGGCGGGGGGAGGTCCCTACAAGAAAAAAATCGAGTAAAACTTTTATAGTTTTTATTTATGATACAGACGGTGGGACTGATACACCGGCTCACAGGTGACATCACAGCCCAACTTCTTGAACACGTTTTCATCCACAGGGGAGAGGATGACCGAGGAGTGGACCTGGCAGCCGCGCAGCGTGCTGAGCTGCTCCATGGCGATTTCCGCCGTGGGATTGGTGACGGCGCACATACTCAGGGCAATGAGCACCTCGTCCGTGTGGAGCCGGGGGTTCCGGTTGCCCAGGTGTTCCACCTTCAAATGCTGGATGGGGGCAATGATGGCCGGGGAGATCAGCTCGATCCGGTCGTTGATGTTGCCCAGACGCTTCAAAGCGTTGAGCAGCGCTGCGGAGGAAGCGCCCAGGAGCTTGGAAGTCTTGCCCGTGACGATGGTACCGTCGGGCAGCTCGATGGCCACGGCGGGGCCGCCGGTCTGCTCGGCCCGCTCCAGAGCCGGGGTGACGCAGGGACGGGACTCGGGGGCCAGATCGAGACTGCTCATGAGCATTTCGATTTTCTGGACCTCGGCGGCGGTGGAGGTGCCGCGGACCTTGCCGCAGGCGGCGGCAAAATACCGGCGGATGATCTCCTGCCGGGACGCCTCGCGGCATACCTCGTCGTCAATGATGGCGTTGCCCGCCATGTTGACGCCCATATCCGTGGGGCTCTTATAGGGGCAGGTGCCATAGATTTTCTTGAACATGGCTTCCAGCACCGGGAAAATCTCAATGTCCCGGTTGTAGTTGACCGTCGTCTCGCCGTAGGCGTCCAGATGGAAGGGGTCAATCATGTTGACGTCGCTGAGATCGGCGGTGGCGGCTTCATAGGCCAGATTCACCGGGTGCTTGAGGGGGATGTTCCAGATGGGGAACGTCTCGTACTTGGCGTAGCCCGCCTGAATGCCCCGCTTGTGCTCGTGGTAGAGCTGGCTCAGACAGGTGGCCATTTTGCCGCTGCCGGGGCCGGGGGCCGTCACCACCACCACGGGGTGGGAGGTCTCGATATACTCATTCTTGCCGAAGCCTTCGTCGGAGACAATGAGGGGAATGTTGGAGGGGTAATCGGGAATACTGTAGTGACGGTAGACCTTGACGCCGAGGTTTTGCAGCTTCTGGGCGAACTGCTCGGCGGCCCGCTGGCTGTGGTACTGGGTCATGACGACGCTGCCCACATAGAGACCCACGTCCCGGAACACGTCCACCAGACGCATGACGTCCTGATCGTAGGTGATGCCCAGATCGGCCCGGCGCTTGCTGGCTTCGATGTCGGCGGCGTTGATGGCAATGACGATTTCCGCGTGGTCCTTCAGCTGCAACAGCATTTTCAGCTTGCTGTCCGGCTCAAAGCCCGGCAGGACCCGGCTGGCATGGTAATCGTCAAAGAGCTTGCCGCCGAATTCCAGATACAGCTTGCCGCCAAAGGAATCCACCCGCTCCAGGATGCGCTTGGATTGCAGCTCCAGGTATTTTTGATTGTCGAACCCGATCCTTCTCATGCGTATCGTCTCCTTCGTTCCGTGCGTTTTTCACATATGGTTTCATCATACCCGTAAACGGCCAAAAAAGCAACACGGCATTTTTCACGGATTTTACGGGGCGGAACGGGGAATTTGCTGCTTTCTTGACTTTTGCCCAGGGAATTACTATAATCAACTGTAAGAAATGCCAACTATGATAACGAGGAATCCCAATGAAGACGAAAAAACAAGCCTATGGCAATGACAGCATCTCCGCATTAAAGGGCGCTGACCGGGTGCGTAAGCGTCCGGCCGTTATTTTTGGCTCCGACGGCCTGGAGGGCTGCGAACACGCCGTTTTTGAAATCCTGTCCAACGCCATCGACGAGGCCAGAGAGGGCCACGGCGACACGGTCGTTGTCACCCGTTACGCTGACCACTCCATTGAGGTGGAGGACTTCGGCCGCGGCTGCCCAGTGGACTGGAACGAGATCGAACAGAAATACAACTGGGAACTGGTGTTCTGCGAGCTGTACGCCGGCGGCAAGTACCAGAACAACGCCGGCGGCGACTATGAATACTCCCTGGGCCTCAACGGCCTGGGCGCCTGCGCCACCCAGTACGCCTCCAAATGGTTCAACGCCGTCATCCATCGGGACGGCTTCGAGTACAAGCTCCACTTTGAAGAGGGCGAAATTGCCGGGGAGATGGAAAAGACCCCCTACAGCGGCAAAAAGACCGGCTCCAAATTCCGCTGGCTGCCGGATTTACAGGTGTTTACCGATATCGATATCCCCGAGGAATTCTTTCTCGACGTCCTCAAGCGGCAGGCTGTGGTCAACGCCGGCGTCACGTTCCGGTTCCGCAGCGAAAAGGACGGCAAATTTGAGACCACGGAGTTCTGCTATCAGCAGGGCATTCTGGACTATGTGACGGAGATCACCGACGGCAAGGCCATGACCATGCCCCAGTTCTGGGAAGCCGAGCGGAAAGGCCGCGACCGGGCCGACATGAACGACTACAAGGTGAAAATCTCCGCCGCCTTCTGTTTTTCCAATCAGGTCAGCCGTCTGGAATACTATCATAATTCCTCCTGGCTGGAGTACGGCGGCGCGCCGGACAAGGCCGTCCGCAACGCCTTTGTCTACGCCATTGACGCCTATATCAAGTCCGTGGGCAAGTACACCAAAAATGAATCGAAGATCACCTTCCAGGACGTGGCCGACTGCCTGGTCCTGGTGACCAACTGTTTCTCTACCCAGACCTCCTATGAGAACCAGACGAAAAAGGCCATCACCAACAAGTTTGTCCAGGAGGCCATGGTGGAGTTCTTCCGGGCCAATCTCCAGGTCTATTTCATCGAGAACAAGGCTGAAGCCGACCGCATTGTGGACCAGGTCCTGGTCAACAAGCGTAGCCGCGAATCCGCCGAAAAGGCCCGGCTTTCTATCAAGAAGAAGCTGTCGGGCAACCTGGATATCTCCAACCGGGTCCAGAAGTTTGTGGACTGCCGCACCAAGGACCGGGACAAGCGGGAACTCTACATCGTCGAGGGCGACAGCGCCATGGGCTCGGTCAAGCTGAGCCGGGACGCCGAGTTCCAGGGCATCATGCCCGTCCGCGGCAAGATTCTGAACTGTTTGAAGGCCGACTATGGCCGCATTTTCAAGAGTGAGATCATCACCGATCTGCTGCGGGTCATGGGCTGCGGCGTGGAGGTCAAGGACAAGCGGGTCAAGGATTTGGCCGAGTTTGACTTGGACAGCCTCCGCTGGAATAAAATCGTCATCTGTACCGATGCCGACGTGGACGGCTTCCAGATCCGCACCCTGATTCTCACCATGCTGTACCGGCTGGTGCCCACGCTGATCCGGGAGGGGTACGTCTATATTGCCGAATCGCCCCTCTTTGAGATTTCCACCAAGGATAAAACGTGGTTTGCCTACTCCGACGCCGAAAAGAACACCATTATCAAGGAATTGGAGGGCAAAAAATACACGGTCAACCGCTCCAAGGGTCTCGGTGAGAACGAACCGGAAATGATGTGGATGACCACCATGAACCCGGCCACCCGCCGCCTCATCAAGGTCATGCCCGAGGACGCGGAAAAGACGGCCCAGGTCTTCGACCTGCTGCTGGGCGACAATCTGCCGGGCCGGAAGGATCACATTGCCGAAAACGGGTATAAATATTTGGAGTTGGCGGATATTTCGTAATTCCGCCTGCCGCGCCGTTCTGAACGGTATCGAGATGGAAAAACTGCATATTGGGAAAGGATGAGCGACATGAAGAAACGATGGTTCACGATTGTTTTGGCACTGACCCTGGCAGGTACCTACACCATTCCCGCAGGCGCGGCACATTCAGACGAATACTGGGACGGCTATAACGAGGGCTTTGATGCGGGCTACGCCGACGGCGCTGCCGCCTGGGAAGCCGGAGAAGCCGAGCCCGGCCCCATCGGCACACGGGAAGATGGCTATACCGACGGCTATGCCGAAGGCTTTGACTCGGGATATTTTGACGCCCAGTGGGGATATGATAACTGGGAGGACGAGACCGGGGACTGGCTGGCCCAGGAGCTGACGGACGCCGGCGGCGAGCCGGGACAAATCAACGTCAAATACAACGACCGCTGCATCGATTTTGCAACCGTGTGGCCGGAGAACCAGTGCGGCCGCGTCATGGCCCCGGCGCGTCCGGTGCTGGAAGCCTTGGGCGCGGCGGTAACGTATGACGGCGGCGTAATGACAGCGTCTCTGGAGGATGGCCGCACCCTGACCCATACCGTCAACACCGATACGGTGGCCGTCACAGACGGGGCAGGGGAGACCAGAACCTGTTCCATGGACAGCGCTTCCTATGTGACCGGCGGCGTCACCTTTGTGCCCGTCCGGTTCTTTGCTGAAGCGCTGGACTTGGCGGTGCTGTGGGACGGCGACTATCAGACTGTGGTCCTCCTGGACCCGGCTTCCCTGGAAGAGACCTATGGTTCCCAGCTGACCCTGGTGAATCTCCTGTTGTCTGAGGTGCAGCTGCGCGAAAATCCCGCGCAGACATACCGGGAGACGGCGGACATTGCCCTCGATCTGACGCTGTTTGACACCATCCAGGGGGATAAACACCTGAATGCCACAGCCAAAACCGATACGCTCACCAACAGCGACGGCTTCCAGACCACTCTGGAGGTGGACATTTCGGAGCTGATGGACCTGCTGATGGAGGAATACGGCGCAGAGAGCGGGGGACTGTCGGCAGAGGACGAGGCGGTGTTCCGGCTGCTGGGACGGCTGGAAGCGGAATTGCGCTATGACAACGAAACCCAAACCCTGTACATCCAGAACCCCCTGATCGATTTGATGATGGGCCAGACCACCTGGCTGGAACAGTATGTGGGCGATCTGCTGGACGGGGACTGGCCGGTCCTGGATGGAGCGGAGCCCCTGACTGTCACGGACCTGGTGCTGCTGTCCCGGATGCAGGATGTGGAGATGGGCAATCTCTACGCCTTCCACTGCTATGAGGGCGTGGATACGACGCTCAACCTTCTCCTGTCGGTCCTGGGCGACAGCCAGTTCACCCGGTCCGGCTCCACCTACACCCTCCATACGGAGGACCTTGTCACCGATTATTTGAACGACGCGTCCCTGTTCTATTACACCGAGACCCCCAGCATGGGCCTGGACTTGCAAATTACGGACCGGGGCGGCGGCCGCTGCGATTTTAACGGCGCCCTGTCTGTGGACGGCGCCGACTATGTGTTGGGCCTGGACCTCGCCAGCCGCGACAGCGGCGAACAGGCCACATTGACGTTCCATCTGAAAAACCTGTGCAAAGGCACGTTGTCCGTGACGACCGCCCGCCGCGTCACCGACGAGCTGGTGGAGACGCTGCCGCCGCCGGAAGCGGTGTCCATGGCACTGGAAGAGGTGGGATATTTCTGATATTTGACTATACTTTACCAAAGGACGGTAACCCATGGCCCGGAAAAAATCAACGGAACCCTCAAAACACACCGTGAATCCCAACGTGGAGGGACTTCACGCGGAAATTCTCGAACAGCCCATCTGTGACACCCTGGAGCTGAACTACATGCCCTATGCCATGTCGGTCATTGTCTCCCGGGCCATCCCCGAAATCGACGGCTTCAAGCCCTCCCACAGAAAGCTCCTCTATACCATGTATAAAATGGGGCTTTTGAACGGCGGGCGCACCAAGTCGGCCAATATCGTGGGCCAGACCATGCGGCTAAACCCCCACGGCGACGCGGCCATCTATGAGACCATGGTCCGTCTGGCCCGGGGCTATGAAGCGCTGCTCCATCCCTTTGTGGACTCCAAGGGCAACTTCGGCAAGGTCTACTCCCGGGATATGGCCTACGCAGCTTCCCGTTACACCGAAGCCAAGCTGGACCCCATCTGCCAGGAGCTGTTCCGGGATATTGACGCCGATACGGTGGACTTTATCGACAACTATGACAACTCCATGCTGGAGCCCACGCTGCTGCCCACCACGTTCCCCAATGTGCTGGTGTCGGCCAACATGGGCATTGCCGTGGGCATGGCCAGCAATATCTGCGGCTTCAATCTGCGGGAGGTGTGCCAGACGGCCATTGCCCGCATCAAAAACCCGGAGTGCGACCTGCTGGAAACGCTGCCCGCCCCCGATTTTCCCACCGGCGGCGAAATTCTCTATGACCCCAAGGAAATGCGGCAGATCTATGAGACGGGCCGCGGCTCCTTCCGGGTTCGGGCCAAATGGCGCTACGTCAAAGAGGGAAATCTCATAGAAATCTATGAGATTCCCTATACCACCGCCACGGAACCCATCATCGATAAGGTTTCCGAACTGATTAAGGCGGGTAAAATTCGGGAAATCGCCGATATGCGCGATGAGACCGATTTGAACGGCCTGAAATTGACCATCGACCTCAAGCGGGGCGTGGACCCGGAGAAGCTCATGCAGAAGCTGTTCCGCTCCACCCCGCTGATGGACAGCTTTTCCTGCAACTTCAATATCCTTATTGAGGGTATGCCCAAGGTTCTGGGCGTGGGCGAGATTCTGGAGGAGTGGACCGCCTGGCGCAGCCAGTGCGTCCGCCGCCGGGTCTACTTCCAGCTGCAAAAGAAAAAGGACAAGCTCCATCTGCTGCAAGGTCTGGGAAAAATCCTGCTGGATATCGATAAGGCCATCGCCATCATCCGGGAGACGGAACAGGAACAGGACGTGGTGCCCAACCTGATGATCGGCTTCGGCATCGACGAAATTCAGGCCGAGTATGTGGCGGAGATCAAGCTGCGCAACATCAATAAGGAGTATATCCTCAAACGCATTCAGGAGACGGCCAGCCTGGAAGCGGAAATCGAAGACCTCCAGAAGACGCTGGACAGTGAAGCCCGTATCCGGAAACTCATTATTTCGGAGCTGGAACAGGTCATCAAAAAGTATGGTACCGACCGGAAAACCACCCTGATTCACGAAAGCGACGTACCCGCCGCCGATGAAGAGGACGAGACGCCGGATTATCCGGTCCATCTGTTCCTGTCCAGGGAGGGCTATTTCAAGAAGATCACGCCCCAGTCCCTGCGGATGTCCGGCGAACAGAAGTTTAAGGAGGGCGACGGCCTGTTGGCCACCTTCGAGACCACCAACCGGGCGGAATTGCTGGTATTTACCGACAAATGCCAGGTTTATAAGGCAAAATGCGCCGAGTTTGAGGACTCCAAGGCATCGGTCCTGGGCGACTATCTGCCGGCCAAGCTCAGCATGGACGAGGGAGAAACCGTGGTGGCCGTGTGTCTGCCCGGCGACTACTCCGGCAATATCCTGTTTGTCTATGAGAACGGCAAGGTGGCCAAAATCGCCGCGTCCTCCTATGATACCAAGACCAACCGCCGCCGCCTGACCGGCGCGTACTGCGACAAGAGCCCCCTCAAGGCGGTGCGGATGCTCACAGAGGAGGAAGAACTGGTCCTCTATTCCACCGAGGGCCGGGCGCTGGTCTTCTCCACGGCCCAGCTGGCCCCCAAAACCACACGGTCCAGCCAGGGCGTGGCCGTTCTGACCCTCAAGCGCAAGCACGTTCTGGACCGGGCGGTGCCCCTGGCCGAAAGCCCCATTCAGAATGTGTCCCGCTACCGTACCCGTTCTCTGCCTGCCACCGGCGCGCTGCTGCGGGAGGAAGACACCGGGGAGACACAGATTGCCATGGAACTCTGACGGAAAGGAGACCCCATGAACGCTGCAAACACCAAAAAACGCGTCCTGGACGTGCTGCTGATCGCCGCCGGTTCGGCGCTGTACGCCCTGGGCTTCGATATTTTCCTGCGGCCCTACGATATTACCGGCGGCGGCCTGTCGGGCCTTGCCATGATTGTGGCGGAGCTGACGGGCTTCAATGCCATCGGTACCATGTCCCTGATTGCTAATATCCCACTGTTTCTCATTGGATGGAAGCGGCTGGGCCGGTTCTTCTTCCTGGGCTCCCTGCTGGGCATGATAGTGGTGTCGGTGGGCATCGACGTGTTTGTGTTTCTGCCGGTGGTGCAGACGGAACCACTGCTGGCCGGTATTTTCGGCGGCGTCATCACCGGCTTCGGTTTGGGCTTGGTGTTCCTGCGGGGCGCGTCCACCGGCGGCATTGATATTCTGGCCCGGCTGGTGCGCCAGCGTTCCCGCCGGTTTCCCATCGGCAAAATCATGCTGGCCATCGACTGCGTCATTGTAATCCTCAACGGCATTGTCTTTGAGGACGTCAACAAGGCGCTGTACAGCGCCGTTGCCCTGTATATCATGTCTGTGGTCATGGACGGCGTTATCTACGGCCGCAACGACTCCGGCGTGTTCCTGATCATCTCGGAGAAATACCGGGAGATTGCCGATGAAATCGACCGGCAGCTGGACCGGGGCGCCACGCTGCTGCCCGCCACCGGCGCGTATACCAATCAGCCGAAAACCGTCATTCTCTGCGCCGTCAAGGAGGCCCAGGTGGGCCAGCTCCAACGGCTGGTGACGGAGCTGGACCCGGAAGCGTTCCTCATTGTGCAGAAGGCCCACCAGATTCTAGGTGAGGGCTTCGGCCGCTATTCCGACAACAGCCTGTAGGGGAGGGGTGACCATGAAGCGACTGGTCCTGCTGCCGGTGCTGCTGGTTCTGCTGACCGGATGCAGCGCCCTGGTGAACTCCTCCTATCTCCATGTGTCGCCCTACACGGAACCGGTGAAGCAGGAGAGCGAGGAGGGGTACCAGACGGCGGAGAACTATCTGAGCCTGAAAAACGCATTGCTCTACTTCGTGGAAAACGGACAGGAACAGGGCAGCATCCGCGTGTACGACTACTCCGGCGATCTGACAGCGGAACTGCCCGAAGCCGTCCGGGAGGTGACGGAAAAGGACCCCCTGGGCGTCTACGCCGTGGAGACCATGGAGGCCGAATCGTCCCTGATTGTGGCCTATCAGGAAATCCGGGTGGATATCGCGTTCCGCCGGACGCCGGAGCAGATCGACGCCATCGAACCGTCCACCTCCATGAGTATGCTGACAGACCGCATCGAAAAGGCCATGGACGGCTATGAAACGGAAGTGACGGCCCGTGTGTCCTATTACAACGGCGAGGATGTGGCCGCCATACCCCGCAATTATTACCGGTCCCACCCGGCGGAAGCCATGGAAATGCCCCAGGTCACCGTCAATGTCTACCCCAAAGAGGGCGGTTACGTCCGAATCATTGAGGTACTCATGGAGTATACCAATACGGCGGAACAGCTGCGGCAGTATCGGGAGGCGGTCCAGACCAGCGCCCACGCGGCCCAGGAATATGTCCGCTACCGGGAGACCGACACGGACAAATTGCAGCTGCTTTATACGTACTTACAGGAGCGGTTTTCCTATGTGGCCATCGATACGGCCACACCGGCGTATTCTTTCCTCTGCGACGGCATCGCCACCAGTGAGGGCGCAGCCCGGAGTTTGCAGATCATCTGTGACGAGATGGAGCTGGAGTGCCATACGGTGGAGGGAACCCGCGACGGCAAGCCCTACGTCTGGAACATCGTGGCCGTGGACGGTATCTACTGCCACGTGGATTTGTACCGGCTGCTGATGGAGGGCAGCGAGGGGCTGCTGCTGCTGAAAGACGGCGCTATGACCGGATATGAATGGGACGCTGAGGCGTATCCCGCCTGTCCGTAAAAAATGTCAAAAAACTGCTTGACAAATGACGATGGTCACGCTATAATAAATGAGCATCGTCGATGCGGGTGTAGCTCATCTGGTAGAGCGCCACCTTGCCAAGGTGGAGGTAGCGAGTTCGAGCCTCGTCACCCGCTCCAAGCCGGAGCAAGCTGTGAACCGCTTGCTCCGGCTTTTTCATAATCTACAGGACGCCGCCTGACGGTTTCCCCATGGACGGGACGGCGTTTTTACGATTTGTGCGTTTGGACAATTCCTCCGGGGATTGTCCAATTTTGTTTATCTGACTCTTAGAAACGGAAGTGAAGGGACATGAGCCAACAGGAATTTATCACGGGAAAATGCAGCCAGTGCGGCGAGGAACTGCACATTCCGGCCCATCTGGAAACCTTCTCCTGTATGTATTGCGGGGCCCGGCTGACACCGAAGGACTTGGTGGAGGAGATGACGCCGCTGAATCTGGAAGGCGATCCGGACCAGCTGATGGAGCGGGTCACCCGCGATCTGCTGTCCTGCATCGCAGGCCGGGAGGAACTGCGCCGGGAGATCAGCCGCAACCGCTTCGCCGACGCCTTTACTGCCTACGAGCGGTCCTGCCGTCCGATTTTTGACGATCTGGATCTGGCCTGCCGCCTGGTGCCGGACCGTCGGGACGACCTCTTGCAGCAGTCCGTGAACAGCCTGCTGGACCAGCTGGAGCAGCGCTGGGCCGCCAAACGGGGCAGCCGTGCCCTGGCCCTGGAAGAGGATAAAATGATCGTGGCCATCTTCCTGGTGCCCATGGTGGGACGGCTGAACCTGACGGTCAGCGAGGACTTCTGCAATCTGCTGCAGCAGACCTGGGTCCAGCGGTATCCCAAGTATCCCTTCTATATTGGCTCCTACGACGCCATTCAGGAGGGCTTTAAAAAGCGGTTCAAGTTCTGCTTTATCACCACTGCCGTGTGTGAAGCCCAGGGCAAGCCCGACGACTGCGCCGAGTTGACAGCGTTCCGGGCGTTCCGCGACGGCTATCTGATGGAGACGGCGGACGGTCCTGATCTGGTGGAGGAATATTACCGCATTGCGCCGCAGATTGTGGCCGCCATCGACGGCTGTGCCGACCGGGCCGACCGGTACGAGGCCATTCGCCGCCGGTATTTGCAGCCCTGTTACGATGCCCTCTGCAACGGCAGGGAAGGGGAGTGCAAGGCCCATTACATCCGTATGGTCCGCGATTTGGAGCGGGAGTACCTCAGTTAATATCATAGTCATCGAATGGTCAAAGGGGCCGTTTCAGAACGAGTTTGTTCTGAAACGGCCCCTTTTCAGGCAATACTATGCAGCCGCATAATGTTTTTTCCAAAACTGTCCACTACACTGAAAGCAACAGACTGGGGGACCGAACACGGCGTCACCGGGACCGCAGGCTGCTATTTCGTTTGGAAGGAGAGAAAACCAATGGAACAAACAAAGGCGAAAGCTACAAAATTCTGCCTGATTGCCGGAATCTTATTCCTGATTCTGGGACTTTACAATGGCTGGACCATTTTTGACAATCAGAGATTCTATCAGGAACAAATCGAATATTACCAGGAGAAAGTGGATAACTGGTCGCCCTTGGATAATTGGTATGATTGGGATGATTTCCACTACTATAATGATCAGCTGATTGAATATAAGCAGCTTGCGGATTGGGGAATCTGGAATGTGCAGCGGGTGAGCATGCTGCTGCCCACAGTGGGTTTCCTGCTGGCGGCCGTATTGCTGCTGACCCGGCGGCAGGGCGCGCTGCTGGCCGTGGGCTTTTTGCCGCTGCTGGTCGAATGGGTGCTGTTGCTGTTCAATTACATCCAAAGCGGCGTGCCGCCGCGCACATTGTTCCCCGGACTGCTGTGGACTCTGACCTATCTACTGCTGCTGATTCTGGCTCTGCGGCGGGAAAAATCCAGAAAAGTATGGTTCCTGCCCACAATTTGCTGTGCTTTAGCCGTCGTGATCAATGCATTTTACCGGCTTCCCATGTTGCGTGCGGGTATGGCAGGACAGGTGTTCTTGTGGACATTCTGGGAGCTGGTAGAAGTGGCGGCGGTGTCGGCGGCGGGCCTGTGGATCGCCTTCCCCCGGCAGTGCACGCCGGAGGAACGACAGACGCAGACCGGTACCGCCGGCGGTGCGGGCACGGTGTACCGGACGGATATCTACTACGGTTTGGTGCAGCATTGCCTGCTGCTGCTCTTTACGTTCGGCATTTGGCAGCTGATCTGGATTTACCGGACCACCGTCACCCTCAACGACCTGGAGGACGAGCCGCCCCGGAACCCTGTTACCAAACTGCTGCTGTGCATGTTCCTTCCCTTTTATTCTATTTATTGGTTCTACCGCAGCGCCCAGCGGGTGGACCGAATGGCAAGAAAGAAGGGCATCCCGTCGGAGCTGTCGGGCACGTGTTTGCTGCTGGCGTTCTTTGTGCCCTTTGCGCCGCCGGTGCTGATTCAGGAGAAACTCAACACCCTGGCCCAGTGGAACGGCGGGGAGACACCCCGGCTGGCCCAGCAAAACATGAGCGGTGCGCTGCGGGAGTTGAAACAGCTGCTGGACGATGGCGTGCTCACCCAGGAGGAATTCGACGCCAAAAAACAGCAGATTTTGAATCTGTGACCGCGATATCACAGATAAATGCCCCCGGATGGGACGCATCGGCGTCCCATCCGGGGGCGTTGTTATGCGGGGGTGACCGTCAGCCGTCGGTACGGATGGCGCTGTCAAAGGCCATGGCGGAGGCTTCAAAGATGTGCGTCCAGGCATTCACTCATAGAATCCGGATGCCGGCGGGGGAACGCAGGCCTGGCCCTTTCTCTGTACGCGTTCACTATAGCACATTGCTGCGGTATTGAACAGTGTTATCTGTAATTTTTATACAATCTAAACGAAAAGACGGTTTCTGTGTGCGAAAGGCTGCACAACGGAAAATCCTCCTTGACAAAAAACGGCGGCTGTGGTACTATGCAGTTAGAAACAACTAACCTCCGAACCGGGAGGAATTTTTTAAAGGTTGTGGTTAGTAAAAACTAACTACAAAAGGAGGCATCTATGTCGGAACAACTGCTGGTGCAGCATTGCTCGCCCACGCTGGCGGGATTGAAAACGGGCAGTCTCTTTACCTGTGCCTGTGGCGACAGCGAGGCGCTGGGGGAGACGGTGGACCGGTGGAACCGGCGTCTGGCGGGGAAGGGGCTGCGGCTGACGCTGCTGCGCCGTCGGAATGGCCGGGCTCTCCTGTACCTGTTCCGGCCCGAGCGGCTCCGGCGGGACCTGTGCCGGGACGCTGCGGCCGCGCTGCTGCGGCCCCGCGGCTATGACAGCGACAGTGCCGAAGCGTGTCTGGCCCATCTCCGGCGGCGGCTGGAGGGCAGCGAGGAATTCCCCCATGAAATCGGGTTGTTTCTGGGATATCCGCCGGAGGACGTCCGGGGCTTTCTCGATGGCCGTACCGACTGCACCTGTGTGGGCTGCTGGAAGGTCTACGGCGACGCCCGGGCGGCGGAGAAGCTCTTCGACCGCTACCGGAAGTGTACCCGCGTGTATTGCCGTCAGTTGGCCGACGGCAAATCCATTGAACGTCTGGCGGTGGCCGGATGATCAACGTGTCATCTCCTGCATATATAATATGATAGAAAGGTTGTAATAGAATGCGTAAGGTTGCAGTGATCTTTTGGAGTGGAACAGGCAATACGGAAGCCATGGCGGCGGCAGTGGCCCAGGGCGTCAACGAATCCGGCGGCGAAGCTGTGGTGAAGACCGCGGCGGAGTTTGCGGCGGCGGAGCTGGACCAGTTCGACGCGGTGGCCTTTGGGTGCCCGTCCATGGGTGCGGAGGAATTGGAGGAGACGGAGTTCGCACCCATGTTTGAACAGTGCCGCGACGGAATCCAGGGCAAGCGTCTGGGACTTTTCGGCTCCTACGGCTGGGGCGACGGCGAGTGGATGCGCAACTGGGAAGAGCAGGTCCGTGCCGACGGCGCCGAACTGGTGTCCGACGGCGTCATCTGCAACGAGGCCCCCGATGAGGAAGCCTTGGCCGCCTGCCGGACCTTGGGCCGGATGCTGGCATCCTGAAACAACACAAAATCATACGACCGACCGGGCGTACCGCAGGAATCCGCGGTACGTCCGGTTTTTCGATCATACTGTGCACACAGCATAGACAGGGACCTGAAAAAAGGCATGGAAAAAGTGGGGATTTTCCATGCCGTTTTCGGTAAAAGTGCATAGAAGTTGGCTTTCTGCGGATAATTGCTTGACGAATCTCTCAAAAAAACGTATGATGGTAAAAGAGATTGCATAAAACTTCCAAGGGCGTCGGGAGGTGGACACAGTGACGGAAACAGCGGTGAAGCACAAGCTCCACAGACTGACCCTGGCGGTTATAATCGTGGTTTTGACCCTCTGCGTGGCGTCGGGCGGCGTGCTGCACTATCTGTATCAGTCTATGCAGGCGTCGATTCAGATGCAGCTGCAGGCAGAGACGCAGGAGTATAAAAAGCGCATCCTGAAGCAAATCGATTACAACTTCCAGTGTCTGCGGACGGCGGCCTCCATTCTGTCCTATGATGATTTGGAGGACCGGGAGCGGCTGCATACGGTGTTGCAGGCTGCCAACGGCAGCAATGATTTTGTAAACATGGCATTTTTCACCCGGGACCGCATGGGTGTCATGACGCGAAGCGACGTGGACAATCCCCAGTCGTTTCCCCTGGCACAGTGTCAGCAGGACGTGATCGACACGGTGGAAGCGGCCTTTGAGGGAAAGGAGAGTATTTCGCGGCCGTTTTCCAGCGCCGATTTCAGAACCGCGGCCAACGATGAAAAGCTCTGTACCTACAGTGTGCCGGTGTATAAAGGCGGCGAGGTGATGGGTGTACTGTCGGCCTGCGACAACATCGGCATTTTTGAGGAAATTCTCAGCGGCGATACGGTACTGGGCGGCCAGGGATATCTCCATCTGCTTAATGATCAGGGAGAATTTCTCATTCGTTCGTCCTATTCGGTCATCAAGGAACAGCCGGAGACACTGCTTGATGACTCCTTTATGTCGGAAGAGGCCCAGGAGGCGGCCCGGCAGGCCTTTGCCAATCAGAGCAGCGCTTCCTCGTCCTTTGTTTACGACGGCAACCGGTACCAGTTTTATATTACGCCGGTGGGTGTCAACAACTGGTATCTCTACTGCGCCGATACGGATATGAGCACCTCTCAGTATATGAGCCATATTCTGATGGTGGCGGCGGTGTCTCTGTCCCTGGTGGTGCTGGTGGCCGTGGCCATTCTGTACCTGGGCTATATGGCATTCCGGCGCAACAGTGCGGCCCTGGTGAAGCTGGCCTATTATGACCCGGTCACCGGCGCGGAGAACGCCGCCCGGTTCGAGCAGCGTCTGGAGGAGCGCAAGGCCCAGCATTTGCCTTACGGCATTGTGGCCGTCAATATCCATCGGTTCAAATTTATCAATGAACTCCACGGCTCCGCCGGCGGCGACCAGGTCCTGCGGGATTTGAAAGCCGCCATTGAAGAGCAGCTGCGTCCGGGAGAATTTTTCTGCCGCGACGCGGCGGACCTGTTCTATATTCTGATGGAAGACACCGACGAAACGGTGCTGCGGGAGCGGGTGGAACGGCTCACCGCCGCCGTTCGTACCGCGTGGCAGAAGCACTACGGCGGCGGTGTGTCCCTGTACTGCGGCGTGGCCGTGGGGGGCGACCGAATGCAGGCGCTGCTGGCCATGCAGAGCATCCAGGCTTCCATGCAGACGGAGATTTCCTTCTACGATGCCAAGGTCCACGCCGAGGAACGGCGCAAATGTCAGATTGAAAACACCATGCAGCTGGCACTGGATCAGGAGCAGTTTGAGCTGTTTTTGCAGCCCAAGTTCCGGCTGGATACCGGGGCCCTGGCCGGTGCGGAAGCGCTGGTCCGGTGGCGCAAGAGCGACGGTACCTACCGGTATCCCAACGAGTTTATTCCGCTGTTTGAAGAAAACGGATTCTGCATCCAGCTGGACCTCTACATGATGGAACAGGTGTGCCGCCAGCTGCGGCGGTGGATGGACGCGGGCCGGGTGCCGGTGCCCATTTCGGTCAATCAGACGCGGCTGCTGTTTTTCAGCGCGGGATATGTGGAAAAACTCACCGCCATTGTCCGGAAATACGATGTGCCGCCCCGGTATGTGACGCTGGAGATTCTTGAGAGCGTGGCCACGGGCAATACAAAAGAGCTGAACGACGTCATCGACCAGCTCCATCAACAGGGCTTCCGGGTGTCCATGGACGATTTCGGCACGGGATATTCGTCCCTCAATGCGCTGTACCAGCTGAAAATCGATGAATTGAAGCTGGACCGGGGCTTTATGGCCATGGCGGCCACCGAGGAAGACGCCGCCCGGCGGCGGGCGATTCTGGACCAGATTATCCAGTTTGCCCGGACCATGGGATTGGAAACGGTGGCTGAGGGTGTGGAGACGGCAGAGGATGAAGCACTGCTTCAGGAGCTGCACTGCGACCTGGGCCAGGGCTACTACTACAGTAAACCCGTCGATGTAAAGACCTTCGATGATACCTTTATGCAATAAAAAAGTTGGGACTGTTGCAGAATGGCGGGAATGAGAAGTTCAGCAGTCACGCCCGTTTGATCTCGTAGGGCGGGACCTGCGTGTCCCGCCGTGCAGCACCCCCGGCGGTTACTGGGCGGTTACTGGACGGCCCTGGAGCGAATCCGCATCCACATCTGTAGGGCGCGGCATCCCTGACGCGCCCATTGCACAATCGGTCCGGGGCCGTCAAGGATGCCGGCCCCTACGTTGTTGTTGGTCGATGGTGCATACCAGCGGCGGGACACATAGGTCCCGCCCTACAAATACAATTCAGGCCCCATACTCTACTTCGCATAACCGCCATACTGAGAACAAGGGCGCGTTGCAATGAATTTTGCAACGCGCCCCAATTTCTATACTGGTCAATCTTCCTGTTCCGGCATGTGATACTGCCGCAGATACGCAGCCACAGACCGGGTCATCTCCCGGGAAAAGTCCGAGTTGTACTTCCGCTGACAGAACGCGTTGAGCCACGCTTCGTAGGGCTTCTCTCCCGCCTTGTCCTCCAGCATGTGACGCAGCTCTGTTTCGTCCAAAATGCGGTACCCGTTCTCATGGACGATCTGCTCCATGGGGCAGCGGGTGGGTTTGGGACGGCGGCGCTGCTGTTCCGTCGGATAGCCGAACACGACCATGGCGGCAGGGAAGACGTAGTCCGGCAGATGGAGCAGACGGCGCTGCTCGGCGGCGTGCTCCATGATGTCACCGATGTAGCAGGAACCAAGACCCAGGCTTTCTGCGGCGGTGACAGCGTTTTGGGCGGCAATGTTGGCGTCGCTGACAGCCAATAGCAGGTCGCCCACGCCGGGCTCCCGGGGGCAGCAATCGGCGTAGCGGTAAGCGTCGTACCATTTTTTGCAGTCGGCCAGGAACACTAGCACCATGGGGGCCTGGGCAATAAAGGGCTGATTGTCGCAGGTGATGGAAAGGGCATGCTTGAGCTGCGGCTCGGTGATATCCAGAATGGTGTACAGCTGTTGATTGCCTGCCGTGGGAGCCTGTACCGCGGCTTCCAGGACGGCGGCCTTTACCGAATCGGGAACGGGACGGTCCTCGTAGAGCCGCACCGACTTTCTCTCATGGAGTGCGCGTAAAATCTCGTTCATACCAAAACTTGGGCCCAGGGCCCGCCTCCTTCTGTTTTTTTCCAGTATACTCCATGGGGCTGCAAAAAGCAACGACATATGCTATAGTATCCAAAACGACACAGGAGGTGAGAACCATGCCCCAGGACGCCAGACACCTTTATACCATTGGGGAATTTGCCAAGGCCCACGGCATCCATAAAAAAACGCTGATGTGGTACGATGAAATCGGCCTGTTCCGTCCGGCGGTGGTGGGGGAGAACGGCTACCGGTATTACAGCTTTCTCCAGAGCGCCACCCTGGGCACCATTCTTATGCTGCGGGAGCTGAACATGTCCATCCCCGATATCCGGGCCTGGATGGCCCACCGGTCCGTGGAGGAGCTGGACACCCTCATGGCGGAAAAGGCGGCGGAGCTGGACGCGGCCATGGCCCATCTGCGGGAATTGCAGGAAGCCCTGGGCCGTCAGCGGCAGTCTCTGGAGCAGCTGCGGCAGGTAGACCCGGACCAGATGGGGCTGGTGACGGTGGAACCGCGCCGCCTGGCCCTGCTGGAAACGTCCCGGACCGCCACCATGGAAGAGGATGTGCAGACCTCCCAGCAGGCGGTGACGGACCATGGACTCCGGCGGCTGTACGGCATCGACTACGGGGCCATGATTCCGGTGGAACGGCTGATGCAGCGGGATTTTTGGGGTTACACGGCCATTTTCCTGCGGTGTCCCGATGCCGCTGCCGTTCCGCGGCAGCATATCCGCCCCGGCGGCACCTATCTGCGGGCCTATTGCCGGGGCTATTGGGAGCAGGTACCGGCGGCCTATGAACGGATGCTGGCCTATGCCGAAGCCCAGGGCATTGCGCTGACGGGCTATGCCTATGAAACCGTCATCAATGAGACCGTCAGCCCGACGCCGGAGGACTATTTGACCGAGATTGACATTCAGGTTCGGTGAGACGCTACAGGGGCAGAATTTCCTGTTCTCCATAGAGCAGGTCTGCCGCCAGCAGCTTTCCCCACAGGGGGGCGGGACGGCCGCAGAGAAGACAAAGCGCCTGGGCCGCCTGAACGGCGGCGCACCAGGCCGGTACCGGCGAGACGGTGCCGCTGGGGGAGAGTTCCGACAGATGGGGCGGGTAAATGCGGTCCAGCAGGCCGCTGCCCGGCGGAATCACCGCCACCTGGGCGCACCAGTCCCGGATGCCGCCATGGACCAGGGGAATACCGGCCCGGTCGCAGCCGGCGGCCAGAATCCGCCGGGCTTCCAGATTGTCCAGACCGTCCAGGGCCAGATCGCACCCGGCCAGCAGGGCGTCCCGGTTGCGGGCCGTCAGCGGTGTGGATACGACGGTGACCCGGACACTGGGATTGACGGCGGCGGCCCGTTCCGCCGCCGCCTGGGCTTTCGGCTGACCCATGGCGTCCTCCGTGGCCAACAGCTGCCGGTTCAGATTGGAGGGGGTGAAGCGGTCGCCGTCGGCGGTCACAATGGCCCCCACCCCCAGCCGCAGCATGTGTTCCAGCAGATGGCCGCCCAGACCGCCCAAACCGGCGAGAAAGACGGTTTTGGATGCAAGCAGCGCCTGCTCCGCTTCGGTCAGCGGCCCCAGATTGCGCAGATAGCGTTCCTCCATAGGGATGCCTCCTCAGCCGCCGCCGGTGGGCGGGAAAATGGCCACAATGTCCCCGTCCGCCAGGGCGGTGTCCGTGGGACGGTGGAATCCGTTGCGCAGGAAAATGGCCACTTCCTCTTTGGGAATATGCAGATGGTCCAGAACAGCGGTGCCGTCGGGGAATCCGGCGGCGTCCAGGTGATAGACCTTCTCCCGGCCCTGCCGCAGGGTGGCAAACAGACGGACTTCCAGCATGGCGATCTCTCCTTTCACAATGGAAAAATGGAGGGGAATGGTTTCCCCTCCATCATAACAGTTCGGAACTTATTCGGCAAGGCCCAGGCGGCGCAGCGTTTCTTCCGTGGGGAAGGCGTCCACCCAACCGCGGGCTTCGTAGTATTGGGGCAGCGTCAGCGCGATCTTGCTGGTCATACCCTTGGAGGGACCGCCGGGGATGGGGTCCTCCAGCAGACGCTTGGGCAGCCGGTCATCCTCGGGCTTCATACCGGCGGCCTTGTTGAACAGCCGCTCCAGGTTGTAAATCCGCTCACCGGCTTCCAGCAGCGTCTCCACGGTGTAGTTGGTGCCGGTGGCGGCGTTGAGCAGGTCCGCATACTCCTGGGCCCCCAGGGCAAAGGAGGTAAACAGGCAGTTGCCCATGGAGTCGATGACGGCGGTCAGGTCCTGGAAGGTCTTGGCCCAGGCGGCCTTGTCGTCGGTCACCGTCCGGTCCAGCTGCTGGGGCAGGCCCAGGACTTCGGGGGAGATCATATAGCCCCGGACATGGCAGCCGCCGCGGTTGCTGGTGGCATAGGTGATGCCGATGCCCTGAATGCCGCGGGCGTCGTAGGCGGGCATTTCCTGCTTCTTGACGCTCATGGACACCTCGGGATGGCCGTAGTGCTCGCAGAGACGGTAGGAACCCTGAGCCATCCGCTTGCCCAGCTCGGTCTCTCCGGCGCCCATGCGGCGGGTCCATTCCACAATGGCCTCGGCGCTGCCCCAGGTCAGGGGAACGCCCTCACAGTCCGCCTCGGTGATGGCGCCGATCTGATACAGCTCCATGGCGGCGGCGATGGTACAGGGGGTGGAAATGGCGTCCAGACCGTATTCGTTGCAGAGCATATTGGCCACGTTGATGGCGTTGAGGTCGTCCACGCCGCAGTTGGCGCCGTAGGCCCACAGGGGTTCATATTCGGGGCCGCCGCAGACCTTGCCGTCGTTGAGCTTGACAATACGGCCGCAGACGATGGGGCAGCGGAAGCACGCGCCGGGCTTGACGAGACACGTCTCGGCCATGGTTTCACCGGAAATCTTCTCGGCGGCTTCAAAATAGGCTTCCTGCCAGTTCTTGGTGGGCAGGGAACCAATGTTGTTGATGATGTTGACCAGAACGGCGGTGCCGTAGGCCCGCAGACCCTGGCCCGTGACGCCGTTTTCCTTGAGGATGCCCAGGCAGCGGCTGGTGGCCTGCTTCAGGGCGTCTTCGTCGTGGAGGGTGGTCACATGGCCCACGCTGGCCTTGACCACAATGGCCTTGAGCTTCTTGGAGCCCATGACCGCGCCGACGCCGGAGCGGCCCGCGGCCCGGTCCTTGTCGTTGATGATGGCGGCCAGCAGTGCCTGGTGTTCACCGGCGGGGCCGATGTTCAGAACGGAGGCTTTCTCGCCATGGACCTTGCGCAGCGCTTCGTCCATGTCCTCGCTCTTCATGCCCACGTACTGCTCGGCGCTGTGGAACGAAATTTCCCCATCGTCCACCAGCAGATAGGTCCACTCCTTGGCAACGCCTTCGACAATCAGACCGTCCCAACCGGCATGTTTCAGCTTGGCGCCCCAGATGCCGCCGGAGTTGGAACAGGCGATCATGCCCGTCAGGGGAGACTTGGTACAGACCATATAGCGGCCCGAGGACGGCGACGGCGTACCGGTCATGGGGCCGGTGATGTACACCAGTTTGTTGTCGGGACCCAGGGGGTCCACGGTGGCAACGCCCTCATCGTAGAGGATTTTGGTACCCAAACCGCGGCCGCCGATGTACCGTTGGGCTTTTTCCAGCTCCAGGGGTTCCACGGCCACCGTACCGGCGGTCAAATCGATGCGGGCGAGTTTCTCATAGTAAGAACGGCTCATACGATTCCCTCCTTGAACAATGGGTTTCCTTACACACTTCCTGATTTCATCATAGCTGGAATTCCGGAAATTACAATAAAAACGCAAGAGATTTCACGGGACCCTTGCCAACATTGTGTGAAATGGGTTATACTTGTGTCAACTGCTATGTAAAAGAGGAGGGGGAGCTATGCCCGACCAAAAGGCCCTGTCCACCCAGCAGGTGGCGGCGATGCTCCATGTGAGCTGCAACACCGTCTATGAACTGATTCGCCGGGGGGAAATCAACTCCTACCGGGTGGGGCGCAAGGTGCGCTTCACCAAGGAGGATGTGGACCAGTATATTGCCCGGTCCCGCCATGAGCGTTCGGCCCCCAAGGTCAAGACCGCCGAACTGGAGGGCGGTCTCATCACCCGTGCCGATTGGGACCACCATTTTATCATTGCGGGCCAGGACGTGGTGCTGGATTTGCTGTCCAGCCGCATGCAGCAGAAGAATGTGGCGGCGCTGCGGGCGTATCTCAGCGGCTTTGAGGGACTGCTGGCCCTCTATCAGAAGCGGATCCATGCGGCTATGGTCCATCTGTGGGCCGGGGATGTGGACCGGTACAACAGTCCCTATGTCCGGCGGCTCATGCCCGGCGTGGGGGCGGTGCTGGTCAATGTGTCCCGGCGGATGCAGGGCTTTTATGTGGCCGCAGGCAACCCTAAGCAGATCACCGGCTGGGAGGATTTGTGCCGGGCGGACGTGTGCATGCTCAACCGGGGCTGCGGGTCCGCGTCCCGGGTGCTGCTGGACGAGCATCTGCGGCGGCTGGGCATCGCGCCGTCATCGGTCCGGGGTTATGACCAGGAGACCGGCTCCCATCTGACGCTGGCCGGGGCCATTGCCCAGGGCAAGGCCGACGTGGGCGTGGGTACCGAACGGGTCACCCGCAAGCAGGCGGGACTGGACTTTATTCCCATGCAGCAGGAGCGCTGTGATCTGGTTTTGCGCAAGGATTCTCTGGAGCAGCCAGAGGTACAAACGCTGCTGGCCGTTCTGCGGGACCCGGCCTTTCGCCGGGAGCTGGAGCAGTTCAGCGGCAACGATTACACCCAGATGGGGGAAATCCTGGAGGAGGTTTGACACATGTTGACGGTGAAGACACCGGAGGAGGTCCTGTCGCTGATTGCGGAATCGGCGTTTACAGTGGGGGAGCCGGAATCGGTGCCCCTGCCCGCGGCCCTGGGCCGGGTGCTGGCCGAGACGGTGACGGCGGCGGAGTTTGTACCGGATTTTGACCGGTCCACGGTGGACGGCTACGCGGTCCGCGGGGCCGACACCTTTGGATGCAGCGACAGCATTCCGGCCATTCTGACGGTCACCGGTTCGGTTCTGATGGGACAAGCGGCGGAGGGTACCGTGGAGGAAAACACCTGCGTGGCCGTGCCCACCGGCGGCGCGCTGCCCCAGGGGGCCGACGCCGTGGTGATGATCGAATATACGGAGGACTACGGCGACGGCACCATCGGCGTTATGAAGCCCGCCGCCCCCGGCAGCAATCTGGTGTACCGGGGCGACGACGTGCGGCCCGGCAAGGTGGTATTGCAGGCGGGCCGCATTCTGACCGCCGCCGATATCGGCGCGTTGGCGGCTCTGGGCCGGGCCCAGGTGACCGTGGCCCGGCGGCCCAGGGTGGCCGTCATCAGCACCGGCGACGAGTTGGTAGACGTGACGGAACAGCCGGGGCTTGGGCAGGTCCGGGACGTCAATTCGGCCCTGCTGGCGGCGGCGGTGACCTCCTTCGGCGGCGAGGCTATCCCCATGGGGGCGCTGCGGGATGAGGAACCGCTGCTGGAAGAGACGGTGCGCAGGGCGCTGGCACAGTGCGACTGTGTGCTCATTTCCGGCGGCAGTTCCGTGGGGGAAAAGGACGCCACCTGCCGCGTCATTGACCGGCTGGGCAAGCTGCTGTTCCATGGCATTGCCATGAAGCCCGGCAAACCCACCATTCTGGGCGTCGTGGAGGGCAAGCCGGTTATGGGCTTGCCGGGCCATCCCGGCGCGGCGTTTTTTGTGGCCAATCTGTTTTTGAAACCCCTGCTGGCCCGGATGCAGGGCCGCACCCTGGTGCGCCGTCCGGTGCCTGCCGTTCTGACGGAGACCGTCTCGGCCAACCATGGCCGTGCCCAGTACACCGGCGTCCATCTGACGGAGCGGGACGGCGTACTGTATGCCCAGCCCATCCGCAGCAAATCGGGCCTCATCAGCACCCTGGCCGGGTCTGACGGCTATTTTGAAATCCCACGGGACTGCGAGGGATTGCCCCAGGGCAGCACCGTCGCCGTCACCGTGTATCATATGGAATGAAACGAGAAGGAGAATCACACCCATGGCATTTCAGTTCCTGCAAAACATGCCCTTAGACGAGGCAAAAACCCTGTACTTAACGACGCTGCTGGACCACGGTTTTGCTCCCGCGGAGGAGACCATTCCCGTGGGCGAGGCGTTGGGCCGCATCACGTCCCGGGCCGTTTACGCCCATATCTGCGCCCCACATTACCATGCCAGCGCCATGGACGGTATTGCCGTCCGGGCTGCCGACACCTTCGGCGCCACGGAGACCACGCCGGTGGTGCTGCCGCCGTCCCAGTTTAAGGTGTTGGATACGGGCGACCCCATCCCCGAGGGCTGCGACGCCGTCATTATGGTGGAGGACGTGGTCTACGAGGAAGACGGTTCCGCCCGGCTCTATGCCCCAGCGGCTCCCTGGCAGCATATCCGCCAGATCGGCGAGGATGTCTGCGCCGGAGAGATGCTCCTGCCGTCCCGTACCGCCGTGACCCCGGCGGCCATGGGCGCACTGCTGGCCGGCGGCGTCCTGGAGATTCCCGTGTACCGCCGCCCGGTGGTGGGCATTCTGCCCACCGGCGACGAGATCATTCCGCCCACCACGGACCCGGCTCCCGGCCAGATTATGGAGTTCAATTCCACCATCTTTTCCGCCATGGTGCAGGAGTGGGGCGCGGTGCCGAAAACGTACCCCATTACACGGGATAACCTGGACGATATCCGGGCAAGAGTGGCCCAGGCGGCGGAGGAGTGTGATATGGTGCTCCTGAACGCCGGTTCCTCGGCGGGCCGGGAGGATTACAGCTGTCAGGCCATTTCCGAGGTGGGCGAGGTCCTGTGTCACGGTATCGCCATCAAACCCGGCAAGCCCGCCATTCTCGGCTGCAAAGGCCCTGTGCCCATTCTGGGCGTGCCCGGCTATCCTGTGTCGGGTATCCTGGTCATTCGGGAGCTGTTGCAGCCTCTGGTGGAGCATCTGACGGGCCGCACCCATGCTCAGGTGGAGACGGCGGAGGCCGTTCTGTCCCGCCCTGTGGTGTCGGGTCTCAAGTATCGGGAGTTTATCCGCGTCCGGCTGGGCTATGTGGGCGATAAGCTCATGGCGTCGCCCCTGAGCCGCGGCAGCGGCGTCGTCACCTCCTTTATGAAGGCTGACGGCATTCTGGAGGTGCCCCAGGGAACAGAGGGATACGAGAATGGCCAGACGGTCACCGTCCAGCTGCTGCGCCCCAAGGCGGAACTCCAGAAAACCCTGGTGGTCATCGGCAGCCACGACCCCCTCATGGATGAATTGGCGGACCTGTTCCGTCTGGACGGCCAGTTCTATCTCAGCTCGTCCCATGTGGGCTCCATGGGCGGCATCATGGCCATCCGCAGGGGCGAAGCCCATATGGGCGGCGTCCACCTGCTGGATGAAAAGGACGGCTCTTACAATACGGCGTTTATCCGCAAATACTTCCCCAACGGCGGCGTCCGTCTGGTGGAGTGCGTGGGCCGGACCCAGGGATTGATGCTGGCTGCAGGCAATCCCAAGGGGATTGAAAAATTTGCCGATCTGGCCCAAGAGGGCATCTCCTATGTGAACCGCCAGAAGGGAAGCGGCACCCGGATTCTCTTCGACTACCTGTGCAAGCAGGAGCACGTAGACGGCAAGGCCATCTATGGCTATGACCGGGAGGAATTCACCCATACGGCGGTAGCAGCGCAGATTGCCAACGGCAGCGGCGACGCCGGTATGGGCATCTGGTCCGCGGCTCAGCTGTACGGCCTGGAATTTCTGCCCATTTGTACAGAACAGTATGATCTGCTGATTCCCGACAGCGCGTGGGATACCCCCATGGTGCAGAAGCTGCTGGAGGTGCTCCGCAGCGACACCTTCCGCGCCCGTCTGGAAGCCCTGGGCGGCTATACGGTAAACAATCCCGGCACGGTGCGGGAACTGTAAGTCCTGAATGTTCCTGCTGAACCGATGGGTTCCACGCTGTAGGGCGGGGGCTTGCCCCCGCCGCATTTGGCAGGGTTTTACCCGAATGAACAGTGCAATATAGAACGCCCCCGGCGTCCACCCTTTATGGGTGGCGCCGGGGGCGTTGGCCTTTGGCCGGGGATTGCGCCATCTGCGGATGGCGCTTTGGACGCTGAGGGATTTCGCCCGCTGCGGCGGGCGGGTGTTTCGCTGGCTGCGGCCAGCGGGAGTTTCGCCCCGTGCGCGGGGCGACCGGGGACGCTGTCCCCTGGACTCCGTGATTTGGGCAACGCGCCGCCGGTTGGCAAGAGGTGTCGGCGAGGAATTTTGTGTCAGAGCAAGGCACAGCTTCGCAGCCATACTGGATGTATGGTAAGAAGCTGCGCCGCAGCTATGGCGCAAAAGGCCCGGTGACACCCGCAGACACACCGGCGGTAAGTTGCCCCACAGAAAAAATCGAGTAAAACTTTTTATGAGCCGTAAAATGAGAGAAATTGCCGGGTTTCAGGGTGTTGTGGTTCGTATAGAACCGTTTTGGCGGGACCCTGTTCCAGCAGCTGCCCCTTATGGAAGTACAGCGCTTTATCGGCCAGCCGCCGGGCCTGCTGGAGACTGTGGGTGACCAGCAGCAGAGCGCAGCCCGTTTCAGCCACATATTGCCGGGTCAACTGCTCTGTGAGCATGGTGCTCTCCATATCCATGGAAGCCGTGGGTTCATCCAGAATGACCAGATCATACTGCCCCATGAACAGCCGGGCCAATGCCATGCGGGCCGTCTCGCCGCCGGACAGGCGGTGTGCCGGTTTCCCGGCCAGATGGGACAGCTGCACCGCTTCCAGCAGCCGGGCGGCCTGGTCCCGGTCCCGGCTGGCCAGCAGCAGATTTTGCAGGACGCTCAGCCGGTATCCGTAGCTCTTCTGGGGCAGATACCCCACCCGCAGCCCCGCTTCCGTCACCGGACGGCGGCCGTCAGGGGAGAGGACTCCGGCAATCACACGGGAAAAGGTAGATTTCCCGCTGCCGTTGGCCCCGATGACGGCGTACAGTGTTCCGGCTTCCAGCGTCAGGTCCGGTACGGTAACCGCCGCTTGTCCCCCGAAGGACTTGGCAAAGGCATAAAGGTTCATGACGCCACCTTCCTTTGCAGCAGGGACAGAGCCAAGTTCATCCCCAGGGACAGCACCAGAAGAATCAACCCCAGCGCGATGCCAAGCGAAAAATTGCCCCGGTTGGTGTATTGCATAATGGCTGTGGTCATGACGTTGGTTTTCCAGGCAATGGCGCCGCCCACCATGGACACTGCGCCCACCTCGGCAATGGCACGGGAGAAGCCCAGCAGATACCCGGAAAAGATGGGATAGCGGCTCTCATTGAGCAGCAGCAGAAAGGTTTTCCACCGGGACAGCCCCAGTCCCTTGGCCGTCTCCCGGACGGGACCGGCAATCTGGGCCGCATACGTCTCCATATGGCTGGTGAGCAGGGGCGTGATCAGCACCACCTGGGCCAGAATCATGATTTCCACGGTGAACAATAAATGAAGATGGCGCAGCGGACCCACGCCGGAGAACAGAATATAGAAGATCAGACCGCAGACCACCGGCGGCACACCCATAAGGGTCCGGTTCAACACCAGCAGCAGCCCACGGCCCGGAAACCGGCAGGCCCCCAGCAGCAGCCCCAGAGGAACCCCCAGCAGCAGGGCAATGAGGGAACTGGACAGGCTCATGCGGGCTGTGACGGACAAAATATTCAGCAGTTCCCGGTCGCCGGAGGCGATCAGCTGTACGGCCTGCTCCACAGCGGAGCCCATAGACATTCCCCTTTCCATACCAAATTGGGGTGCTGTGAATACAGCAACCCAACGGTGAGCTTTTCTGTAATTTGCCTGCTTATTCCATGACGCCGTTGTTGGCAACAAAGGTCAGGAACGTGGCCTTATCGGTGAGGATGTAGCCGCCCATTTCCTCAGCCATGACCAGGCAGGCACCCATACCGGCGTTGGCAGAGGTGTACCAGTCGGTGTAATCGGCAAAGGATTCGGGGTCCTCGGTGATGCCCAGCTCCGCAGGCCACAGAGACAGCTCCTTGGTGTGGGTACCGGAGCCGTCGCCGCGGGAGATGAAGGGATACTTGCCCTCAGCAATGGCGGCGAAAGCGTCCAGCACCGTGGCGGCATCCTTCACACCGGCGGGGTCCGCAGAGGGGCCGCAGAGGACGAAGTAGTTATAGAGGAAAGACACACGCTCGGTCTCCATGCCGTCGATGACGCGGGCAAAACCGGCGTTGACAAACTCCTCTTCCTGGCTCTTGGAGTGTACCAGAATCAGGTCGGCATTGCCGAACTTGGCGGCCTCGATGGCCTTGCCGGTACCGGCAGACTGGACTTCCACCGTGTAGCCATAGGCTTCCTCAAACTGGGGCAGCAGGTAGGACAGTAGACCCGAGTCGTTGACGGAGGTGGTGGTGGACAGGCGGATGGTCTTGGTCTCGTCGGTGGCGGCGGGGATTTCGCCCTCATAGGTGGGCGCGTCCTCCAGCACATAGAACAGGGTGTTGCCGTACTCTTCCATGCCGTAGTTGGCGGCCAGATCCAGCGTCTCCGGCAGCAGCAGCCAGTGCATCAGGGCGTCGGCGCCGGCGGTGTTGACGGTGACATCGGAAACGGCGTTGCCGTCGGCATCGGTGAAGGGTGCTTCGGGGTTGACGGCGATCATGGAATAGGTGTTGAGCATGCTCTCGTCGGCTTCCTTGAGGATGGTCAGGTCCACCACCACAGCGCTGCTGTCGTCGGTGGTCTCCTCGGTGCCGGTCCCGGCGGTGTCGTCCGTGGTTTCCGGAGCGTCGTTGGTCTCGGTGTTGGCGGTGTCCTCCGTGGTGGGTTGGGCGGTGTTCTCTTTGGCGCCGCAGCCTGCCAGAAGACCCAGAACCGTGGACAGGGCCAGCACCAGTGCAAGAAGCTTTTTCATGATGGGTGATTCCTCCTAAAATATGGAAAAAATAAAACAAGCCCCTCCAACTTCCGTCTTGTGTCGATCAGAACCTGGAAAAGGGGCTCGTCCACCCACTTTTAGTTTACATTATGACCCGAAAGTATCGGGCTTGCAACAACAGTATACCATATCCCAATGGGAAAGGCAAGTCCGAAGACGGCGGGCCCGCCGTCTTCGGATTTCTGCGGATTACGTCCGGGCGCAGTTGCCGGTCATGCCCCGGAGCACTTCCAGGCCGTGGGCCAGAGAGGGGAGAATGTACTCCAGACATTCCGTGACGGCCTTGGGGCTGCCGGGCAGATTGACAATCAGAGTGCCTTTGCGGATACCGGCGGCGGCCCGGGACAGCATGGCACGGGGGGTGATTTGCAGGGAGTGGTACCGCATGGCCTCGGCGATGCCGGGGGCGGGACGCTCCACCACAGCCATGGTGGCCTCGGGGGTCACGTCGCTGGGGGAGAAGCCGGTCCCGCCGGTGGTGAGAATCAGATCACATACGTCCTCGTCGCAGAGGGTGGAGAGGACGCCCCGCAGGGGGTCAATGCCGTCGGGCAGCAGTTCCGTGTGGACCACGGTGTAACCGGCGGCCTCCACCATCTGCCGGATGACGGGACCGCTTTTATCCTCCCGCTGGCCGGTGTAGCCGGAATCGCTGAGGGTGAGAATTGCAACGCGCATGGTTTATTCCTCCTCTACAATGGAAAGGGTGTCGCCGACGGAGATGGTGCCGCCGTGGAGCACCCGGGCAAAGACGCCCTCCCGGGGCATGATGCAGTCGCCCATGACCTTGTAAATCTCACAGTGGGCGTGACATTGTTTGCCGATCTGGGTCATTTCCAACAGCACATCGTTGCAGCGGAATTTGGTGCCCACGGGCAGATTCTTGAAATCAAAGCCGGAGACCACCAGATTTTCACCAAAGGCTCCGTCCTCCACCACGGCGCCCCGTGCCCGGAATTCCTCCACCCGGTCATGGGACAGCAGGGACACCTGACGGTGCCATTTTCCGGCGTGGGCGTCGTTTTCGATGCCCCAGTCCTCGATGAACCGGGCGCTGCCCACATTTTTCTTCTGAACGCCTTTTTTCTCACTGATGCAGACTGCAATCACATTGCCCATGGTATCATCCTCCTATTTGATGCATGTTCATGGCCTCGTCGCCGGACTGGGCGGCGGTGGAAAAGTGGTGGCTGGCCGGTTTCTGCCGGATGGTCTCCGAGATGACCCGGCGCAGCTCGTCGTCCGACGCGCCGCCGTCCAGCAGGGCCTTCAAATCCCGGCCCGTCTCGTATTGCAGACACGTTTTTAAATAGCCGGTGGCCGTCAGCCGGACCCGGTTGCAGTTGTGGCAGAACTGATGGCTCACGGCGCTGATAAAGCCCACCCGGCCCGTAAAGCCGGGGAACGTCCGGTAGGTGCTGGGACCCGCGCCGGGGGGTGGGGGACAGTCCAGAGGCGCGCCGAAGGCGTCGGTCAGCTGGGCCAGCACTTCCTCCTGGGTCAGACGGCCCAGATTGCGGCCCAGGCCAATGGGCATCATTTCAATGAAGCGCACCGACAAATCCCGGTCCCTGGCCAGAGCGGCCAGCGGCACCAACTGGTCCCGGTTGGTTTCGGTGGGGACACAGTTGACCTTCACCGTCAGGCCGGGAACGCCCAGGGCCACTTCCAGGCCCGAGAGGGTTTCCAACAGCAGGTCCCGCCGGGTGATGGCGGCAAATTGCTGCCGGTCCAAGGTGTCAAGACTGATGTTGACGCCGTCGATACCGGCTTCCAGCAGCTGGGGCAGCTGCTGGGCCAACAGGACGCCGTTGGTGGTCAGGGTGATTCTTTCGATGCCGGGGACGGCTCGGATGGCTGCCACCAGCTTGTAAAGCTGGGGCCGCACCAGGGGTTCGCCGCCGGTGAGACGAATATGGGTGACGCCCAGGGCGGCAAACTGCTCCACCAGCCGGGCGATTTGTTCATAGGTGAGAATGGCGCTGTGGGGGAGACACTCCACGCCCGACTCCGGCATACAGTAGACGCACCGGAGGTTGCAGCGGTCCGTAACGGAAATTCGCAGATAGTGGATGTTCCGCTGAAATTGGTCCAGCATGGCGGCCCTCCTGTTCAAGCCCGGTCGTAGGAGCCGGACTTGCCGCCCTCCTTGTGGACCAGATGGATGTCCGTGATCTCCATGCCCTTGTCCAGCGCCTTGCACATATCATAAATGGTCAGCAGGGCGACGGAAACACCGGTGAGGGCTTCCATTTCCACGCCGGTTTTGCCCGTCAGCTTGACGGTGCAGGTGGCGCGGACGGCGCATTCCTCCTCCAGAATCGTAAACTCGATGGCGGAATGGCTCAGCATCATGGGATGGCACAGGGGAATCAGATCGCCGGTGCGCTTGGTGGCCATAATACCGGCCACCTGTGCCACGCCCAGCACATCGCCCTTGGCGGCGGTACGGCCGGTGATGGCGGCCAGAATGGGCGGCGTCAGACGGATGGTGCCCTCGGCCACGGCCACCCGGACCGTGGGGGATTTTTCCGAAACGTCCACCATAACGGCGTTGCCGTCGGCGTCGAAGTGATTGAATGGTTTGTCCATGGGTCGTCCTCCTGCACAGCGGTGCATCGGAACGATGCACCATGGATGATAGCATGATTGTATCATGACTGGGCACAATTTACAATACACATTCCGCAACGACCGTTCAGAATATGACAACGGCACAAATCTTTTCAGAAAAAAATCAATCCCCTGTCCCGCATAGGCGCGGGACAGGGGTGCTGTCAATACATCATGTCTTTTTGAGCAGTTCCGTGTGTCAGACCAGCTTCTTGAACTCGTCGGCCACGAACTGGACCTTGGGCCCGATGATGACCTGCACGGAGGTCTTGCCGGGACGGATGACGCCGGCAGCGCCGGAGGACTTGATCTTCTTCTCGTTGACCAGGGTGGTGTCCTTGACTTCCAGACGCAGGCGGGTGATGCAGTTGTCGATGGAGGTCACGTTGGAAGCGCCGCCCAGGCCCTCCAGGATGATGCGGGCCATCTCAGTGTAGTTGTCGTTGGCCAGCACGATCTTCTCCTCGTCGGTGTCGTCATCTTCACGGCCAGGGGTCTTCAGGTTGAACTTCACAATGGCGAAGCGGAAGACGACGTAGAAGATGAAGGCGGCAGCAAGGCCCAGGGGAAGAATCAGCCAGGTCTTCTGCGCAGCAGGCAGGGAAGCAGAGAACAGCAGGTCGGTGGCACCGGCGGAGAAAGAGAAGCCGGCACGGAAGCCCACGACGGTGGTCACAGCCACGAAGATGCCGTACAGCAGAGCGTACAGGACATACAGGCCGGGAGCCAGGAACATGAAAGCGAACTCGAAGGGCTCGGTGACGCCGCAGACGAAGGAAGCGATGGCGGCGGAGCTCAGCAGGCCGATGGCGACCTTACGCTTTTCGGGCTTGGCGCTGCGGATCATGGCGATGGCAGCAGCGGGGACACCGAACATCATGCAGGGGAAGAAGCCGGACATGTACATACCCAGGCTCCAGGACACGTCGGCGGAGGTGTCGCCGGCCCAGAAGTGGGACAGGTCGCCCAGGCCGATGGTGTCGAACCAGAACACGTTGTTCAGGGCGTGGTGCAGGCCGGTGGGGATCAGCAGACGGTTCAGGAAGGCGTAGATACCGGCGCCGACGGCGTCCAGACCCACGATGCCCTTACCGATGGCAACCAGAGCGCCGAAGACCAGGGGCCACACGAACAGCAGAATGGCGGAAGCGATGATGGAGAACAGACCGGCCAGAATGGTCACGCAGCGCTTGCCGCTGAAGAAGGCCAGGAAGTCGGGCAGCTTGGTGCTCTTGAAGCGGTTGTAGGTCAGGCCGCCGATGAGACCGGAGATGATGCCGATGAAGGGGTTGGCGATCTTCTGGAAAGCCAGCAGCTGGGTGGCGTTCTCAGCCACGGAGGGACGGATAACGGTGACGACGCCCTCACCCAGCAGGGTGGTGATCATCAGCCAGGAGGCCAGAGCGGCCAGACCGGCCGTGCCGTCCTTGTCGTCGGCCATGCCGACGCCGACGCCGATGGCGAACAGGATGGCCATGTTGTCGATCAGGGCGCCGCCGGCCTTCACCAGGAACAGGCCGATGGTGGGGATGGTACCGGTGATGTCACCGCCCTGCATGGTCTGGGGGCACAGCAGGTAGCCGATGCCCATCAGAATGCCGCAGATGGGCAGACAGGCCACGGGCAGCATCAATGCTTTGCCAAGGCGCTGCAAAAATTTCATCATAATATGATTGCTCCTCTCTCTTACAGTGTGCCGCGGGCAGGGAACTGCCCGTCGGCGTTGGGTGGGAAGCCGGTGCCTATCCCGGCCGCCTGTGATTGCTCAAAAAGAAATGGATTGGAAGCAAGCGTTACAGATTGTCCTTGAGGAAGGATTCCATGGACGCGGCAGCGGCGTCCTCGTTTTCACCGGCGCAGGTGATGGTCAGGGTATCGCCCTGCTTGGCGCCCAGCTTCATGAGACCCATGATGCGCTTGGCGTCCACCGTCTGCTCCTTGAAGGTCAGGCTGAAGGAGCAGCCCTCGCAGGCCGCGGCGGCCTTGGCCAGCAGTCCGGCGGGACGGGCATGGAGACCCATGGGGTCCTGGATCACGTGGGTAATGGTTTTCATTGGGAAACAACCTCGCTTTCAGAGATGGCTTTACGGATTTTCAGCACCTGGGCCGGGGAGACGGAGAGTTCGTCGTAGCCCATGGTCATCAGGGTGTTGGTCATGGAGGCGTCGGCGGCCAGCTCGCCGCAGATGCCGCACCAGATTCCGGCGGCGTGGGCGCTGTCGGCAATGCGCTGCAAGAGCCACAGCAATGCCGGATGCTTGGGGTCGCAGTAGCGGCCCAGGGCGCTGTTCTGCCGGTCGGCGGCCAGGGTGTACTGGGTCAGGTCGTTGGTGCCGACGCTGAAGAAGTCCACCTCGCGGGCCAGGGTGTCGCTGATGACGGCGGCGGCGGGCGTCTCGATCATGACGCCCAGGGGCACGTCTCCGATGGCGACGCCCTCGGCGGTCAGTTCCTCCCGGATGGTCTGGCACAGGGCCTTGACCTCCTGGACCTCCCACAGGGAGGCGATCATGGGGAACATCATGCTGACGGGACCGTGGGCGCTGGCCCGGTAGATGGCCCGCAGCTGGGTCCGGAACAGCTCCGGACGGCTCAGGCACAGGCGAACGCCGCGCAGACCCAGGGCGGGATTCTCTTCGGCGTCCAGCTGGAAGTAGTCGGCCTGCTTGTCGGCGCCGATGTCCAGGGTGCGGACGATGACGGGGCGGCCCTGCAAGCCCTCCACCACCTGGCGGTACGCCGTGTACAGCTCCTCCTCGGTGGGGTAGGTGTCGCGGCCCAGGTACAGGAACTCGCTGCGCAGCAGACCCACGCCTTCACCGTCGTTTTTCAGCACCAGCTCCACGTCGTCGGGGCTGCCGATGTTGGTATAGAGCTTGACCTTGCGGCCCTTGGCCGTCCGGGTCTCCTTGCCGCGGTAGGCTTCCAGGGCCTCCTTGGCGGCCTGGGCTTCGGTCTGCTTGGCGGTCATCTCCGCCAGGGTGGCCTCGTCAGGCCGGATGTAGCACTGGCCGGTGAAGCCGTCCACAATGACCGTATCGCCTGGCTGGATGGCCGACAGATCGACGTCGGCGGCCACCAGAGAGGGGATACCCATGGTCCGGGCCAGAATGGCCGTGTGGCTGTTGGCGGAACCTTTGCGGGTCACAAAGGCCAGAATCTTGTCTTTGGGCAGCTGCACCGTCTCCGACGGCGTCAGGTCCTCGGCCAGCAGTACGCCGGGAACATCCATGGTCATGGCGGAGGAGAAGCCGCAGAGAATCTCCACCACCCGGCGGGATACGTCCCGAACGTCGGTGGACCGGGCTTTCATGTACTCGTCGTCCATGGAGGCGAAGACCTCGGCGAATTCCTCACCGGTCTCCTGGACGGCGTGGGCGGCGCTGTCGCCGCCGTCAATGCGGGCCTCGATGGCCTCCACATAATCCAGATCGTCCAGCATCATGATCTGAACGTCCAGAATCATGGCGTGTTCCTGTCCCAGACGGGCGGCGGTTTCCTCCAGCAGCGTCTGGAGCTGGGCCTGGGCCTGGGCCTTGGCGTCGGTGAAGCGCTGCCGCTCCTCAGCGGCGGAGCCCCAGGCGGTGGGCAGTTCCAGCTTGGCCGTCTCATGGACGAAGGCCGGTCCGATGGCAACGCCGGGGAATACCGGCAAGCCTGTTCCCTGTATCATGGTTTCCGTCCCTCCTACGCTCAGGCGTCGATGGTCAGCAGGGGATCGCCGGAGGAAACGGCGCCGAGATGGGCCTGCAAAATGGGGAAGCGGTCGGAGTTGCACAGAACGATGGGGGTGATGAGGTCATAGCCCTCGGCGGCGATGGCTTCCCGGTCAAAGGAGATCAGGGGCTGGCCCTGCTTGACGGTGTCGCCGGTCTTGGCATGGGTGGTGTAGTGCTTGCCCTTGAGCTGCACGGTCTCCAGACCCACATGAATCAGAATTTCCATGCCGTTGGTGCTAATGAGGCTGACGGCATGGCCCGTGTCGAACATCATGTCCACCTTGCCGTCGCAGGGGGCCACGATCTGGTTGCCGGTGGGACGGATGGCGATGCCCTTGCCCAGAATCTCCTGGCTGAAGGTGGGGTCGTTGACCTCCTGCAGGGCGACGGCGGTGCCGGCCACCGGGGCGGTGATCACGGGGTGTTCGGACTGGGGTTTGTGGAAGAGTTTGTCGAAGATACCCATTTTGGTATTACCTCATTTCGTCGGATGAATTCGATGGAGATTGATGGCCAGATACGCTTTTTGCTGCTGTGTCAGCTTCTGACCGCTGGCCTTCTCCAGATTCTCGGTCAGGACTCCGGCCCAGTGGTATTCCCGCGGCAGGGCCGCGGCCACGGAGTCAAAAAAGGGATTGTCGGACACCGGCTCCTCATAGTGAGAGAAAAGGCTCAGGGCCAGGAATTTCAGGTGAATGAGAAATTCATCGAAGTAGATGGAGCTCTCGTCCAGCTCAAATTCCGCGGAGGTGCGCAGAAGCTGCGCCATCTCGCCCAGGGCCTGGGTCACCTGCATGGTGATCCCGAAGGAGGTGACGTACTCGGCGTTGACCAGGTGCAGCGCGATGGAAGCGGCTTCGTCCTCCGGCAGCTGGACCTGGAAGCGGCGGGCGATTTCGGACACGGCGTAGGAGCCCACGCCGTATTCCCGGGGATAGAACAGCCGCACCTCCGTGTGGAGGGCGTTGGTGAACGCCATGCCGTTTTTCACCCGTTCAATGGCGAAGCAGATGTGATCGCAGAGGGTGTAGCAGACGCTTTCATTGAGGGAGTGGCCCAGGACATCGCAGGCGTAGGGGATCAGTTCGGTGCAGAACTCCACCTGCCGCCGGGGCAGTCGGGACAGCAGTTCCTTGAACCGCTCCAGATTGGCCTCGTCGGTGATGGAGAAGATCTTCTCCACCTGATCCTGGCCGATGGTCTGACCGGCTTTGCGTCCAAAGCCCAGGCCGCGGCCCATGAGAATGTGTTCCCGGCCCTGGGGGTCGAGACAGCTGACGATGTTGTTGTTGATGGTTTTCAAGATCTGGAATTCCAAAGTAGATCGCCTCCCAATCTCCCGCGGAGAAAGAAAAAAACCAGGCCCCGCCCAGGGTGAACCCGGCGGCATCTGCACATGGCAATGCCTGGTCATCCTTCTTGGCGAGTCCCGGTTTTGCCCGCTTGCGCGGTAACAATCCAAGCTTCTGTTCAAATATTACAAAGAAATAGAAAAGTTGTCAATCGCTTTGAGAAAGGTTTCACAAATTTAGAACGAATCACAAATTAAGTGTAAATAAATTGTTAAGATTGCATAAATATCATGGCAGAAATTAGGAAAAACTACGGCACAGCAATGCTTTAACCTGTTCAATTACCGCCCCGTCGGCGTAGAACCGGTCGTACTCTCCGGCCATGGGCAATCCCATGGGAACGCCCGCCCGGCGGAAGACCATGGGGCTGTCCACGGTGGTTTTTGCCGACAGATGGAAGGTATCCAGGGGCGTTTCGGCCAGCAGCCGGGGCAGGGTCTGGAGATTGACGCCGCTGCCCGCCATCAGGGCAATGCGTCCGGCGGCGGCGGTGTGGAGCTGCCGCAGCAGGTCCGCGCCCTCCACGGCGGTGGCCCGCTGGCCGGAGGTGAGGATGGTGTCGAAGCCCAGGGCCACGGCGTCCTCCAGACCCTCAAAGGGGTCCCGGCACACGTCAAAGGCCCGGTGCAGCGTCTTGTGCAGGGGACCGGCGGCGTCCAGCAGCGCAGCCAGGGCTTCCCGGTCCAGACGGCCGTCAGCGGTCAGGACGCCCAGCACAACGCCGTCGACGCCCAGGGACCGGCAGGATTCCACTTCCCGCCGCAGCAGCTCCAGTTCCATGGGGGTGTAGAGAAAATCACCGAACCGGGGCCGCAGCAGGACCCGGACCGGGACGCCCAGGGACTGGACGGCCTCAATGAGAAAGGGGCTGGGAGAGGTGCCGCCGATGAGCAGATTGGCGCACAGTTCCAGCCGGCCGGCGCCGTGTTCGGCGGCGATTTTGGCCGATTCATAGGAATCGACACAGACTTCCAGAAGCATAGAGTTGGTTCCTTTCTGTATAGCGCGCAAAGCTCCGAGCCGCGGCGTGGCGGCCCGGAGACAGGTGCGCTTATTGGTGGGAGTGTCCGCAGCCGCAGCAGCAGCCGGAATCGGCTCCCGGTTCTTTGGCGTGGCCGTGGCAGGCGGAACAGCCGATGCACGGGGCGTGGTTTTTCTTTGCCCGGTACACATAGCGTGCCGCCGCAATCAAAACGGCCGCCAGTATGGCAATTATAATCACATCGGTCATAAAAGTCTACTGCCTTTCTGCAAAATCTCAGGCTCTTGCACCGCTGAGACTGTAGGTGGCCTGGAGGGACTTGTCGGCTACGCGAATCCGGTAGGCCAGGAACGCGGCGATGGCGGCCACCACAATCAGACCGGGGACAAAGCCGGTGCCCAGGGAGCCGGTGGTGACCAGGGTACCGATCTGGTACACCAGGAACGCCACGGTATAGCCGGTGGCAAACTGGAGACCGATACCGGCCCACAGCCACTTGCGGTCCTTGATCTCGGAGCGCATGGCGCCGATAGCGGCGAAGCAGGGGGGCGTGAACAGGTTGAACATCAGATAGGCCAGGGCGGCGGCCTTGGTCAGGGCGAAGATGGCGGCCACTTCGGAGGCGCCGCCGGTGAGGGCCAGCTCATCGGTGTCGATGAAGTTGGTGACGCCGTAGCAGACGGCCAGGGTGCCCACCACGTTTTCCTTGGCAATAAAGCCGGTGACGGCGGCGGCGGCCAGCTGCCACGCGCCGAAGCCCAGGGGAATCAGCAGGACGGACACGGGGGTGGCGATGGAGGCCAGAATGGAGGTGTGCTCCATGCCTTCCTCCACCAGCTGGAAGCTCCAGTTGAACGACTGCATCAGCTGGACGGCGGTGTTGCACAGGAGAATGATGGTACCGGCCTTGACGATGTAGGCCCAGCCGCGGGACAGCATGGCCAGGGCGGCCCGCTTGAGACTGGGGGCCTTGTACTCGGGCAGCTCCATAATAAAGAAGGACTTGCGGTTCTTATAGCCGCTGATGCGGTTGACCAGCAGAGCGCCCAGGAAGATCAGGACGATGCCCATAAAATACATCAGGGTGCCCACCCAGGAGGCGTCGGCGAAGAAGACGCCGGCAAACAGGGCGATGACGGGGAGCTTTGCGCCGCAGGGCATAAAGGGGGTCAGCATGGCCGTGGCCTTGCGCTCCCGCTCATTGCGGATGGTGCGGCAGGCCATGACGCCGGGGATGGCGCAGCCGGTGCCGATGACAAAGGGGATGACGGACTTGCCGGAGAGACCTACCTTTTTGAAGATGGGGTCCAGAACGACGCTGACGCGGGCCATGTAGCCGCAGTCCTCCAGCAGAGCGATGAGGAAGTACATGACCATGACCAGGGGCAGGAAGCCGATGACAGCGCCGACGCCGCCGATGATGCCGTCCACCAGCAGGGATTGCAGCAGGGGAGAGCTGTTCTCCACCAGGGAGCCGACCCAGCCCTGGAAGGACTCAATCCAGCCGCCCAGGATGCCCGCAATCCAGGGGCCGACCCAGGCCTGGGAAATCTGGAACACCAGGAACATGACCACGGCGAAAATGGGAATGCCCAGCCATCGGTTGGTGAGGATGTTGTCGAGGCTGTCCTGGGAGTTTTTCTGCCGGGTCAGGACCTTGCGGGTCTCCACATCCTTGACAATGCCGTTGACAAAGGCAAAGCGCTGACGGTCCGCCTGCTCTACGGCGTGCTTGTCGGTCAAATTCACATTGCCCTGGGAATAGGGGGCTTTCTGCCTTTTACCAGCCAGGGAAGCGGCCACCGTCACCAAATCCAAAAGGCCGTCGGCGGTGGTGGAGACGGTTTCCACGACGGGGCAGCCCAGCCGCTGCGACAGGGTTTCCACATCGATTTTCGTTTCCTTTTTGCTGTTGATGTCGCTCTTGTTGAGGGCCACCACCAGGGGAATGCCCAGCTCCAGCAGCTGGGTGGTGAAGAACAGGCTGCGGCTCAGATTGGTGGCGTCCACAATGTTGATGATGGCATCGGGATGCTCATTTTTGACGTAGCTGCTGGTGATGCTCTCCTCCGAGGTGAAGGGGGACATGGAATACGCGCCGGGCAGGTCCACGGCAATCAATTCCTGGCCGCTTCTGCGGTATTGGGATTTGATGGGGCTCTCTTTTTTGTCCACGGTGACACCGGCCCAGTTGCCCACCTTTTCATTGCGCCCCGTCAGGGCGTTGTACATGGTGGTCTTGCCGCTGTTGGGGTTGCCTGCCAATGCAATTCTCATAGACAATTCCTCTTTTCTGCTGGTTATAATATGGGTAACGGCTGATGGTTAACCGTCGCTAACTTAGGGGGCGTTTTTTGGTGCCGCCCGCAGACGGCACCGAAGAAAAAACGGTTATTGCACTTCAATGGCCGACGCCAGCTCCCGGTCGATGGTGTACCGGCCGTCCTTGATGGAGATGACGCAGCCGCCTTTCCGATGGGAGATGACGGTGATGGGCTCGCCGCTGTAGCAGCCCAGGGAGAAGAGAAAGGCGTCCAGCTCGGGGTCGTCGGTGACAATCTGCCGGACAATATACTCCTGTCCCTCTGCGGCACAGGTCAGATTCATGGGAAACACCGCCTTTCCTTTGGTTAGTCTTCATTAACTGTAAAATATGGTATCACACCCGATGCGCGGTGTCAATAGGGCGGCGGAAAAAAGTTTGATTCGACTAACTCAAATAACGCAAAAAAAGATTGTCACCTTTTGTCGTCTCTGTCCATCTATCAAACAGAGACAACGAAGATTGGATGGAAGAACCCATGGCATTCAGCAGTTTGGAATTTGTATTTCTCTTTTTACCGGCCATGCTGGCCGCCTATTATATCACGCCGCCCAAGGTCCGGGGCGTGACCATGCTCCTGGGCAGTTTGTTTTTCTATTGGTGGGGCGTGCGGAGCAATCCATGGATGATGGGGCTGCTTTTGGGCCTGCTGGCCTGGACCTATGGAGCCGGTGTGATCATGGTCTATCACCGGGCCTGGGCCAGGACCATTCTGGTCCTCTCCTGGACGGTGCTGTTCGGGACGCTGCTCTTCTTTAAATATATGGGACTGTTTACGGAATCGCCCCTGCCGCTGCCGCTGGGCATCAGCTTTTATACCTTCACCATGGCGGCGTATTTGGCCGACGTGGCCAGAAGAAAAGGCCCCGCCGACTGGAACCCCCTGCGGTTTGCCAACGGCGTCCTGCTGTTTCCCAAACTGCTGTCGGGCCCCATCACGCCCCTGACGTCGGTCCGTCGGCCCTGCTGCCGGGTGAGCAACTTCAACCTGGGATTGCGGGAGTTTATCTGGGGCCTGGGCCTGAAATTGCTGCTGGCGGATCAGCTGGGCGGCCTGTGGCGGCAGCTGGGCAACATCGGCTATGACAGCGTTTCCGCCCCGCTGGCCTGGCTGGGCCTGGTGGCGTTCTCCCTACAGCTGTACTTCGACTTCTACGGCTATTCCAAAATGGCCGTGGGCGTGGGCCATATGCTGGGCTACCATCTGCCGGAGAACTTCGACCACCCCTATGCGTCCCGGACCATGACCGAATTTTGGAGACGGTGGCATATGACTTTGAACGCCTGGTTCCGGGATTATATCTATATTCCGCTGGGCGGCAGCCGGTGCGGCAGCGGGAAGCACATGCGCAATCTGCTCATCGTCTGGCTCTGCACGGGCCTGTGGCACGGCTCCACCCTCAACTATCTCCTCTGGGGCCTGTCGCTGTTCGGCCTGATTGTATTGGAAAAACGCTGGACCGGCGCATTTTTCCAGCGCCACGGTATTCTGAGCCGGTTCTATATGATTCCGGCCTGTCTGCTGACCTGGATGCTCTTCGCCATTCCCGACCTGCACCAGCTGTGGACCTTTGCGGGGCGGCTGTTTACAGAGTATTCCTGGAGCGCCCCCGACTTCCAGCGGCATTTGCAGCAGTACGGGGGCTATCTGGCGGCGGGCATTCTGATGGCCACGCCCTATCCCGAACGCCTTTGGCGGCGGTTCCAGCGGACGGCCTTCGGGACCATTGTGCTGGTGATTATTTTCTGGGCGTCGGCCTATGTCATGGCGGCGGGCCAGAACGACCCCTTCCTCTATTTCAGCTTCTAGGAGGTACCCATTGTGCGTACAAGACATCCTTTGACGTTATTGGCTGTGCTGCTGGTTTCCTCGGCGCTCATGGCCGCCATCGGCGTGGCCATCCGCTGCACCGTGGGCAAGGAGGTGCAGCAGCTCCAATCCGGCCCGGCGGTGGCCGTGCCGCTGATGGTCCTGGCGGACCCAACGCTGCTGCGGGTACCGGAGACGACGGCGCCGGTGGAGGACACGGAAACCCTGTCCAAACCCCAGGAGACGCCGTCGGGCAGCCGCATTCCCTCCATCAACCCGACGCCGGAGGCAGGGGCCGGTACAGACGCCGGTACGGACCAGCCGGAGGAACAGCAGGCGGTTACCTTCGGCACCGTGGAGGACAGCTATTTTGACGACGCCCTGTTCATCGGGGATTCCCGCACCGTGGGACTGAGCCAGTACGGCCGGTTGGGGCAGGCAGATTACTTTGCCGACGTAGGCCTGACGGTGTTCAATTTGTGGGACAAGGCCCTGTCGGATACAAATTTTGAGCGGCAGACGTTGGAGACCTTACTTTCCGGCCGGACTTATGGTAAGATATATCTGATGCTGGGCATCAATGAGCTGGGCTATCCCATGGACAGCCTGCTGGGCCAGTATCAGTCCACCGTGTCCGCCATCCGGAAATTGCAGCCCCAGGCGGACCTGCTGCTGTGCGCCAATCTGCATGTGACCCGGACGGCGTCGGCGGGTACTTCCTGGCTGACCATGGAAAATCTGTGCCGTCTGGATGCGGAGATTGCGGCCATGGCAGACGGGGAGCACAGCTTCTATCTGGATGTCAATCCGGTATTCTGTGACGCGGAGGGCTACTTGAAGGACGACATGACCGGCGACGGGGTCCACCCCTATGCCGCCGGGTATACGCTCTGGGCCGACTGGCTCCGGGAGCACGGAATCATCAGAAACGAGGAAACAACTGTTGGAGGAGATCAAGTGGTTCACAGCCCAGGTGCAGGCCTGTGAACCGGCCATGTACCGACTGGCCATGAGCATACTGACCAATGGCGACGACGCTGCCGACGCCGCCCAGGAAACCATCTGCATCGCCTATGAAAAGCTCCATACCCTGCGGCGGCGGGACCGGTTCAAGCCGTGGATTCTGCGCATTCTCACCAATGAATGCTACGCCATTCTGCGCCAGCGGCAGCGGTTTTTGGAGTCCGACGCCCTGCCGGAGCCGGAGGCCCCGGCCCTCAGCGAGGAACATCAGGACCTGTGGCAGGCCGTCTGCGACCTCAGCGAGCAGCTGCGGTCCGTGGTGGTGCTGTATTATTACGAGGGATTTTCGGCCCGGGAAATCGGGTCCATCCTGCGCATATCGGAAGCCAATGTGAAAACGAGACTGTCCCGGGCGCGCAAGCGATTGCGGGAACTGTTGGAGGGATGAATATGGGATTTGATGAAGAACTGAGACGGCGTGCGGCAGCCGAAGGCGACGGCGTACCGGAGAGTTTTTCCAATCGGGTCCGGGAGACGCTGGACAACCTGCCGTCCCGACCGTCCCGCCGCGGCACCTGGCGGCATCTGCTGGGCGCAGGTCTGGCGGCGGCGGTGGCCGTTACCGTAGCCCTGCCCAATACCAGCGCCGCCATGGCGGAAACGCTGAGCGCATTGCCGGTGGTGGGCGAACTGTTCCGGGCCGTGACTTTCCGGACCTATGCGGTGGAGGAGGGCAAGAACCATGTGTCCATCGACGTGCCGCAGATTCTCGACGAGACCGGCAGCACCGGCGCGGAAGCCATTAACGACCAGGTGGAGACGTATACGGACCAGCTCATTGCGGAATTTGAAAGCGAGGCCCAGGCCGACGGCTATTTCAATCTGGATGTGACCTGGGAGGTGGTGACCAACACGGAGAAGTGGTTCACCCTGCGGATTTCCACCGACCGCGTCATGGCCTCCGGCAACCATCAGGAGCAGCACTACCACATCGACGCCGCCACGGGAGAACAGAAGACGCTGTCGGACCTGTTCCCGGCGGATTACGACTATGTCACCGTCATCAGCGACGAGCTGAAAACGCAGATGGCCCAGCGCATGGCGGACAATCCCGGCGAGGCCTATTGGCTGGAGGGTATCAACGAGCTGGGAACGTGGTACTTTGACGCCATCGATCCGGAACAGGATTTTTACTTCAACGGGGACGGGAAAATTGTCATACCCTTTGACAAATACGAGGTGGGTCCTGGTTCCACCGGCAGCCCGGAGTTCACCCTGGAGAACCCGGACCTCTATGAGCACATTCTCTATCAGCCGTAAAAAATTTTTTCAAAACCGGTGAACGGTTTTGCGTCCCTCCGTCGTATTTAAGGTGAAACCACAAAAATACAACGGAGGGATTTTTTATGAAACGATTGATCACCCTGTTTTTGGCAGTCCTGATGGTGGCCGGACTGGCCACCACCGCCATGGCCCGGGGCGGCGGCTGCGGCCGGGGCCGGAACTATGTGGACGCCGACGGCAATGGCGTCTGTGACAACTACGGTACCGGCTGCGGCCGGAACTATGTGGATGCCGACGGCGACGGTGTCTGCGACAACTACGGCACCGGCTGCGGTCGGAACTATGTGGACGCGGACGGCGACGGCGTGTGCGACAACTGCGGTACCGGTACGGGCCGGTATTATGTGGACGCCAACGGCGACGGTGTCTGTGACAACTACGGCACCGGCTGTCATCGCGGAGGCCGCTGGGCATAAGGCAACGGGGAGAAAAGAGGCGGTTCCATGGAACGGGAACAGGCCGTGCAGGCGGCGGTGGAGCGGTATGGTGCTACCGTCCGCCGGGTCTGCATGGTGTATTTGAAAAACGAGGCGGACACGGAGGATATTTTCCAGACGGTCTTCCTGCAATACTTCCTCCATGGAACCGGCCTGCCGCCTGGAGACCAGGAGCGGGCGTGGATTCTGCGAGTGACCATCAACGCCTGCAAGGACCTGCTGAAGAGCGCGTTCCGGCGGCGGACCGTACCCCTGGAGGCGGCGCTGGATCAGGCCGCCGTCCAGGACCCGCAGCACCGGGAGGTGCTGGAAGCGGTGCTGTCCCTGCCGCCCAAGTACCGGGAGGTGGTGTATCTCCACTACTACGAGGGATACACGGCGGCGGAGATCGGAACCATTCTCCGCAAACGGGAAAATACCGTTTACACGCTGCTGCGGCGGGCCCGGGAGCAGTTGAAACAGAAGCTGGAAGGGGAGGACGGCCATGGATGAACGTATTTATCAGGCATTCGATGCCGTTCAGGCCGACGAGGCATTGAAGGCCAAAACCGTGGCCGCCGTCACGGAACGGCTGCGAGCACGGCGGCCCCATCCGGTGCGCCGGTGGGCGGCAGTGGCCGCCTGTGTGATGGTGCTGGCGGGATTCGGGGGCTACCGCGTCTACGCCACACCCACGGCAACGGTGCGAATTGACCTGCCCCAGGCGGTGGAACTGGAAGTCAACCGGTTTGGACGGGTGGTGGAGGCCACGGGAACCGATGCCGCCGTGTGCCATCAGAGTTATGAAGCGGCGCTGACCGCCATTTTTGAGGACTTGAGCACGGAGGGCGTCACCGTGGCTGTGGACGGCGATCCGGCCCAGTGCGCCGCCATCTCCGACGCGGTGGAGCGCTGTTCCGGCGGACGGGCCCATTGCTACGGCTGGGGCGGCTCAGACCATGAAAACCGGGAAGCTCAGGGCGGCCACAACGGCAACGGATGGCAGCACCGCCACGGGAAAACCCAGTGACGGCTTGCATCTGCGGTCAAACTGTGGTATACTGAAAAAAACAAATCGTGCATACACATATAATCCTGCTGATCTGGCGCGGGAGTCTCTACAAAGCCGCCCAAGGCTTTTCTATGTGTGTCCGACGGGGCAGAAGTATGCCCTGTCGGGCGCACATTTTGTTTTTTCATCAAAAGGAGGGCTTCACAATGATTCTGCGAGGAACCATCGTAACGACCACAGAGCTGGGAAAACTGACCTGCCTGCCCGGCGGCTGCCTGCGGCTGGACGAAAACGGCGCGGTTTTGGAATGTCTGCCGGAACTGCCCGGCGGCAGGGAACCGGTGACGGATTATGGCGACCGGCTGATTCTGCAATCCTTCTCTGACCTGCATCTCCACGGCCCCCAGTTCCCCCAGGTGGGCATGGGCATGGATTTGCCCCTGCTGGACTGGCTCAATACCTATACGTTCCCGCTGGAGGCACGGTTTGCGGACCTGAAATACGCCCGGTCGGTCTATGAGCGGCTGGCAAAAGCGCTGATCGACGGCGGCACCACCCGGGTGGCCATGTTTTCCTCTCTCCATACGGACGCCACGCTGGTGCTGATGGAGGAGCTGGAACGGGCTGGTGTCACAGGTTATGTGGGCAAGGTCAATATGGACCGCAACGGCGGCGTCAATCTCCAGGAGACCACGGAGGAATCGAAGCGGGAGACGCTGCGATGGCTGGAGGGCTGCGAACAGTTCCAGCATATCCGGCCCATTCTGACGCCCCGGTTTACGCCGTCCTGCACCGATGAGCTGATGGCGTGGCTGGGCGATCTGGCACGGGAGCGGAGCCTGCCGGTCCAGTCCCACTTGAGCGAAAACGATGCGGAAATCGCCTGGGTCCGGGAACTGCACCCGGATTGTGCCCAGTATTGGGAGACGTACCACAAGTACGGCCTGTGGGGGCCCCGGACGCTGATGGCCCATTGTGTCCATAGTGACCGCCGGGAGCGGACGGCCATGCGGGACCACGGCGTGACGGTGGTCCATTGTGCCGATTCCAATCTGAACCTGTGCAGCGGCACGGCGCCGGTGCGTCAGCTGCTGCAAGAGGGCGTGACCGTGGCTTTGGGCTCGGATATCGCCGGGGGCGCACAGCTGTTTATGCCCCAGGTGATCACGGCATCCATCCGGGCTTCCAAAATCCGCGCCATGACCCATGGCGACGCGCCCCTGTCGGCGGCGGAGGGGTACTATCTGGGTACCACGGCGGGTCAGCAGTTCTTCGGCGCGGCCCCTGGGTTCGGTGTGGGAGAGAAGCTCCACGCCGTGGTGGTGGATGACAGCCGCTTTGCCATGGACCCGCAGCGGACGCCGGAGGAACGGTTGGAGCGGGCGCTGTACCAGATGGAACCGGCGGATATCGTGGCCGTCTGGTCCGACGGCAGAAAGGTCAAATAATCGGAACGCAGAAGAAAGTTAAAGTTTTGCTCGATTTTTTTCTTGTGGGGCTGCCCACCGTCCGTGTGTCTGCGGTGCTCGCCGGGCCTTTTCCGCCATGCTTGCGGTGTGGCTTCTTGCCATACATCCAGTATGCCTGCGAAGCCACACCTTGGCCTGACGCAAAATTCCTCGCCGACCACTCTTGCCAACGGACGGCGGACAGCCCAAAATCGTGGTTTCCAAAGGCAGAGCCTTTGGTCGCCCGTCGCAACGGGCGAAACTCCCGCGCCGCGCACGGCGCGAAATACCCGCCCGCCGCAGCGGGCG
>CALWWW010000016.1 GCA_944385365.1 uncultured Oscillospiraceae bacterium | reverse complement strand
GGAATGTGGACATTTACCTCCGGCTGCTGGGCGATTTGGGCTTGGATGAAACCGTTCTAATTCGTAACGACGAAACATAAAGACCTATCTGAACGCCTCCCCCTCTGCAATCGCGTTCTGTACGACCAAGTCAAATCCCTTCTGGATCAGAACAAGGCCGAACGCCACATTCGCGGCGGTATGGCAACCCGCAACAAATTCAAACCGCCCTGACGTTTTACCGCCGCCGTTGCTGTGTCTTCGGCGGCGGTGTTTGGCTGTTGTGGAATTTCCAGGGCCATATGTCATTGCGGCAAGGACAGTCAAGTCACCTTTTTATTGTGTAGATTGCACAATTCATACAATATGGTTTGAATTATTTGCACAAGCAAGTTTCTTTTTGTCTTTATTGCACAAAAATCTTTTTGATTTGCTGAAATATTTTCAGAAATCAGTTGAAACTTTCCCCTGCTTGCCGTATACTAGCCTTAACAGAGGGGCCACAGTTCACCTCTTACTGGTTAAATTGAACACCACCAAGATTCAGGAGGGCGATTATCATGTACAATCGTATTTACAACTTCTCCGCCGGTCCGGCCACCATGCCGGAGCCTGTGCTCGAAGAGATCCGCGACGAGATGCTCAACTACCGCGGCAGCGGCATGTGCGTCATGGAAATGAGCCATCGCTCCAAGGTGTTCCAGACCATTGTGGACGAGGCCGAACAGGACCTGCGGGACCTGATGGGCATTCCCGACAATTACCATGTGCTCTTTATCCAAGGCGGCGCCACCCTGCAATTCTCCATGATTCCCATGAATCTGCTGAAAAACGGCGTGGCCGACTACATCATCACCGGCAGCTGGTCCAAAAAGGCCTATCAGGAGGCCAAGAAGTTCGGCAAAATCAATGTGCTGGCTTCCAGCGAGGACAAGAATTTCTCCTACATCCCCGACTGCTCCGACCTACCCGTGGACCCGGAAGCCGATTATGTCTACATCTGCGAAAATGAGACCATCCACGGCACCACCTATCAGACGCTGCCCAACACCAAGGGCAAAATCCTGGTGGCCGATCAATCTTCCATGTTCCTGTCCAAGCCCTGCAATGTCTCCGATTACGGCATGATCTACGCCGGTGTCCAGAAGAACGTGGGCCCCGCCGGTATGGTCATCGCCATCATCCGCAAGGACCTGATCCGGGACGACCTGGGCGACAAGCTGCCGGTCTATATGAACTACAAGACCCACGCCGACAGCGGTTCCATGTACAACACCCCCAACTGCTGGGCCATCTACTGCTGCGGCAAGGTCTTCAAGTACCTCAAGAGCATCGGTGGTCTGGAGGCCATGCACAAGCTCAATCTGGAAAAGGCCAAGGTCCTCTATGACTTCCTGGACCAGTCCAAGCTGTTCCGCGGCACCGTGGAGCCGGAATTCCGGTCCCTGATGAATGTGCCCTTTGTCACCCCCACCAAGGAGCAGGACGCCGATGTGGTAGCCGCCACCAAGGCCGCCGGCTTCGACAACCTCAAGGGTCACAAGAGCGTGGGCGGTCTCCGGGCCTCCATCTACAACGCCATGCCCAAGGAGGGTGTTGTGGCTCTCGTGGACTTCCTCAAAAAGTACGAGGCCGAACACGGCTGATTTCTTTCCCCCACCCCACTTTCAGAAACGGAGGATAACCCCATGATGCGGATTCTCGTAACCGACGGTATGGATCAAAAGGCCGTATCCCAGCTGCGGGCAAACGGTCATGAAGTCGTGGAACAATTCTATGAGCCGGACCAGCTGGGCGCGGCCCTGCGGGAGTTCGACGCGGTGGTCATTCGCAGCGCCACCAAAATTCGCGCCCCCCACATCGAACAGGCCAAGGGCTCCCGGCTGAAGCTCATTATCCGGGCCGGTGTGGGCATCGACAACATCGATGTGGCCGACGCCGAAGCCGCCGGTATCGCCGTGCGCAACACCCCCGGCGCGTCTTCCGCCGCCGTGGCAGAGCTGGCCCTGGCCCATATGTTCTCCTGCGCCCGGTATGTGTCCATTGCCGGACACACCATGCGGGAGGGCAAATGGGAGAAAAAAGCATACGGCAAGGGCGTGGAGGTCTGCGGCAAAACCCTGGGCATCTGGGGCTATGGCCGCATCGGCATGGCCCTGGCCCGGATGGCCCACGGGCTCGGCATGACGGTGCTGGTCAACAATCGTTCCGGCAAGACGGCAGGCCCTGACGACCCGGCAGCGTGGGTTCCCGTGGACGAGCTGCTGGCCCGGTCGGACTTTATTTCGCTAAATATGCCCTCAACTGAAGCAAAGCCCTTGATAAATCGGGAAAGTATTGCTAAAATGAAAGACGGAGTGATTCTCATCAACACCTCCCGCGGCAGCAATATCGACGAGGACGCCCTGCTGGACGCACTCAATAGCGGCAAGGTCCGCGCTGCCGGTCTGGATGTGTACGCTGAGGAGCCCACCAAGAACGAAGCACTCTACCAGCATCCCGCCGTCTCCTGCACGCCCCACATCGGCGCCGGTACCCGTGAGGCCCAGGGCCGCATCGGCATGGAAATCGTCGAGATCATCGAGAGCTTCGGCTGATCCCCTCCGCCGTTGGGCGGCGTCTGCCGCGTGAAGGACATCTATTATGTAAGGAGCATCATGAGTATGAATGCGTACATCAACAGCGTCATTGAGAACGTGAAGAAGAAGTATGCCCACGAGCCCGAGTTCGTGCAGTCGGTGGAAGAGGTGTTTTCCTCCATCGAGCCGGTCATCAATGCCCATCCCGAGTATGAGAAAGCCGACCTGCTGACCCGTATGGTGGAGCCGGAGCGGATGTTCACCTTCCGCGTCTGCTGGATGGCCGACGATGGCCAGTGGCACACCAATACCGGTTACCGCTGCCAGTTCAACGGCGCCATCGGCCCCTATAAGGGCGGTCTGCGGTTCCATCCCTCTGTCTATCCCGGCATTATCAAGTTCCTGGGCTTCGAGCAGACCTTCAAGAACTCTCTGACGGGCCTGCCTATTGGCGGCGCCAAGGGCGGTTCCGACTTCGATCCCCGCGGCAAGTCCGATGCGGAGATTATGCGCTTCTGCCAGAGCTTCATGACGGCTCTCTATCGTTACATCGGCCCCGATGTGGACGTGCCCGCCGGTGATATCGGCACCGGCAGCCGCGAAATCGGCTACCTGTACGGCCAGTACCGCCGCCTGAAGGGCACCTTTGAGAACGGCGTTCTCACCGGCAAGGGTCAGAGCTACGGCGGCTCCCTGATCCGTCCCGAGGCCACCGGTTACGGTGCAGTCTACTATCTGTGCGAGGTCCTCAAGCACGAGAACGACACCATTGAGGGCAAGACCATTGCCTGCGCTGGTTTCGGCAATGTGACCTGGGGCATCTGCAAGAAGGCCACGGAGCTGGGCGCCAAGGTGGTCACCCTGTCCGGTCCCGACGGCTATGTCTACGACGCCGACGGTATCAACACCCCCGAGAAAATCGCCTATCTGGTGGAAATGCGCAACAGCGGCCGGGACAAGGTCCAGGATTATGCCGACAAGTTCGGTGTACCGTTCTACGCCGGCGAGAAGCCCTGGGGCGTCAAGGCCGACATTATCATGCCCTCCGCCACCCAGAACGACGTGAATCTGGACGAGGCCAAGAAGATCGCCGCCAACGGCGTCAAGTATTATATCGAAGTGGCCAATATGCCCACCACCAACGATGCCCTGGCCTACCTGATGGAGCAGAAGGGCATGATTGTGGCCCCCTCCAAGGCCGTCAACGCCGGCGGCGTCGGCGTCTCCGCCCTGGAGATGAGCCAGAACTCCGAGCGTCTGAGCTGGACCGCCGAAGAGGTGGACGAGCACCTGCATCGCATGATGGTCAATATCCACAACGCTTCCGCCGAAGCTGCTGAGGAGTACGGCCTGGGTTACAACCTGGTGGCCGGTGCCAATATCGCGGGCTTCAAGAAGGTTGCCGCTGCCATGATGGAGCAGGGCGTGTTCTAATCCCAATAAAACAGCAAAAACCGGGTGCGCTGCCATGCAGCACACCCGGTTTTCTCACACTTTCTTGGGTAATTTTGTCATCACACGCATACACGCTGACCGTGCTCAGGTTGTTTTTACACGAAATCGGCCCATATAGTCAATGGTCAGTGACGCCAATGCCGCCTTTTGCGTATTCTTTGCGTTCTTCGACAATTCTTCCATATACTGGTCATAAAAGTTCAGCAGACTTTCGCCGGTAGACGCCATCCAATAGACGCCATTCTGCTGATTGCCGGAACCATACTCTCTGACTTTCTGAACGAAGTTGCCCCTGGCAGAATAATCACCGCGATCAACGCCGAACGGCACCGGCTCCAGCAGCGTTTTCTGTCCTGATGTATACTCACCTGTCCGGTTTTTATGGGCCAGTAAGGCGCAAAGTTCAGCATAGGTTGCATTGGAAGGGTCAATCTCATTGATATGTACGATCTCTTCATATTCGCCGGACAGCGAATTTCCAAAAATGCGGACCACAGGGTCTTCCGGTGTCGAGCCTTCCTCATACATCACATGGACAGATTGACCATCTGCCGCGGTAGAGGAATAAATGCACTGTTCATCCAGCATATACACCGTAATGGGCTTGGAGATGTCAAAATTGCTGCCCTGGGTTCTCCTTGCATTTTGTGTGTATGCAGAAGCGTTTGTAAATGCGGATACAGAGGAAATCATGTTTGTCACCTGCTCACTTGAATATAACCTTTTCTTTTTTTCAATGGCTTGCAGAAAACAATGAGCGAACAAATCAAGAAACTTGTCAGAAGGTATTTGTTAAACAATTGCTCAATGAGCACAAGGAAAAATAGATTGTCAGCGAAAATGTCATAGAGGTGAAGGGTCGTGGCCCAGGTCATATACCATTTAGACGGAATATCCTCCAAATGCAGCACAAAGGATAGTACAAAACAGATGCAAAGAAGAATAAAAATGGACCACTTTTTGTCACCCATGATAATATTCTGGTTTTTCCGTCTCTGATAGATTCCAACACAGAGCACTGCTAAAAATTGACTGAGATATGCGAAAATGAGCAGCCACTCTGCACCGCTCCAACGTCCATAAAGCAAATTACCAGCATAGACAACCGGTGTAAAAAGCAGATATACGATCAGGACAGAACCAAAACATTTCAGCAATACCTTTAAAAGATCCTGTTTTGCATCCATATTGGAGCTCATAGTAACCCTCCTATATAACCGTACCAGTCAATTTCTGAAGCGGCAGCTGTCATAAATTAACGCATTGTTCCAGGGTTTTCCGATCACAATATCATGCGAAAATATTGACCTGTGCCGTTTCTGGAGCGTATGATTCCGGCAGATTTTCCATCTGAATATATTGGGAAATCCATGCCTGGAACATGGCAGTTCCGCTGGTATTTACTGGCTCACTGTCCTTGGAAACATTTTCCGCATCGTTTTTGTCCTCTGCAACTGTGGTATCGTCCTTGCCCGTTGTATCGTCAGTTTCCACCTTATCAATTGGCTTGTTATTCTCCTGAATCTGCTCATTGACATCGGCTATCTGCTCTCCGATTTTAACGTTCAAGGCTCTGGACTGCTGCTGCATTGCGGCCAATTCTTCTTCTTTTTTTGCAATCGACTCAGCAGCACCGGGAGAGGAGCCTGCACGTGCTTTATCCAGTTCAATCTCCGTTTTCAAAACGCGGCTGGCTCCATCAATTCTATTTTTTACGGAGTTTGTAATAGAAATTCTGTCAAATCCAGAGGATATAGCCATCAAATTGTTCATTTTTTCATTTTGAATTTCCTGCTCCGTTTTAGGCCGGTTGTCATTCTGCTTAATCACAGTTTTCTGCTGTTCAGCAGCCGTCATCATTTGCTGAACCGATACTTCACTGATCTGTTCATCAATTTTTTTAATCTGCTCATCGTAGGAGTCCAGCTGCGCCTGAATGTAATCCTGCGACAAGCCCTTTTCCTGGGCCGATGCAAGTAATTCATTTTTTCGATCTTCAATTGCCATTTTTTGTTTGTTCAGAAGATCCATGACACCGGACGAGGTTCCATTCGGTGCAAACAATGGATGATTCTGCTGGAACGGCAAGCGGGCACCAAATACCCCCTGGCCATTCCCACCTGTTTGTCCTATACGGTTTGTGCTGAGAACGCTGTTCAGCGGCATAGTGCAATAAGCAGACGCCACTTTCATAGAAACTCCTCCTTTACTATCTTTAAGTAATAGCATCTTTCCAGCTATCATATCTAATTAGTATATCGGCAAATTGTGGAATAAAGTTAAGGCTGCACTGCCATATTACTAAAAACATGCAGCAAAGCGAACCGACTGCACCCACAGAACCTCCCCTGACAGCCGGAACGGTTCGCCAGGCTGTTGACCGGTCCGGCTGGCTTTGCGTTCTTAACCAGAAGTAGCAGTTTTTATATTATTCATGGGTAAATCTTAATAAATATCCGTCTGGATCTTGTACCAGAAATTCTTTTTGTTCTAAAGACTGACCATTCATTTCGTATTTGTTAATCATCATAGGACGAAAAAGTGGATACTGGGAGCAGACAATGTGCTGATAGAGTTTCTCAATGTCGTCCACTTCAATCGAAAAATTAACGCCTCGACCGAAAGGATACGTCATTTCTGCAACATTCCATCCATCTTCATGCAGTTCCTCAAACATGAATTGAGTACCTTCAAAAGATAGGAATAGGAACTTCTCCTCTCGTCTTTCATATTCCAGCTTAAACTTCAACACATCGAGATAGAAATTTTTTGTTTTTTCTATATTTTTAACTGTCAGTTCCGGTATGAGTTGATTGAACTCCATCCTATTACGTCTCCTTCGCTACGGATTTGGGTGAATCGCGTTTCACAGATCAAAACCCCCGGCACGCTCTTTGGGGCGGCTGCCGGGGGTCTTTTACGGTTCCAGTCAGATTTTGTAGCAGTAGGTATTCTTACTTTTCTCCCACAAACAGAAAGTGATTCGTCATGCCAAACAGTTCGGGCTTTTCGCATATGTAGAAGTGATATCGAAGATATTGTGCGTAGTCCTCGTCGGTCATTTTGTTGATCCTTTCCGCCATCAGTTCGGATGCCCCATCCGCTGCAACCTCATGCAGTACCCGGATACCTCCTTCCGCAAGAAGCGCTCTTGCAGCATCGGCTGTGTGGAACACAAACGGGAAATTGTTGAGCTTGAATGTTTTCTTATCATAGTCTCCGCTTGAAAAGTAGTTCACATCGTATGCAAGTTCCGTGAGAAATACGAAGTCATTGGAGATAAAGGCAAAGAAAATCTTGCCGTCATCCTTGCAGACGCGTTTTGCTTCGCTGATACAGTTCTGTTTGTCCGCCTCGTTTTCTAAGTGATACAGGGGGCCGAATAACAGTACAATGTCAAAGGAATTCTCTGCATAACGAGACAGGTCAAGCGCATTTCCTTGAACGAGGTCGATATGATCTTCGGGCGTGAGCTTCTTTCTGAACGCTGCAATATTGGCATCGGCCAGTTCAAGCGCCGACACTTTATATCCCTTGCGGGCAAAGTACAGGCTGTATTCCCCTGCACCTGCGCCAATATCGAGGATTTTGTCGCCCTCTTGTAAATATTTTTCTATATAATGGACAGTGGTCAGAAATTCAACTCGTGCAGCTTTGGAATGATTGAGTCTGCTGTCTTCGTTGAATATATCATATGTTCTGTTCACACGTTCCGTTTCATTTTCAATTTTTTTCAGTTCGATAAAATTCACAGTATTCTCCTTTGAATAAGGCCTCCGGCCCAACCCTTCTGGGTGGCAGCCGGAGACCTTGTTCCTATGGAATCAGATCCGATAATAGTTGTTGTCGCACAGAGCGGTAAAGCACTGGTTCACCTCGTCATCGGTGAACAGGGAGCCGAACTTCCCCGCCGTCACCAGCGCTTCCAAACTCAAATCCAGGCGGCCCAAATCAGAAAGGGCTTCAAAGCCATCGGACCGGCGCTGTTTTTTCAGCAATTCCCGGGCACAGGCCGCGCCGCCGAACCGTTCCACATCGGCCCGCAGCCGCTTCTGGGCCACGCCCAGGCCGTCGGCCTCGTCCATAGCCTTGGTCAGCGCGTCGGTAAACGCCTGTTCCAGCTTGTCGCTCATTGCTGCACCCTCGCTTCCACGACGGCCCGCTCCGGTACGCTGAAAATGCCGCCCAGATTGGTGGTGGACAGGCTGGCCGCCGTACAGGCAAAGGCGGCGATTTGGGCCATTTCCTCCACGGTCACGTCCTCGGGAGCCTTGCCCAGCTCCAGCAGACCTGTGACGGCGCTGCCGCCGAAGATATCACCAGCGCCGGTGGTGTCCACCACGTTGATGTCGGTGACGCCGGGGACCCGTCCGCTGCCCTTGCCGTTGGCGAAGTAGCAGCCGTCTTTGCCCAGGGTCACAAAGACCAGCTTGACGCCGAACTCCTTCAGGAGCTTTTCTGCGCCCTCCTCCACGGAGCAGCCGAAGAGGAACTCCACCTCATTGTCGCTGATCTTTACCACATCGGCATGGCGGAAGCCCCAGAACATCTGTTCCTTGGCATCCTCCAGGTCGGCCCACAGAGGTTCGCGCAGGTTGGGGTCGAAGGTCACCAGCTTTCCCTGCTGCCGGGCGTATTCCACCGCTTTGTAGTGGGCCGTCCGGGAGGGTTCGTTGGTCATGCACACGGTACCGAAGTGGAGCACCTTGGACTGGTCGATCAGGTCATAGGGCACCTCGTCGGCAGTCAGGAGCATGTCTGCGCCGGGCTTTCTGGCAAAGGAGAATTCCCGCTCGCCGTTGGCGTCCCGTGTAACGAAAGCCAGGGTGGTAAACACGGAGCCGTCCACCAGAACGCCGCGGCCGTCAATGCCTACCTGCTGCAAGGTCTGGACCAGCTGGCGGCCCAGGGCGTCGTCGCCCACCTTGGCAATCATGGCAGTCTTTTTGCCGTACTTGGTCAGAGCGGCCAGGAAGTTGGCCGGCGCGCCGCCGGGATGGGCGGCCATGACGGGATAGCCGTCCTCCTGGATGCGGTCCACAGTAAAATCGATCAAAAGTTCACCGATGGCTGCTACATCATACATTGGGTGTTCCCTCCATTTTTTTATCTTGGCTCCATTATACTCCATGGCCGCCCCCCGGAAAAGAAAAATTTTATGGTTTTTGCGTATATTTTTCCGATAGCTCTATGGAAATGGTCCGGTTTATGATATACTCATGGTATTACCACAAACAACACAGTGAGGTGTAACCATATGAAAAAGCGGATTGTCGCGCTGCTGCTGTCCTTGGGGCTGCTCTCTTCCCTGCCCACACCGGTGCTTGCAGCGGAGTTTACGGATTTGGAAGATCACTGGGCCGCGCCCTATCTCAATGAGCTGGCCGACCTGGGCTATCTGACCGGCTATGCAGACGGCACCGTCAAGCCCGACCGGATCGTTACCGCCTGCGAAGCCATCGCGCTGCTGACCCGGCTCTACAATCCCTCCGAGGACGTTTCGGCCCGGATTCACGAGGATTACGGCACCTTTGTGGCCACCTATGTGGACCCCACCCTCAGCTGGGCCTATGACGAGCTGGAACTGTGTCTGGCCACGGGCATTCTGTCCCAGAACGAGCTGAAAAACCTGCGTCTCACCTCCGCCATCGACAAGGAACTGCTGTCGGTGCTCTTTGTCCGGGCATTGCAGCTCAACGACGAAGCCGATGCGCTCAACGACAGCGGCGTGGTGCTGACCTTCAAGGACACCACGGATATTACCCGGGATTACCGGGGCCATATCGCCATTCTGCTGGACAACAAGATTGTCAACGGCAACGACGACAACGAATTTCTGCCCCACTCCCAGGTGAGCCGCGCCGTCATGGCCACCATGCTGGTGCGCAGCCTGGAATACCTAGAAGCCCAGAACCAGACTTTGTGGATTGAGGAATACGACGGCACCGCCGTGGAGGGCATGATGCTGGACTACAGCGGCGGTCGTCTGGTCCTGCGGGACAATATGGGATTCCAGCGGACCTATTCCATTCCCGCCGAAGCCGAGATCGTCACCAGCACCGGCGACAAGCTTCTCAGCTCCAGCCAGGCCGGTTCCCGTGTCCGGATTCAGATGCGTGACGGCAACATCGTCCGGGTCACCGTGTACAATCTCACCGGCACCACCGTCCAGCAGGCCGTGGTCAAGAACTATTCCGTCACCAACAACAACCGGTTTTTGCAGATCATCGACGTCAAAACCAAGGAGACCAGCACCCTGATTCTGCCCCAGACCACCAAGGTGTCCTTCACCGACGGTACCACCGGTACGGCGTCGTCCATCGGCAGCGGCATGTTCCTGACGCTCATCAAGAACAAATCCGGCAGCGTCACCGATGTGACCGCCTCCAGCGCCACCCGGACCGTGGACGGCGTCATCTCCTCTGTGACCTTCGGCAGCACCGTCAACGTCTACATCACCGATGATGACGGCAGCACCGTGCAGATTTCCATGGAGCTGGATTCCCTGCCCCAGCTTCTGTGGGGCAGTACGTCCATCTCCGTGGACCGGCTGGCCGTCGGTATGGAAGTCACCGTCACCGTCGTGGGCAACGATCTCCAGAAAATCGTGGCCAAGGACACCACCCAGACCGTCCGCGGCACCCTGACCACAGTCCTGGCCACCTCCTCCGGCACCACCTGGACCATCCTCGATGACACCGGCATCAATCACACCATGACCCTCTCCCCGTCGGTCACCATCTACCACAACGGCCAACTGGTCATGGCCTCCACGGTCCAGGCCGGCGATCTGGTCTCCGTCAAGGCCGTGGGCGATACCATCCTCTCCGTGGACCTGCTGACCAGCAACGGCGACTCCTCCCGGAAGCTCACCGGCACGGTGCTGTCGGTGGACACCCGCCATGGGCAGCTGACCGTTCTGAACAACACCAGCCAGCGTCTGGTCTATGTGGATGTGGACAGTTCTGTAACCATCCTCAACGCCGCCACAGGCCGCGGTCTGCGCCTGTCGGATTTGAAGGTGGACCAGGTATTGACCATCTACGGCAGCTACACCGACGTGTCCGACTTTGACGCCGTCACCATTCTGATTGAAGGGTAATCCAAGGAGGAAGCCTATGAACTACGCCGCCATCAAGCCCTGTGACATTGCCAACGGTCCCGGCGTCCGGGTGTCCCTGTTCGTCTCCGGCTGTACCCACCACTGTCCCGGCTGTTTTCAGCCGGAGACGTGGGATTTCCAGTACGGCAGCCCCTTTACCGGGGAGACCGTGGCCCAGATTCTGGACCTGCTGGCCCCGGACCATGTGGAAGGTCTGACCCTTCTGGGCGGTGAGCCCATGGAACCGGCCAACCGGGAGGCGCTGCTGCCGCTGCTGGACGCTGTCCGGCAGCGCTATCCCCAAAAATCCATCTGGTGCTTTACGGGATATACCTTTGAGGGTCTGCGCAGCGGGAAGCCCGGCCCCAAGGAGACCATTGACGCCATGCTGTCCCATCTGGACGTGCTGGTGGACGGTCCCTTTGTGGAGGCCAAAAAGAATCTGAACCTCCGGTTCCGCGGCTCCTCCAACCAGCGGCTGATTGCCGTACCCTCATCCATTTCCACCGGCTGCACCATTCTCTGGGACGACGGCCGGTGAGCGCAAAGGAGTTTTCTATGGCTATGCTACAGCAACCCATTTCCGTTCAAAAGCTGGACCCACGGGCCCGCCTGCCGGTCTACAGCTCCGAATACGCCGCCGGTGCGGACCTGTGCGCCTGCCTGGACGAACCGGTGACCATCGACCCCGGTGAAACGGTGTTTCTCCACACGGGGCTGGCCATGGAAATCCCCGTAGGCTATGCCGGTCTGGTCTACGCCCGCAGCGGTATGGCGTCCAAACGGGGTCTGGCCCCGGCCAACAAGGTAGGCGTTGTGGACTCAGATTACCGGGGAGAATTTCTGGTGGCCCTCCACAACCACGGTACGGAGCCCCAAACCATTGAGCACGGGGAGCGCATTGCCCAGCTGGTCATTACGCCGGTGCTGCGGGGACAGTTTCAGGAGACCGATGCCCTCAGCGATACGGCACGGGGCAGCGGTGGGTTCGGTTCCACAGGACGGATGTGATGGATATGGTACAGACAACGCTTTGCTATCTGGAACGGGACGGTCAGTACCTGATGCTCCACCGGGTCAAAAAGGAAGCGGACATCAACCGGGACAAGTGGATCGGCATTGGCGGCAAATTTGAGGACCGGGAAAGTCCCGAGGATTGCGCCCTGCGGGAGGTCCGGGAGGAAACGGGCCTGACCATGACCGATTACCGGTACCGTGGAATCGTCACCTTTGTGTCGGACCGGTGGCCTACGGAGTATATGCACCTGTTCACCTGTACCGGCTGGACCGGCACGGTGAATCCGGACTGCGACGAGGGCGAATTGGCCTGGATTGGCAAGCAGGACCTGCTTTCTTTGCCCATGTGGGCCGGAGACAAGATTTTTCTGGAGCTGCTGGATAGCGACGCGCCGTTCTTCTCCCTCAAGCTGGTGTATGATGGCGAGACCTTGACCCAGGCCGTACTCAACGGAAAATCCATTGTATGATGAAACGGGAGCGCCGCAAGCTGCGGCGCTCCCGTTTGGCCGTGTTGCAGTGTCGAAAACGAAAAAATATAAAAGTTTTACTCGATTTTTTTCAAAAAATCGCGGAGTCCAGAGGCAGCGCCTTTGGTCGCCCGCCGCAGCGGGCGAAATCCCCCAGCGTCCCAAAGCGCCATCCGCAGATGGCGCAATCCCCACGGCAAAGCCGTAAGGCCGCCATCCCCACCCCATTGCGGGTGGCGGACGGCGGCCTTCTTGGGGTAGCCTATACCGTTGTTCATCGCATTGGGGCGCAATCGTAACCCCCTACAAGCGGCGGCATACACAGGTGCCGCCCTGCGAACCCGGACAGACTTCCCATATAGACTGTAGGGCGGGGCCGATGCGTCCCGCTGTCAGTGCGGGTGACGATGATATCTCGGTGCGGTGATGGCTTATGGTCCCCGCCGTCCACCCCCGTAAGGGGCGGCGGCGGGGACCATGGCCTTCGGCCGGGGATTGCGCCATCTGCGGATGGCGCTATGGACGATTGGGGATTTCGCGCCGTGCGCGGCGCGACCGGGGCTCTGCCCCTGGACCCCGCGATTTTTTGAAAAAAATCGAGTAAAACTTTTATCTTTCTCTATTTACGATACTGCCATGGTAGAAAAATGGGTGCGCTGCAATTCGTCTGCAGCGCACCCTGAAACCCATTTCGCAAAAATTCAGTTTGTGGGGAACCGGACCGTAATGGTAGTACCCTTACCCACGGTGCTGTCCAGTTCAATCGTGGCATTATGAATCATCGCCGCATGCTTGACGATGGACAATCCCAGGCCCGTACCGCCGATCTCCTTGGAATGGCTCTTATCGACCCGGTAGAACCGCTCAAACACACGGTTCTGGTGCTCCGTGGCGATACCGATACCCGTATCCTGGACCTGAACCACGGCCTCATGCTCCTGCCGGGAGACGGTGACCGTAACGCTGCCGCCCCGGTTATTATACTTGATACCGTTGTCACAGAGGTTGTACAGGATATCGCTGAGCAGCCGGGGCACGCCCGGAATCTCCGCCGATTCGCCGCCGCACCGCAGCTGGATACCTTGCTGGGCAGCGTAGGGCTTCAACCGGTCCACCACATCCCGTGCAATGGTCAGCAGGTCCACGGGCTCCTTGGCCTCGTCGCCGCCGCCCTCGTCAAGACGGGACAGGCGGATAATATCCTCCACCAGCGTAATCAGGCGCTGGGCCTCGTTGTAAATCTGGTCGATGAATTGGGGAAGATCAGCCTCCCGGACAATGCCGTTTTTGATGATTTCGGCACAGCCGGAAATGGAGTGCAGGGGCGTTTTCAGCTCATGGGACACATTGGCCGTGAACTCCCGCCGCAGCTGCTCGGCATGGCTCTTCTCGGTGATATCAAAGATCAGCAGGACAATGCCGGACACCTGGCCGTCGGATAGAACCGGGCTGGCCACCAGCTGGTATTCGCTGTCGCCGTCGGGCAGCGTGGATTGGGCATGCTGGCCGGACCGGGCCCGGAACAGCACATCCTGGATTTCCTGGGAACGGTTCACCGTCAGGATATCCCGGCCCACAGCATTCTGATCGGTGCCCAGGAGCCGGGCCGCCGACTGGTTGATGCTGAGAATCTGACCGGAAGCGCCCAGCAGCGCCAAACCCTCGCTCATGGCACCGGTGACCACGTCAAATTCATGCTGCTTCTGCTGCAATTCCGCCAGCTGGTCCACAATCTGCCGGTGCTGCCGCTCAATGCGGCCCAGCAGCGGCGCGACCTCTTCATACGTCTCATTGGACAGGGGATCGTCCAGATTCAGATTGTTGAGGGGCTCCACAATCTTCTTGGACAGGCGGCTGGCCAGCAGCGCCGACAGCAGACAGGAGGCCAGCAGCATCACCGCCGCCGGTTGGAGCATCATCAGCAGGAAGCTGACCAGGGAATACTGGACCGTGGACATGCGGATGATGGAATCGTCCTCCAGCCGCTCCGCCGTATAGATCATGCGGGTCAGCAGCGTGGCGGAATAGTGCTCGCTCTCGCCGTAGCCGTAGGTCACGGCCTCCTGGACCTCTTCCCGGTCCAGATGGTTTTCCATTTTGGACGCGTTGGCGTCGGTGTCATAGCGCACCGTGCCGTCCTCGTCAATCCAGGTGATGCGGTACTCCCGTGCATTCAGCTGTTTCAGATAGTCCACGCCCTCATTTTCCACGGCGTGGGTCACCAAATCCGTCTGGGTTTTCAGCTGCTTGTGCTGGAGCTGGTTGAAATAGCCATAGAGCACGCTCATAATGAGCACGGTGCCCGCCAGGAGAATCACCAGGGCCACCAGGAAAATGGAACGGAAAATGCGCTTCGTCACGGATGCTCCACCTCCAGTCGATAGCCTACGCCGCGGACCGTTTCGATGTAGTCGCCGCAGCGGCCCAGCTTCTGCCGCAGGGTCCGCATATGGACGTCCACGGTGCGGGTCTCGCCGTCAAAGTCATATCCCCAGATCTCACCCAGGAGCCGGTCCCTGGTAAATACCTGGCCCACATGCTCCATCATAACCCGCAGGACTTCAAATTCTTTCAGCGTCAGCGTCACCCGCTGACCGTCCACCGTCACAAGGTGCTCCCCCAGATTCAGGCTCAGCGCCCCCGCCTGGAGCACCTGCTGGTCCTGCCGGGGGGTGGTGCGCCGGAGCACGGCTTTGACTCTGGAAACCATTTCCATCATGCCGAAGGGCTTCGCCAGGTAGTCGTCGGCCCCCAAATCCAGGCCCGTGACCTTGTCGTATTCGCTGCCCTTGGCCGTGGCCAGAATCACGGGGATTTCCGCCGTGGCCGGGTTGTCCCGGAGCTTTTTGAGAATGGTCAGACCGTCTTCGCCGGGCAGCATGATATCCAGCAGCACCAGCTGGGGACGGCTCTTTTTGATGGCTTCAAAGAAGGCCGCGCCGTCGGGCAGGCCCTCGGCCTCGAACCCCGTGGAGCGCAGAGTATAGACCACCATATTGCGGATGCCTGCGTCATCCTCCACGCAGTAGATCATTCCGCACCCTCCTCGTCGTGGCGGCCTGTGATGGAGAACACCACCCATTCGGCAATGTTGGTGGCATGGTCGCCGATGCGCTCAAAGTATTTGGCGATCATCAGCAGGTCCAGGGCATACTCCGCCTTCTCCGTGGATGTACGCAGAATCTCCAGCAGCTCATGCTTGACCTTGTTGAACAGGTCGTCCACCACGTCGTCATACTTGATGACCTCCACAGCAGCCCGGACATCCCGGCTGACAAAGGCATCCACGGCACCGGTGACCATTTTGATGGCGGCGCGGGCCATATTGCCGATGTGCAGGGTATCGTCGGAGGCGGTGAGATCGGCCACGGTGACAATCTCCGCGATATCGGCCGACTGGTCGCCGATGCGCTCCATGTCGGTGATCATTTTTAGAGCCGAAGAGACAATGCGCAGGTCCCGGGCCACCGGCTGCTGCTGTAACAGGAGTTTCAGGCACATGGCCTCGATTTCCCGTTCCTTCTGGTCGATTTCGGAATCGCTGTGGACCACCTTGGCGGCCAGCTCCTTGTCCCCTTCCAGCAGGGACTTGGCGGCCATGGCAATGACCTTCTCGCAGAGGGAACCCATGGTGATCATTTCGCGGTTCAGCTGCATCAGCTGTTCGTCGAATGTCTTTCTCATTATCCGAACCTCCCGGTGATGTAATCTTCGGTACGCTTGTCCTTGGGCATGGAAAAGAGCGTATCGGTGTCGTCGAATTCCACCAGTTCACCCAGCAGGAAAAATGCCGTTTTATCGGAAATACGGGCGGCCTGCTGCATATTGTGGGTGACCATGACGATAGTATACTCGTTTTTCAGCTCCACGGCAAGGTCCTCGATCTTGGAGGTGGAGATGGGGTCCAATGCGGAGGTGGCCTCGTCCATCAGCAGGACGTCCGGCTCCACGGCCAGGGCGCGGGCGATGCACAGACGCTGCTGCTGGCCGCCGGACATGCCCAGGGCCGACTTTTTCAGACGGTCCTTGACCTCGTCCCAGATGGCGGCGGCCCGGAGGGACCGCTCCACAATGTCGTCCAGCTTAGCCTTGTTGCGGACGCCGTGGGTCCGGGGACCATAGGCCACATTGTCATAGATGGACATGGGGAAGGGATTGGGCTTCTGGAACACCATGCCGATGCGCTTGCGCAGCCAGGTCACATCCACGTCGCTGCCATAGATGTTCTGTTCCCGGTACAGGAGCTGTCCCTGAATCTTGACGCCGGGCACCAGGTCATTCATGCGGTTGATGGTCTTCATAAAGGTGGATTTGCCGCAGCCGGAAGGGCCGATAAGGGCGGTGATCTTCTTCTCGGGAATGGACATGGTAATGCCCTTCAGTGCCTGATGGTCACCGTAGAACAAGTCCAGGTTTTCCGAACGTAAAATGGTCGTGTCAGTCATAACAATACTCCTTGAGGCAGCAACGCACAATTTGGCAAGTGTGCGCAGCGTGTGATTTTGGTTCAAATGAAAGTTTGGAAATTGCCGGAATACTGGATGTATTTCAAAATTTTCAAACTGCACAGTTGGAGCAAAAGCGCCGCTGCGAACCGCAGGCAAATTGGGCGGCGCTGCCCTATTTATTTTCGGGCTTGAGCTTCTTACCGGCCAGAGAGGCGGCGAAGTTGATGAGCACCGTCAGCACCAGCAGGACGGTGGCGATGGAAAAGGCCACGGAGAACTCGGCCTCTTCCTTGGCGTAGACGTACAGGGCCACGGTCAGGGTTGCGCCGGAGCTCTTCATGATACCGGCGATGGTGGAGAAGTCCTGCATACCCACGGCCATACTGACGGTGTACATCAGGACAGCGCTTTCACCCACGATACGGCCCACGGCCAGAATGCAGCCGGTCACAATGCCGTCAATGGAGCTGGGCAGCACCACCGTGCGGATCATGTGCCATTTGCCGCTGCCCAGGCCCAGGGAGCCTTCCCGGTAGGACTGGGGCACGGTCTTGAGACTTTCCTGGGTGGTCCGGATGATGGTGGGCAGGACCATGATCACCAGGGTCAGAGAACCGGCCAGCAGGGTTTTGCCCATATTCAGGGAGATACAGAACACCATGGAGCCCACCATGGCGTAGATGATGGAGGGGATACCGGCCAGGGTCTCGGTGGCGAACTCGATGATCTCCACCAGACGGCGGTTCCGGGCGTATTCGGTCAGGTAGATGGCCGCGCCCACGCCCAGGGGCAGGGCGATGATCAGGGACGCGACGATGACATACAGGGTATTGCAGATGGCCGGGAAAATACCGATGGTGCCCCGGAGAATGCTGCGCTCCGTGGTCAGAAATTCCCAGTTGATGCCGGGTATGCCCTGATAGAGGATGTAGCCGATGAGGAACACCAGCAGCAGGCAGGTGACGGCGGTGCAGACATAGAGCATGGTCCGGGTTACAATTTCATAGGCCCGGCGGGAGGGCGACAGTTTATTCATACCAGATTAACCCTCCTTGTCCCGCTTGAGCAGGGTGTTGAGCAGTACATTGATGAGCATAATGAAGAGGAACAGCACCAGACCGATGGAGTACAGGGCGTTTCTCTGAAGGCTTCCCACAGAAGCGTAATTCATCTCGATGGCGATGCCGGTGGTGAGGAAGCGGACGCTGGAAAACAGCGACGGCATATTGGCCACGTTGCCGGCCACCATGATGATGGCCATGGCTTCACCGATGGCGCGGCCGATGCCCAGAACCACGGCGGCGGCAATGCCGCTCTTGGCCGCGGGGACGCTGACGCGGAAATACGTTTCCAGCTCCGTCGCGCCCAGGGCCAGGGAGGCAGCCTCATAGTCCTGGGGCACGGCGTTGAGGGCCGTTTCCGACACAGAGATGATGGAAGGCAGAATCATAATCGCCAGCACGATGATAGCGGCAAACAGGCTGTCACCGGCGGCCAGGTTGAAGGTTTCCCGAATCCACGGCACCAGGACGAACATGCCCACCAGGCCGTAGACGACGGAGGGGATGCCGGCCAGCAGATTGACCGTGGTACGGATGACGGCGGCCACCTTGGGGGGGGCCACTTTGGAGAGGTATACGGCGGTAAAGAAGCCGATGGGCACGCCGATGACGATGGCCCCGGCGGTACCGTAAATAGAAGTCAGGATGAAGCCCAGGATACCATATTGATCGTTCTGGGCCGACCAGGTGGTGCCAAAAAGGAAGTTGAACAGGCCCACTTCCCGGATGGCGGGGATGCCGGAAATAATGAGATAAATGCTGATAATCAGCACAAAGCCTACGGCCACCAGGCCGCAAATCAAAAAGAGAATCTGCATGATCCGCTCAGCGGGCTTGATGGCGGCACGGAACGAGCGGGCCGCCGTCTGCTTGGGCTGGGGGTTTGGATAGGTCATGGCGTCTTTCATACGTTTTGTTCAGCCTTTCGGTTTGTCGGTTTGTTGGAATCGCGGCGAACAGGCACGGCCGGTAGGCCGGCCGCACCTGTTGGGAATCGTATGATGCTTGCGTCAGGGAGCAACCACACCGGCCATGGTGATATACTGGGCAGCCTCGTCGCTCATAACGAAGTCCAGGAAGCCCTGGGCAGCGGCGCTCAGCTCCACGCCGTCCTTGGTGACCATGACGAAGGGACGCTGCAGGGTGTAGCTGCCGTCCTTGACGGTCTCCTCGGAGGGAGCCACGCCGTCCACCTTCACAGCGGTCACGGTCTCATCGACAGCGGACAGGGAGGCATAGCCGATGGCGCCGGGGTTGGAAGCAACCTGGCCGATGACGTCGCCGGTGGAAGAATACTCGTTGGTGTACTTGCACTCGCCGTCCACGCCCACGATCTCCTCGAAGGCGCTGCGGGTGCCGGAACCGTCCTCACGGCCCAGAACGGCGATCTCCTGATCGGCGCCGCCCAGCTCGCTCCAGTTGGTGACCTCGCCCTTGTAGATCTGGGCGATCTGGTCCACGGTCAGGTCAGCGACGGTGTTCTCGGGGTTGACCACCACGGCCACGCCGTCCAGAGCCACAATGTGCTCCACAGCGCCGTTGGACTTTTCCTCGTCCTTCAGGGCGCGGGAAGCCAGGCCGATGTCCACGGTCTCATTCAAAACAGCCTCAATGCCGGCGCCGGAACCGGTACCGGAGTAGTTCACGGTAACGTCGGGGTTCAGCTCCTCGAAAACTTCCATCATAATGAGCATCATCTCATTCATGGAAGTGGAGCCGTCGGTGTTGACGGTGCCGGACAGGCTTTCCGCAGCGCCGTTGGTCTCCTCGGCAGCGTTGTCCTCGGCGGCAGCATCTTCCGCAGCGGTATCCTGGGAAGCGGTGTCCTGATTGGCGGTATCCTCAGTGGTGGCGGCGGGGGTGTCGGTCTTGGAGCCGCAGCCGGTGAACATGGCCAGGACCGTCATCAGGGACAGAGCCAGGCAGACGAACTTTTTCATTGTGACATATCTCCTTTTGTTTTGCGGTGTTCTCGCCCTTGGCGAGGCAACTTACAGATATGATGATACAAATCCTTTGTAAAATACGAAAGAAGTGTAAAATCAAATCTATGTTAAATCCAAATCCGGCGGATTTTTTGTAAAATCCCGTCACAGCCAATATTTTTTATGGATATCTTCCAAATTCCCCTGTCGAAATTTAAGGAATCTGCACATTTGTAAAATGTTGATTCCGACACAATGTAAAAAAATTTGTTCCCCGTCCCGCCTTGACTTTTCCCGGCGGCGCGGTATAATAGGGGTAAATAAACGGCATATGCCAGAAATGGAGGCAGCCAATGGCCAGACCGAAAAAGGACCGCCGCATCTGCCGTCTGCCGGGGACGTGCCGCTTCGGTCCCCTAGACGATGGCCCCTACGGCGTGGAGATCATGACCGTGGAGGAGCTGGAGGCCATCCGCCAGATTGATCTGGAGGGTCTGAGCCAGGAGGACTGTGCCGCCCGCATGAATGTGGCCCGCACCACGGCCCAGAGCATCTACAACAGCGCCCGGGAAAAGCTGGCCCGGTGCGTTGTGGATGGGCTGGAGCTGCGCATTGAGGGCGGCAGTTATCGGGTTTGCGGCGGCGCGGGCTGTACCGGCTGCCCCGTTCCGGCACAGGTTGCCAAATTAAATGACAAGGAGACGTCCCATATGAAAATCGCAGTCACCTATGAAAACGGTCAGGTCTATCAGCATTTTGGCCACAGCAAGCAGTTCAAGGTCTACACCGTGGAGGACGGCAAGGTCACCGACGCCCAGGTGGTGGACACCAACGGCAGCGGCCACGGCGCTTTGGCGGGTTTCCTGGGCGGCCATCAGGTGGATACCCTCATCTGCGGCGGCATCGGCGGCGGCGCACAGATGGCCCTGGCCGAAGCGGGCATCAAGCTGTACGGCGGTGTCACCGGCGACGCCGACGCGGCGGTGGAAGCCCTGCTGGCCGGAACCCTCCAGTACCAGCCCGACATTACCTGCAATCATCATGGCGAGGGCCGTCAGTGCGGTCATCACCACGGCGAAGGCCACCAGTGCGGCCACGGCTCCTGCCACTAATTGCATATTTTACTTTGGGGAGCGCTGCAAGGAGCAGCGCTCCCCTTTTCTTGTGGTGTATCCTCCTGCACGAACGTCGCTCTACTCCACCACCGCGTAGGGCAGGGGCTTGCCCCCGCCGCTGTGCCGCACTGCCAGCCACCACCGCGTAGGGGCCGGCATCCCTGACGGCCCCGGATGGACCGCGGATTGGGCGCGTCAAGGATGCCGCGCCCTACGGTGGGGTGTACCAAAAGGCCGCCGCCCACCACCCACAATGGGGTGGGGACGGCGGCCTTCGGCTTTGCCGGGAATTGCGCCATCTGCGGATGGCGCTTTGGGACGATTGGGGATTTCGCGCCGTGCGCGGCGCGGGAGTTTCGCTGGCTGCGGCCAGCGGGTATTTCGCCCGCTGCGGCGGGCGACCGGGGCGCTGCCCCTGGACCCCGCAATTTTTTCGAGAAAAAATTGAGTAAAAGCTTTTTCTTGTCGGTTTTTCCGCCACTTCCCTCTTTTATTCCCTCCGTTTCTTTGTTATACTGAGAGGTACGAATACAGGAGGAATCATCATGCGTGAATTTTTGCCCATTTCCAAGGCCGGCATGAAGGCCCGCGGCTGGGAGCAATGCGATTTTGTCTATATCATCGGCGATGCCTATGTGGATCATCCGTCCTTCGGCCACGCCATCATCAGCCGGGTTCTGGAAGCCAACGGCTATAAAGTCGGCATTCTGTCCCAGCCCGACTGGAAGAACCCCCAGTCCATCACGGCCCTGGGCCGTCCCCGCCTGGGGTTCCTCGTCACCGGCGGCAATATGGATTCCATGGTCAACCATTACGCCGTCTCCAAGAAGCGCCGCAAAAACGACGCCTTTACCCCCGGCGGCGTCATGGGCAAACGGCCCGACTACGCCACGGTGGTCTATTGCAATCTGATTCGCCGGGTCTATCACGACATTCCCATCATCATCGGCGGCATCGAAGCCAGTCTGCGCCGTCTGGCCCATTACGATTACTGGTCCGACAAGCTGAAACGCTCCATTTTGCTGGATTCCCAGGCGGATTTGCTGCTGTACGGCATGGGCGAGCGGTCTATTGTGGAGGTGGCGGAAGCCCTCAACAGCGGTCTCCAGCCCAGAGATATCACCTTTGTGGACGGCACTGTATACCGTTCCACGGAACCCACGGTGCCGGTACCCCACAAGGTTCTGCCCTCTTATGAAGAACTCTGCAAAAACAAGCGGAAGTATGCCGAGAGTTTCTATACCCAGTATTGCAACACGGACCCCTTTTCCGGCAAGGCATTGATTGAGCCCTACGGCCCGAAAGAATTTGTGGTGCAGAATCCGCCCCAGAAGCCCCTTTCCCAGCGGGAGATGGACCGGGTCTACGGTCTGCCCTACATGCGCACCTATCACCCCTCCTATGAAAAGGCCGGCGGCGTTCCCGCCATTGAGGAAGTGCGGTTCAGTCTGGTGTCCTGCCGCGGCTGCTTCGGCGGGTGCAGCTTCTGCGCCCTGACGTTCCATCAGGGCAGAATCATTCAGACGCGAAGCCATGAGTCCATTCTGGCCGAAGCCCGTCAGATGACCTGGGAACCGGATTTCAAGGGTTACATTCACGATGTAGGCGGCCCTACGGCCAATTTCCGGCAGCCCGCCTGTAAAAAGCAGCTGAAATCCGGTGTCTGTCCCACAAAACAGTGTCTGTTCCCCAAGCCCTGCAAGAATCTCATTGCCGATCATCGGGATTATCTGAAGCTCCTGCGGGAGCTGCGGAACCTGCCCAATGTGAAGAAGGTCTTCATCCGTTCCGGCATCCGCTTCGACTATATGCTGGCCGACGAAAGCGACGTATTCTTTAAGGAACTGGTCCGCTACCACGTTTCCGGCCAGCTGAAAGTGGCCCCGGAGCATGTGGCCGACGCGGTGCTGGATAAAATGGGCAAGCCCCGCCGGGCCGTGTATGACCAGTTTTTGGAGAAATACAAGCGGCTCAATGAGCAGTACGGGCTGAAACAATATGTGGTCCCCTACCTCATGTCCTCCCATCCCGGTTCCACGCTGAAAGAGGCCGTGACGCTGGCGGAATATCTGCGGGACCTGGGGTATATGCCGGAGCAGGTCCAGGATTTCTACCCCACCCCCTCTACCCTGTCCACGGTCATGTATTATACGGGGCTGGACCCCCGAACCATGGAACCGGTGTATGTGCCCACCAATCCCCATGAAAAGGCCATGCAGCGGGCGTTGATTCAGTACCGGAACCCGAAAAATTACGCGTTGGTCCATGAGGCGTTGACCAAGGCGGGACGGACGGACTTGATTGGATTTGATAAGCATTGTCTGATTCGGCCCAGAGCCGGTGAAGCGGTGGCCCGGAAGCCGAAGCAGGCCCAGACCGGTAAGCAGCCGCCCAAAGCCAAACGGGACGGACGGGTGGGCCCGCCCAAGGCCAAACGGCCCAGCCGGAACCCGGCCAATGACCGCCGTAAAAAGCACCGTTAACAAAAAGAACCAACCGCCGAAGCGGTTGGTTCTTTTTGTTGCAAAGGATCAGTCCATGTTATAGAACACGCGGCAAGCCTTCATGGTCATAAAGCAATCCACCTTGGAGATCAGCTCCCAGGGAGCGTGCATGGACAGCACCGGCACACCGGCGTCCAGGGTATCAATATTCCGGGCAGCCATATACTTGGCCACGGTGCCGCCGCCGCCGGCGTCCACCTTGCCCATCTCGCAGACCTGCCAGGCCACGCCGCCCCGCTGGAACGCGCGGCGGAACCGGGCCATGACCTCACCGGCGGCATCGGACGCGCCGGCCTTGCCGCGGGAGCCGGTGTACTTGCACAGGGCAATACCATGGTTCAGCATGGCGGAGTTGCGGCGGTCGAAGACCTCGGAGAAGCTGGGGTCGTAAGCCGCCGTCACATCGGCGGAGAAGCAGATGGAGTTGCCCAGGCAGCGGCGGACGCTGACCTTCTGGCAGGCGCACAGGTCCTCCATCATGGTTTCAAAGTCCTGAGACTGAATGCCGGTGACGCCCTCGGAACCGATTTCCTCCTTATCGGCGAAAATGCAGATGGACGTATGCTCGGGAACCTCCTGCATATGCAGCATGGGATAGAAACCGGCATAGGCGCACACCCGGTCGTCGTGGCCGTAAGCGCCGATCAAGCTCCGGTCCAGACCCACCTCTCTGGCCTTGAGGGCCGGGACCATGGTCAGCTCGGCAGACAGGAAATCCTCCTCGGTGATGCCGTACTTGTCATGGAGCAGCATCATAATAGCCAGCTTGATGCGGTTGCTGTCGCCGTCGTCATCGTCCAGGGGACGGGTGCCCAGAATCACGTTGAGCTGCTCGCCGGTGATGCCCTCGCTGAGGGTCTTCTTCATCTGCTCGCCGGACAGGTGGACCAGCAGGTCGGACACGCAGAACACGGGGTCGTTGTCGTCCTCGCCGATGTTGACCTTCAGCACGCTGCCGTCGGTGAGGGCCAGGATGCCGTGGAGGGCCAGGGGCACCGTGGGCCACTGGTACTTCTTGATACCGCCATAGTAATGGGTCTTGAAGTAGGCGATTTCGCCCTCCTCATACAGGGGCACGGGCTTCAGGTCCAGACGGGGGGAATCCGTATGGGCGATGACCATGCGGGTACCCTTATCCAGGGGCTTCTTGCCGATGACCACAAAGGACACGGCCTTTTTGCGGTTGACGCAGTAGACCTTATCGCCGGGACGCAGCTGCATCTCCGGGTTGAACTCCACGAAACCGGCGGCACGGGCGGCCTCCACGGCCACTTCCACGGCTTCCCGCTCCGTCTTGGCCCGGTCCATGAATTGCATGTAGTCCTTGCAGTAGACGTTCAGTTCCTCTTTGTCCTTGTCGTCAAGACGGGCCTGCTTGGGGTTGTGCAGCAGCGTCTCGCGGACAGCTTTCCAGTCCATTTCAGACATTATAGTTCCTCCTAACCATTGGTGGAGCCACCGGCCGCAGACCATCGAAAAGTCCGCGGCAGTGGCGTAATTATTGTGAATCTGCCACGTACATTGGGCAGCAAATTCCGAATCGGATTTTTGGGCGGCAATGCGCAGCCGGGCGTAGTCCTCGTCGATGCCCTCCCGGACCATGAGCCGCCGCACCCGGTCTTCCGCCGGGGCCGTTACGGCCACGGTACCGTCGCACAGCTGGCCTAAGCCGCTTTCCACCAGGCCCACAGCGTCGATGGCCGCCAGCGGGCGGCCGTCCTGTCGGGCCTGTTCCAGCTGCCGCTCCACGGCCCGGATGATAAAGGGATGGACCAAAGCGTTGAGCCGCTGCAACGCGGCTTCGTCTCCAAAGACCACTTTGCCCAGTTTTTTGCGCTGCAATACGCCATCCTGTACCACGCCGGGAAAGGCGTGGTCAATGGCGGCCAGCAAGTCGTGGTCCGTCTCCAGCAGCTGGTGGTAGACCTCGTCACAGTCAATGACGCAGCCGCCCAGAGCTTCCACCTGATGCAGCAGCGTCGTCTTGCCGCAGCCAGTGCCGCCGGTGATACCCAGCACCTTCATAGCTGGTCCTCCGTGACAATCTGGAAGCCCGCGGCCTTCCGCAGCCGGTTCTGAACCGCATAGGCCACGCCGCCGCCCTCGGGGCAGCGGGCGAAAATCACCCGGATATCGGCCCGGTCCAAATCCCGCAGGGCCGCAAACAGGCCATGGGCCAGGGTGGCCGTATCGGATTCCTTGCCGTAGGCCGTGGGGTTGCATCCCTCGTAGAGGGGCAGCTCCTCCTCGAAGCACAAAACGGCGTCGCCGTCCTGGAAGTGACGGCGGATGTAAGCCGCGGCCTTTTCTCTGGGCCCGGCAATGATTTTCACCTCGCCCTGGGGGGCGTAGTGCTTATATTTCATACCGGGGGCCCGGACCACGGCATCCTTGTCAATTTGCGAGGTGACGGCCTTATCGACGATCAGTTCCCCCACCACCTCCCGCAGTTCCTCCGGCGTGACGCCGCCGGGCCGCAGGAGCCGGGCCACGGGGCCGGTCAGATCGACAATGGTGGACTCCACGCCCACGTCGCAGGGGCCGCCGTCCACAATGGCGTCGATACGGCCCTCCATATCGTGGCGCACATGGTCCGCCGTGGTGGTGCTGGGCTTGCCGGACCGGTTGGCCGACGGGGCCGCAATGGGCACGCCGGACAGCCGGATGATTTCCCGAGTGATGGGCGTTCGCGGGCAGCGGACCGCCACCGTGTCCAGCCCCGCCGTGGTGCGTCTGGGCACCGACGGGCGGCAGGGCAGCACCATGGTCAGCGGGCCGGGCCAGAACCGTTCCGCCAGACGCCAGGCGGTTTCGGGAATGGGGTCGCAGATCTCCCGGATATCCTCCGGCTGGGCCACATGGAGAATCAGCGGGTTATCCTGGGGGCGGCCCTTGGCCTCGAAGATTTTCAGGACGGCGTCGCCGTCCAGGCCGTTGGCCCCCAGACCGTAAACGGTCTCCGTAGGCAGGGCCACCAGACCGCCGTTTTTGAGAATTTCCGCGGCTTTTGCCGCTGTCTGCGGGTCCTGGGCCGGTAAAAACAGTGTTTCCATGGTCTCACGCTTTCTCGCTGCGCTGGAGCTTTTCGGCCTGATCCGCCGTCACTAGCGCGTCGATTAGTTCATCGAGATCGCCGTCCATAAAGGCGTCGATCTTGTAGAGGGTCAGGCCAATTCGGTGGTCCGTCACCCGGCCCTGGGGGAAGTTATAGGTGCGGATGCGCTCATTGCGCATACCGGTGCCCACCTGGGAACGGCGCTGGTCCGAATGCTCCGTCTCAATGCGGGTCTGTTCGATTTCATACAGCTTGGACGCCAGCATTTTCATGCACTTTTCCCGGTTCTGGACCTGGCTGCGCTCCTCCTGGCAGGCCACCACAATGCCCGACGGCTTGTGAATCAGGCGCACCGCCGAGGAGGTCTTATTGATGTGCTGGCCGCCGGCGCCGGAGGACCGGAACACCTGCATTTCAATGTCCTCGGGGCGGATTTCCACGTCTACCTCTTCCATCTCCGGCAGCACGGCCACGGTGGCCGTGGAGGTGTGGACGCGGCCGCCGGATTCGGTCTCCGGCACCCGCTGGACCCGGTGAACGCCGCTTTCAAATTTCAGGCGGGAATAGGCGCCGCTGCCGTTGATGATGCAGTCGGCCTCCTTGACGCCGCCCAGCTCCGTCTCGTTGTAGTTGAGAATCTCCATGGTCCAGCCCTTGGACGCAGCGTACATCTGATACATCCGGAACAGGGAGTGGGCAAACAGGGCGCTTTCCTCGCCGCCCACGCCGCCGCGGATTTCCAGAATGACGTTTTTATCGTCGTTGGGGTCCTTGGGCAGCAGCAGGATTTTCAGCTGCTGTTCCAGCGCTTCCAAATCCTTTTTGGCCTGGGTGAACTCCTCCTGGCACAGGTCCCGCATGTCCGGCTCCAGGGAACCGTCCAACATCTCCCGCAGATCGTGGAGCTCCTGTTGGGTCTTGCGGTAGGCCCGGTAGGCTTCCACCACCGGCTCCAAATCTCTCTGCTCCTTCAGCAGCTTGGCCGCCGCCTTGGGGTCGCTGTAGAAGTCCGGCTGGGCGGAGCGTTCCTCCATCTCCATGTACTTTTCTTCCACCAGCTTCAGCTTATCCAGCATACGTTTCTCCTTCTTGTGTTCAAATGGCGCGGTAGCCGTTGCACACCGCCTGGAAGGTGTCGGTCAGCCCTTCCGCCGCCCTGGCCCGGTCGGCTCCGGCCTTGGAAATCCGCATAAAATGGGGCGTCATGGCGAGCAATTCCAGAACCCGGCTGTTTTCCGTCAGGGTAAAGGAAAATTCCACCGTTTCCGACCGTTCCAGCACAAAGCCCTGCAAGGGGCGGGACCGCTCTTTTTCCTTTTCGGCCACCGTGTCATAGATGATAGTCCGCAGGCCCCGCAGATGGTCCGGCCCCGCCACCACCTGCAAAAACAGGCCGCCGGGCCGCAGCACCCGGTGAAATTCCTCCTCCGCCGTCAGGGCGAACAGGGAGAGAACACAGTCAAAGCTGCCGTCTGCAAAGGGCAGATGGGCCGCCGTGGCCGTGAGCCAATGGGCCTGCTTATCCCGGCCCGCCGCACGGCGGACGGCTTCCCGGGAAATATCGATGCCCCACCGGTCCGTCTCCGGCAATGCTTTGCCCAATTCCGTCAAATAGTATCCCTCGCCGCAACCGGCGTCGAGGATGGTCCGGGGCCGCTCCCCTGCCACAATCTCCGCCAGCCGCGCCGCCATGGGCGCGTAATAGCCCGCGCTGAGAAAGGCCCGGCGGGCCTCCACCTGGGCTGTGGAATCGCCCGGCTGTTTGGAGTGCTTCCGGTCCACGGTCAGCAAGTTTACATAACCCTGTCTTGCCACATCGAAGCTGTGACCGGCGTCACAGTGCCAGGCCGGTTTTTCCATCGTCAGCGGCTGTCCGCAGACGGGACACAAGGTACGAACCATGTTCTTCCCCCCTTTCCATAATCCATCTTATTTTACTGCAAATTTCTATGGCCGTCAAATGTTCTTTCGGCACATACTATGTCCACAGGGGGGCGATGGTATGAAATGCAGCCGGTGGCTGTGGGCGGTGACGGCGGCCTGTGTGCTGCTGGGACCGGTCCAGGCCCAGAAGGGGCCGGAAAAATTTGTGGCGCTGACCTTTGACGACGGGCCCACGCCCGGCGTCACGGAACGGCTGTTGGCGGGGCTGGCGGAACGGTATGTGTCGGCCACCTTCTTTCTCTGCGGCTACCGCATGGAAAACGCTCCACAGCTTGTGGAACAAATTGCGGAAAACGGCCATGAGCTGGGGGTCCATGGCTACTCCCACTGTTACCTCAATGACCTGCCGCGGGATGAAGTTCTGGAAGAAATCACAACGACGGCGGACCGAATCGCGGCCCTGACGGGACAGCGGCCCACGGTGTTGCGGCCGCCGGGGGGATTGCTCAGCGATACGGTACGGGAGACGGCGGCAGAACTGGGGCTGCCCATCATCCTTTGGAATGTGGACACCATGGACTGGTGCTGTGACAATCCGCAGACGGTTGCACAGCGGATTGTGGAAACGGTGGAAGACGGCAGCATTGTGCTGCTCCACGATCTCCACGACAGTTCGGTGCAGGGGGTACTGCTGGCCATTGACCAGCTGGAAGCCCAGGGCTATCAATTCTGCACCGTGTCGGAGCTGGCCCTGATCCACAATGGAACCCTGGAACCGGGCGCGGCCTATGGTTGCTTTTGACGGCGGGGGTGGAATGGTGCTATAATGGAACCATCTCAAAGCAAAGGAGCACCATACCATGAAGATCGCCATTTGTTATTTCTCCGCCACGGGCCGCACCAAGTCCATGGCCGAAGCCATTGCCGCCGGCATTCTGGAGCAGGAGCCCGGCTGTGAAGTCCGCTGCCTGTCCATCACCGATGTGACCAAGGAAAACACCGAAGCCGTGGAGTTTGTCAACAGCGCCGACGGCGTTTTGGTGGGCACGCCGGACTATTACGCCGGGGAAGCCTGGCAGGTCAAGCAGTGGCTGGACGTCTGCCCCTGCAAGGTGGCGGGCAAGCTGTGCGGCGCCTTTGCCACGGCCAATTTTGCCGTGGGCGGCCCGGTGGTGGCTGTGGAACATATCCTGACCCATCTGATGGTCCAGGGCGCCATGGTCTATTCCGGCGGCGGCGCCTACGGTCAGCCCTTCATCCATCTGGGCCCCGTGTGCCTGCGGGACCAGGAGACCGAGGGCGCGGCCCTGATGAAGATTTTCGGACAGCGGTTTGCCCAGCAGGTCAAAAAAGTCTTCGGTTAATGGACCATTGCCCTTATAGTTTGCGGCAAAACGGTGCATCCTTATCCCAAACGGACACAGGAGGTACTTACCATGATTCAGGACGATACCCGCAAGCTGTTGGGCGAATGTGATTCCGGCATCCAGATGGCGCTGCACGCCATCGACGAGGTGCTGCCGTCGGTGGAAAGCCCCCAGCTGCGCCGCCAGCTGCACCGATGCAAGGAGGACCATCAAATTTTGTGGCGGCAAACCCACGATCTGCTCCACCGGTTTGAGGGACGGCCCAAAGCGCCCAGCGCCGTGGCTAAGGGCATGAGCAGTCTTAAAACCACCGTAAAACTGACGCTGCAGCCGGGGGATCAGTCGGTGGCGGACCTGTTGGCCGACGGGTGCAGTATGGGCATCAAGTCCCTGCATAAGTATTGTAACCGATACCCCCAGGCGGCCCAGGAGGCCCGGACCGTGGCCACGGATTTGATTGCCGCCGAACAACGGCTTCAACGGGATTTGTGGCCCTACCTGTAACGCCCCAAAAACAAAGTTTTTGTCAACTTTTTTCAAAAAGTTGCAGGGGTCCAGGGGGCAGCGCCCCCGGTCGCCCGTCGCAACGGGCGAAACACCCGCTGGCCGCAGCCAGCGAAACACCCGCCCGCCGCAGCGGGCGAAATACCCGCGCCGCGCACGGCGCGAAATCCCCCATCGTCCCAAAGCGCCATCCGCAGATGGCGCAATCCCCACGGCGTCAGCCGTAAGGCCGCCGTCCCCACCCCATCGCGGGTGGCGGACGGCGGCCTTTTTTGTATCCCCCACCGTAGGGCGCGGCATCCTTGACGCGCCCATATTGCATTGCCATCCGGGGCCGTCAGGGATACCAGCCCCGGATGGTTGATGGTACATCCCGGCGGCGGGGGCAAGCCCCCGCCCTACAGGGTGGAATCAATCGGCCTGTGGAAATCAGCAAGTGCCTTCCGGCGGCGGGACACACAGGTCCCGCCCTACATACTCTGTCGTGGGTCGATTCCTGTTGGTGAGCCGGTGCCAGAAACAGCACAAAAGGAGTACTGCGGATGCAGCACTCCTTTGTCAAACCTTATTGGGGCTTTTCCGCCGCGCTCTGGCGGATCAACGCCCGGCGCAGACGGCCTTCGGCCAGTTCCAGCGTCTCGGCGTCATGCTGGTCGGGATGGTCCAGAATGGCGCGGGCGTTGGCCTCGGCGGCCTTGGCCCGTTCCACGTCAATGTCCTCGGCCCACTCAAAGCTGGTGGCCAACAGCCGCACCTCGCCTTTGAGCACCGATACCATACCGCCGACACAAGCGCCGCGGCGCTCCTGACCGTCGATGGTCACGCGGGCAACGCCCATGCCCAGCGGCGCCACATAGTTGGCGTGGCGGGCGCGGATGCCCACATCACCGGTGGTGGTGCGCACCAACAGGCTCTGGGCCTCTCCGTCAAAGCGCAGACCGTCCGGCGTGACGATTTGCAGATGGTAGGCGTTCATACTTATTCACCCTTTTTCGCCTTGGCGACCACTTCGTCGATGGAGCCGGCAAACAGGAAGGCCGATTCCGGAATATCGTCGTGGCGGCCCTCGATGATCTCCTTAAAGCCGCGGATGGTCTCATTGAGGGGCACATACTTGCCCTGATAGCCGGTGAACTGCTCGGCCACGGAGAAGGGCTGCGACAGGAAGCGCTGCACCTTTCTGGCGCGGGAAACCGTCAGCTTATCGGCCTCGGACAGTTCATCCATACCCATGATGGCGATGATGTCCTGGAGCTCCTTGTAGCGCTGCAAAATCCGCTGGACGGCACGGGCCACATCGTAGTGCTCCTGGCCCACGATCTCCGGCGTCAGAATCCGGCTGCTGGAAGCCAGGGGGTCCACCGCGGGATAGATGCCCAGGGAGGCGATGGCACGGTCCAGAACCGTGGTGGCATCCAGGTGGGCAAAGGTGGTGGCAGGGGCCGGGTCAGTCAGGTCGTCGGCGGGGACGTAGACGGCCTGGATGGAGGTGATGGAGCCCTTCTTGGTAGAGGTGATACGCTCCTGGAGGGCGCCCATTTCCGTAGCCAGGGTGGGCTGGTAGCCGACGGCGGAGGGCATACGGCCCAGCAGCGCCGACACCTCAGAACCGGCCTGGGTGAAACGGAAGATGTTATCGATGAACAGCAGCACGTCCTGATGGCGCACATCACGGAAGTACTCGGCCATGGTCAGGCCGGACAGAGCCACGCGCATACGGGCTCCTGGCGGCTCGTTCATCTGGCCGTAGACCAGGGCGGTCTTCTCCAGAACGCCGGACTCGGTCATTTCGCCGTACAGGTCGTTGCCCTCACGGGTACGCTCGCCGACACCGGCGAAGACGGACAGACCGCCGTGCTCCTTGGCGATGTTGCGGATAAACTCCATGATCAGAACGGTCTTGCCGACACCGGCGCCGCCGAACAGGCCGATCTTGCCGCCCTTGGCGTAGGGGCAGATCAGGTCGACGACCTTGATGCCGGTCTCGAAAATCTCCGTAGCGCCGCTCTGCTCCTCATAGGAGGGGGCATTGCGGTGGATGGGCCAACGCTCCTCGGTCTTGGGGGCGGGCTTGTTGTCCACGGGCTCGCCCAGCAGGTTGAAGACGCGGCCCAGGCAGCCCTCGCCCACGGGGACGGTGATGGGGGAACCGGTGTCTACGGCGTCGATGCCTCTCTGGAGGCCGTCGGTGGAACCCATGGCGATGCAGCGGGCGACGTTGTCGCCGATGTGCTGGGCCACTTCACAGACCAGGGTCTTGTCGCCCTGGCGGATTTCGATGGCGTTGAGCAGATTGGGAAGCTGGCCATCCGCAAAGCGGATATCCAGAACGGGGCCGAGGATCTGCGCCACGGTCCCAGTATGCTGATTGGCCAATGAAGTCAACTCCTTTGTTTGCGTTTCTGCGGTGACAGGCTAGGCGTCAGCACCTCAGACTGCCAAAGTCCCCACAAAGCTGCCGCGACAGAGCAGCAGGGGGTGTGTGCGGGGGACAAAAAGTCCCCTGCACGGATTTCAATAGACCGAACATGCAACTTCAAAAAGTTGCATGTTCGCCGTGAGTTTGTCAAAACACGTTTTGACAAACTCACGCGTCGGCGCCGGCGACGATTTCCGTGATCTCCTGGGTGATGGCACCCTGGCGGGCACGGTTGTACTTGAGGCTCAAATCGTCGATCATTTCCTCCGCGTTCTTGGTGGCGGCGTCCATGGCGGTGCGGCGGGCGCCCAGCTCACTGGCCACAGACTCGCAGAGGGCGCCGTAAATCAGGCCGCCCAGGTACTCCGGCACGATGGCGTTGAACACGCTTTCGCTGCTGGGATCGTACAGGGTCAGCTCCCGTGCCTTTTCGTGCTTTTCCGGTGCAGGCAGAGGCAGCAGGGGCAGCACATAGGGCGTCTGGGTCAGCACCGACACGAAGCTGGTATACACCAGCCGAACGGCGGAATATTTGCCCTCCCGGTAGCCGTCGCAGATGGCCTTGGCCAGGGAGAAGCAGTCGCCGCTGGTGAGACCGGCGGCCTCTGCATAGGCGTCGGAAATCACCGTGTGGCCGTGGCTGCGGAAATACTCCAGGGCCTTCTTGCCCACGGGCAGGATGGCGGCGTCTTTGCCCTTGACATCCTCCTGGGCCAGCTTGATGACGTTGTGGTTGTAACCGCCGGCCAGACCGCGGTCACCGGCGATGACAATTTCACAGACCGGGCCCTCCTCCCGCACCTGGACATAGGGCGAGGAGAAGTCCCAGTTTTCGGCGGCGATGCCGGTAACGGTCTCGTAGAGCGCTTCAAAGTAAGGACGGCTGGTGAGCACCCGTTCCTGCGCGCGGCGCAGCTTGGAGGAAGCCACCATCTCCATGGCCTTGGTGATCTGCTTGGTGCTCTCCATGCTGCGAATCCGCAGCTTGATATCCTTCATGGATACTCCGGCCATGTCTCACTCCTCCTTACTTGCTCTTGAGAAATTGCTGCGTATAGTTGGTCAGAGCCTTCTTCAGCTCCTCCTCGGTCTCGGGGGCCAGCTTGCCGGTATCCCGGATGGCCTGGAGCACACCGGCGCCGTTGGCGTCCATATACTCATAGAGACCCACCTCAAACTCATGGACATCGGCAACGGCCACGTCCTTGAGGAATCCGTGGGTGACGGCGTAGAAGATGCACACCTGATGGGCAACCTCCACCGGTTCGCCGTTCTTCTGCTTCAGCACCTCCACGATGCGTTCGCCCTGGGCCAGACGGTCCTTGGTATCCTGGTCCAGATCGGAACCGAACTGGGCGAAGCTCTGGAGCTCGCGGTACTGGGAGTACAGCAGCTTCAGGGAGCCGGCCACCTGCTTCATGGCCTTGATCTGGGCGTCGCCGCCGACACGGGACACGGAGATACCGGGGTTGACGGCGGGCATAACGCCGGCGTGGAACAGCTCGGTCTCCAGGAATATCTGGCCGTCGGTGATGGAGATGACGTTGGTGGGGATATAGGCGGACACGTCGCCGGCCTGGGTCTCGATGATGGGCAGAGCCGTCAGGGAGCCGCCGCCGTGGGCGTCGTCCAGACGGGCTGCGCGCTCCAGCAGACGGGAGTGCAGATAGAAGACGTCGCCGGGGTAGGCTTCACGTCCGGGCGGGCGGCGGATCAGCAGGGAGATGGCACGGTAAGCCACAGCGTGCTTACTGAGGTCATCGTAGATGATCAGCACGTCCTTGCCCTGGTACATGAAGTATTCACCCATGGTGCAGCCGGCATAGGGGGCGATATACTGCATGGGGGACAGCTCCGAAGCACTGGCGCTGACGACAATGGTGTAATCCATGGCGCCGGCGGCCTCCAGGGTGTCCACGACTGCGGCCACGGTGGACCGCTTCTGGCCGATGGCCACATAGATGCAGAGGCAGTTCTTGCCCTTCTGGTTGATGATGGTATCGGTGGCGATGGTCGACTTACCGGTCTGACGGTCGCCGATGATGAGCTCACGCTGGCCGCGGCCGATGGGAATCATCGAGTCGATGGCCTTGATGCCCGTCTGGAGCGGCACGGAAACGTGCTTGCGCTCGATGATGCCGGGGGCGGGCTCTTCGATGGGACGGAACTCGGCGGCTTCAATGTCGCCCTTGCCGTCGATGGGGTTGCCCAGGGCGTCCACGACGCGGCCGATGAGGGCTTCGCCCACAGGCACAGACACGACGCGGCCCGTACGCTTGACGGTGTCACCCTCGCGGATACCGGCATCGTTGCCCAGGATGACGATGGACACCGAATCCTCCTCCAGGTTCTGGGCCATGCCGTACTGGCCGCCGGGGAACTCGATGAGCTCGTTCATCATGCACTTCTCCAGGCCGGAGGCCCGGGCAATGCCGTCGCCCACCAGGATGACCGTACCGGTCTCGCTGGCGTCGATCTGACAGGCATAGTTCTTGATCTGTGCCTTGATAATTTTGGTAATTTCTTCCGGTCTCAGTTCCATGATCTACCTACTTTCTCACCGGCAGCGCCACTGCCGGATTGTAGCGTTCTCAGGCAATACCGCTGTGCGGTGTTGCCTCCATACAATTACAGGGCGGCGCCCCGGAGCAGAGCCTGGAGCTCGTCCAGACGGTTGCGAACGGTACCGTCCAGGCGCAGGCCCTCGGTTTCCAGCCGCACGCCGCCCAGCAGGCTTTCGTCCACCCGTGTGGTCAGATGGATGGTTTTGCCGGTGCGGCGCTCCAGCGCGGCCTGGAGCTTTTCTTTCAGGTCCTCCTGCAGGGCCACAGCCGTAACGGCGGTGACTTCCAGGATACCGTTGTCCTCATTGAAACGGCGGCGGTAGGCCTCCTCGCAGCCGGGCAGCTGGCGGATGGTGCCGTTTTCCGTGAGAATCTTCATAAAGTTGAGAAGATACGGGTGGACCTGGGGGCCGAAGCTCTCGTCCAGCGCGGCGCAGCGCTCGGCCTTGGGCAGGGACGGCAGGCTCAGAAGCCGCACATACTGGGGATTCTCCCGCAGAATGGCGGCCACCGCCGCCAGCTGCTCCTGCAGCTGGGCGGTCAGACCTTCCTCCAGTGCCAGCTCATAGAGGGCTTCGCCGTAAGTTCTGGCTGTCTGGGTCATGCTTTCTCACCCATTTTCTCGATGAATTCCTCCACCAGATCCCGGTGGTCCTTCTCGTTGATCTCCCGCTCGACCACCTTGGAGGCAATCTCCATGGCGATGCCGGAAATCTCGTTCTTCACCTCGTTGCGGGCCTTCTTCCGCTCCTGTGCAATCTCGGCTTCGGCCTTCTCCTTGAGATGGCCGGCCTCCTGCTTGGCCTGGCGGACGATCTCCTCGCCGCGCTGCTGGGCCGTGGCGGTGGCAGTGCGCACCAGCTCGGCGGCCTCGCCGCGGGCATCGGCCAGGAGCTTTTCATAGGCGGCCTTGTCGGCCTCGGCGCCCTTCTGCGCCTCGGCAGCGTCGTCATAGATCTTATTGACCTGCTCCTGCCGCTGGCGGATGATGTTCTGAATGGGCTTAAACAGGAATCTCTTGAACAGATACGCCTGAATAAACAGATTGCAGATCTGAGCGATAAAGGTCCAGGGCGCAACGGTTACCAGGGACTGAAAATCCATGCGTTCCCTCCTCTCCGATTGATGGGCAAACCCGAATTACAGCATGCCCAGGAAGAGACCGGGAGCCACGAAGAGCAGCAGCAGGCCGGTGACGAAGCCATAGATACCGGTGGTCTCGGCGATGGCGCAGCCCAGCAGCATGGTGGAAGTGACGTCGCCCTTGCTCTCGGGCTGGCGGGCAATGGCCTCACAGGCCTTACCGACGGCGTAGCCTTCACCGATACCAGGGCCGATACCAGCGATCAGGGCCAGACCGGCGCCGATGGCGCAACCCATCAATACAATAGCTCTTTCCATGTTTGTTTCCTCCTGATTGTTGTATGATTGATTTTAAGGATTGATAAAAGGATCATTCCTCTGCGGCGTTGGCGATATACAGCGTCGTCAGCATGCAGAAGATAAAGGCCTGCATAAAGCTGGAGAACCAGTCAAAATACAGGGACAGGAACGCCGGAACGCCCACCGTCAGGAAGGGAATGCTTCCCAGGATATCGCCCAGCAGGCCCGGCAGCAGGCCGAAGAGGGCCTGGTTGGCCAGGGTCAAGGCCGCATAGACCAGCGTGGAGATGACCATACCGGAGACGATGTTGCCGAAGTGACGGAACGCCATGGAAATGGGCGTAGCGCACTCGGAGATGACGTTAAAGGGCGTCAGCACCGGAATGGGCTTGGTGAAGCCCAGCAGATAACCGCCCAGACCGCCGGTGCGGATTTTGGTGGCGGTGATCATGATAAAGACCACAATGGCCCAGGCCAGGGTGGTGGACAGGTCTGCCGTGGGCGAGAAGCAGCCGATCAGACTGGACAGGCTGGAAAACACCGACAGGCAGAACAGCGCCGCCACAAACGGCACATAGTGGGCGAATTTGGGGCCCATGTTGGTGTTGACGAATTTCTCCGCCGTCTTGACGAGGAATTCCGCCACGGCTTGGCGCTTGGACACGTTCTGTACCTTGAGATCTCTGGTGAGCCAGATGCACAGGCCCGTGAGGATGATCATGATGACCCACGAGACCACCAGGGTGGCTGTAATGGGGATGCAGCCAAAGAGTTCAAAGTATATGGGTGCGCCGTTGATTTCTACATTCATTGCAATCTCATTTCCCCTTCACTTCATTGGCGCCCTTGTCGGGCTTGTAGGCGCCGGTGATCTGCAGCACCAGGATGGTGATGCGCGGCAGCAGCAGCGGAATCAGCACAGTCAGCCAGTAGAACACCTTCACGGCCATGGACAGTGCCAGGGCTGCCACCACAATGAGCATCCGCAGCGAATAGGTGAACTGCATGATCTGACGGGCCCGGAGTGATTCAGCGGCGGCGGCTTTCTGGACGCTGATGCCCAAAAACACAAAGTTGCCGATGGCCACCGCGTCACCCAGCAGTGCGCCCCACAGCACCGGCCACGAGAACCGGCCCAGGACGGCAAACACCGCCACCATCAGCGCGCTGCCCAGGAGCACACCGGTGGAAATGCGCTTGATCTCCCTGCGTGTCGCAGGCTGTAAATACACTATAACGATCCCTCCTGCCTACTTATGGGTATTGAATGCATCGGGCCGCTTTTTCTGATTCTTTTGGGACTGCCGGCAAGCGTGGCGATAGAAGCCCATCGCCGTGCTGACCGAGCCGCCCAGGCCCAGAATCAGACCCACGACCACAATCCATCCGCCCATGGAAAACCGCTGCTGCAACCACCAGCAGCCGCCGACACACAAAATCGGCGGCGCCACCAGGGAAAAGCCCAGCTGAGTCAGCCAGGTGAGGTTGCGCAGCGCTCGGAACCAAGGTTGCAAAACGCGCCGCCTCCTCCCTGCCGCAGCTGTCTTTTAACTGCCGCACCGCGTTTTCGATGATACCAATTATTATAGCAGTTCTCCCAGTTGCGTCAAGGATTATCGCAAAATTCCCGCCGCTCTTGTGGAATGTATACAATTTCCAAGGGATTTATTCTGTTTTTTTAGCTTTAAATGGAAGAAGTTTCGTTGATAATCCGCGGTTTTGATAACTTTTCCCCATCTTGCGCACCGGTTTCCGCCGTGGTATGATGGCGGTAACTTCAATTTCAGGAGGGTTCCCCATGGACCTGCGCGACTTCTTTTCTGTCCATCCCCGCCCCGCCGTGGCCTTTTCCGGCGGCGCCGACTCGGCGTTCCTGCTGTGGAGCGCCGTCCGCTGGGGCGCACAGCCCGCGGCCTACTATGTCAAAACCCCGTTTCAGACCGACGCCGAGGACGCGGACGCCCAACGTCTGGCGGAATCCCTTTCGGTCCCTCTGCGGGTGATTCGTCTGGATATTCTCGCCCAGGACGACGTGACAGCCAACGGGCCCCGGCGCTGCTACTTCTGTAAAAAAGCCATTTTTACCGCCATTACGGCCCAGGCCGCCGCCGACGGCTGCGGCGTCATATTGGAGGGCACCAACGCTTCCGACGACGTGGAGGACCGGCCCGGCTGGCAGGCATTGCAGGAATTGGGGGTCCTGTCGCCGCTGCGGCTGTGCGGTCTGACCAAGGAGACCATCCGAAAACTGTCCCGTGAGGCCGGTCTGCCCACCTGGGACAAGCCTGCCGCCGCCTGCCTGGCCACCCGCATTCCCACCCATACGCCCATTACGGCGGAGGCCCTGGACCGGGTGGCCCGTGCCGAGGCGGCCGTGGCGGCGCTGGGCTTCTCCGACTTCCGGGTGCGGCTGACGGCGGAGGGCTGCCGCCTGGAGCTGACGGAACCACAGCTGTTCCGGGCCCTTTCCCTGCGGGAAACGCTGGTGGAAACGCTGTCGCCCCTGGTGGGGACGGTGTCGCTGGATTTGACGCCCCGGCAATCGTCGGTACAAATTGCAGACGGCTTCCTGCATGACACGGTAACGGAGCTGCAATGCAACCTGGACGATATGACCGGCGAGGATATCGCCTTTGCATCGTCGCGGCTGATGGACGCCGGGGCACTGGATGTGTGGACGGCCCCCATCTATATGAAGAAAAACCGGCCCGCGGTGCTGCTGACGTGTTTGTGCCCTGTCCAGCGGGTCGAGGAGTTTACGCGGCTGATGCTGCGCCATACCACCACGCTGGGGGTCCGGCGGCGGGATTGTGAACGGACGGTGCTGCACCGTGCGGTGACACAGCGGGACGGTATCCGGGTCAAATGTGCCGGCGGCGATGGGATCGCCAAGGAAAAGGCGGAGTTTGACGATCTGGCGGCACGGGCCATGGAGCAGAATTGTACCTTGGCAGAAGTCAGAAAAACGCTGCATTTTTAGATTTTGCACCGCACCAAACATCAAAAGTTTTACTCGATTTTTTTCAAAAAATCGCAGGGGTCCAGGGGGCAGCGCCCCCGGTCGCCCGCCGCAGCGGGCGAAACACCCCAGCGTCCCCAAGCGCCATCCGCAGATGGCGCAATCCCCACGGCGTCAGCCGTAAGGCCGCCGTTCCCACCCCATCGTGGGTGGTGGACGGCGGCCTTTTTGCGGTAGCCTGTATCGTTGTTCGTCGCATTGGGGCGCAATCGTAATCCCCTACAAACGGCGGCACACACAGGTGCCGCCCTACAAATACGGATGGACTGCCGACATAGAACGTAGGGCGGGACCTACGTGTCCCGCCGTTAGCACAGGTGACGATGATATCCTGGTGTGGTGATGGCATATGGTCCCCACCGTCCACCCCCACAGGGGGCGGCGGCGGGGACCATGGCCTTTGGCCGGGGATTGCGTCCGCTGCGGCGGACGCTGGGGACGATTGGGGATTTCGCCCGCTGCGGCGGGCGGGTATTTCGCGCCGTGCGCGGCGCGAACGGGGCTCTGCCCCTGGACCCCGCGATTTTTTTGGAAAAAAATCGAGTAAAAACTTTATAGTTTCTCTTTATTTCGATTCCAGCAGTGCTTTGGCCTTACGGGCCACGATGATTTCCTCATTGGTATCCACCACATAAATCCGCACCGGGCTGCCGTCCACAGAGATATCCTGTCCACCCACCGCCGTTTCATTCTTGGCCGGGTCCAGATGGATGCCCAGACACTGGAGATTCTCCAGCGCCCCAGCCCGGACCGTCTTACCGTTACGGCCGATCCCGCCGCCGAACACAATGGCATCCACGCCGCCCATGGCCGCCGTATATGCGCCGATATACTTTTTAATGTTATAACAATAGCTGTCCAGGGCGTTGCGGCAATCCACATTTCCGGCGGCGGCCGCCTCCTCCACGTCCCGCAGGTCACCGGAGACACCGCCGGACATACCGAGAAAACCGCTCTGCTTCTGGAGCATGGTCTTGACCTCGCTCAGCTCCATGCCGCAGGCCTCCACCAGGTGGAAAATCACATAGGGGTCCATATCACCGATGCGGTTGTTGTGCATGACGCCGCATTGCAGACCCATGCCCAGATTGGTGTCCACACTTTTTCCGTTTTCCACGGCACAGATGGAACTGCTGCCGCCCAGGTGGCAGCAGATGAGTTTGCAGTCGGTACGGCCCAGTTCCTTCGCCGCCCAGGTGGACAGATATTCCAGAGACGCGCCGTGGAAGCCGTAACGGCGGATGCCCTCTTTCCGGGCCAGTTCCGCCGGGATGGAATAGAGATAGGCTTTCGGGGGCAGCGTCTGATGGAACGCCGTCTCAAAAGAACCGATGAGGGGCGTATGGGGCAGCAGTTCCCGGAACTGCCGGATGGCGGCAATATAGGGGGGATTGTGGGCCGGGGCCACGGTGTTGAACGCGGCCATGGCCTCCAGAACGTCCTCCGTCAGATACTGTACGCCGGAAACGCCCTTGGCGTGGACCACCTTGAAGCCCACACAGCCCAGGTCCTCCAGTTTGGCAAGTACGCCGTCCAGCAGTGCCTCCAGCATCCGGCTGATGGCTTCCTTATGGGTGGGAAAGTGGTTCGCTTCCCGGCCCTCGGTGCCGTTCAGCAGGTTTTTCCAATAAAATTCGCTTTTCTCCGTGCCGACGCGTTCGGCGCCGCCGCTGGCCAGAACCTGTTCGCCGTTGTCCATGTCGAAGAGCTGGTATTTGAGGGACGTGCTGCCCACATTGCAGATCAGTAGCTTCATAGGACCGCTCCTTTTTTCGGTAAAATGATGGGTACAGTATACCAAAAAGACGGCAGGGTGGCAAGACGGAAGAAGGCCCCCGGCTGCCGCCCCTTACGGGGTGGAGACGGGGACCTTGGCCTTTGGCCGGGGATTGCGCCATCTGCGGATGGCGCTTTGGAACGTTGGGGTGTTTCGCCCGCTGCGGCGGGCGGGGATTTCGCGCCGTGCGCGGCGCGGCCGGGGGCGCCGCCCCCTGGACCCCTGCGATTTTTTGAAAAAAATCGAGCAAAACTTTTATTTTTTATGGCTGAGACACGGTAAATGCGTGGCTCTCCCAGGGCAGTTCCCCCTCTGCCAGACCTTCCACAGTATAGCCGTCGGCGGCGGTAACCGTTACCGTCCACACGCCCGGTGTCACATTCTCCACCGGCACCAACACCAGTTCCGTCTCGGTGCTGGTAGTCACCATATCGAGTTCCACCGTCTCACCGGGGGCCACAATCTGCGCTTCAATCTCCTGGTCCGCGTCGCCGTCATTGGTCACCAGATAGGTGTCGGTCACTGTGACCAGCCCCGCCGCTTCCACCGCCGTGTGACGGTCCACGGTCCATGCGCCGTCCGATACCGTCAGTACCGCCAGTTCCGTGCCGATTGCGTCGGTGGGCAGGGCCGTACCATTGTCCGTTCCGCCGGAAGCGCCGTCGCCCATGTCCTCGCCAGTCGCGCCTTCCGTGCTGCCGCCCGTGACGTTGTCGGATGCGCTGTCGGCAGTGGTACTCTCCTGCGCCATGCCGTTCTCCGGCGCCGCTGTATCGGCGGTCATGCTCTTGGAGCCGCAGCCCCGCAGCTGGGTAGTGGCCATCAGGCCCAGGCCCGCCACCAGAACCAGTGTGGCCGCCAGCGCACCCCAGCGCTGCCACTGGGACGGGGTCCGCACCGCACGGGCGTCGGCGGCCTCTTCGATGTACGCGTCATCCACTAGGCCGATGGCCTCAAACAGCTTTTCCGCCCGGCTCATACCGCCACCCCCTCTTTCTCCAGCGTCTCCCGCAGCCGCTGCCGCAGCCGGTGGAGACTGGACTTGACCGTGCCGGGCCGCATGGCAAACCGCCCGGCAATCTCCTCCACACTGTCACCGAACCAATACCGGCGCAGAAACATCTGCCGTTTTTCCGGCGGCAGCTCCGCCAGAAAGCGGTTGATGACCGCCGCCGTCTCGTTGGCGTCGTACTGGCCCTCCACCGATTCCGTGGACGGCAAACAATGGGTCAGTTCCTCCAGCAATACGTCCATGGTACCGCCTCCCCGCTTCTGGGCCCGCCCGGCCCGATACCGGTCCAAGGAAAGATTTCTTGTGATTCGGCCCAGGAATGCCCGCAGGGGGCAGGGCCGTGACGGCGGCATGGCCTCCCAGGCCCGCAGCCACGTGTCGTTGACGCACTCCTCCGCGTCCTCCAGAATGCCCACAATCCGCAGGGCAATCTGACGGCAGAACGCGCCGTACTTTTTGTCACTCTGGCGCAGGGCTTCCTCGTCCCGCTGCCAGTACAGGTCAATGATGGCCTCATCCTCCACGGCGGCCACCTCCTTTTTCGTTTTGATGTCCTCTACAGTATAACACGAAAAAGCGCCGCCGCAAGTTGCATTTGTTTTCCCAGTATTGCAGCGCCGCGTAAGAAAAAGATAAAAGTTTTACTCGATTTTTTCTGTGAGGCAACTTGCCACCGGTGTGTCTGCGGGTGTCGCCGGGCCTTTTGCGCCATAGCCGCGGCGCAGCTTCTTGCCATACATCCAGTATGGCTGCAAAGCTGCGCCTTGCTCTGACACAAAATTCCTCGCCGACACCTCTTGCCAACCGGCGGCGCGTTGCCTAAATCTCGGAGTCCAGAGGCAGCGCCTCTGGTCGCCCGCCGCAGCGGGGGAAACACCCGCGCCGCGCATGGCGCGAAATCCCCAATCGTCCCCAGCGCCATCCGCAGATGGCGCAATCCCCCGGCCATAGGCCATGTCCCCGCCGCCGCCCCCTGCGGGGGTGGACGGCGGGGACCATATGCCATCACCGCACCGGGATATCATCGTCACCCGCACTGACGGCGGGACACACCGGTCCCGCCCTACGTCCCATGTCGGCAGTCCGTCCGTGTTCGTAGGGCGGCACCTGTGTGTGCCGCCGCGCCGTACCGGATGGCGTTGGCCAGCACATGGGGGCGAATCCGTAACCGTTCCGTAGGACGCGGCATCCTTGACGCGTCCATGGCGCAGTCCGTCCGGGGCCGTCAGGGATGCCGGCCCCTACGGTGGTGCGGTGTATGGTGGTGGGATGCACCGCCGGTAGGTAGTTACGATTGCGCCCCAATACGACGGGCAACGATACCGGGTACCGCAAAAAGGCCGCCGTCCGCCACCCGCTATGGGGTGGGGACGGCGGCCTTACGGCTTTGCCGTTGGGATTGCGCCATCTGCGGATGGCGCTTCGGGACGATGGGGGATTTCGCCCGCTGCGGCGGGCGGGAATTTCGCGCCGTGCGCGGCGCGGGTGTTTCGCTGGCTGCGGCCAGCGGGAGTTTCGCCCGCTGCGGCGGGCGACCGGGGGCGCTGCCCCCTGGACCCCTGCGATTTTTTGAAAAAAATCGAGTAAAACTTTTATCTTTTATTCACAGGCTTCTATAGCCCGTCAAATATTCGTCCACATCCCTGGCCGTGGCGCGGCCCTCGGCAATGGCCCACACCACCAGCGACGCGCCCCGGCGCATATCACCGGCGGTGAACACGCCCTCTCTGGCCGTGGCGTGGGAATCCTGTCCCTCCAGGCACAGGTTGCCGCGGCTGTCCGGCTCCAGACCGAACGCGTCCAGCACCGTGGTATTGCAGCCGGAAAAGCCGTTGGCAATGAGCAGCAGGTCGGCGGGAATCTCCCGCTCCGTCTCCGTCAGTTCCTCCATCATCACAATGCCGTCCACTCGAATCCACTGGACATCCACGATCTTTACGGCCTTTAACACGCCCGTTTCCTCGTCCGTCACCGTACCGGTCAGCACCGTTTCATATTGGCGCGGGTCCGTGCCGAAGACGGCCACGGCTTCCTCGATGGCGTAGTCATGCTCCTCCGGCAGCTGGCCCCACAGCCCTTTCCGCTGGCGGGCCAATTCGGCGGGCTTCCGGATGATCTGGGTCACCGAAGCGCAGCCCTGACGAATGGCCGTGGCCACACAGTCGGAACTGGTATAGCCCGCGCCGATGATCACCACATGCTTGTCTTTGGCGTCCAGGGGGTTCTCCACGCCGTCCAGCAGCGTCTTGGTAGCCGCTTTCAGATAAGGCACAGCGAAGCTGACGCCGGGAATGTCCGTGGAAGCGGCGGCGTAGGGCCGGGGCTGTTCCGCGCCGCAGGCCAGAACCACCGCGTCGTAGTCGGCCAGCAGCTTTTCCGCGTCCTCTTTCGTCACAATGGGGCTGTTGGTCCGGAACTCCACGCCCTCAAACCGCATGAGCCGCACCCGGCGGTCCACAATGTCCTTGTCCAGCTTCATATTGGGGATGCCGTAGGTCAGCAGACCGCCCACCCGGTCCTCCCGCTCAAAAACCGTGACGCTGTGGCCCCGGTGGTTCAGCTGGTCGGCACAGGCCAGACCCGCCGGGCCGGAGCCCACAATGGCCACCTTATAGCCGGAATGGACCTTGGGCACATTGGGAACCATGCGGCCATTGGCAAAGCCGTCCTCGATGATGCCCAGCTCATTTTCCCGAACCGTAACGGCGGGCTTCCCCGCCACGGCGCAGGTACAGGCCTGCTCACACAGCGCCGGACAGACCCGGCCCGTGAATTCCGGGAAATTGTTCTGTTTCAGCAGACGCGACAATGCATGGCCGAAGTTGTCGCTCCACAGCATATCGTTCCATTCGGGAATCAGATTGTGCAGGGGGCAGCCGAAGACGTCGCCGCCGTAGCTGACGCCGCTCTGGCAGAACGGGACGCCGCAGTTCATACAGCGGCCGCCCTGCTCCATGCGGTCCTCTTTGGGAAGGGTCCGATGGAACTCCCCCCAGTGCTTCACGCGGCTCTTGGGCGCTTCCGCGCCGTCCTCCCGCCGCTCAAATTCCATAAAACCGGTGGATTTTCCCATGTCGTTCCCTCCTTATTTCCCAGTCATGGCGTAAAACGCCTCAATTTCCGCCGCTTCTCTGGCCATGCCCCTGGCCTCAAAGGAGGCGATAACGTCCATCATGCGCTTGAAGTCCTTGGGCATGATTTTTTTGAAGTCGCCCAGCCGCTGGTCGAAGTGGTCCAGCAGCTCCCGGCCAATGGCGGAGCCGGTGGCGGCGGTATGTTCCTCGATCAATGCTTTCAGAGCCTGAATGTCGTGCTTCTCCGTGACGGAGGACATGGACACCAATTCCTTGTTGACCCGCAGATACAGGTCGTGGTCCGGGTCCAGCACGTAGGCCACGCCGCCGGACATACCGGCCGCGAAGTTGGCACCCACGGGGCCCAGGATGACGGCGCAGCCGCCGGTCATATACTCACAGCCATGGTTGCCCACGCCCTCGACCACCGCCGTGGCGCCGGAGTTGCGGACGCAGAACCGCTCACCGGCCATGCCCCGGACAAAGGCTTTGCCGGAGGTGGCACCGTACAGGGCCACGTTGCCGATGATGATATTTTCCTCGGCCTTGAATTTGCTCTTTTTCGGCGGGTAGACGATGAGCTTACCGCCGGAAAGGCCCTTGCCGAAATAGTCGTTGGAATCGCCCTCCAGCTCCAGCGTCAGGCCCTTGGGGATAAATGCGCCGAAGCTCTGACCCGCGCCGCCGGTGCAGCGAATCTGGTAGGTATCCTCGGCCAGACGGTCGCCGTGGCGGCGGGTGATCTCCGAACCGAACAGGGTGCCGAAGGCCCGGTCGGTGCTGGAAATATCCAGGGACAGGCTGGCAGGCTTTCCGGCCAGCAGGGCGCTGGCCAGCTTCTTGAGCAGAATTTTCTGGTCCAGGGTCCGCTCCAGATGGAAGTTGTACACATCCCGCGGTTCAAAGCTGGTGCCCTTTTCCCCGGCGTAGGGGTTTTTCAGGATGCCGGACAGGTCCACCGATTCCGCCCGATGGCTGATGGAGTGCTCCACGGGCTTTAAGAGGTCCGTGCGGCCCACCAGATCCCGGACCCGGCGGATGCCCAGGGACGCCATGATCTCCCGCAGCTGCTGGGCCACAAATTCCATAAAGGTCATGACGTATTCCGGCTTGCCCCGGAAACATTTCCGCAGCTCCGGATTCTGGGTGGCCACACCGGCGGGACAGGTGTCCTGGTTGCAGACGCGCATCATGACACAGCCCAAAGTGACCAGCGGAGCCGTGGCGAAGCCGAATTCCTCCGCGCCCAGCATACAGGCCACGGCCACATCGTAACCGTTCATCAGCTTGCCGTCGGTTTCCAGCACCACGCGGGAGCGCAGGCCGTTGGCAATCAATGCCTGGTGGGCCTCGGCCAGACCCAGCTCCCAGGGCAGACCGGCGTTATGGATGGAGGTCTGAGGCGCCGCGCCGGTGCCGCCGTCATAGCCGGAGATCAGGACCACCTGGGCGCCGGCCTTGGCCACGCCGGCGGCGATGGTACCGACGCCGGCTTCCGACGCCAGCTTGACGGAGATTCTCGCCTTGTCGTTGGCGTTTTTCAGGTCATAGATCAGCTGGGAGAGGTCCTCGATGGAGTAGATATCGTGGTGGGGCGGCGGAGAGATCAGGGAGATACCCGGCGTGGAGTGGCGGGTTTTGGCAATCCACGGATAGACCTTTTTGCCGGGCAAATGGCCGCCCTCGCCGGGCTTTGCACCCTGGGCCATTTTGATCTGCAATTCTTCAGCGCTGACGAGATATTCCGACGTAACGCCGAAGCGGCCCGAGGCCACCTGCTTGATGGCGCTGCACTTGTCGGACTTGAGCCGGGCCGTGTCCTCGCCGCCCTCGCCGGAGTTGGACTTGCCGCCCAGCCGGTTCATGGCCAGTGCCAGACATTCGTGGGCCTCCTGGGAAATGGAGCCGTAGGACATGGCGCCGGTCTTGAACCGTTTGACAATCTCGCTGACCGGCTCCACCTCTTCGATGGGGATGGGGCCGCTCTCCGGCGTGGCAAAGGTCAGCAGACCCCGCAGGGTGTGGGGGGTGGATTCGTCGTCCACCAGATGGGTATACTGCTGGAACATCTCATAATCCCGGTTGCGGGTGGACTGCTGGAGCAGCCAGATGACCTGGGGATTGTACATGTGGTCTTCCTTCTGACTGCCGCTGCGGAGCCGCTCGTACCCGTTGGACTCCAAAGTGGTGTCGTTGGGCAGCCCTAGGGGGTCAAAGGCGTGGGAGTGGTAATACTCGACGCCCTCGGCAATCTCTTCCAGGCCCACGCCGCCGACGCGGGAGATGGTGTTGGTGAAATAGCGGTCCATGACGTCCTTGCGGATACCGATGGCCTCGAAAATCTGCGCCGACTGGTAGGACTGAATGGTGGAGATGCCCATTTTGGACGCCACCTTGACAATGCCTTGGAGGACGGCGCTGTTGTAGTCGTCCACAGCCACGGTGTAGTCCTTGTCCAGCAAGCCCTCATGGATGGCCTGACGGATGCACTCATGGGCCAGATAGGGGTTGACGGCCCGTGCGCCGTAGCCCAGGAGGGTGGCAAAGTGGTGGACGTTGCGGGGCTCCGCCGATTCCAGAATGACGGAAACGGCGGTGCGCTTCTTGGTGCGGATCAGATGCTGTTCCAATGCCGCCACGGCCAGCAGGGACGGAATGGCCACATGGTTTTCATCCACGCCCCGGTCGGAAAGAATCAGGATATTGGCACCATTCTTGTAGGCCCGGTCACAGGCCACAAACAGATGGTCCAGCGCACGGTCCAGCCGGGTATTCTTATAATAGAGGATGGACACGGTTTCCACCTTGAAGCCGGGCCGGTCCATGTACTTGATTTTCAGCAAATCCACATTGGTGAGGATGGGGTTGTTGATTTGCAGGACGTTGCAGTTCTCGGCCCGGTCCTCCAGCAGATTGCCGTCGGAACCCACATAGACCGTGGTATCGGTGACGGATTCCTCCCGGATGGCGTCAATGGGCGGATTGGTCACCTGGGCAAACATCTGCTTGAAGTAGTTGAAGAGGGGCTGGTGCTTTTCCGACAGGACCGCCAGGGGCAGGTCGTCGCCCATGGCCGCCGTGGGTTCGGCGCTGTTGCGGGCCATGGGGAGAATGGTGTCCTTGATATCCTCGTAGGAGTAGGCAAAGGCTTTCTGCAATCTGGCCCGGTAGTCGCTGTCCAGAGTGACAGCCTTTTTGTTGGGGATGGGCAGGTCCTTGAGGGTCACCAAATGCTGGTCCAGCCATTCGCCGTAGGGCAGCCGGGCGGCATAGGCGCTTTTCAGCTCGTCGTCCTCGATGATCTTTCCCTTGACCGTATCCACCAGCAGCATTTTGCCGGGCTGGAGACGGGATTTCCGGACCACGGACTCCGGCGGAATGTCCAGGACACCCACCTCGGACGCCAGAATCAGCGTCTTGTCCTTGGTCACATAGTAACGGGAGGGCCGCAGACCGTTGCGGTCCAGCAGCGCGCCCACCACGTCGCCGTCGGAAAAGACAATGGCGGCGGGGCCGTCCCAGGGCTCCATCATGGTGGCGTAATAGTGGTACATGTCCCGCTTTTTCCGGTCCATGATCTCGTCTTTCTGCCACGCCTCGGGGACGGTGATCATCATGGCCAGAGGCAGGTCCATACCGTTCATGGTCAAAAACTCGATGGTGTTGTCCAGCATAGCCGAGTCGGAGCCTGCGCCGTTGATGACCGGCAGAATCTTGTCGATATCGTCCTGCATAATCCGGGAGGACATGGTTTCCTCCCGGGACAGCATCCGGTCGGCGTTACCCCGGATGGTGTTGATTTCGCCGTTGTGGAGAATCATGCGGTTGGGATGGGCCCGTTCCCAGCTGGGGTTGGTGTTGGTGGAGAACCGGGAGTGGACCAGGGCGATGGCCGATTGATAGTCCTCGCTCTGCAAATCCTCATAGAACCGCCGCAGCTGGCCCACCAGGAACATGCCCTTATAGACGATGGTCCGGCTGGAGAACGACGCCACATAGGTGTTGTCGTTGCTCTGCTCGAACTCCCGGCGGATGATGTACAGCTTCCGGTCGAAGGCGATGCCCCGTTCCACGTCCTGGGGCCGCTCCACAAAGCACTGGAGAATGGCGGGCATACAGTCCAGGGCTTTCTGGCCCAGGACCTCCGGATGGACCGGCACCTCCCGCCAGCCCAGGAAGCGGACGCCTTCTTTGTTGGCGATGATCTCCAGCATCTTCTTGGCCTGATTGCGCAGAAGCCGGTTCTGCGGCATGAAAAACATACCCACGCCGTAATCCCGGGCGCTGCCCAGGGTGATGCCGCAGGCCGCCGCCGCCTTTTTGAAGAATTTATGGGAAACCTGTAACAGGATGCCCACGCCGTCGCCGGTTTCTCCGGCGGCGTCCTTACCGGCGCGGTGCTCCAGCTTTTCCACGATTTTCAGGGCGTCATCCACAGCGCCGTGGTCGGGTTTGCCGTCGATGCGGACGACGGCGCCGATGCCGCAGGCGTCATGCTCCAGCTGGGGGACGTATAACCCTCTTTCTTCCATAACCGCTTCACCTTGACCTTTCCGGACCGGGGAGTTTTTTGGTGAAAACGACGAACATGCCGAAGCGTTTTCCCAAACTCCCAATCATATCCTCTATATTTTACGGAGATTATACGACGTTTACCGGGCTAGGTCAAACAGGAATTCCCCCATCTAAAAAAGTTTGTACGATTTATCCAGAATCAAAGGTCCCGGCAGGCCCCAAATTATTTACATTACCGTCATCGGATTTTCAAAACAAAAACTCTGTCTTGCACCATGAAATTCCGTTTGATACCGATGTTTTTCGGATTTTCCACCCGTCTATCCATCAAATACAGATTTTGACCATATGTTTTTGTCATATAGACACCTGTTTTTATATTCTATTGCACAGTATTCTGTTAAACTGCTGTTGCAGGAAATCTGTCATTTTGCCCAATCCCCTGCCGTCACCAGGAGTCCCGCATGGCAGTATTGGGAACGCAAAATAAAAAGTTTTACTCGATTTTTTTCAAAAAATCGCGGGGTCCAGGGGCAGCGCCCCGGTCGCGCCGCGCACGGCGCGAAACTCCCGCTGGCCGCAGCCAGCGAAACACCTGCCCGCCGCAGCGGGCGAAATCCCCTGTCATCCCAAGCGCCATCCGCAGATGGCGCAACCCCTGGCCGCAGGCCATGGCCCTCGCCGCCGCCCCCACGGGGTGGACGGCGGGGGTCATCTGCCAGCCCGCAAACACGAACATACCACCAATAAAGAACGTAGGGCGGCACCTGTGTGCCGCCACTGGTAGGCAGTCGCCATTTTCCACAGGCCGATTGGTTCCGCTGTGTAGGGCGGGGGCTTGCCCCCGCCGCCGGCAGGGGGTTCCGATTGCGCCCCAATGTGGGAAAAACGATACCGGGTACCGTAAAAGGCCGTCGTCCACCACCCCGTGATGGGGTGGGGACGGCGGCCTTACGGCTTCGCCGTGGGGATTGCGCCATCTGCGGATGGCGCTATGGACGATTAGGGATTTCGCGCCGTGCGCGGCGCGGGTATTTCGCCCGCTGCGGCGGGCGACCAAAGGCTCTGCCTTTGGAAACCGCGATTTTTTGAAAAAAATCGAGTAAAACTTTTATCTTTTTCTCCAATACCGCCATATGGGGATCATCGGAAATTTCAACATTCCCACAAAGAAGGGCCGGACACCCGAAGGTGTCCGGCCGGGAAACACTATACAATTACGGGGTGTCCTCGATGAGACCATAACCGCCGTTGTGGCGCTTATAGACCACGGCAAATGCGCCGCCGTTCTCCTCATCGCGGAATGCGAAGAAGGTATGGTCCAGCAGGTTCATCTGCAGGATGGCCTCGTCACGGGTCATGGGCTTCATGGGGAAGGACTTGGTGCGGATCAGGTTGAACTCGCCCTCCTCCGGCTCCTCGGGAGCAAAGGAGGAAACGGCCTCGGGAGACCGTACAAATGCATCCTGACGGATACGGCGGGCCAACCGCGTTTTATTCTTACGGATCTGCCCCTCAATGGTACCAACGGCCGCGTCGATGGACGCGAACATGTCGGACGTACTCTCGCTGGCGCGGAAGTAGGTATTGGCGGCATGAACCGTGAGCTCCACGATATTCCGGTTTTTCTCTACACTGAAAGCAACCAGGGCCTCAGCGTCATCACGGAAATAGCGATCCAGCTTGGTGACCTTCTTCTCGGCGTAGTCACGAACGGTGCCGGGCAGGTTGAGCTTTTTCTCAAGAAACTGGATTTTCATATGCGTCGCTCCTTTCGTCCCCCTCCGGGGACCTTTGGTATAGTTTCCCTGTGCATATTATACCACATATCGACCATTTTGCAAGCCAAAAATGTGCAGCTTCACAATGTCAATGATTTACCTAGAAAAAGTTCTCAGACTTCCTGGTTTTCACCGGAATTTCCGGCGGCGGACCCCTTGGAACTGCGCCGTCCCTCGGTGCGCTCCAGCATCACGGCCATGATCTGCTGGAAGATCTCCTCGGCATGGTTGCGGAACGCATCGGCCATGCGTTTCGCCTGCTGCTCCGACGGGGCCATCAGCTCCAGGGACATCAGACTGCCCATATGGTCGTGGAGCCCCATGGCCACGGTATAATCGCCGTTGTCCCGTGCATGGATTTCGGCACGGATGCGGTTTTGCCGCCGCTGCTCCCGGTTGTACTGGGCCACCGCCGCCTCCACCCGCTGGGCCACCGGATAGGCCAGAGAATCCTCCACCAGCGCGCCGGTCTCCCGGCCCTCGGCAGTGATCTCATAGGTGTTGTCCCCCAGCAGGGCCAGATGGCCCGAGGCCGCCAGCTGCGGCAGCGCCTCCTGAATATCAAAATAACTGACGCAGTCGTCCTGGAAGCACAACTCGTAAATTTTCTGAGCTGTGGCCGTCCCTTCCACCCGGCTCATGGCATAGAGTATCAATACTTTTACATCCATCATGGAGTGGATAAATCCACGCTGTTCCATCGGCTCACCTCGTTATGGTTCTTTCTACGGTTCTTTCTACGGTTCTTTCTATGTTAATTATGCTCCATTATAGCCCATTTGACGGCAAAGTACAAGGAAGTTCTCCCATGGAAAATATTACAGCTTGTAATTCTTTGTAACTTTTTGTTACCATATGGCCAGGAGGTAATGCAAAATGAACCAGAAACATACATATCGTACCGTCTCCGCCGCTCTGGCGGCCCTGCTGCTGACCGGCGCCATGGTCACTCCGGCGTCCGCCGCCCGGCCCCAATGGCAATGGAACTGGAACAACTGGAATTGGATTCAGCTCTGCCCCGACCAAACGGTGCCGGACACGACGCCGGATACAGACAACACCCCCGACATTGATACGACGCCCGATACGGACAACACGCCCGACATCGACACCACGCCCGATACCGACAGCAAGCCGGACACCACCCCGGACACCGACAACAAGCCCGGCACGGATACCACGCCGGACAGCGGTTCCGTCAGCTCCCTGGAGCGGCAGGTGGTGGCCCTGGTCAACCAGGAACGCGCCGCCTACGGCCTGTCTCCCCTGACCCTCAGCGCCGATTTGAGCGACGGCGCACGGCTCAAGTCCCAGGACATGCGGGATAACCGGTATTTTGACCACAACAGCCCCACTTACGGCACGCCCTTTGAAATGATGGGCTCTCAGGGCATCACCTACCGGGCCGCCGCGGAGAACATCGCCATGGGCTACCGCACGGCGGAAGCCGTGGTGGACGGCTGGATGAATTCCCCCGGTCACCGGGCCAACATTCTCTCGGACAAGTACACGGAGATCGGCGTGGGCCATGTGGACGGCTACTGGACCCAGTGGTTTGTCAATCGCTGAGCAATTCCAGAATCATCAGAAGACGGAAACCGGGCGCGGGGGGCTTGCAGTCTCCCGCGCCTGAGCTTGTCAAAAAAGTATTTTTGCCAAGCTCAGGGCGAAAATTCAACTTTGAAAAAGTTGAATTTTCGGTCTATTGAAATAGGTGCAGGGGACTTTTTGTCCCCCGCACACACCCCCTGCTGCTCTGTCGCGGCAGTCTGAACAGGTTTTTTGACAGCCTAGGGCGCGGGGGGCTTGCAGTCCCCCGCGCTTTCCTGTCCGCTCTGCCGAAAACTCTTCCAGAAGTTTTTTTACAGTCTCGAATATTTCTCCTGTCATAGCAAACAATACCTCTGACAAATCCAAAAGGAGGTATTTCCCTTGACATCCAATTTCTCTCCCCTGCGCCGCGTGGCCCCGGCGGCGGGCGCGGTGCTCTGCGTCTGTGTGCTGGCCACCGGTGCGGCCGCTGCCCAGCGGGAAACGCTGTATGACGCCGTCTACTGTTTTGAAGCGGCGGACTTTGCCGACAGCCAGCAGCTGACCGGTATTTTTCTCACCGAGGTCCCGGCTCCCTCCGTTGGCAAGCTGTGCTACGGAAACCGGGTTCTGCAAGCCGGCGACGTGCTGCCCGCTTCGGCTCTGACCAGTCTGACGCTGCGGCCCGTCTGCACCGGCGATCAGGAAGCCGCCGTCTGCTATCTGCCCATCACCGAAGAGGGCCTGGGCGAGACGCAGACTGTATCCATCTCCATTTCTTCCGGAGAAAACCACGCCCCCACGGCCCAGGACGGCACGCTGGAAACGTACAAGAACATTGCCAACGACGGCACGCTGGACGTGACGGACCCGGAGGGCGACAGTCTCCGCTATGAGCTCACCGGCGCACCCAAGCGCGGCGAGGTGGAACTGCGGGCCGACGGCACGTACACCTATACCCCCGCCAACAACAAGGTGGGCTCCGACCGGTTCACCTACACCGTCACCGACGCCGCAGGCAACGTATCCAACGAAGCCACGGTGGAAATTGAAATTCTCAAGCCCATGGACAAGATCACGTACAGCGATATGGAGGGCGACGGCGACCACTTCACGGCCCTGTGGCTGCGGGAGCGGCAGCTGTTCTCCGGCGAGTCCGTAGGCGGTACCCTGTGCTTCAACCCGGACAAGGCCGTGACCCGTGGTGAATTCCTGGTGATGCTGTCCCAGCTGACGGAGTTGAAGCCCGACGATGCCCAGATGACTTCCGGTTTTGACGATGAATCCCTGACGCCTGCCTGGATGCGGCCCTATATCGTGTCGGCTCTGCGGGCCGGGTATATCTCCGGTACCACCCAGGATGACGGCGTGGTGTTCCGTCCCACGGCGGAGCTGACCGCCGCGGAAGCCGCCGTAATGGTACAGAATGTGTTGCAGCTGCCCGCTGTGACGGAGGTTTCCGGCCAGTTGGCCGACGAAAGTGTGCCCGCCTGGGCCGCCGAGGCCGTCTGCGCCCTGGATGAAGCCGGTCTGCCGGTGGCTGCCTACGACGAGATTATGACCCGCCGTGACGCCGCTAACCTGCTGTATGCCACAGCTTGCCTGTTGGAAGACCGTATGAATGAGGAGCCGGACAGCCTGTTCTAATTTCCACCGCACTAAGCCTGAAAAGTTTTACTCGATTTTTTTCTTATGAGGGCTGCCCACCACCCGTGTGTCTGCGGTGCTCGCCGGGCCTTTTCCG
>CALWWW010000015.1 GCA_944385365.1 uncultured Oscillospiraceae bacterium | reverse complement strand
GCAATCCTCCCCCCAATCGTTGTCTTATCAAAATCCTTTTCTTTTTTGGCGGCCATAATATTGCTCCTTTCGGAGCACCGGTGCTCGACTTTTGTTAACGTTGTGGCCATTATAATCTTTGTAAGACGAAATAAAAATTGACGAAGTCAATACAGTTATTGGCTAATACTGGTAAAAAAATATTCAAAAAAAATCATGATTTTAAGACGTCTTAAAATTGCAAGCCGACGTAGGAAAAATTAAGGGTAGACGTCGGCTGAAAATTTGTTTGTTCATTTTGACGGACGCATCAAAAATTTTTCAAAAATAAAAAAGAGGCCCCCCGAAGGGGCCTCTGAAAAAACATCTATGCAATTGGGGAGTTTCCAAAAATCATCCCGGCGTCAAGCGATGGGGAGTGTGCCGGTGGCGCCAACGGCGCGGGAGGCAAGATTGGTGTGATAGGATTGCAAATTCATTTGAGTGCCTCCTTAATTTTTAAAATTGCCGTTAAATAGAAGTGAGAGTGTGGAAGTGATTCCACACTCTCTGCTATAATTCAGAACGATTTGTTAGGGTTGGGATATGGTGGGGACGTAGGAGTTCTGAGCATTTTCATAGGATCCTGGTACTAAATCTTGAGTTGCTAGCCATGCATTAAGTCTATCGTCTACATCACCTAGGATGTTGTCATCGGTGACTCCTGAACTGGTAGAAGTAGAGGGAGGTGGAGTGGTCTGGGTTGTACTTGAGCCTCCACTACTTGGATTGCTAGTGGGTGTGCTTGGCTTGCTGGTGGGTGTACTTGAGCCGCCACCACTTGGCTGACTTGGTGTGCTTGTCTCAATTTTAACAGTACTCAAATAGTCGGAACTGACATACGCCGCTTGTCCGTTAAATTCAATTCTGCTCCAGCCGTCTGCCTCACCAGTTCCAATCCCTGTACGGGTGGCGGATTGGGCCGTGCTCAAGCTCCCCAGCTGATTGCCATTAACGCTATAGGTATCGCGGATGTTCACCGTGGTTGTAGCATATACCGTTTCATTCACCGAGCTGAACAGTTCCACCGGTTGGGAAGCCTGCTCTGTTTCCGTGGTGTCCGATTCGGTGTCCTCTGCTGCTTCTGCTGGCTCTTTCTCAGAAGAAGTGTCCTCAGCTTCGGCCTTTGCCGATGGCTGTTCTACTGTAGGTGCTTCTCCCTTGTCCTCTTGCGTTTCCGTGTCCTGCACCGTTTCCACGTTCTCCGTGGAGACGGTTTTTTCTGTTTTGTCTTCTGCTGCGGTGGTGTCCTTGGAGCAGCCAAACATGGAGACTGCCAAAATCAAGGCCAATGCTGCCACAATGATGCTCTTGGGGGTCAGCTTCTTTTTCAAGGTGGATTCCTCCTCTTTCTGTCTTTCTGTCAGTATAGCACAGTTTCCAGTGGTTTACAAGGGTGGTGTTCATTACCGGGGATGGTGCAGCGGCCCGCCACGGGTGGGGCCTGGGTGGGTGTGAATAGATGAAGCAAGGCGGGGTCAGCGGTGGGTTCCGCTCCATGGAATATCCCCGCCGATGATGCGGAAAAAGTTGGGGAAGTGAGTACCCGTGGGATATTCCGTCGCTGTCATGCCCTGCGGGGCATAGGGTTTGAACGTGTAGATTCAATCTGTATCTTTTTTGGCGTCAGCCTCTAACAGACTGACAATATAGGCATTCAACGTCATGCCTCGCCGTTCGGCCTGGGCCTTGTACTTTTCCTTTTTGTCCTTCTTCAAGTCCAGGCTGATTCTGGAATAGTTTTCTTTTCGGTATTTCAACGTTGCTTTTTTCTGTGCTTCTGAATAGGCCATTCTATCACCTCTTTGCTGCATTGTATCATATACGTTAGTATATGTCAAGATGCACAATTACGGTGGTATATATTTTCTCTTAAATATATACGGTGGTGTATTTACTTTTCATATACGTTGGTGTATAATATAGACAGATAAAAAAGAGAAACCGGGGTGTAAACCATGAAACAGACAACAAAAATGAGCAGAGCAGTCGGACAACTTGAGAAGATTTACAGCCACTTGAATCTGGACTTTTTCGAGGGGCAGCTGCCGGTGCCGATCATCACCGTCCAAAGTAAACCCGGTACCTACGGCCATTGCAGCGTTGCAAAGGTCTGGCAGCGTCCCGACGGCAGCACCTACGAGCTGAACATTGCCGCCGAAGTCCTCAACTATCCCATTGAAGAAACCCTGGACACTATGATTCATGAAATGGTGCACCTCTACTGCCGGGAAAACGGGATTCAGGAAGTCAGCCGGGGCGGTAAGTACCATAACGGACGATTCAAGGCCGAAGCAGAAAAACGGGGCTTGACCTGTTACAAGTACGGACAGTATGGATGGAACACCAAAGCCGGGGACAACCTCATTATGTACGCCCTGGAAAAGGGATGGAGTGAAATCCTGATTACACGTTCTCAGCTGCCGCCAGTCATCCGCGCGGGTGCCAGTGGTACACCACAGAACGGCGACGAACCCAACAGCGGCGGCAAACGTCCCAGCAGTACCAGAAAGCTGCAATGCCCAAAATGCGGGTGCAGCGTAAGAGCCACCAAGACCGTCAGAATTATGTGCATGGACTGCATGGAGCAGATGGTGGAGGTTTGAAAGTGTAGATTCAAAATAAGAAAACCGACACCCACCAGTTACGGAATGAGTGTCGGTTTTTTCATATCCATGCTAAGCGCGATTCTGCTGCAATCAATGTGTGTAACCTGTGTGTAATGAGGACGAATATTACGATTTTTTTACGTTAATATTACGGCTTTTCCCACTGTTTCACAAATAATTAAGCAGAATAACAGGCATTTGTTAGCGGCTTAGTACATGCCGCCCATGTCGGGAGCAGCGGGAGCCGGAGCGGGGGGCTCGGGCTTGTCGGCCACCAGGGACTCGGTGGTCAGGACGCAGCTGCTGATGGAAGCGGCGTTCTCCAGCGCGGAACGGGTGACCTTGGTGGGGTCCACGATACCGGCGGGAATCATCTCCACATACTGCTCGGTGTAGGCGTTGTAGCCATAGCCCACCTTGCGGGAGCTCTTGATCTTCTCGAAGACCACGGAGCCGTCCACACCGGCGTTCTCGGCGATCTGACGGATAGGAGCCTGCAGCGCCTTGGCAATGATCTGGGCGCCGGTCTTCTCGTCGCCCTGCAGCTTGGCAACCAGCTTCTCAACAGCGGGGATGGCGTTGACATAAGCGGTACCGCCGCCGGCCACGATGCCTTCCTCCACGGCGGCACGGGTGGCGTTCAGGGCGTCCTCGATGCGGAGCTTCTGCTCCTTCATGGCAACCTCAGTCTGGGCGCCGACCTTGATGACGGCAACGCCGCCGGCCAGCTTGGCCAGACGCTCCTGCAGCTTCTCCTTGTCGTACTCGGAGGTGGTGACCTTCAGCGTGGCCTTGATCTCGTTGACGCGGTCGGCAATGGCCTTGCTGTCGCCCATGCCGTCGACGATGACGCTGTTGTCCTTGGAGACCTTCATCTGGCGGGCACGGCCCAGATCGGGGATGTCCACTTCCTTCAGGTCCATGTTCAGATCGGAAGCAACGTAGGTGCCGCCGGTCAGAATGGCGATATCCTTCAGCATCTCCTTGCGGCGGTCGCCGAAGCCGGGAGCCTTGACGCAGACGCAGTTGAAGCTGCCGCGCAGACGGTTCACCAGCAGGGTGGAAAGGGCGTCGCCCTCCACGTCCTCAGCGATGATGACCATCTTCTTACCGGCCTGGACAATCTTCTCCAGCACGGGCAGAATCTCCTGAATGGTGGAGATCTTCTTGTCGGTGATCAGGATATAGGGATCGTCCACGACGGCTTCCATCTTCTCGGTGTCGGTGACCATATAGGGGGAGATATAGCCGCGGTCGAACTGCATGCCTTCCACGACCTCCAGACCGGTCTCGGCGGTCTTGGATTCCTCAATGGTGATGACGCCGGAGGAGGTGACCTTCTCCATGGCCTCGGCGATCAGCTTGCCGATCTCCTCGTCGCCGGAGGAAACGGCGCCGACGCGGGCGATGTCGTCGCTGCCCTTGATGACCTCGGAATTGGCCTTGATGGCTTCCACGGCGGCGGCAACGGCCTTCTCGATGCCCTTGCGCATGACCATGGGGTTGGCGCCGGCGGTAACGTTCTTCAGACCCTCGTGGATGATGGCCTGGGCCAGCACGGTGGCGGTGGTGGTGCCGTCGCCGGCCACGTCGTTGGTCTTGGTGGCGACTTCACGGACCAGCTGAGCGCCCATGTTCTCAAAGGCGTCCTCCAGCTCCACGTCCTTGGCGATGGTCACGCCGTCATTGGTAATCAGGGGAGCGCCGAACTTCTTGCCCAGCACCACGTTGCGGCCCTTGGGGCCCAGGGTAACTTTCACGGTATTTGCCAGCTGATCGATGCCGGACTGCAGCGCCTTGCGGGCGTCTTCACCATAAACAATCTGCTTTGCCATAATTTATGTGAACCTCCTAAAACTTACTCAACAATGGCCAGAATATCGGACTGCTTGACCAGGGTGTAGTCGGCGTCGTCGATCTTGACCTCAGTGCCGCTGTACTTGGCAACCACGACCTTCATGCCGGGCTTGACGGTCATTTTGACCTCCACGCCGTCCACCATGCCGCCGGGGCCAACGGCTACGACCTCGGAGAAAGCGGACTTTTCCTTGTTGGCGGTGGAGAGGATAATGCCGGACTTGGTGGTCTCCTCGGCTTCAATGGCCTTGAGCAGGACGCGGTCGGCAAGGGGAGTCAGTTTCATGTTGCGTACCTCCTAGAATGATCATACAAAGGAGCGCCCCAATGGGCGGGTCTCCTGTGGATTGGTTTTGTCGGTTTTAGCACTCATTTATCTCGAGTGCTAACAGCTATTATAATAAATCAGTCGTGTAAAATGTGCAAGAGGGAATTTTTCACAAAATACCGGTATTCCGGACCGATATTTCTGATGAAGTCCAAAAAGGGATGGAATATCTGATGATATCTTGATTTTCCTGCGTTCTTCTCCCGAAATCGCCGGGACGTCTCACCAGACCGCGCCGCGGGGATGGACAAACCGGATTTTCTGGTCCGCCACGGAGAAGGTGACGTCCTTGGAAAAGAGCAATTCGCCGTCCAGATTGACGCCCTCCGGCTCGGGGCACTGGATACGCAAACTCCGGCACTGGTAGTGTCTGATGAGGTTGGGATACTGGGCATACTGGCCGTGCTGATACCGGCCGATGGCGGCGGCCACGGTCATGCGGGTCACCGGCTCCACAATGAGCACGTCGAGAAGACCGTCGTCGGGCATGGCCTCGGGCACCGGATTGAAACAGCCGCCGTACCAGCGGCCGTTGGCGATACAGACCAGGGTTTTCCGGCCGTCCAGAACCTGTCCGTCATCCAGGGTGATGGTGTAGGGGCTGGTGATGCCCCGCACCGTGTTGAACAGGGCCGACAGCAGATAGGCGCTTTTGCCCTTGACCATGGGCAGCCGCTTGTAATCGGCCACCTGGGTGCCGATGCGGGCATCGAAGCCCATGGAACAGATATTGATGGCGTAACGGTCGCCGTTGACAGCGATGACGTCAAATTCCGATACCTCCCCGTCCAGCAGCAGGGGCAGCTGGCGGAAGGTGTCGGGGTCGGAAAAGACCTTGATAAAATCGTTGCCGGTGCCCTGGGGATAGCAGGAGATGGCGGCGTTGGGGAAGCCCATGACGCCGTTGACAATTTCATTGAGGGTGCCGTCGCCGCCGCAGGCGTAAATGCGCAGTTCTTCCCCGGTCTCGCAGGCGGCCCGGGCCAGCTTGGCACAGTGGCCGGGGGCACGGGACACCGCCACCTCGTATGCGTCGCTGCGGCCCACAAAGGCGGCGGCCACGGCGGCGTTGACGGTGCCGGTGCGGTCGGTTTTACCGGCGGCGGGGTTGACAATAAACAGATGCTTCATGGCAGACGCTCCGTTCCACTCAAAAATACATGAAGAGGTTGCACTGGATCATGCCGTTGTACAGCTTGCGCTTTTTGTCGGCCTTGCGGCCGAAGTACCGCTCGAACTCCGGCTCGGAGCTGATCAGGTACAGCTTCCAGCCGTCGAGATTCTTGAAGTAGCGGCCATACTGCTGGTACAGCTTCTGGGCGCTGCGCTGCTCCAGCATCCGTTCGCCGTAGGGGGGGTTGCACACCAGAATGCCGCCGCCCTCGGGCAGGGTCAGACGGGTGGCGTCGGCTTCGGAGAACTGAATATACGATTCCATACCGGCCTTTTTGGCGTTGGACTGGGCAATGGCCAGACTTTGGGGGTCAATGTCGCTGGCAAAAATCCGATAGTCGCCCCGGTATTCCCGGTCCATGGCGGCGGTGCGCTCCTGCCGCCATATCTCCACCGGCACCTCCCGCCACTTTTCGGCGGAGAAGCCACGGCCCAGGCCGGGGGCCCGGTTCAATGCCGCCATGGCGGCCTCGATGACGATGGTGCCGGAACCGCAGAAGGGGTCCACAAAGGTGTCCCGGCCCCGGTAGCGGGCCAGATGAACCATGGCGGCGGCCAGGGTTTCCCGCAGGGGGGCGTCGTTGCCCACGGCCCGGTAGCCCCGCTTGTGGAGACCCGCGCCGGAAGTGTCGAGATACAGCTCCGCCATGTCCTTCATAATGGAAAACTGAATCTGATACGTCTGGCCTGTGGCAGGCAGATGCTGCAAATGGTACTTGCCGCCCAGCCGTTTCGCCACGGCCTTTTGAATCATGGCCTGACAGGTGGGAACCGAATGGAGCTTGGAGTTGAGACTGTAGCCCTTGACGGGGAATTTGCCGTCCTTGGGGATAAACTGTTCCCAGGGCAGGGCGGCTACGCCGTCAAAGAGGGCGTCCCAGGTGTCGGCCCGGAACGCGCCCAGCTTCAGGAGGACCCGTTCGCCCATGCGCAGCCGCAGATTGGCCCGGGCCATGGTGTCCCAGCCGCCCTCAAAGTAGACGCGGCCATTTTCCACCTGGACGTTCTGGGCGTCCATGCGGCGCAGTTCATCGCCCACCAGCCCCTCCAGACCGAAGAGACAGGGGACGCAGAAGGTAAAGTGATTCATAACGGTAACATCCTTTCCGGCCGGTCAGACGGCCCGCAGCAGACAGGAAAACAGATACAATACGATCAAAAATCCCACGTTCCACACGGTGAACGTGCGGAAATAGGGCTTTTTCAATGCGGCATCCTTGGCGGCGATCTGCTTCCAGGAGATCAGGCTGGCCATGGAGGCGATAAGGGTGCCCAGGCCGCCCAGGTTGGTGCCGATGAGCAGGGCCGGGATATTTTCGGTGTAGTTGGACAGGAGAATGGCGGCGGGGACGTTGCTGATGACCTGACTGATCAGCACCGACAGGGGCAGCTCCCGTCCGGCCAGGGCGCTGCTGAGGAAGACCTGCAATTCCTCCAGCCGCTTGATATTGCCCACAAAGATAAAGAAGCAGACGAAGGTCACCAGCAGGGCGTAATCCACCCGCCGGAAGAGCCGCCGGTCCAGCACCAGCACGGCCAGGGGAACAATGACCAGCACCACCGGCTTGGAGAGGACCCCGGCCACGGTCAGCAGACACAGGGCGAACAGGGCCAGATAGGCCCAGACGTACCGCATCCGCAGGGCGGGCAGCGTCTTGGCGGGAACCGTTACAGCCTTGGCAGGGAAGCGTACCACGGCGGAACCGGCCAGCAATACGCCCGCCGCCGCGCCGTAGGGGAGAAGCAGCAGCAGAAACTCCCCCAGCCCCAGACCGGAAATGGAGTAGAGGTACAGGTTTTGGGGGTTGCCCATGGGGGTGACCATGCTGCCCAGGTTGCCGGCAATGGTCATCAGGGTGACGGCCAGACAGAGCCGGGAGGACAGGCCCGCCGTTTCCAAAAGGAAGATGCCGAAGGGAACGAAGGTGATCAGGGCCACGTCATTGGTGATGAACATGCTGCTGAAAAAGCAGAGACCCACCAGCGTCAGCACCACGCCCCGTGCCGTGCGGACCCGGCCCAGGAGCTTGTGGCCGATGGCTTCAAAGACGCCCTCGGCCCGGAGGCCGCCCACAATGAGCATCAGGCAGAACAGCAGAATCAGGGTGTTCCAGTCGATGTAGGACAGGTACTTGCTGTCCGGCGGCACCACAAAGGAGGAGAGTATGGCCAATACCGCCGCCACCGACAGGACCACATCTTTTTTGACAATGGAAATGAGTTTGTTGAACATGGTTTCGATTCTTCTCTTTTCTCTTGGGATTCAACGGCCATTCTATCATAGAAGCATGGAAAAAACCATACAGTGTGTCAAATTTGTAAAATTTCTTTCTGTCAGACTTTACGCATTGGCAAACGGCGCAAAACATAGTAAAATAAGTACAAGGCGAACTGCCGACGGAAGGAGTGAAACCAATGACAGCGATGGTATATGCCTGGCTGGCCGTGGCCATCGTCATGGGCATTGTGGAGGGCGTCACCTATGCCATGGTGTCCGTCTGGTTTGCGGGCGGCGCTGTAGCGGCCATGATTGCAACATTGCTGGGCCTGAATTTCAAGGTGCAGCTGGGCTGCTTTGTGGTGGTGTCGGCTATTCTGCTGGCCTGTCTGCGGCCCCTGGTCAAAAAGAAGGGCATCCAGAAGCCCCTGCCCACCAACGTCCACCGAATGATCGGCATGGTGGGCGTGGTCACCGAGGACATTGACAACATTGCCGCCACCGGCGCCGTGAAGCTCAGCGGCGTGGAGTGGAGCGCCCGCACCCGCGACGGCCACAAGGTCTCCGCCGGAGAACGGGTCAAGGTGGTGGCCATCGACGGCGTCAAGGTCATTGTGGAGCCGGTTGCCGTATTGGCAAAGGTATAAATCCGATTTTGAAGAAACAAGGAGGAGCAAACTATGGGAGGCTATATTGCATTGGCCATTCTGGCCGTGGCGGTGCTGATTCTGATCATCTCCAACGTCCACATCGTCCAGCAGTCCAAGGCCTACGTCATCGAACGCCTGGGCGCGTTCTCGACCGTCTGGGAGGTGGGTCTCCATCTGAAGGTCCCGTTTATCGAGCGGGTCGTCAAGAAGATCAGCCTCAAGGAGCAGGTCCTGGACTATCCGCCCCAGCCGGTGATCACCAAGGATAACGTCACCATGCAGATCGACACGGTGCTGTACTTCCAGATCACCGATCCCAAGCTGTACACCTACGGTGTGGAGCACCCCATGAGCGCCATCGAAAATCTGACGGCTACCACATTGAGAAACATCATCGGCGACCTGGAGCTGGACCAGACCCTCACCAGCCGTGACGTCATCAACACCAAGATGCGGGCCATCCTGGACGAAGCCACGGACCCCTGGGGCATCAAGGTCAACCGCGTGGAGGTCAAGAACATTGTGCCGCCGCAGGACATCCAGAGTTCCATGGAAAAGCAGATGAAGGCCGAGCGGGACCGCCGACAGGCCATTTTGCAGGCCGAGGGCGCCAAGCGCTCCGCCATTCTGGTGGCCGAGGGCGAAAAGGAAGCCGCCATTCTGCGGGCCGACGCCGAGAAGCAGGCGGCGGTGCTGAAGGCCGAAGGCGAGGCCGCCGCCATTCTGGAAGTCCAGAAGGCTCTGGCCGATTCCATGCGGATGCTCAACGAGGCCGCCCCCAACGATCAGGTCATCAAGCTCAAGGCTCTGGAAGCCATGCAGAAAGTGGCCGACGGCAAGGCTACCAAGATCATCATTCCCTCGGAGATTCAGGGATTGGCGGGTCTGGCTGCCACGGCCAAGGAAGTTTTCAACGGATAATTGCATAATAATAAGGAAGACGCGCTGCAAGGGAGCTTGCAGCGCGCCTTTTTCCAGATGTGGCGGTTCTTGAGAGAAAAAGATAAAAGTTTTACTCGATTTTTTTCAAAAAATCGCAGGGGTCCAGGGGGTAGCGCCCCCGGTCGCCCGCCGCAGCGGGCGAAATACCCGCGCCGCGCACGGCGCGAAATCCCCGCTGGCCGCAGCCAGCGAAACACCCGCCCGCCGCAGCGGGCGAAACACCCCAATCGTCCCCAGCGCCATCCGCAGATGGCGCAACCCCCGGCCAACGGCCATGGTCCCCGCCGCCGCCCCTTGCGGGGGTGGACGGTGAGGATCATCTGTTAACCCACGAACACAAACGCACCACCCACAATGGACGTAGGGCGGGACCTGCGTGTCCCGCCGCCGTGCTGCACTGTCAACCACCACCGGCGTAGGGGCCGGCATCCTTGACGGCCCCGGATGGAATGCGGTTTGGGCGCGTCAGGGATGCCGCGCCCTACGATGGAACGTACAAAAAGGCCGCCGTCCGCCACCCGCATAGGGGTGGGGACGGCGGCCTTAGGGCTGGCGCCCTGGGGATTGCGCCATCTGCGGATGGCGCTTTGGACGACAGGGAGTTTCGCGCCGTGCGCGGCGCGGGTGTTTCGCCCGCTGCGGCGGGCGGGTGTTTCGCTGGCTGCGGCCAGCGGGTGTTTCGCCCGTTGCGACGGGCGACCAGAGGCGCTGCCTCTGGACTCCGCGATTTTTTGAAAAAAATCGAGTAAAACTTTTATCTTTGATCGGCCTGTTCTTAATCCAGGCCCAGCACCACCTCCGGCTGTTTCTCTGTCAGATGGACCGTGCGCAGCAAACCGTCCGTATCACTGAGGGTATACGTTCCCGGCTCCAATCCGGCAAACACCGCCTGGGCCTGACTGCCCCCCTCGCTGGTGTACAGGGTCCGTTGTTCCGCCACGCCGTTTCCCGTCAGAGTATACAGGCATTCCGCGCCCCCGGCCCGCAGAATCCGCAGGGTACACCGGATTTCCCGGTCCAGATGGAGCTGCTCGCCGTCGGTCCAGCCGCTGCCGGTGACGTTGGAGACGGCGGCGTTCTCCTCCAGATAAAAGGCCGTTTCCAGGCCGCTGTCGGTGGTCACCGTGTACCGCTGGCCCGGCTCCAGCTCCAGCATGTACTCGCCCAGGGCGTTTTTCTCCGCCGTGGCCGCCGGTTCCCCGGCTTCGTCCGTCACAGTGATTGCGCCCTGCTCCTTCGTCTCATCCCGCAGGACCACCAGCAGGGGTTCACTGGGCAGGGGTTCCGCCACCGTTTCCAGAGTGACCGCCGGGGGCAGCTCCGGCATGGGCTGGCGGCTGACGGCCAGCGTATATCCGCTGATGGTTGTCACCGTGGCCGCCGTCATGGCCACGGCCCAGAGAATGCGTCCTTGTTGCTTCATGGGATATTCCTCCTTTGTATTGCGTACTGTTTCCACAGTATATCCCCGCCGCGGTGCGCGTTCCCATGAATTCAGTCGGTAAAAAAATTTTCCCCGCCGCCGTCAACTTCCGATTGTGAAACGGTGTCGGATAGAGTATAGTATAGGTGAAAAAACATAGCCCTTTCAGAAGGAAGAAGGAGGTTTTTCCATGGACTTGACCCCTCGAATGACAGAAAGCGCCATGGTGGCCCGTTCGGCGGCCGCCGGCAGTATGGTGCTCCTGAAAAACGTCAGACATACCCTGCCGCTGCTGGCGGTGGACGGCCACGCCCTGCCCATTGCCGTTTATGGCATGGGCCAGCTGCGCACGGCCCTCACCGGCGGTATCCAGGCTTGGCGCACCATCAACGTGCTTGACGGCCTGATGAACTCCGACCAGGTGATCCCCGACGGCCTGCTGAGCCACAAATACCGCAACGCCCTGCTGCAAAACCCCAACGCCGGTGAAATCCTCCCGGCCATGCTGGACATTCCTGCCGTGGCGGGCCGGACCCAGGCCGCCGTGATTGTCATAACCCGTCCCCATGACGGCTACGACTACCATCTGCGTCCCGAGGAGATGCAGCTTATCGAAGCCGTCACCAAAGCCCACAGCCGGACGGTGCTGGTCCTCAACACCCCCGGTTATATGGACATTGCCGGTGTTTCTCCCATGGTCACGGCCATTGTGTTTATGGGTCTGGCCGGACAGGAGGGCGGCGGCGCGCTGACGGACCTGCTCACAGGCCGTGCCGTTTTCTCCGGCAAGCTGGCCGACACCTGGCCTGTCCGTCCCGACCAGTTCGACACGGCGGCCATGCGGACCGACCTCTACACCGGCTACCGTTATTACGACTCCTTCGGCAAGGACGTGCTCTATCCCTTCGGTTACGGCCTCAGCTACGGCAAACCCATCCTCACTTCCTATTCCGTGGGCCTGGACAACGGCGTAGTAACGGCGGAGGCCACCATTGAAAACGCTTCGGAGACGTATCCGGCCCGAGAGGTTTTGCAGGTTTATTATTCGGCTCCCGACACGGAGGTGTCCCAGCCGGTGTACATCCTCAACTCCTTCGCCAAGACGGGGCTGCTGCAGCCCGGCGAATCGGAGACCATCCAGCTGTCTTTCCCCGTGTCCCAGCTGGCCCGGTTCGATACCTACACGGCCACCTGGAAGCTGGACGCCGGTTACTATGATATCCGCATCGGCACCCACAGCCGCAACACCACCATTGCCGGCAGCATCTATGTGCCCAAGCCCATCGTCACCAAGCAGGTGAAAAACTGCGTGGAGCAGCCGCCGGAGACGGTCCGTTCCCGAAAGGGCGCCAAAGCCTTTACCTATCCCGGCGAGGACGAGGAGCGCAATGTGTCCCGCAAGCGGGCCATCCGTCTGTCTGCCCGGCAGCTGCAAGCCGAGGTGGTCCGCTATTCCAAGAAGTTCCCCGGCTGCCGCGGCGGCAAGGAGGGCATCTCTCTGCTGGACGTTTACGAGGGCCGTTACGACCTGCGCCAGCTGGTGGCGACCATGGACGAGCACGATCTGCGGGCGCTGGTCTGCAACTTCGGCTCCAGCCAGTCGCCGGTGCCCGGCGCCTGGGGCGCTTCCGCCGACCTCTACAGCCGGTACGGCATCCCCTCCATCACCATCGCCAAGGGCTGCGACGGCCTGCGGCTGACCCGCGATATCAAGGATGACGACGGCGAAGTGGTGGCCCATCAGTACGTCACTGCCTTCCCGGCCCCCAGCCTGCTGGCCTGCTCGTTCGACCGGGAGCTGCTCCACAGCGTGGGCAGCGCCGTGGGCCGCGAAATGCGGGAATTCGGCGTGGACCTCTGGCTGGCCCCCTCGGCCACGGTCCATCGGGACCCCCGCAGCGACTGCTACCACGGCGCGTTCTCCGAGGACCCGGTGGTGTCGGGTCTCTGCGCCGCCTGGCTGATTCAGGGCTGCCAGCAGCACGCCATGGCCGCCCTGCGCCATGTGGAAAGCGCGGTGGAGATCACCGTCACCGAGCGGACCCTGCGGGAGTTTGAACTGCTGGGCTTTGAAATCGCTGTGACCTTGGGACAGCCCAAGGCGCTGCTGGCCCCGTCCATTGCCGTTTGCGGCGAGGCTCTGAGTCTGGATAATCGGATTCTGTCCGATGTGCTCTATGACGAGTGGCACTTTGACGGCATGACCTTTGCCGCCGGTGAGCTGTTCTCCCGGTTCCCCGGCCGTCCCTTGCTGGAGCAGGCGGCGCTGCGGACACTGCGCCTGATTCTCGACGCCCCCAGCTTCCGGAAGCTGGTCCGATAAACCATACCATACGGGGTGCGCTGTAATGGAAGTTGCGGCGCACCCGGTTTGTTATTCTTTTTAATTCCGCTTTCCAGAGCTGCCATACCGTCCACGGGAGCGCCGCTTTTACGGCATTTTATTTTGTGAAGATTTTCCCAGTGTTTTAATGTAACTTTAATAATGGGGCGGTAGGATAAAGACAAGCAAACAGAAACGTCTTTCCAAGGATTCAAAAAAGAAAAGGAGAATGACCTATGAAACAGCATCGTACCATCTTCCGCCGTCTGGCTCCGGCTGCCCTGGCCGTTACTCTGCTGCTGACCTCCGCCACACCTGCTCTGGCCGTCACCTACGGCAATGCCCAGGTGATGCCCGACCGCACCATTGTGGTGGACGGTGTGGCCCGCACCTTCTACGCCATCAACGGCCAGGAGGTCCACCCCATTTCCTACGGCGGCACCACCTATCTGCCGGTCCGCTCCATCGGTGAACTGATGAACATGAATGTGGACTGGAACAACGACACCAAGACCATCACCCTCACCAGCCCCCGGACCGCAGCCGCCGCCACCGGTACCCCCGATGTGAACCCCAAGGAATCCACCGTGTCCGTCTCCCTGCGGGACGACTTCACCATCATTGTGGACGGCGTGACCCAGCAGTTCTACGATGCCGGCGGCAACCGGGTCTATCCCTTGCTGCACAACGGCGTCACCTACCTGCCCATCCGGGCCGTGGGTGAGCTGATGGGTAAGGTGGTCAGCTGGGACAACGCCACCCAGACTGTGACCCTCAGCGGCAGCGTGGACAACTCCGGCAATCTGGTCACTGACGCCGACAGCTTCGGCCCCGGTTCCGGCAGCACCGGCTCCACCACCTATATCACCGCCGAGACCGCCAAAACCAAGGCTCTGGCCCACGCTGGTCTGAGCGCTTCCCAGGTCACCTTCGTTCGGGCCTATCCCGACTGGGACGATGGCCGCTACGTCTACGACGTGGAATTCTACACCGCCGATTACAAGGAGTATGACTACGAGATCGACGCCAAAACCGGCGCGGTCCTCAGCTTCGACTATGACGCCGACCACTACACCCGTCCGTCCCAGCCCTCCACCGGTACCACCATTTCCGCCGAGACTGCCAAGTCCAAGGCACTGGCCCATGCCGGTCTGAGCGCCTCCCAGGTCACGTTCGTTCGGGCCACCCTGGATTGGGACGATGGCCGTTCCGTCTACGACGTGGAGTTCTACACCGCCGACTACAAGGAATACGACTATGAGATCGACGCCAGCACCGGCGCGGTGCTCAGCTTCGATTACGACGCCGATCACTACACCCGCCCCACCCAGTCCGGCACCGATATCGGCCTGGAAAAGGCCAAGTCCATCGCCCTGTCTCAGGTCTCCGGCGCGTCCAGCTCCCATATCCGGCAGGCCAAGCGGGACTATGACGATGGCCGTGTGGAATACGAAGTGAAGATCGTCTACAACAACTACGAGTACGAATTTGAGATCGACGGCACCACCGGCACCATTCTGTCCCGGGATGTGGAGTCCGTCTGGGATTAAGGAGGTATCCGCCATGTTCAAGCGTTCTGAAGTCTTTTCCGTCTATCCCAATCATCCCACCGCCACCAATCTGTCCATGGCCGCCGGCGGCGTCCGGCTTGTGTCCTGGCTGACGCTGGCTGCGGCAGTGGTGGCCACGCTGCTGACGCTGATTCCCGCCGCACGGGTGCTCTCTTTTGCAGGGTTTTCCCATGGGATGTACTACATCCTTGATGAGCTGGACGAGGTCCTGCTGGCAGCGTTCGGTCTCTGGTGCGTCTTCGCGGTGCTGCGCTACGCCGCCGCCGTGCTCCAGACCAAGGCCCACCAGTTGGTCACGGACTTGACCGTTCAATAAGGAATAGAAAAAGCCCGTTGCAGAATGAAACTGTTCTGCAACGGGCTTCTTGGCATAGTATGGCGGTAATGCGAAGTACAGTATGGGGCTTGAATTGTATTTGTAGGGCGGGACCTATGTGTCCCGCCGCTGGTATGCACCATCGACCAACAACAACGTAGGGGCCGGCATCCTTGACGGCCCCGGACAAATTGTGCCAGGGGCGCGTCAGGGATGCCGCGCCCTACGGATGTGGATGCGGATTCGCCCCGGTGCTGTCCAGTAACCGCCAGGGTTGCCGCACGGCGGGACACGCAGGTCCCGCCCTACGAGATCAAACGGGTGTGCCTACCCAACTACCGATAACCGCCATTCGGAGACAAAGGGGGGGCATGTTGCCCCCCTGTCTCCGGGTTATTTATTGAGCATGCTCAGGGCGATTGCCACCGGCTCCAGCACCGGTTTCAGCATGGCTTCCGCCGCTTCCCGGTTGCCCGAGACGTTGAGAATCATGGTCTTGCCCCGGATGGCGGCCACGCCACGGGACAGCAGCAGCCGGGGGCTGACGCTGACGGCAGCCGCCCGCATGGCTTCGCCCAGGCCCGGCACCACGCGGGGACACACGGCGGCTGTGGCCTCCGGCGTCACATCCCTGGGGCCGATGCCCGTACCGCCCACGGTGACCACCAGGGCCACTTTCAACTGGTCCGCCGCGTGAATCAGCTCCCGTTCCATCTGGGCCTGTTCCTTTTGCAGCAGCGTCGTATGGGTCACCCGATAGCCCGCCTGTTCCAGAATTTCCACCACCGCCGGGCCTGCCTCATCGGCTCTGCGGCCCCAAAAGCTCTCGTCACTGACGGTGATTACCGCCGCATCGTATACCATGTGCCGTTCCTCCCTCCGCGCACCTGCGCGTATTTTTTTCATTGTATCGCTCCGGCATCGTCTCTGTCAAGAAAGAAGTCCCATCGGGCTATGGGCCGCCGCCACGTTTTCATTGATTTGTTTTGAAAAAAGCGTTATACTATCTCTAAGTACGGCGCTGCGGCGGAGAAGGGAGTCGAAAATGGGACTGGAACAGCTGCTGGGCAACGAGGCCCTCAAGGAGCGATTGACGGAGGGCCTGCGTTCGGGACGGATGTCCCACAGCTATCTCCTCACCGGCCCCGAGGGCTCCGGCAAACGCACCCTGGCCCGGCTCCTGGCCGCCGCCATGGAATGCCGCGGCACCCTGCGTCCCTGCGGTGTCTGTCCCGCCTGCCGCAAGGTCCTGTCGGGCAATCACCCCGATGTGATTACCGTGGACGACCCGGACCACAAGCAGGTCCCCGTGGACTGCATCCGCGCCGCCCGCACGGAACTGTTTATCCGCCCCAACGAGGGCGAGAAAAAGGTTTTGCTGATTCCTCGGGCCGGAGACATGAACCCGGCGGCCCAGAACGCCCTGTTAAAAGTGCTGGAGGAACCGCCGTCCTACGGCGTTTTTCTGCTGCTGGCTCCGTCGCCGGAAGCGCTGCTGCCCACCATCCGGTCCCGCTGCGCCCATCTGCGGCTGTCGCCCCTGTCCCGGGCCGTATTGGAACCGGCTCTGCGCCAGCGGTTTCCCGACCGCAGCGCCGCCGACCTGGAGGCGGCCATGGGCCGCAGCGGCGGCTTTCTCGGCCAGGCCGTGACGCTGCTGGAGGGGTCCGGCTTGCAGCTGCCCCAGGTGGAGCAGTTTGCCGCCGCCTACGCCGCCCACGACACCCTGGGCCTGGCCATGGTCTTCGGTTCCATGGACAAGTACAAGCGCAACCAGCTGGCGCCGGTGCTGGAGGAATTGCAGCGGCTGCTGGCCCAATCGCTGCTGGCCCGCCGGGGCTGTCCTACGCTGCTGCCCCAGGCCCGTGCCATTGCCGAACAGCGGACCGCGCCGGAACTGCTGGCCGCCTGCCGTCTGGTCCAGGAAGCGCTGGACGACTGCTGGGCCAATGTGGGCGTGGGCAATATCTGCGCCGGACTGCTGGCCCGGCTGTAACGCAAAATGCAACGATCTCACCGCCCACGGCGGTTGGATAGAAATGGAGTTTCCCATGGATGAACAAAAAGAACTGCAAGAACTGAGCCCCCAGTCCGACTGCGGCGGCTGTGACGGCTGCGCGGGCTGCGGCGGTTGTGAGGCGGAACCGGTCCACGAGACCGTGGAGGACGCCCTGGCCGCCGAGCTGCTGCCCATGCCTGCGGCGGACGCGGCGGAGGACGCCGAACCGCTGCCGGAACAGGTGACGGTGGTGGACGTCCGCTTCCGCACCGGCAGCAAGGTCTATTATTTTGACCCCGGCGATCTGACGCCCAAAATGGGCGACCATGTGATCATCGACACGGCCCGCGGCCCGGAGTTCGGCTTCTGCGCCGGGGGCTGCCACACGGTGCCCGCCGCCGATGTGGTGACGCCCCTGCGGCCCGTCCTGCGTATGGCCACGCCCCACGATGAAAAAATCGCCGCCGACAACTACGAAAAGGAAAAGAAGGCCTTTTCCATCTGTCTCCAGAAAATTGAGGAACACAAGCTGGACATGCAGCTGGTGTCGGCAGAATGCGCCTTTGACGGCAGCAAAATCCTCTTCTTCTTCACCGCCGACGGCCGGGTGGATTTCCGGGAGCTGGTAAAAAATCTGGCTTCCATTTTCCGCACCCGCATTGAGCTGCGGCAAATCGGCGTCCGGGATAAGGCCCGCATGGTGGGCGGTCTGGGCGTCTGCGGCCGGCCTTTCTGCTGCGCCGAATTTCTGGACGACTTCCAGCCGGTTTCCATCAAGATGGCCAAGACCCAGAATCTGAGCCTGAATCCCACCAAGATTTCCGGCACCTGCGGCCGTCTCATGTGCTGTCTCAAATATGAGCAGGAGGCCTATGAGGACCTCCACAAGACGGCCCCCAAGGCCGAGTCCTTTGTGGACACCCCCGATGGCCGGGGTACCGTCTGCGACGTGAATTTGCTGCGCCAGACCGTCAAGGTCCGCATGGAGGACGCTCCCGACACCATCAACGTTTACCGCAACAGCGACATTGCCGTGCTGCGCAGCGGCAAGGCCAAAAAGACCGATCCCCCCATTCCCAGGGACCTGGCCCCCATCTCCGGCCAGCCCCAGCGCAGCCGCCGGACCGTTTCGCCGGAGGAGCCCACGGACCGGGAGATCATGGATTCCATGCCGGACCTGTTCCGCAAGCTGGACGACTATGCCGCGTCCGACCGGACGATGGAGACGGAGCCCGCCGCCGAGGAAGCGCCGGAGCAGAAGAACCGCCGCCGCCGGTCCCGCCGCCGCTCCGCCGGTCCGCGGCCCGAGGATGGGCAAAAGCCCCAGGAGTCCCGGCCCGAGCAGCCGCCCCGCACGGAAAAGGGCGAGCCGAAATCCCGGCAGGAGAAACCCCGCCAGAACGGCGGCCAGCAGAAGCCCCGGCAGGAACGCCGTCCCCGTGCGGACAAGTCTCAGGAGGGCGCGGCTCCCCAGGCCCCGGCCAACGCCGCCGAGGGCGGTGAGCACCGTCCCCGCCGCCGTCGCCGTCCCCGCCGCAGCGGCGGAACCGGCAGCAATCCCACTGAATAAGTGCGGGAATTGCGTTTTTTATGACCTATTAGAAAAGCTGCGTAAACCCTCCGATCTGTCGGTTTACGCAGCTTTTTTCTATGCAACAAAACTGGATTTCGCGGCAGCTCCTTTGGGGGTGCCGGCAGGAGGAACGACTGGTCCATGGAAGATTTACACAATCCTGTTCTCCCGGCGCGAATGCCGATGATTCAAACGCCGCGTTTGGTGCTTCATGCCCTTGAGGACGCTGATTTGGAGGATGCACTGGAACTGTTATACAATGATGAAATCAAAAAAACGTTTATGCTGCCGGACTTTGCATCCCATGCGGATGCTGTGGAGATGTTTCGTGTGCTGCAGCGTATGTCCCACTCAGAGGAACATTTTGTCTACGGCATTTATTGCAAGGAACGGCTCATTGGTTTTCTCAACGATGTCGAACTGGACGGCGATTCCATAGAACTGGGATATGTGATTCATCCAAACTGGAAGAACCAGGGCTATGCAACAGAGACGTTGACCGCAGCGATTCCGGAGCTTTTCAGAATTGGCTATACAAGCGTCAAAGCGGGATTTTTTGAGGAAAACCAGGCCAGCAGGCGTGTTTTGGAGAAAAGCGGAATGAAAAAGACGGCGTTTACCGCTGAAATCGAATATCGCGGAAAAACACATCATTGCATCTATTACGCAATCAGGAAACCATAATCCGTGCCAAACAGGGCGCGCTGCAACTTCCATTGCAGCGCGCCCTGTTTGTTAGAGGATTCAGTTGTCCAGCGTTTCGGCCAGTTCCAGGCCGGGGTTGCGCTTGATGGTGAAGTCGATGGACCAGAAGGAGGAGAAGACCAACAAGCTGTGGCCCTTGTAATCCTCCAGCAATTCGGCGTCGGAGGACAGCTTCAAATCCTTGAGGTCGCTGACGGGGCTCTTGGTGATAAACCGCAGCTGCTCATAGGGCAGGTTTTCCATGCGCAGCTCCACGCCGTACTCGTTCTTCATGCGGTACTGGAACACTTCAAATTGCAGGACGCCCACGACGCCGACGATGACTTCTTCCATGCCGGTGTTGGGGACCTTGAAAATCTGAATGGCGCCTTCCTGGGCGATCTGTTCCGTGCCCTTGATGAACTGTTTGCGCTTCATGGTGTCCCGGGGGCTGACCCGTGCGAAGTGCTCGGGGGCAAAGGTGGGGATACCGGCAAACCGGAACTTCTTGCCGGGCACCGTCACGGTGTCGCCGATGGAGAAGATGCCGGGGTCGAAGACGCCGATGATGTCGCCGGCGTAGGCTTCGTCGATGATCTCACGCTCCGAGGCCATGAGCTGCTGGGGCTGGCTCAGGCGCATTTTCTTGTTGCCCTGAACGTGGTAGACTTCGGCTTCCCGCTCATACTTGCCGGAGCAGATGCGCAGGAATGCCAGACGGTCCCGGTGGGCCTTGTTCATGTTGGCCTGAATCTTGAAGACAAAGGCGGAGAAATCGGGGGAGAAGGTGTCGATTTCGCCGCAGTCGGCCACACGGGCCAGGGGAGGCGGCGTCATCTTGAGGAAGTCCTCCAGGAACGGTTCCACGCCGAAGTTGGTCAGGGCAGAACCGAAGAACACGGGGCTCAGGGTGCCGTTGCGGACGGCGTCCATGTCAAATTCCCGACCGGCGGCCAGCAGCTCCACGTCGTCGATGAGCTGTTGGTGGCGTTCCGCGCCGATGTGGTCGGCCACCGCCGGGTCATAGAGGTCGATCTCCAGCTTTTCGGCCCGGTTCTTGCCGGATACGCCGGAGAAAAAGGCAATGTGGCCCTTGTTGCGGTCGTAGACGCCCTGGAACTCCTTGCCGGAGCCGATGGGCCAGTTGACGGCGTACGTCTCGATGCCCAGTTCCTGTTCCAGCTCTTCCAGCAGGTCGAAGGGGTCCTTGCTGTCCCGGTCCATCTTGTTGATGAAGGTAAAAATGGGGATATGGCGCATGGCGCAGACCTTGAACAGCTTTCTCGTCTGGGCCTCAACGCCCTTGGAACCGTCGATGACCATGACCGCCGAGTCGGCGGCCATCAGGGTCCGGTAGGTGTCCTCAGAGAAGTCCTGGTGGCCGGGGGTGTCCAGAATATTGATGCAGAAGCCGTCGTACTGGAACTGCAATACCGACGAGGTGACGGAGATACCGCGCTGCTTTTCAATCTCCATCCAGTCGGAGACGGCGGCACGGGAGTTTTTCTTGCCCTTGACGGCGCCGGCCTGGGCGATGGCGCCTCCGTACAGGAGGAATTTTTCCGTCAGGGTGGTTTTACCGGCGTCGGGGTGCGAGATGATGGCAAAGGTCCGGCGGCGGCTGATTTCTTCGCGCAGAGTAGGCACGCTATTCCCTCCACAAATAGAAAAATAGAATTATCACAACAAATCGATTTATTCTACCACAATTATACCACCGTTACAAGGTCATTTTTCACTTCTGACACCGTCCGACGGATTTCCGTTGCCATTTGGCACCGTATCTGATAAAATACGACGTAGTGAAACCGTTGGAAGGGAAGGGAGATCATGGAACAACTGCTGGCCCAGCTGGGCAGACATTGGTATCTGCTGCTGGCATTGGTGGGAGTGGCGGCGCTGCTGCTGCTCAACGGCGCGGCCTATGTCCACGTCATGCGGCCCCGCAGCGGCACCCTGGAATGGATCTCCCGCTATGACCGTCCGGCCTGCACCCTGCTGGACGGCTGGACCGGTCTGACCACCGGCGATATCGCGCCCCTGCTCTCCGTCACCCTCGGCGCGGCGGCGGTGTGGGGCGCCGCGGCCCTGGTCACCATCCGGTCCCTGTACGGCAGCCCCATCCCCGGCGATGTGCTGGCGGAAACGGCGGTCACCCATATGGTATTTCCGTCCCTGACGGCGTTGGCTGTCTACCGGCTGCTGCGGGGGCTCTTTGGCAGCCGCCTGGGGGCCTTGCTGGGCACGTGGATTCTGACGCTGTCCATGGCGGTGCAGCCGTCCCCCATGCTGGTGGCGGCGGTGGCGGTATTGCTGCTGACCCAGTATCTGACGGCCCCGGCCCAGTCCGAGTTCGGGGAGTACAGTCTGTATCTGATTCTGGCCTTTGCCATGGCGGCGGTGGGCTGCTATCTGCGGCCCGGTCTGGCCGGTGTGGCCCTGATGATGGTGGTGCTGCTGTGCTGCGGCGCGGCCGACCGCTTTGTCCATGCCGGACGGGGGCGGCTGGTCCGCAGCTTGCTGGCCGGTTTGCTCAGTCTGGCCGTGGTGTGGATTCTGGCCTATGTCCCCGGCGGCGTGGCCCAGGGTTTGCCGTTTCCTCAACTGCTGGTCCTGCGGGATTTCTATGAGTACGCGTTTTACCGCATGGGCTGGGAGCTGCTGGAGGGGCTCGGCAGCGGTGTGCCGCCCATTGTGCAGTTCTATTTCGACTGGCCCCTGATTATCTGCGGCGCGGCGGCCTGTGTGGTCTGTCTGGTGGGCGGCTTCCGGCGGCCCAAGGCGTCGGCCCTGCTGGCGGCGGGCTGGATGGCGGCGCTGACGGCGTTGTGGCTGCTGGCGGGGTTCTATCTGGTTCCCTTGGGCTGTGTCCTCTGCCTGTCCAGCCTGTGGGCCGATCTGTCCCGGCGGGGCCAGCCCTGGCTGGCCGTGGTGGCCGGCGGCAGCATCCTGCTGGTACAGCTGACGCTGTACGGCTTCTACTGGCTTACGTAAAAAAGGGCCAACACCGCAAAATTGTGTCTGCGGCCCTGGCTGGCCCTTTTCCCTCAACTGTGCAGTTTGCAACTCTTGAAATACATCCAGTATTCCGGCGAGTTTCAAACTTTCATTTGAGGCAAAATGGCTCAGCCAGTGCTCTTGCCAAATTATGCGGTGGTGGCCTGATAAGTTTTACGATAAAACTATAAAAAAATCAATGATGGAGGAATGACGTATGATCGCGATTGCCTGTGACCATGGAGCGGTGGCCCTGAAAGAGACCATCAAGGCCCATCTGACCCAGCGGGGCCTGGAGTATAAGGATTTCGGCACCAACAGCACCGACAGCTGCGACTATCCCGATTTTGCGGGACCGGCGGCCCTGGCTGTGGCTTCCGGCGAGTGTGACCGGGGCATTGTCTGCTGCACCACCGGGCTCGGCGTGTCCATTACGGCCAACAAGGTCCGCGGCATCCGCTGCGCCCTGCTGTCCGACCTTATGAGTGCCCGGCTGACCCGCCAGCACAACGACACCAATATGATGGCCCTGGGCGCCGGTGTGGTGGGCGAAAAGCTGGCCCTGGAAATCGTGGACGTCTGGCTGGACACGGAATTTGAGGGCGGCCGCCACCAGCGCCGGGTGGAAAAAATGATGGCCTACGAGGGAAAATAATGGAACAGCTGCATCAATCCATCATCGACGCCGTCCGGGAGGCGGGGGCCATTGTCCGTTCCGCCGACGAGGACAAAGGCGTCAAGGAGAAGAGCGGCCACCAGGATTTGGTGACCCGGTACGACGGCGCGGTACAGCGGTTCCTGGAGGAACGGCTGCTGTCCCTGCTGCCGGAGGCGGGCTTTTTGGGGGAGGAGGACGCCCCCAACCACGCGGAACGGGAATGGGTATTCATTGTGGACCCCATCGACGGCACCACCAATTTCATCAAGGGCATTCCCATTGTGGGAATCTCCGTGGGCCTGGCCCGCAATGGCCGGATGGAGCAGGGCGTGGTCTACAACCCCTATACGGACGAGATGTTCACAGCCCGCCGGGGCCACGGGGCTTTCTGCAACGGCAAGCCCATCTCCGTGACCCACAATCCCATGGCCGACGGCATTTCCTTTTTCGGTACCTCCCTCTATTATCCGGAGCTGGGGGACCGGTCCTTTGCCATTGCCAAAAAGCTGTTTGAAAGCAGCCTGGATGTACGCCGTCTGGGCGCGGCTTCCCTGGATTTGTGCTATGTGGCGGCGGGCCGGGGCGAATGCTACTTCGAGTGTGTCCTGTCCCCCTGGGACTACGCGGCGGGCAGCATCATTCTGGAAGAGGCCGGCGGTATCGTCACCGATATGACGGGCGCGCCCCTGCGGTTTGACCGCAAATGCTCCCTGGCGGCGGCCAACGCCGCTTCCCACCAACAGCTTCTGGACCTGATCGCCGGGTGCGGCTGACAGTGGTATACGACGGATGCTGGAGCGTGGCCTATGACCGGATTACGGCCTTCTGGCAGCAGCAGCCCGACGTGACTAGGGACGGAACGGCGTACCGGTACGGCGGCTGCCGCATTGAGGTGACCCCTCTGCCGGACCGGCCCCTTGGCCGCTGGTCCATGCCCCAGACGCAGGTGCGGTTCACCGGCGACGACCGGGACGCGGCGGTGATTTACCGCCGGTTCTTCCTGGCCTTTCTCTCCGCTGGAGGGTAATATGGATTTAAAAACGGGACGCGACGGCGTCCCGTTTTTTTGACGGAAAGGGGTATTCAAATTTGGGCGGCCATGGTATGATGGACAAAAGAGAAAAAGGAGGCTGAGACCATGGATAACGAGACCTATTGCGGCAAATTGTGTACAGCATGTCCCCACCGGGAGGAGCTGCACTGTCCCGGCTGCAAAAGCGGGCCGGACATGGCGTTTGGAGACTGCGAAATTGCCCGCTGCTGCCGGGAAAAGAACCACGCCGACTGTAAGACGTGTACCAGCTGGAATGGCTGCGGTCTGCGGGCCGGCCGGGAACAGGAACCGGTCATCCGCCTAAAGCGCAGCGAGCGGGAAGCACAGAAGAAACAGGAACTGCAAGGCAACGCGCCGGTGCTGGTTCGGTGGATCAGCGTTCTGTTCTGGCTGTTTATCCCGCAGATTGTGGCGGGCCTGATGATCGATGACAACGTCACAAAGATGCTGCCCGCCCTGCGGACGCCGGGCGTCCTGCTGACGATGGCCTGTACCCTGGCCTATGGCGTCGCCCTGTGGAAGATGCAGTCCATTGACCGAGGATACCGGACGGCGGCCATCTGCAATTTTGTGGGGGGTCTGGGAGGCCTTATGAACTTTATACCGTCGGCAGCCCTACAGATTTTGATTGGCCTGGGACTGGCGGCTTTGAGTCTGGCGTCCTGCTATGTGGAATACAACACTCATGCCGAGGTGCTGGTCCCCACCAACATGCCCCTGGCCCAACAGTGGCGGCAGCTGTGGAGATGGAATCTCTGGTGCATCTGCGCACTGGTACTGGCGTTTGTGCTGATTCTTTTGGCTCCGGTGCTGGCGCTGCTGCTGATGCTGGCGGTAGCGATTGCCATGTTTGTGCTGCAAGTGCTCAAACTGGTGTATCTGCACCGTATGGCCAACCATTTCCGGCAATTCTGCTGAATGGGATGCGCTCATAGAAAGCTGAACAGAGAAAAGGCCGCCGTCCGCCACCCCGTGATGGGGTGGGGACGGCGGCCTTCGGCTGCGCCGGGGATTGCGCCATCTGCGGATGGCGCTTTGGGGCGCTGGGGGAGTTTCGCCCGCTGCGGCGGGCGGGAATTTCGCTGGCTGCGGCCAGCGGGTGTTTCGCGCCGTGCGCGGCGCGGGTGTTTCGCCCGTTGCGGCGGGCGACCGGGGGCGCTGCCCCCTGGACCCCCGCGATTTTTTGAAAAAAATCGAGTAAAACTTTATTTTTTAGAGCACGAAACCGCCGTTGACGCCCAACACCTGCCCGGTGACAAAGGGGGCCTCCAACAGATAGGCGATGGCCCTGGCCACATCCTCGGGGGTACCGTTGCGGCCCAGGGGCGTCTGCTGGGCCAGATCGGCCAGCACCTCCGGACCGTATCCCATGACCATATCGGTTTCCACTACGCCGGGGGCCACGCAGTTGACCCGGATGCCCGACGGTCCCAGCTCCTGGGCCAGCGCCTTTGTCATGGCGATAACGGCCCCCTTGGTGGCCGAATAGCAGACCTCACAGGACGCGCCCACCTGGCCCCACATGGAGGACACGGTGACGATGGAACCGCCCTGTACGGCCAGCATGGACGGGAGAACGCCATTGACACAGTGGTAAATGCCTTTGACGTTGACGGCAAAGAGCCGGTCCCATTCCTCCGGCGTAATCTGAGAGATCAGCCCCTGGTGGGCGATACCGGCGCAGCAGACCAACCCCTGGACCGGTCCCAGGCGGGAAAAGGCATCGCGGACGGCGTCGCCGTCGGCCACGTCGGCGCAGACGGCCTCGGCCCCGGTTTCCTGTGCCAGCGCCTGGGCGTCGTCGTGGCTGCTGCGGTAGAAGAAGGTCACCCGATGGCCCAGGGCGGACAGATGGCGGACCGTCGCCGCGCCGATGCCGCGGCTGCCGCCGGTGATGACAATGTGCATATGGAAAAACCTCCTGAAAAAACGCCCTTTTCCACTGGAAAAGGGCGTTGATTGGTCACTTAGCGGCGTCTGCTTCTGCTGCGGTGGTCGGAATACTGCCGCAGAGAGGAGATCTTGCTGTCGGAGTCCTGCATGAACTGCTTGAGCATGTCATCAAAGGACTGGGGCTCCTTGGGCTGAGAGGAGCGGAAGCCATCACGGGGACGGTCGGACTGCGGCCCTTTGGAGCGATCAAAGGGCGGGCGGCCGCGGTTGGCCTGAGCCGGACGGGGACCGCGCTCGTTCTGCTGACGGGGCGGCTCCTGGGTACGCTTGATGGAGAGATTGATCTTGCCGTTCTCCATGGAGATGACCATGACCTTCACATCCTGGCCCTCGGTCAGGTGCTCGTGAATGTCGCTGACATAGGCGTGGGCAATCTCGGAGATATGCACCATGCCGGTCTGGTTGCCGGGAAGCGAAATGAATGCGCCGAATTTGGTGATGCTTTTGACTTTGCCTTCAACGATCGTTCCTACTGTGAAATCCATATTCTATGTATTGTCCCCCTTGTTGATATGGCCCGTGGCCCGCGAAAGCCGTGGCGGTCTATTTGCCGGAATCCCGATAGATGATTTCACCGGGGAACGCCAGACCCAGTTTGGACCGGGCGATCTCCTCCACACCTTCGTCGGTGTCCATGTTGGCAATGGTGTCCTGCAACCGTTGATTCTCCTGCCGGGCCATGGAGAGTTCCTGATTGAGAACGGCCACCTCGCTCGTCTTGGCTGCTACGTCGGTACGGAGATCGGCATACTTCCAGGTCAGTGCCTCCAGGATCACCACGATCAGCAGTTTGGCCATCAGCGGTGTCTTTTTAAGTTTCATCCTGAGTTCCTCCGTCGGTGGTGCAGCCCATAGGAGCCGAGTGTTTTCGCTTACTTTTTATTCTAACCCATTTTCGCCCGGATGAAAAGAGATATTTTTTAAGTTTTTTACTTTTTTTCGACAGCAGGCCAAAGGGAAGACAGACCAGACGGAAAAACCGCCGGAGCAGACGGCCCAACGCCGTCAGAATCCGCCGCAGGGGCGGTCCCACCGTGTGAAAATAGACCCAGGCCCCCACCAGCAGCAGGGGATAGAAAAACAGGGGGAACTGGCCCCGGCCGCCGTAGAGGGCCAGCAGCAGCAGCGACGGCGTCAGCACCGCCACAAAAACCATATCCAGAGGCAGCGTCAGCCGGGGCCAGGACCGGCGCAGCAGCCGCAGCACATCATAAAACAGGGCCATAGCCGCGCCCACAGCGGCGGCGGCCCCCATCTGCCACAGCTGGAAAAGAACGGGCTGCTCCATCAGCCGAACAGGCGGCTGAGGAAGCTGCCGCCGCCGCGGACCTCGTCCTCATAGACCAGGGAATCCACGGTGCCGTCCACGGTGATCTGGCCGCCGTCCAGGGACAGCATACCCAGGTGGAGCTGCTTGCCGTGGATGACCAGCGTGCCCCGGTTGGTACAGAGGACGGCGGTGTTTTCATCGAAGCTCTCCACCTCCGTCACACCGGTCAGGGACAGACGGCTGCGGTTTTCCACCACCAGCCGGTGGGGCAATTCCAGGGCGTTCGGTTGCTGCGGATTGGTTGCCATAGGCTCGTACTCCTTCCAAAGTAAAAAAACGGGCGTGGGGAACTCCCCACGCCCAATATATATGCGGCGGATATACGGTCTATGACAGAAAAATTTTTTTATTGGGTCACCAGGCCCATGTCCTCTGCGGTGATCTCCGTGTAGGTGTTCAGATCAGAGGGCAGGGTCACCTTGACATCGTCGCCGGTCTTGATGTTGTCCATGACCATGACCATGGAGATCCCCATGGACTGACCTTCCACCTCAGTGCTCATATCCAGCAGCATTTCCATGGAGGAAAGGCTGTCGCCGCGGAAGAACACTTCCATATCCAGCGCGTTGAACGCCATGGAGGAAGCCGCGTCGGTGCCGGTGGGCAGGGAGGAGAGAATGCTGTCGATGAGGCTGTTGAAGGAGCTGGTGGCATAGTTGATGGTATAGCTGACGGTGCCGTCGCTGTTGGTGGCCTTGGTCAGGGATTCAATGGCGCACAGGGGCTCCACCTGGGAGGTGGTGGCCGTCAGGTCGGAGGTGGGCATCTGGCCCATGGCGTCCTCAAAGGACAGGGCCACCTTCATCTTGTTTTCACCGGACTTGATGTAGTAATAGCCGTCGGCGTACCAGCACTCCATATCCTGGGTCATGGAAGCCTGATCCTCCGGCACACCCATGGCGGCGGCCACGGCGGGATCGATTTCCATGGTCATGTTCATGTCATAGGCCAGCTTCGTCTGGTCCATGTGCTCCAGATCGGACTCCACAGCCATATCCATGTCGATGCTGGCGGTCAGGAAGTCCATGTCGGCCAGGGACATGCCCAGCTCCACACCCACATCCGTAGACAGCTTGGAAGCGTCGAGATTGGCCTTGGTGATGGCGGCGGAATAGTCGCGGTAATCAGAGAAGAAGCCCAGGTACATCTCGGCGTCATCCTTGGCAATGGCGCCGTCCTGGACCAGCTTGGTCAGCAGATCGGCCTCGCCGCTCTTGGGCTTGGTGGCCAGGGCCGTAAAGCTCATGGCAGCCAGATTATCCCGGAGGAAGTTGTCCTCGTCGCAGTTGAGCACATCCACCAGGCCCAGCTTCTGGGCGAAGTCCATGGCGGTGGCGTAGGTGAAGTCGCCGCCGGCGGCGTCGGAGTAGCCCAGGGCCCGCAGCAGGAAGGTGGTGTACTGCTGGGCGGTGCACAGGCTGTCGCTGCCGAATTTGCCGTTGCCCACGCCGTTGCCCAGACCGTTGTCATAGAGGTACTGGACATAGGGCTTGGCCCAGTCGGCCACGTCGTTGAAGGGGGCGGTATACGTCTGGTTGGCCAGGGCTGCATCTTCGGCGCCCAGCAGACGCACCAGCATGACGCCGGCTTCCAGGCGGGTGGGGGCGCGGTCCAGATCATAGCCGTTTGTACCGCCCTGGAACAGGCCCATATCGTTCAGATAGTCGGCACAGTGGGTGAAATCGGCGGCCAGGGTCGGCACGGCCAGGGCGCACACGGCCGCCGTACCCAGGACAAGATGCTTGAGGAATCGTTTCATTTTCTCTGCTCCTTTTCAATTCGTACTGTTTGGTTCTGGAAATAACTGCTCTCAGTATATAGCACTTTAGTCAAAAAAGCAAGCCGCCAGACGGTCCATCCCTCCACAAACTCAGAAAGCCAGCAGATTCAGGCCGATTTCCGGCGAAAAGGTCCGGCCCACATGGCCGTCCAGAATCCGCACCACCATTTCACAGGTGGCGCTGACCACGGCCCGGTTCAGATGGCCGCCCCAGACCCGGCCCTCCCGGTCCCCAGCGCTCATGTGCAGATGGAGGTAGGGCTTGCCGTCCATCTCCGTGACGGTGCCCGTCAGGGAGACGATTTCAAAGTCGCCGGTGAAGTCGTTGGCATGGTATTCCTTTTCGCCGGGATAAAAGACACCGGCAGTGAAGCTGCCCACAGCACCCAGGGCGCTGACTTCCGCCAGGGCGATGTGTTCCAATGTGGCTACAGCCGTCAGCTGTTCCACAATTTCCTCGCCCTTGTCCATGCGGATGACCAGGGTATCGTTAAAACGGCGGTATTCCATGGAAAACCCCTCCTTAATTACAGGGTGCGCTCTGTGGCGCGGTACAGCAGGGCGTTGCAGATGGCGGCGGCCACGTTGCTGCCGCCCTTGCGGCCCCGGGCCACAATGCAGGGGGCGTTCCGTTCAATGACCCATTCTTTGCTCTGCACCACGTTGACAAAGCCCACGGGCACGCCGATGATCAGGGCCGGATGCAGCTTGCCCTCGTCCATCAGTTCGCAGATGCGAACCAATGCCGTGGGGGCGTTGCCGATGGCGAAGATCACGGGGCCGTCCAGGGCGGCGGCCTTGTCCATGGAAGCCGTGGCACGGGTGGTGCCGTGCTCCTTGGCGGCGGCGGCCACATCTTCATCGGCCATGAAGCAGCGGACCTCCACGCCCAGCTTCTTGCAGGCGGCCTTGTTGACGCCGGAGAAGGCCATATTGGTGTCGGTGACAATGGTCACGCCGCCCTGTTTCAGCAATTCCACGGTCTTTTCACAGACGTCTGTGGAGAAATACAGGTTGTCGGCGTAGTCGAAGTCGGCGGTGGTGTGGATGACGCGGCGGACCACGTCGGCCACCTTCTCATCGATGGGGTGGGGCAGTTCGGAGGTGATGATCTCCATGCTGCGCTTCTCAATTTCGTTGGGCAGTACCCGTTCCAGTTCCATGTGCATGTTTAACCCTCCATGCCTTGTTCCAAAATCTTGTAGACGGCGTCCATATCCAGGCTGCGGCGGATGCCGTCGGCCAGAATGTCATATTGCTGCTCCTTGTACTGCTGGAAGGTGACGGTCCGGGCCGAATCCAGATTCAGCCCCTTGCGCTCCAGCAGAATGGAGATGACCCGTTGGGCCAGATCGCCCTCGTCAAAAATGCCGTGGACGTAGCTGCCCAGGACCGTACCCTTCACCGCGCCGTCGTCGCGGCGGTTGCTCAAAAGGGAAAATCCCTCGTTGTCGTGGTCTGTGGCCCCCATGTGGATTTCGTAGCCGGTGAAGTCGCTGCCGCTGAGGGCCGACCAGAAGCCGGTAATGGTGTTGACCTGTCCGCTGACACGGGTGCGGGTCTTTTCGGGCCGGAACTCCGTGACGCTGTCCAGCAGCCCCATGCCCCGCAGGGTGCCGCCGTGCTCCACGCCCAGGGGGTCCCGCAGCTCCTTGCCCAGCATCTGATAGCCGCCGCAGATGGCGAAGATGGGGGTCCCGGACCGGTGGAGCTTGCAGATGGCTCCCTCCAGACCGTTCTGCCGCATCCACAGGAGATCGTCCATGGTGTTTTTCGTGCCGGGCAGCAGAATCAGGTCCGGATTGCCCAGCTCGGCGGCGTTGTGGACGTAGCGGACACCGGCGCAGTCGAACCGCTCCAATGCGTCAAAGTCCGTGAAGTTGGACAGGCGGGGCAGCCGGATGACGGCCAGATCGAGGGCCTTGACGGCGGCGGTGCGGTCCAGCTTGGAGGAAAGAGAGTCTTCCTCGTCAATGTCCACTTGCAGCATGGGCACCACGCCCAACACCGGCTTGTGGACCAAATCCTCCAGCATCTTGAGACCGGGCCGCAGAATTTCCACATCGCCCCGGAATTTGTTGATGATCAACCCCTTGATGTGGGCCTGTTCCTCCGGCTCCAGCAACGCCACGGTGCCGTAGAGACTGGCAAAGACGCCGCCCCGGTCGATGTCACCGGCCAGCAGTACCGGCGCGCCCACCATACGGGCCATGCCCATGTTGACAAAATCATCCTCCTTGAGGTTGATTTCCGCGGGACTGCCCGCGCCCTCGATGACGATGATATCGTATTCCGATGCCAGGGAGTCATAGGCCTTTTGGACGGCGGGGCGCAGATTGTGCTTGTAGGCGTAGTATTCGGCGGCTTTCATGTTGCCCAGAACTTCGCCGTTGACAATGACCTGACTGCCCATGTCGCCGGTGGGCTTCAGAAGGATGGGATTCATCCGCACGTCGGGGGCAATCCCGGCGGCTTCGGCCTGCATGACCTGGGCCCGGCCCATTTCAAAGCCCGCGTCGGTGATAAAGCTGTTGAGGGCCATGTTCTGACTTTTGAACGGGGCCACCTTGTGGCCGTCCTGGTGGAACACGCGGCACAGACCGCCGGCCAGCAGGCTTTTTCCGGCGTTGGACATGGTGCCCTGAATCATAATGGACTTTGCCATGGTCATTCCTCCATACACTGGCTGACAGCGGCCAGCAATTTTTCATTGTCCGGAGCCGCCCGGACGGCGACGCGGTAATAGGTCTCGTCCAGCCCGTGATAGTTGGCGCAGGAACGAATTAAAATTCCCTTTTGCCGCAGGGCCGCGTCCAGGCCGGGCCGGGCGGAAAAGAACACAAAGTTGGCCCGGCTGCCCAATACGGTGCAGCCGCAAGCCTGTAAACCCGCCGCCAGCCGGGGCCGTTCGGCGGCAATGAGCTGGTGGAGCCGCTCCACATAGGCCGTCTCCTGCAGCGCGGCGATGCCCGCCGCCTGGGCCACGGTGGAGACGCTCCAGGGCTGGCCGCAGTGGGCCATGGCTTGCAGCAGCGGTTCGTTGGAGCAGAGACAGTAGCCCAGCCGCAGCCCCGCCATGGCGTAGGTTTTGGTAAAGGCCTTCAAAAGGAACAGGTTGGGACGGTCCAGGCGGCCTTTCATGGTGTAGGATAGGCCGTCATCCAGCAGGGACACAAAGCATTCGTCCAGCACCAGAATGCTGCCGGCGGCTTCGCACCGTTCCAGAACCGTTTCCAGCAATGCCCGGTCCACCGGCTGGCCCGTGGGGTTGTTGGGCTGGCAGAGGAACACCAAATCCGGGGCCGGATTCAGATCAGAGAGAAATTCCTCCGTTACCCGGAAGTCGTTCTCCCGTTTCAAAACCGCATGGGTGACGGCACAGCCGCAGCTTTCCAGCGCGGTTTCATATTCGGCAAAGGTGGGAGCGGGTACCAGGGCCGTTTTGGGCTTCACCGCCAGCACCAGGCGGAAAATCAAATCCGCCGCGCCGTTTCCGCAGAGAATCCGGGCCGGGTCCACGCCCTCAAAGGCCCCGATGGCCGCCCGCAGGCGGCGGCACAGGGGGTCGGGGTACTGGTCCGCCGTGGAAAGGCTGTCGATGACGGCCCGCCGTACCCCCTCCGGCAGCCCCAGGGGGCTGACGTTGGCCGAGAAGTCCAGAGGCTCGCAGCCGTATTGGTCAAAATATCCGGCGATGTCGCCGCCGTGGGTCAGCAAAGGGAAACACCCGCTTTCAGAGTAAGGTCAGAATTGCCACGCGGACGGCGGCAAACAGCACCGCCGCCAACAGATAGGTCACCACCATCAGGCGGCAGGTCCGGTCGATATCCTCCGGTTCAATGGGACGGGTTTTGTCACCAATGGTGGGCTTGTGGTGGAGCTCTCCGAAGTAGACGGCGTCGCCCGCCAGCTCCACGCCCAACGCACCGGCACAGGCCGATTCCGTCTGGGCCGAATTGGGGCTTTTGTGCTTGCGCCGGTCCCGCTTCCAGATGCGGAAGGCGTTTTTGCCGCTGAGACCGCAGAGGGCGGCGGCGGGGACCATCAGCAGGGCCGTCAGCCGGGCGGGGAGGAAGTTCAAAACGTCGTCCAGCCGGGCCCCGGCGGTGCCGAAATAGCGGTACCGGTCGTTGCGGTAGCCGATCATGGAGTCCATGGTGTTGGTGGCCTTATAGAGCAGCCCCAGCACCGGCCCGCCGATCATCAGATAGAACAGGGGAGCCACCAGACCGTCGGTGGTGTTCTCCGCCACGGTCTCCACGGCGGCCTTGGTGACGCCCTCGGCGCTCAGATTTTCCGTGTCCCGGCCCACCAGCCAGCCCACCGCCGTCCGGGCTTCCTCAATGGAGCCGGTCTCCAGCGCCTTGCGGACCTTGACAGCCTCGGTCCACAGGCACCGGGCCGCGGGAATCTGGTAGCACCAGAACAAACTCAGAATCAGAGACAACAGGGGGTGAATGCGGTACAGCAAATACAAAAGGCCCCAGGACACGCCGCCGGTGACCGCTAAGACCAGGACGGCCAGGACGATACCGGCTGCCCGCTCGCCCTTGGGCGTGGCGGGGAAAGTCTTTCGCAGCCCCTTTTCCAGGGCGGCAATGAGTTTGCCGATATAGACCACCGGATGGGGCATCCAGTGGGGGTCCCCCAGCAGCAGGTCCAGAACGAGACCGCCGAGAATCACATACAACAGTGTCACGATGACGCCTCCGTGATGGTGAGAATTTCCCGGCGGGCCCAGCGGGCCGCGTCGGTGGTGAAGCGGCACAGGCCGCCGTTGGGAACCTTCCAGTCAAAATACCCTTTCTTGGGGACGGCGAAGGCTTCGCCCACGGCCATGATGGTGCCGCCGTGGGCCACGATGACCAGACGGGGCTGTTGGGCTTCCAGGGCCCGGTCCACCAGTTCCGAAAAGGCGCGGCAGACCCGGTCGCAGAACTGCTTCCGGCTTTCGCCGCCGGGACAGGGGCCTTCACACCAGCCGTCCACCCATGCCTGATAGGACGGATCGTGGGCAAGCTCCTGATAGTTTTTGTTTTCAAAGGTCCCGAAATCCATTTCCCGCAATCCTTCCACAACCTCCTGCACAGCCTGTGGAAAGAGAATTGCCGCCGTCTGCTGGGTCCGCTGGAGGGGCGTCACATACACCGTGTCCACGGTGGTATCCAGCACCGACAGGGCCGCCCGGCCCTCGGGACATAAGGGCTCGTCGGTGACGCCAATGTGGCGGTGAAGTTGGTTTCCGGCGGTGGCCCCATGGCGGACCAGAAGAATTTCCATTCGATTCTCACCCCTTGATGACTTGGCCGATGCCGCAGACCACCCGGATAACCTGGGTGGCTTCCCTGGCCAGGGCCACGCAGAGACGGCCCACCCGTTCCCGGCGCTGCCGCTCATCCTTTTCCATGGGCACCAGACCGCCGCCGATCTCGTCGCAGATGACCACGTCTTTTTGAAGTAACTGCTCTAAGGGCGTGTCTGGCTGGGTCTCCAATCCGTAGAACACCGGCACGTCATCGGTGATTTGATTGCTCATCTGCCCGTCGGAATAGCCCAGGCTGTCCCGGACGTATTGGCGCTTTCCGGCGGCGTAGCCGCCAATGACCAGAATCATAGGAGAACCTCACTTTCCCGCGTGACTACCAGGGCGAAGATCATCAGCAGTTCCGCCCACTGGAGGAACCAACCGGCCAGATCGCCGGTGATGCCGCCGAAAATCTTCATGGACAGCACGTAATAGATACCGAACATGACCAGAGCGGCCACAACGGCCCAAACGCTGCCCAAAACGACCAGACCGACGGACGCGGCTATTGCCACCAGAATCAGCAGGGTCCGGGAGAGCTTTTTGGCCGCCATATCGGAAAAGGTGTGGACCAGTCCGGAGTTTTTGGCACAGGGGAACGTGGTCACCGCTGTACCGCTGAGGGCGCGGCTGAGGACGAAGCACAGACCCAGAGAAAGCAGCATCCGGGTATCCGTGGGCAGCTCCGAGCAGAGGGCCGCCAGAAACACCAGATAGGAGGCCGTGGCGATGACGGCGAAGGCGCCGCAGTGGGAATCCTTGAGAATTTCCAATTTCCGCTCCCGGTCCTGGTGGCTGGCCAGGGCGTCTACGGTGTCACAGAAGCCGTCCAGATGGATGCCGCCGGTGACGACCACGGGAGCCAGCGCAATGCCAGCGCCGGTGAGCACCGGGCCGAAGTCCAGAACGCCGCAGAGCCACGCCCAAAGCCAGACGGCGGCGCCGCAGAAGACGCCCACCAGGGGAAAGGCCGCCATGGCGCAGCGCATATTGCGCTGGTCCCAGGGGAACTGGGGCATGGGCAGGGCCGAGTACATGGACAGGGCCACGGCAATGGTTTGTAAGACAATCACGGGAGTTCTCCTTTCCGGCAGAGGGGGATACCGCAGACCACCTCAAAGACGTGGTCAAAGCGGGCCGCCATATGGCGGTTCAGCGCCGCCAGCAGATCGAGATAGGCCATGGTGGAATCGTCGTAGGTGCGGCCATCGGCAAACACATCGTTGGTGACCACCACCAGGTTATCGCATTGACCAATGAGGGATTCCAAACCCCGCTGGACAGCGGGGAGGGGATTGTCCACCTTTTGGGAACCGAACAGCACGTTGGCCGTCAGATTGCCCATGCATTCCAGCAGCACCGTGCCCCGCCGGAGCAGGACGAGAGATTGGAGATCGCCGTAGTGCTCTACGGTCTCAAAGCCCAGGTGCGCCCGCTGGCGGCGGTGCTTTTCAATGCGGGCGCGGCATTCGGCGTCCCACGGCTCCATGGTGGCGATGTAGTATCGCGGCCCGGGCAGCCGGGAGACGATGGATTCGGCAAAGGTGCTTTTGCCGCTGGCGCTGCCGCCGATGACAAGATGCGTCATACCGTTACGACAGGGGCTGATAGGCTTCGATGTTGGTGGCCTCGAAGGTGGTCATCTCATTGAACACCGCCAGACCCATGTCCAGCAGGGGCATGGCGGCCACCGCGCCGGTGCCCTCGCCCAGCCGCATACCGGCGGTGATCATGGGCTGTTTCTCCAGAGCTTCCAGCATCAGATGGCCCGCCGGTTCGGCGCTGACGTGGCTGGCAATGAGATAGCCGCTCACAGCGGGGCAGAGCTTGACGGCAATCAGGGCCGAAACGGCGGAGATAAAGCCGTCCAGGACACAGGGGATATGATGGACCGCCGCGCCGATGCACAGGCCCGCCATACCGGCGATATCAAAGCCGCCCACCTTGGCCAGAACGTCAATGGGGTCGTTCTTGTCGGGCCGGTGGAGGGCAATGGCGTTCTGGATGACCTCGATTTTGTGGAGCACACCGGCTCTGGACAAACCCGCGCCGGGGCCGGTCATCTCCACCGGGGGCCGCTCCAGCAGGACGCTGGCCACGGCGCTGGAGGTGGTGGTGTTGCCGATGCCCATTTCACCGGTGGCCAGCAGGCCATAGCCCTGGGCTTTCAGCTCTCCGGCCAGGGCAATGCCCGTTTCCAGACCGGCAATGGCTTGCTCCCGCGTCATGGCCCATTCCTGCGAAAAGTCCTTGGTACCGGCGGCAATGCGGCAGTTGCGCATCCGGGGATGATCGACGGTGGTGATCATGCCCATATCCACGGGGAACACGTCGGCATGGGCGATTTTGGACATGTTGCAAACGCTGGTGTCGCCCTTGCAGACATTGCCCGCCACAATGGCCGTGACCTCGCTGCCGGTCTGGGTGACGCCCTGGGCCACCACGCCGTTGTCGGCGCAGAACATGACCACGGCCCGTTTGGCAATGTCCGGCGTCAGGGTGCCCTGGATGGCACACAGGTCCATGACGGCGTCTTCCAAAAGTCCCAGGCTCCCCAGGGGCTTCGCCACGGCGTTCCATTTTTCCTGAGCCTTCTGGCGCATGGCGGCGTCAATGGGCTGGATGGCTGCAAGGGCTTCGTTCAAAGTCATGTTACTGCACTCCTCTCATGCGGCGCACAAACCGCCGCGCAAATTCCGGATTGGCCGGGAAGTAAAGATGGGGGAACCCGGCAAACAGGGTATCTGTGGCGTGGATGCACTCCCAGCCCCGGCCCGTCACGGGCTTTTCGGCGTGGAACGCCGCGCCGCTGCTGTCGGATTCAAAATAGTGAAACTCATGGGCGCGGATGGATTCTCCCGCACCACAGAGCAGGTTGTCTCGTTTGGCCGTCAGCGTCACATAGCCGAAGCGGCGCAGTTTTCCGGTGTTGCGGCACCCGCCGGGAATAACGCCCACCATGGGGAACGTGCCGTCCTCGCCGGTCATCTCCTGGTGGAGATAGAGGAAGCCGCCGCACTCGGCAAAGGTGGGCAGACCGGCCCGGATGGCTTCGGCAATGCTCTCCCGCATGGTGCGGTTTTCCGAAAGCTGCTTCGTATACAGTTCCGGGTAGCCGCCGCCCAGGTACAGGCCGTCACAGGGGGGCAGTTCCTTGTCGGTCAGCGGGGAAAATTCCACAATCTTCGCGCCAAGGGCCTGCAAAAGCCGGAAATTCTCCCGGTAATAGAAACAAAACGCCTTGTCCTTGGCTACGGCCAGCACCGGACCGTCGGTCCGTTCCAGTGCCGGTTCCGCTTCCTCCCAATGGAGGGGCGGGGCGGAGCGGGCCAAATTTAACAGGGCTTCCAAATCCACGGTTTCCGTCAGGGTTTCCGCCAGAATCCGCAGCTTTTCCTGCAAATCCGCCACTTCCTGGGCCGTCACCAGTCCCAGATGGCGGCTTTCCAGTGCGCACTGGGGCAGGGCGGGCAGGTAGCCCAGAACGGGAACGCCGCACTCGGCGGCGATGGCTTTTTGGAGCATGGGAAACTGCATGGCCGAGCAGCGGTTCAGCAGCACCGCCTGAATGCTGCTGGGTTTGCGGAATTCCAGAAAGCCCTTAATCTGAGCGCACAGGGACAGGGACGTTCCGCGGGCGTCCAGCACCAGAATGACCGGTGTTTCCGTGGCCGTGGCCACATGGTAGGCCGAAGCCCGGTCGGTGACGCCGCCGAGACCGTCATAATAGCCCATGACGCCCTCCAGAACGGCAATCTCGCAGCCGTCGGCGGACTGGGCCAGCAGATGGCGGGCCGTGTCCTCCGCCGTAAAGAACAAATCCAGATTGCAGCCTTTGGCCCCAATGACCTCGCTGTGGAACAGGGGGTCAATATAGTCGGGGCCGCATTTGCAGGCGGCGGGGTGCATCCCACGGTTTACCAGGGCTTGCAGCAGGCCGCAAACCACGGTGGTTTTGCCCGCGCCGCTTTTGGGGGCCGCCAGCAGGACGCGGGGCAAGGTTCGCTCCATCAGCCCCGCCCCCTTGCCGAAATCAGCCAGATGGGATTCTGGCCCGTCATCAGATGGTACGGCCCGGCCTTGCGGCTCCGGGCCACGGAGATTTGGGAAATCTCAAAGTTTTCCCACCGGTTATCGCCCAAAAGGGAAACGGCCTTGGCCAGGGTCTCGGCGGCAATGGCGCTGACGCAGACCCGGACCTTGGGGTTGTTATCCAGCAGCAGTTGGAGCGTGGCCGCCAGGGAGCCGCCGGACCCGCCGAGAAAGGCCGCGTCGGCGGTGGGCAGGTCGATGAGGGCCTCGGGGGCCGTGCCGGGAATCAGCCGCAGATTGTAGACGCCGAATTTTTCCCGGTTTTGGGCAATCAGGCCGCAGGCCTCGTCGTTGCGCTCGATGGCGTAGACCTGGACCGACGGATGGAGCAGCGCCAGCTCCATGCTGACGGAGCCGGTACCGGCTCCCACGTCCCAAACCACCTCGCCGGGCTGCACGTCCAGCAAACCGGCAATGGCGGCGCGGACCTCCCGCTTGGTCATGGGCACTTCGCCCCGCAAAAAGCGGTCGTCGGGGATGCCGCCGCCCAGAATCGAATACGATTTGGGCACGGCGTCCACCCACACGGCGCTGAGGGTGTGGAAATCCCGCTGGGACAGCTCTTCCGCCGTGCCGGTGACAATGGCTTCATCGGGATAGGAAAGCCGCTGGCCCACATGGAGCGTCACGCCGCCCAATCCGGCCACGGTCAGCTGCAAGGCGATATCCCGTGCCGTGACCGTGCCGCCGGTGAGGAAAAAGGTTTCTCTGCCCTCCAGCACATGGGCCACGGCGTCACAGTCGAGACCGTGGGCGCTGACCAGCTTTACATCCTGCCAGGGGCGGCCCAGCTTGGCCGCCAGATACTGCACCGTGGTGATGCCGGGCAGTACCGTCACGTCGCAGCCGTCCAGCAGGGGCAGCAGCTTTTTCGTGCCGCTGTAGAAACCTGTGTCGCCGCTCATAATGACGCAGGCGGGAAATTCCGTCAGGGCCGCGGCGATGTCTTTGGGATAGATGGCGGCGATTTTTTCACCGCCGCAGCCGTCGGGCAGGGAGTCCAGCAGCCGTTGGGCGCCGATGATGCGCTTTGCGCCTTGTAGGGCGTGGAGGGCCCCCACGGTCAACGTGTCGGCGTTACCCATGCCCATGCCCACGATGGTAACGGTTTTCATGCACGCGCCTCCAATCGCTTGAGAATCTCTTCCATGGTGGAGCCGTCCTCCACGGGACGGCGTACCAGAATGACGGCGACGCCGCAGCGCCGGGCCGCTTCCAGCTTTTCCGGGAAGCCCCCCGCCGCGCCGCCGTCCTTTGTAATCATGGAACGGATGTGGTACCGCTCCATGGTCTCCATGTTGGTTTCCAGAGAAAACGGCCCCTTGGCCGCTAAGATGTGGTTATCGTCGAGACCGGCCTTATGGCAGTCGTTCAAAGACGATTCCAGGGGCAGTACTCGGGCGTAAACCCGGTTCTGATAGTCGGGAATCACCGTATAGGCGGCAATTTCCTTGCTGCCGGTGGCAGCCAGAACGTTGCCCTCCGGCACCATGGTGCAGGCTTCGGCCACGGAGTCGGCGTACCGGCAGTCCGGGTGCTCGCTTTCGGCCCGCAGGAGCCGCCAGAGGGGCAGACCGGTTTTTTCCGCCGCCGCCCGGATGTTGGCGCTGACGGCCACGGCATAGGGATGGGTGGCGTCCACGGCCACGGTGAAGCCGTCGCCCATCAGCGCTTCCATGGCGGTTTCGTCCAGCCGTCCGGTGTGGATGGTGATGCCATCGGCTTCCGGCACACACTCCGCGCCGTAGTCCGTGGCCACGCAGAGGGTCACCTGCCAGCCCAGGTTTGCGGCGGCCAGGGCCAGTTCCCGGCCCTCCGTGGTGCCGCCGAAGAGCAGCAGCCGTCTCACAGCTTGGCCTCGTAGCCCCGGGGCGTCACCATCTTGCCGCCCAGGTTCTGGGTCTTTTCATTGCCGATAAAGACGGTGCAGAACATGTCCAGCTGCTCGTTGCGCAGCTCAGCCAGGGTCATCAGCTTGGATTCCTGGCCCTCGCGGCCAATGTTGCGGACCCAGCCGCAGATGGTTTCCGGCTTCTTGGCGGTCAGCAGGATATCACAGGCTTTCTGGAGATAGTCGGCCCGCTTGTGGCTGGCGGGGTTATACAATGCCACGCAGAAGTCGGCCTCGGCGGCGGCTTTCAGCCGCTTTTCGATGAGCTCCCAGGGGGTCAGCAGGTCGCTGAGGGAGATGACGCAGAAGTCATGGGACAGGGGCGCGCCCAGGACCGCCGCGCCGGACAGGGCAGCGGTGACGCCGGGGACAATGACGATGTCCACGGGGGGATACTCCGCCGCCAGCTGATAGATCAGGCAGGCCATGCCGTACACGCCCGCGTCGCCGGAGCAGACCATGGCCACGGTCTCACCGCCGGCGGCCCGCTCCAGCGCCATGCGGCACCGGTCGATCTCCTTGCGCATGGGGGTGGTAAGGACGGGCTTGTCGGGGTACAGGGGGGCCACCAAATCCGTATAGACGGTGTAGCCGCAGAGGACGTCGGATTCGGCGAGGGCCGCCCGGGCCTGGGCCGTCATGGTGTCGGCGCTGCCGGGACCGAGGCCCACTACAAACAGTTTTTTCATGGATTTTCCTCCCATTGTATGGTCAGGTCCCGGAGGGCCATGGCCATGGTGACGCCGTTCCCGGCGTTTTTCTTCAGAATCAATCGGCCGCCGCCGCTGCCCAAAACGGCGCTGCGTTCACAGACGTTGTCGGTGCCGGTGGTCTTTTGCACAAAGGCCGAGGCCGAAAAGTTGCCTTTTACCCCGTTGAGCTGGGCGGCGGAATAGGTAATGAGGGGCAGCCCCAGTTTTTCAGCCAGGGCTAACAGCGCCGGTTCCTCCGCCTTGAGGTCGATGGAGTAGAGACCGCAGACGGCGGCGGGGTCAATGCCGCCTTTGCGCAGCAGCATGTGATACGCTTCCTCCAAGGCCTCTAGGGCGATATTTTTCCGGCAGCCCACGCCCACGCAGGCCACCGGGGGAATGAGAAACAGGGTGCTCTGGTTGGTTTTGGGCTTGATGGTGATGGCGGCGTCGTAGGGTTTTTCATGGACCAGAACCAGCCCCTCGGGAATGCGGCCCGCCGTGGGAAAATCGCAGCGGATGCGCACCGTCTTTCCCTCCAACAGCTGGGAGGAAACGGTTTTGATGCCCTGAGGATTTTCCAGCGTAAAGCCCTGGGCCTTGGCCCAGGTGTCGATGGCAAAGACGCCGTGGTTGTCGGTGGCGGTGGTGATGACGGGGATGGCGTCGATCAGCTCTGCCACCCGCCGGGCCAAGGCGTTGGCCCCGCCCAGGTGGCCGGACACCAGGGGGATGCAGAACCGGCCCCGGTCGTCCAGCACCAGTACCGCCGGGTCACACGTTTTGCTTTTCAGAAAGGGGGCCACGGCCCGGACGGCGATGCCGGTGGCGCCGATGTAGATGAGGGCGTCCCGGACAGGGAAGTGCTCCTCGGTCCAGTGGCGGAAGCTGACCTTCTGCTCGCCGGTGGCGGCGGCCAGGGAGACGGTGTCCCCCTCCAGAAGCCGCTGCAATCGCCGTCCCAACGCCAGACCCGCCTGGGTAAAGGCGATGGCCGCAATGTCCATTACTTGCTGGCCTCCCGGAACTCGGTGGTAAAGGTGGGGTCGTACAGCTTGGACCGCTCGTATTCACTGCCCAGGAAGCCGCCCACGGTGATCAGGGCCGTCTTGGTGATGTTGTTCTCCCTGGCTGTCTGCTCCAACGTGCCGATGGTGCACCGGAACACCTTTTCATCGGGCCAGGTGGCCTTGTAGACGATGGCGGCGGGGGTGTCGGCGGTGTAGGCGCCACCGGCCAGCAGCTCCTCCACCAGCTTGGGAATCAGGCCCGTGGACAGGAACAGCACCATGGTGCTGCCATGGCTGGCCAGCTTCCGCAGCGCTTCCCGCTCGGGGACCGGCGTCCGGCCCGCCATGCGGGTGATAATCACGGTCTGGCTCACATCGGGCAGGGTGTACTCGGCCTTGAGGGCGGAGGCCGCGCCGCAGAAGCTGGACACGCCGGGGGTCACGGCGTAGTCGATACCGGCCTTGTCCAGCTCGTCCATCTGCTCCCGGATGGCCCCGTAGAGACAGGGGTCGCCGGTGTGGAGCCGCACCACGGCCTTACCGGCCTGATGGGCGGGAATCATGACCTCCAGCACCTCTTCCAGCGTCATTTTGGCGCTGTCGTAGATGGCGCAGCCCTCCTTGGCGTAGTCCAGCAGCTGGGGATTGACGAGGGAACCGGCGTACACAATGACGTCGGCCTGCTCCAGGAGCTTGGCGCCCCGGACCGTGATGAGATCGGCAGCGCCGCTGCCGGCTCCTACAAAGTGGATCATGTTCCGTTACTCCTTCACAATGATGGTGGTGAAATAGCTGATATCGTCGCTGGCGTCGTCCAGATTGTGGCACACCTGCTCATTGGGCAGGCCGCAGTTCTGGACAAGGCCGGTTTTCTCCTTGAGACCGGCGGCTTCGATGGCGGCCCGGACCTCCGGCATGGAGCGGCCCGTCTTCATGAGCACCTTGGTGCCCTTGAGCTTCAAGGCTTCATCGGTGGGACCGCTGGAAGCGGGAAAGATGTGGACCGGCTGATGCATGGTGGTCAAACTCTGGCCCAATGTGGCGGCCACGGCGCAGAAGCTGGTGACGCCGGGAATCATGACCACGGGGAACCCGTCTTCTTCCAGCAGATTCTTCACATAGGCAAAGGTGGAGTACACCGACACGTCGCCCAGGTTCAAAAGGGCCACGTCCCGGCCCGCTTTCAGGTGGACGGCCACGGCGTCGGCGGCAGCCCTGTGCCCGGCCCGCAGCGTCGCATGGTCCCGTGTCATGGGAAAGTCCAGGGCCACGATCTCCTTGCCGCTCAGGTCCACGGCCCCGGCGGCAATGTCCAGGGCCAGGGTCTTTTCGCCGGTGGTCTTGGGCGTGGCGATGACGGGACAGGCTTTGATGATGCGAACGGCTTTCAATGTCAGCAGCTCCGGGTCGCCGGGACCGACGCTGACGCCGTAGAGTGTTCCATAGGTAGTGCTCATAGTGATTGCCCCCAATCGGTTAGAATTTCTTTGGCAGTATGGGAAACGGTCAGAAGACCGTAGACATTGCTGTACGTGACTAGACCCACCCGGAGCCGTCCGGCGGCCCGGCGGGTCAGATGGGATTGGGCCGCATCGGTGATGGAATCCAAAACCGGCTGCCGCAGTCCTGCTTCATTGAGAATTTCGATGCAGGCGTCGGAGGTGGCAGCGTCCATAATGCGCCGGACCTGGTCCTGGGTCGCCCCGTGGAGGGCGGCGTGGGCGGCGAATAACTCCGTCCGGCAGTCGGCCACCCGGGAATGGGTGTCCATGATGCCGCCGGAGACCTTGACCATCTTGCCCAGGTGGCCCACCAGCAGCACCGTCTCGATGCCGTTGTCGCCGCACAGGTCCAGCGTGTCGCCGATGAAGTTGGCGCATTTGACCTGGGGCATGGAGGCCAGGCCGGGGAATTTTTGCAGGAAGTGTTCACCGTAGTTGCCGGGGGTCATAATGAGATTTTTGACCCCCGACGCCCCGTGGACCCGGACTTCCACGGCCAGGGAGTCCAGCAGGGCTTTTAAGCTTCTGGGCTCCACAATGCCGCCGGTCCCCAGAATAGAGATGCCGCCGGTGATGCCCAGCATGGGATTGAAGGTTTTTTTGGCCAGCTCCTCCCCGTCGGGGACGAAGATGGTCACAGCAAAGCCGCCGGTGTAGCCGCAGTCGGCGGCCACCTCGGCGACGGCCTCGGCAATCATGCGCCGGGGCGTGGAGTTGATGGCGGCATTGCCCACCGGCTGGTCCAGGCCCGGTTTCGTCACCCGGCCCACGCCCCGGCCGCCGTCGATGGCGACGCCCTCCGGGCGTTTTTCCACGGCGGCACCAATCCATGCCCCGCTGGTGGCGTCCACATCGTCGCCGCCGTCCTTCTGGACGGCACAGGCGATTTGGCCGTTTTCCGGCGGCAGCGCCCGGATGGGCACCGTGACGGCGGGGCCTTTGGGCGTGACCACCGTCTCTTCGGCGGGGACGGTCCCCGTCAGCAAGGCACGGGCCGCCGCCTTGGCCGCCAGGGCGGCACAGGTACCGGTGGTGTAGCCGCAGCGCAGTCGCTTGCCGTCCTGGATACGATACAGTTCAAAGGCCATGGGCCGCGCTCCTTTCCATTACTCCATTACAAAATGGCGTCCAGATGGGCCTGATACAGGTCCAGGACTTTCTCGTATTCGCCCAAACCGCGGATGACGGCCCGGGCGGGCAGACCGGCTTCCGTAAACCGGGTTTTCCAGCTGTCCGGCTCGTCGGAGGCCATGTCGTTGTTGGCGTGGTCGCCGGCCACCAGCATCAGGGGCGTCAGCACCACCCGGCGGTAGCCGCTGTCACGGACGGCATCCATGAGGGCCTCCAGATCGGGGAAGGCTTCCACGGTGCCCACGAACACATGCTTCAGGCCCGTGGCCTTGGCGTGGTAGTCCATGGCCGCGTAGACGGTGTTGCAGAAGTGGGGCGTACCGTGGCCCATGAGGACTAACGCCTCGTCCTCCGCCGTCTCCACGCCCTCGGCCACGGCGGAGAGGACGGCCCGCAGGTCCTCGTCCCCGGCCAACAGCGGCGCGGCCACGGTGATGGAGGAGAACTTGCCGGCGTCGGCATCCAGGAACGCCCGCATCTTGTCGTACTCGTCGCCGTAGAGCAGATGGGTGGGCAGCACCTTGATGTCGGTGACGCCGTCGGCGTGCATCTTCTCCAGGGCCTCCGGCACATTGTCCACGTGCTGGCCGCGTTTTTCCAGCGCCCGCATAATCATGGAGCTGGTCCAGGCTTCGTAGACGGGACAGTCCGGATGGGCGGCGGCCACCCGGTTCAAAACGGCGGTGATGTTCTTTTCGCGGGTATCTTCAAAGGTGGTGCCGAAGCTGACCACCAGAATGGCTTCTTTCATGGTTGCAGTCTCCTCGTAAAGTCTTCTAAGGTGCGGGGGTACTGGGCCGGGGGCAGCTGGGGGAACAGCAGCTGGGACACGGCGAACAGCTCCGGTTTATGGAGCCCCGCCTGGGAAAGCAATGCATCGTCAGAGAAAATCTCCTCGATGGGGCCGTCCCGGAGAATCCGCCCGCCGGTGACCACCACGGCACGGGTGGCCCAGCGCCACGCAAAGGACACGTCGTGGGTGGACACCACCAGGGCCAACCCCTGCTCGTGGAGCTGGGCCAGGGTGACTTCCAGCAAATCCGTATGGCCGGGGTCCAGGGAGGCCGTGGGCTCGTCAAAGAGAATGACCTGGGATTCCATGGCCAGAATGTCGGCAATGGTGACCCGCTTTTTTTCGCCGCCGGACAGGTATTGGGGCGGCTGGTCCAGATAGCGGGTGACGTTCATGGCGGCGGCGGCATCCTCCACGGCCCGGACCACCCGGTCCTGGGGCAGCCCCAGGTTCATGGGGCCGAAGGAGATTTCACTGCGGACCGACGCGCCCAGCAGCTGTTCCTCCGGGTTCTGGAACACCAGACCCACGGTTTGCCGCAGCTGCCGCAGGGATTGGCCCTTGTGGACCACCGGCTGGCCGTTCAGCAGCACCTGGCCCGATTCCGGCGCGAGAACGCCGTTGCACAGCAGCAGCAGCGTGGACTTGCCCGCGCCGTTGGACCCCAGCAGGGCCACCCGTTCGCCGCTGTCCACGGAGAAATCGGCGTGGTACAGCGCGGGGGTATCGCCCTGATAGGTGTAGGACACGTTTTGCAGTTGCAGGATTGGAGGATTCATCCGCGCCCCATCCTTTCCAGCAGGGCCGCCGCCAGGGGCAGGGCCACCAGGACGGCGGCGCTGCCCAGGTGACCGGCCCGCAGCGGTGATTTTTGTTCCAGGAACCGCAGTTTTCCCTCGTAGCAGCGGGACTGCATGGCGTCGAAGGACGCCGACGCCCGCTGAAAGGACGACACCAGCAGACTCGTCATAATGGAGGCCGTGGTGGTGAAGCTGCGGCGGAAGGTGCCGTAGCCCAGCCGGGCCGCGGCGGCAATCTTCATCTGGGACAGCGTCCCGGACAACACGAAGATGTAGCGGTAAATGAGATACATCAGCTCAATGAGTAATTCCGGCACATGGACCCGCCCCAATGCGGCAATGAGCTGGGGCATGGGGGTGGACAGGCACAGGGCGTACAGGCAGGACACAGAGGCCGCCGCGCCGGTGAGAATCACCAGGGTGGACGTCTGGGCCTGGGCCGGAATGGTGAGATAGACCCCGAAGCAGGGGAGACTGACCACGCCGCCGGGGACGGCGGCAACGTCGAAGAGCAGGGCCAGACCGCTGAGCAGTACAAAGGTCAGCGGCGTCAGAAACAGGCGGGCCCAGGTCCGGGCCGGAGTTCTGCCTGCCAGCACCGTCACCGCCGCCGTCAGGACCCACACCAGCAGGCTCACCAGGGGGGAGCGGGCGGCCAGGGTCAGAACGATGAGGGCGAGGGCGGTCAGGGCCTTCAATCCGGTCGGTACGCTGTGGAGCCGGGATTGAAGGGCATAGTAGTCGATGGCGGTCCAGTCGTCATGGCTGTGACCGTGCCGCAGGGGCAGCCAGAGCAAACCGGCGGCGGCTGCGGCGGCGATCAGGGCCAGAGCCGGGGACAGACGTCCCACGGCCAGGCCCCAGACGATGACCGCGCCCAGGAGGGCCCGCAGCATGGCTTACTCGGTCTGCCCGGCGCTGCGGTACTTCCGCCGGGCCACCAGATAGCCCAGGCCGAAGCACACGACGCCGGCGCCAATGGCGGCCTGGAGGGCAAAGAGCAAACTCTCGGTCTCGCCGCCGGGGGGTTCCAGAATGCTGGAGGCCCAGGGCTCATAATCGGGGTCAATGGCGGTGATGGCTTCCTCCGCCTGGCCGTCGGCGCCGCCGAACTCGGAGTCCTTGATGGTCAGCAGGGGCACACAGACGATGACGGCGCACAGCAGCAGCAAAACAACGATAATCAGTCCGTTCTTTTTCATGCGGCGGCACCTCCCAGATAGCCCAGCTCCTTCAATTCGGGACGGGCGAGATTTTCCAGCGCCAGCACGACCACCACGGTCAGCAGGCCCTCGACGATGGCCAGGGGCACCTGGGTCACGGCGAAGATGCCCAGGAATTCCGTCAGGGACCCGACAAAACCGCCGGTGGCCGACGGATGGGCCAGGGCCAGCTGGATGCTGGTGACCACATAGGTCAGCAGGTCGCCCAGGGCGGCGGCCAGGAACACGCCGATTTTACGGTTGACGTTGAGCTTGCGGCACAGGGCATAGACGCCGAAGCTGACAAAGGGACCGGCGATGGCCATGGAGAAGGTGTTGGCGCCCAGAGTGGTGAGGCCGCCGTGGGCCAGCAGTACCGCCTGGAACAGCAGGACGATGAGGCCCAGCACCGCCATGGGGGCGGGCCCGAAGAGGATGGCGCCCAGGCCGGTGCCGGTGGGGTGGCTGGAGGAGCCGGACACGCTGGGAAGCTTGAGGGCCGACAGCAGGAAGCAGTACGCGCCTGCCATGGCCAGCAGCAGCAGGGTTTTGCGGTGGGTTTCCACGATTTTGCGGATGCGGGCGATGCCCAGAACGACGAAGGGCAGGCAAACCACGCCCCAGACCACGCTGTGGCTCAGGGGCAGATAGCCCTCCATGATGTGCATGGCTCCGGCGGGGACGGCCAGACAGAAGGCCGCGGCCAGAACCAGGGACAGGCCGAACAAACGGCGTTCCATGGGTTTCATAGGGATGATACTCCTTTTCTCTTTGCGCGGGACAACGGAAAAAAGCCCATTTCCAGGAAGGAAATGGGCTTGCAATCGTCCGTTTACGCGCAGGACCGATGTGGGCGCCAATCCATACCTCGTGGATCGATCGAACCGGCGCGGAGTCGGTGTTCTGGCTGCAAAGGAGCGACCTTTGTCACAGTGGCGGGACCGCGAGGGATTTTCACCCTACTTCCCCGAATTTCCGCACACAATCTGGTGAGAACGGCGCGGAAACGCGAACGCGCCGCCTCATGAAATTGTCACGGTAAAGTATACAACCACACGGGCCGCAAGTCAAGATTGCGGCGGGAAATTATCCAGTTTCACAGGGGAAATACGGCCCGGAATCCCAGGGCGCCCAGGGAATAGGCGAAGATCATCAGGGGGCGGCAGGTGACGGTGATCAGGGCGAATTTTTTCCAGCTCATGCCGGTGGTACCGGCCAGGAAGCAGAGAAAATCGTCGGGCAGGCCCGGCAGGAAAATGGCCAGGGCAAAGAGCCGGTCGAACCGGCGGCTCTCATGGGTCCAGCGCTCGTATTTTGCATGGAGCTTTTTGGAAAAGAGCTTGTCCAGCAGGGGTTTGCCCCAGTTGCGGGCCATGGCGAAGGCTACAAAGGAGCCCAGGGCGATGCCCACATAGTTGAGGACGAAGCCCAGCCAGGGACCGAACAGCAGGACGCCCGCCAGACAGCTGACGCCGCCGGGCAGAATGGGGATGACCACCTGCACGGCCTGGAGGACCAGAAACAGGGTCGAAGCGCTGCCGCCGTAGTTGGTGAGAAAGTCCTGCAATGCTTCCTTGGACTGGAAGACGCCCTTGCGCCACAGCCAGATGCCCAGGGCCACACAGAGGACAAACAGCGCCATGGACGCTGCGTTCATCAGTTTTTTCAATCGGTTATGGTCCATGGGTACGGGCTCCTTTCCGGTGGGATGGGTTGCTTCTATTGTACCCCTCCCAACCTTAAAAGAAAAGTACCTGAGGGATTAAGTTTCCATTAACCCAGCCCGGAGAACAGGGGGGCCAGAATGACGGTCATGATACCGGCCACCACAATGGTCAGGCCGCTCATGGCCCCTTCGATCTCGCCCAGCTCCAGGGCGTGGGCCGTACCGATGGCGTGGATGCTGTTGCCGATGGCCAGACCCTTGGCCACGGGATGGGTGACCTTGAGCAGCTTGAGCACCACATCCACAATGACCACGCCGAACAGGCCCGTAATCATGACGCCCAGGGAGATGATGCCCTCCAGGCCGCCCAGCTGGGTACCGACGCCCAGGGCAATGGCCGTGGTGACGGATTTGGGCTGCAAGGAGTGGTAGATCTCCGGCGTCAGATGGAGCAGCCGGGACATGGCGGCGACGGTGACGGCACAGGCCACGCATCCGGCGCCGACGCTGATGACAATGGCCTGCCAGTGGCGGCGCAGGAGCTGTAACTGCCGGTACAGGGGCACGGCCAGACAGACGGTGGACGGCGTCAGCAGCCACGTCAGATGGGACGCGCCCTTGGTGTAGGCGTCGTAGTCAATGTCCAGGAGCACGATGGTGGCAATGGTCAGAATGGTGGCAATCAGCAGGGGATTGACCAGGGGAGAGGGGAAGCGGCGGCGGAGCCAGGTGCCGAACCAGAAATAGACAACGCTGAGCACCATACCGAAGTAGGCCGATTCCCAGAGAATTTCATTCATGCTTGCGGCCCTCCTTCCGGTTTACCAGTGCCTGGGCCACCACGCCGGTGACGATCATGACCACCAGGGTGCTGACGACGCAGACCAGGGCCACGGCCAGCAGGCTGTCGGCCACGCTGTCGAAGATGGGCAGAACGCTGACGGCGGGGGCGATGAACAGCATGGGCATGATCTGAATGAGGAAGTCGGCGGCCTTTTCGATGTGACGGAGTTTGACCACACCGGTGATCAGCAGCACCAGCAACAGCAGCAGGCCGTAGACGCTGCCGGGAATGGGCAGGGGAACGACCAGGCTCAGCAGCTCGCCCACAAAGGATACGGCGGCGATAATCAGAAATTGAAACATGTAAGTCATAGTTTGCGATACCTCCTGGGATAGTATACGGCGCAGGGCCGCCCGGTACAAGAGTAAAAAGGGGGTGGCGCGGTAAATGGCGGTTAGACGAAATTTGTGATGGTTTCGTATTCTGTTTGTAGGGGACGATGCCCACATCGTCCCGGCGGTACACGGTAGCGCTTTTTGATGTATGGTGGCGAAATGGGGAATTTGCACCGATGCGGTATATGATGGTGCGGCGTGCGGGCCGATGTGGGCATCGGCCCCTACAGGGTGCATACGACCATACCAACCGGCCCAATGCCGGGGCGCGTTGTCCGGCACATTGGGGCGAATGCGTACCATGTTACGCGGCGGGGGCAAGCCCCCGCCCTACGGGGTGGAACGTATCGGCCCGGCGGGGGGATTTCGGCGTGTGCCACCGCAGGCCTGGAATCCGCCCCGTAGGGCGCGGCATCCCTGACGCGCCCGCACCGCACCCCATCCGGGGCCGTCAAGGATGCCGGCCCCTACGGTATGCATATTCGACGGTGCGTCCCGGCGGCGGGACACATAGGTCCCGCCCTACAGTCCAGGTGGGCCGCCCGTACCGGGTGGAATTACCCGCCACACGGCGAATGCGGGCACGCCGCAAGTGCTTTGCAGCGTGCCCGCACAGGGGGATTCAGTCCAGATTGACCGGATTGCGGCTGTTGCGCAGACGGGCCATGGCACGGGCCAGCATAATCTGGTTGGCCCGGAATTCCGCCTGGCTGTGGCTCTGACGCAGCGCCTCCTGGGCGCGTTTCCTGGCGCGCTCCTCCTCCATGCGGTCGATCTCCTCGGGCCAGTCACAGGTCTGGGCGAACAGCACCACGCCCTTGTGGCTGACTTCCATGTAACCCTCGGAGTTGATGGCCTTTTTCCACTGGCCGTCGGCCTTGATCTGCACCGTGCCGGGACGCAGCACCACAATCATGGGCGCGTGGCCCTTGAGCACGGTCCACTCGCCGTCGTCGGCGGTGAAGGTCAGCGCCTCCACAGGGCCGGAATAGAAGTGGCGTTCCGGCGTCAGGATATCCAGAGAGAAGGTGTTATCCGCCATTGCGCTCCATCTCCTTCGCCTTTTCGATGGCTTCGTCGATGTCGCCCACCATGGAGAAGGCCGACTCGGGCAGATGGTCCACTTCGCCGTCCACAATCATCTTGAAGCTGCGGATGGTGTCCTTCAGGGGCACAAAGCGGCCCGGCTTGCCGGTGAACTGCTCGGCCACGTTCATGGGCTGGGACAGGAACTGCTGAATCTTTCTGGCCCGGTAGACAATGCGCCGGTCCTCCTCGCTCAGTTCGTCCATGCCCAGAATGGCGATGATGTCTTTCAGCTCGTTGTACCGCTGCAGGCACTCCTGCACCCGGCGGGCCACCTCGTAATGCTCCTGGCCCACAATGGCCGGGTCCAGAATCCGGGAGTTGGACTCCAGGGGGCTGACGGCGGGATAGATGCCCATTTCCGCAATGTGACGGGACAGAACGGTGGTGGCGTCCAGGTGGGAGAAAATCGTGGCGGGGGCCGGGTCCGTCAGGTCGTCGGCGGGGACATAGATGGCCTGCACCGACGTGATGGAACCGTTCTTGGTGGAGGTGATGCGCTCCTCCAGCTGGCCCAATTCCTCAGCCAGAGTGGGCTGGTAGCCGACGGCGGAGGGCATACGGCCCAGCATGGCCGAAACCTCGTTACCGGCCTGGACATAACGGAAGATGTTGTCGATGAACAGCAGCACGTCCTGATTCATCTGATCGCGGAAATACTCGGCCATGGTCAGACCGGTCATGGCCACGCGCATACGGGATCCTGGCGGCTCGTTCATCTGACCGAAGGCCAGGGCCGTCTTGGAGATGGCGCCGGAATCGCGCATGTCGTGAATCAGGTCGTTGCCCTCACGGCTTCTCTCACCGACGCCGGTGAAGACGGAATAGCCGCCGTGCTGCTTGGCGATGTTGTAGATCAGCTCCATGATCAGGACGGTCTTGCCGACGCCGGCGCCGCCGAACAGGCCGATTTTGCCGCCCTTGGCGTAGGGGGTCAGCAGGTCGATGACCTTGATGCCCGTCTCGAAGAACTCAATCTTGCTGCTCTGCTCCTCAAAGGTGGGCGCGGGACGGTAGATGCCCCAGCGCTCGCCCTCCAGGGCGGGGCCGTTGTCAATGGGATTGCCCAGCACGTCCACCACGCGGCCCAGGGTCTGCTCGCCCACCGGCACCTGGATGCACTTGTGGGTGTTGGTGACCTTCATGCCGCAGTGGAGGCCGTAGGTGGATTCCAGAGCCACGCAGCGGCACTCGCCGGGGCCCGTGTGCGAGGCCACCTCCAGATGGACGCCGCTCTCGGTGGTCAGCAGGTCGTGGAGCTCCCACTGGTCGGCCAGGGGATAGAGTACGGTCAATACAGGACCGGAAATTTGAGAAATGATTGCCTCCTGGAGTTCCTGCTCCATGGGGTTCGCCTCCTTCTTGTTTGGTTGGTCGGCCCCCTCCAGGGCCAGGGTCGCGCCGCTGATTTCGGTGATCTCCTGGGTGATTTGGGTCTGGCGGGCCATGTTCAGCTCCAGATGGAGCTTTTTCAGCAGTTCGTCGGCGTTGCGGGTGGCGCTCTGCATGGCGTTCATGCGGGAGTAGTGCTCCGACGCGTAGGACTGCACCAGGGCGTCGAAAATGCGGGAAATGACGAACTGCGGCACCAGCTGGTCGAAGACCTCCTGGGGAGAGGGATTGTAGATCACATCGTCCAGATGGTCCAGGGCTTCCACGTACTGGAAGTCCGTCAGACGGATGGGCAGCAGCCGGGACTTCATGGGCTTGATCAGGGGGTTGCCGCCGTCGGAATACAGCGTGAAGAAGATGTAGATCTCGTCGGTCTGGTCCAGATCGAAAAATTCCATGACCGGCAGGGCCAGCTGGGTGGCGTTGTAGAGGGAGGGGTCCTGGGCCGCGCCCGGTACCTCGTATTCCGGCTCAATGCCCCGCTTGCGGAAAAACTGGGTGGCGATCATACCGACGGTGACCACCAGGGCGCCGGGGTCATCCTTGATCTCCTCATAGGCTTTGTTGAGGATGTTGTGGTTGTAGCTGCCTGCCATCTCCTTATCACCGGCCACCACAATGTAGGTGTGGCGGTGGCCCCGGTGGCGCTGGAGATAGGGGTGTTCAATGCCCTGGGATGACTCCAGAATGTCCTTCATGGTGGCCTGGAGCCGCTTGAAATACAGGTTGTTGTACGGAATATGGACCGCGAATTTCTGCATTCTGGCCGAGGAGACCATCTGCATGGCGCTGGTGATCTTCCGCGTCTGATCGACGGCGCCGATATGGTGCCGGATCTCGCTGACACTGGCCATGGCTTACGCCTCCCAACGGGCGGCAAACTCGTCGATGGCCTGCCGCAAGCTCTGGGAGACGTCGTCCGGCAGCTTCTTGCTGCGGTCGATGGAGTCCATGGATTCGCCGTGGACCTCATGGAGCCAGGGCAGCAGCTCCGTGACAAAGGACTGCATTTTGGCCACAGGGATTTTCTCCAGACCGTCGCAGCGGAGGCTCAGCAGCAGCGCCGTCTGGTCCGACAGCTTGAGGATGCGCTCTTTGGGCTGCTTCAGAAGCTCCGTCATGCGGACGCCCCGGTCCAGCAGCTTCTTGGTGGCGGCGTCCACGTCGGCGCCGAACTGGGCGAACACGGCCATATCCCGGTACTGGGCCACCTCCAGACGGAGGCTGCCGGACACGGCTTTCATGGCCGGATGCTGGGCGGCGCGGCCCACACGGGACACGCTGAGGCCCACGTTGACGGCGGGCCGGACGCCGGAGTGGAACAGTTCGCTCTCGAGGAAAATCTGTCCGTCGGTGATGGAAATGACGTTGGTGGGGATGTAGGCGGAGATATCACCGGCCATGGTCTCGATGATGGGCAGGGCGGTCATGGAACCGCCGCCCAGCTCGGGGCTCAGATGGGCCGCCCGCTCCAGCAGACGGGAGTGCAGGTAGAACACGTCGCCGGGGTAGGCTTCACGGCCAGAGGGGCGGCGCAGCAGCAGGGACATGGTACGGTAGGCCACAGCGTGCTTGGAGAGATCGTCGTAGACCACCAGAACGTCCTTACCCTGGTGCATGAAGTATTCCGCCACGGCGCAGGCGGCGTAGGGGGCCAGATACTGCATGGCGGCGCTGTCGGCGGCGGTGGACGCCACGACGACGCAGTGCTCCAGGGTGCCGCTCTCGGACAGGGTGGTTACCAGATTGGCCACGCTGGCGGCCTTCTGGCCGATGGCGCAGTAGACGCAGATGACGCCCGTATCCTTCTGGTTGACCATGGCCGACAGGGCGATGGAGGTCTTACCGGTCTGACGGTCGCCGATGATCAATTCACGCTGGCCGCGGCCGATGGGGATCATGCTGTCCACGGCCAGAATGCCGGTCTCCATGGGGGTATCCACGGGGGCGCGGTCCATGATGGCCGGGGCCGGGGACTCCACAGCCCGGGACTCCCGGGTGTGGAGGGTCTGGCCGTCCAGGGGGCGGCCGATGGGGTCCACAATGCGGCCCAGCAGCTCCTTGCCCACGCCGATATCGGCCACGCGGCCGGTGCCCTGGACAGGGGAGCCGGGGCGGACGGATTCATTGCGGGTCAGCAGGGCGGCGCCCACGCTGTTGAGTCCCAGGTCCAGGGCGATGCCGTAGACGTCGTTTTCAAATTGCAGCAGCTCGCCGTACTCGGCACGGCCCAGACCGGCCACCCGGACAATGCCGTCGGCGCAGGACTCCACGGTGCCGTAGTCGTAGCTGATCATCTCCGGCTGATAGTCCCGGAGCTTTTCCTTGAGGAAGGTTCCTAATGTGCTGGTATCGAAATTGAGCATGGTTCCCTCCCGTTACGCCAGCTTCTGCTGCATGGCCGAAAGCTGGGTCACATAGCTGAAGTCGTATACCTTGCCGTCCACCAGGGCCGCAAAGCCGCCGATGAGGGAGGAGTCGATCTCGGTGGTCAGCTCCAGATGGCAGCCCAGGAGCCGCTCCAGACGGTCGATGATGGCGGACAGCTGTTCGGCGTCGCAGGGAGCGGCCAGCTTGAGGATGCCCTTGCGGGAGCCCTCCTTGGGGGCGGACACCAGAATGTTGCGGCGGGCCTGCTCGTCAAAGCGCAGGACACGGCCGGCCATATCCACGGCCAGATCGGCCAGTTCGCTCTTGACCTCGTCCATGGCGCGCTGCTTCTCGAGGGCGGCCTCGCTGCGGGCCTTGGCCAGAATCTGATCGGCCTCGGTCTTGGCCTCGTCGATGGCCTGCTGGCCCACGGCCTGGGCCTTCTTGCGGCCGTCGGCAATCATCTGCTCACAGGTGGCCTGGACGTCCACCAGACGGGCGTCGTAATCGGCCTTGACCTTCTCGGCCTCGGCCTGCAAACGCTGGGCCTCGGCCATTTCCTTCTGGACCCGCTCGGTGCGGGCGGCCATAAAGGCCGTTACCGGCTTCCAGATCAAAACGCGGAGCAGGCCGTAAATAATCAGAATATTGACCAGATGGATGGCAATATCAATGGGATGAATGTCCAAATGTTACCTCTCCTTTGCTGTAGAATCACGGGCAATGCCGCAGGATCACATGGTGAACTTGATGATCAGAGCGGTGACAAAGCCGTAGATGGCGCAGGACTCGGTCAGGGCCAGGCCCAGCAGCAGGGTGGAGCTGATCTTGCCGGAGGCCTCAGGCTGACGGGCGGTGGCGTCGGCGGCCTTGCCGGTGGCGATGCCCATGCCAAGGCCGGCCAGGGCGCAGGGCAGCAGAGCCAGTGCAACAGCGATAGCAATCAATCCGGTTTCCATGATAAAATTCCTCCAAAATATAATAGTTTTAAATTGAAATGGTGGATGGGGTTATTCGACGGCTTCGCCGATGAAGGTCAGCGTCAGCGTCAGGAAGATATACGTCTGAATCAGGGGGTGGAAGACGTTGAAATAGAGGCCCAGGACGCTGGGGAAGCCGATGGCGGCGTTGCCCAGGGCCATATACAGCAGTTCCATGACGATCATGCCGCCCAGCATGTTGCCGAAGAGACGGCAGGCCAGGGACACGGGCACCGCCAGATCGGAGACGATCTTGATGGGGAAGACCACCGGCGTGGGCTTGGCCATGGACTTGATCCGGCCCACCAGACCCTTTTTCTTCAGGCCGAAGTAGTTGATCATCACAAAGGTGATGATGGCCATGGCAAAGGTCAGGGTGATGTCGGCGGTGGGGGCGCGGACGCCCAGCAGTTCCACCATGGCGGAGCACACCATATAGATGGCCAGGGCGAAGAGATAGGAGGGCAGATGGTCGCCCAGGTCTCCCACACTGGTTTTGGTGAATTTGCAGACGGCTTCCACACAGATTTCCAGAACATTCTGGATGCCCTTGGGCTGGTCGGTCATGCGGGGGATAACGAGAATCCGCACCAGCAGCGCCAGCACCAGCAAGACGGCCATGATGACCCAGGTGGTGATGACGGTCTCACTGAGGGAGTAGCCGCCCACATTGTACCGGGTGGCCCAGATGCTGACCTCGAATTCCTCCGACGGCACGGAACCGAAGACCAACTGCAAAATCCGTTCCAGCAGCAGCCAGCCGCCGGCGATGGTCAATACCGTGGCCCACAGCTTTTTCCGCTTCATGCGGCCCAGGGCGGCAGCGTCCTGTTCCAGCTGGGTTTTTCTTCGGAACCAGTCGGCCAGTACGGCGCGGCGCCAGAACCATCCGACCAGGGCCAGCACGAGACCCAGGGCCAGAAAGCCGTAGGTTACAATGGTTTCCTGCAACGTTCTCAATCCTTCTTTCGCTTGGTCTCTCTCAGCCGATACCGAACGAAGCAGACCATGGCGCCGACAATGAGAACGGTGGAAATGGTGACTGCGCAGGGCAGCAGCTGGGAGGTTTGCAGCAAGGCGCACAGACCCAAGCCGAAAAATGGACAAAAAAATTGCACCGCAAAGGGCCAGATCTTCAGCCGTTGGGTGCTCAGGGACCTTACGGCATAGATCAGCAGAAACAGCTGTACCAAGCCAAAGGCCATACCTAATATAACACCAATCACGGGCCTCATGCTCCTCTCCACTGCGGCGCCTGAACTTTCGGTGTGCCTGTCGTGTCGCTCACGTCTTTACTACAGTTTTTATTTATACCACTTTCTCACGAAACGGTCAATGGGGGACAAAAAAATCAAACGAAATCTTCACGAACTGCACAAAAGTAAACGGAGCGCAAACCGTTTTACGTAGTATATTTTGACCCAAAACGATTACCCGTCAGCCCGTCCCAGGCCATATGGAATCCCTTTCCATTGGGCCGATACGTTCCACCTCGTAGGGCGGGGGCTTGCCCCCGCCGCCGGGATGCACCAGCGAACATCCAAATCGTAGGGGCCGGCATCCTTGACGG
>CALWWW010000014.1 GCA_944385365.1 uncultured Oscillospiraceae bacterium | reverse complement strand
TTTTCGGCAGTTTGGACTTCCAAAGTGGAAACATGATTTCGAGTCGTTCTCGTTATGACCACTTCGATACGTCTCCAGATTTACTGCCGCTGTGACATCCACAGCGTATGCATTACTCGAATATTATGCCACATCTACCGGAAATTTTCAAGTAGAAAATGCGGGATTTCCCCTTGGAAATTGACATTCGTCCTGCGGACCGGTATACTGAAAGAAATACATTCAGGAGGAATTGCCATGAGCAAGCTGCGGGAAGTCAATTTGGAACAGGGGATGCCCTATGTGGCCGATGCCGTGAAACGGCTCACCTTCGAGGTCCATCACAGCAAGTCCATGGGCTGTACCGTGCTCAAAATCATCCACGGCTACGGCTCCTCCGGCAAGGGCGGCAAAATCCGCATTGCCGCCCGGGAACGGCTGGACTTCCTGCAAAAAAAGAATGAAATTCGCGGCTACATCACCGGAGAAAAGTTCTCCATCTTTGACGCCACCACCCTCAAAGCCTTTCAGGCCTGTCCGGAACTGCGCAAGGACCGTGACCTGGAACGCAGCAACAACGGCGTCACCTTTATTCTGCTGTAAGGTCGTACCAACGGGACAGGATTTCCGACCGTGCGAAGCCCAGCCGCTGATACAGCGCCAGGGCCCGCTCATTGGCCGACGACACCTGCAATTCCACGGTCTCCGCTGTCATCCGGTGCAGTACCGTCAGGGCCAGACGGTATCCCAGACCGCGGAATCCCGGCTCCACGCCGATGGCCTCCAGACGGCCGTCGGTCCACTGGGCCAGGCCGGCAATCTGGCTATCCACCATGGCCAGGGCCGCCCGTTCCTCCCGCTGGATGCGCTCCAGCTCCTGGGGCGTACAGGTGGCCGCATTGGGGATTTGGGCAAACAGCCGGTTATACATGGTGCGGAAGGTCTCCCGGTTCCCGTCATCCAACGGAACCAGCTCCACCGGCTCCGCCAGCGGCGGCAGGTCCGCCCGCCGGCAGGTCCATCGCTCCATGGCATGGACAAAGGGCAGACCGCTCAAGTCCTCCTGGCCCGTCACATAGACGGTTTCCGCACCGGCCATCCGGCAGAAGTCCCGGCACTCGGCCAGAAAGGGCTGCAGCCGCCAAACGGTCCGCAGCATCACATAGGCCCGCTGCTGGTGGGGAATCTCCCGCAGAATCAATGTGGCTACGCCATTTTCCCCTGTAAAAATGGGAATATCTTTCATTCAGGCACCTCACACTCCCCTGCCCGCACGGCAGAGAAAGGATTTTTTTCGTTATGGACTATGCAAAGGTTTGTCTCCACCGGGGCGAAGAACGGGACATCCGCAGCGGCGGCTGGTGGGTTTACGACAACGAAATCGACTGGATTGACGACATCTGCACCGACGGCGGCATTGTGGATGTTCTGGACAGCCGGATGCAGTTTGTGGCGCGGGGTTATTTCAACCGCCGCTCCAAAATTGCCGTCCGGGTGCTGACCCGGGACGAATCGGAGGTCATCGACCGGGACTTTTTCCGCCGCCGGGTGGAAACCGCCTGGAAGTTCCGTCAAAGTCTGGGCTTTTCCAACGCCTGCCGGGTGGTCTTCGGAGAATCCGACGGTCTGCCCGGTCTGACCGTGGATAAGTTCAGGGACTATCTCAGTTTCCAGACCGTCAGCCTGGGCATTGAACAGTGGAAACAGGACATCATCGAAATTCTCGTGGAGCTGTTCCATCCCAAGGGCATCTATGAGCGCAACGATGTGCCGGTCCGGGCCAAGGAAGGACTGGAGCAGATCACCGGCTGTGTTTACGGCGAAGTACCGCCGCTGACCACCATTCGGGAGCACGATGCCGCCATGCTGGTGGACATTGCCCACGGCCAGAAGACGGGCCATTTCCTCGATCAGCAGGAAAACCGGGGCCGCATTGCCCCCTACTGCCCCGGCCGCACGGTTCTGGATTTGTGCTGCCACACCGGCGGATTTTCCATCCATGCCGCCCTCTACGGCGCAGCGTCGGTGGAGTCGGTGGACGTGTCGGAAGAAGCCCTCCAGATGGTTCTGGACAACGCCAAAGCCAACGGCGTGGCCGACAAGATCACCACCACCTGCGGCAACGTATTTGATATTGTGCGGAGTTATTCCGATGACGGCAAGCAGTACGGTCTGGTCATCTGCGATCCCCCGGCCTTTGCCAAGAGCCGCAAGGCGTTGGAGGGCGCCTACCGGGGCTACAAGGAGCTGAATCTCCGGTCCATGAAGCTGGTGGAACCGGGCGGATTTCTCGTCTCCTGCTCCTGCAGTCAGTTTATGACGCCGGAACTGTTCCTCAAGATGCTGCGGGAAGCCGCCGCCGATTGCGGCCGTCAGGCGCGGCTGCTGGAGTTATTGATGCAGTCCCGTGACCATCCGGCCACCATCAATGCCGAGCAATCCCACTATCTCAAGGGATATATTCTCCAGATCGTGTAAATTTTAACATGAAAAAGGACGAGGCGCAAGGCAGCTTGTTGAAAAAGCAGTTTCAACAAGCTGCGGCGGGGATTCAACTTTGGAAACGTTGAATCCCCAGTTTATTGAAATTGGTGCAGGGGATCCTTTGCCCCCCGCACACACCCCCTGCTGCTCTGTAGTGGGACAAAAAAGACGAGGCTTTCGCCTCGTCTTTTTTGTATGGGATTAGCCGCCGAACACAGCCAGCAGGAAGCCGGCGGCGATGGCGGAGCCGATGACGCCGGCCACGTTGGGGCCCATGGCATGCATCAGCAGGAAGTTGGCGGGGTTGGCCTTCTGGCCTTCCACCTGGGACACGCGGGCCGCCATGGGAACAGCGGACACGCCGGCAGAGCCGATCAGCGGGTTGATCTTGCCGCCGGTGACCTTGTACATGATCTTGCCCAGAATCAGACCGCCAGCCGTGGAGAAGCAGAAGGCCAGCAGACCCAGGACCACGATCTTCAGGGTGTTCCAGGTCAGGAAGCGGTCGGCCACGGTGGTGGCGCCCACGGAGACGGACAGGAAGATGGTAACAATGTTCATCAGGGCGTTCTGCACGGTGTCGGACAGACGATCCACCACGCCGCACTCGCGCATCAGGTTACCCAGCATCAGGCAGCCGATCAGAGGAGCGGTGGAGGGCAGCAGCAGGATAACGAAGACGGCCACCACGATGGGGAACACGATCTTCTCGGTCTTGGTGACGGTGCGCAGCTGCTCCATCTTGGCCTCCCGCTCTTCCTTGGTGGTCAGAGCGCGCATGATGGGGGGCTGAATCAGCGGAATCAGGGCCATGTAGGAATAGGCCGCGATGGCGATGGCGCCCAGCAGTTCGGGGGCCAGCTTGGTGGTCAGGAAGATGGCCGTGGGGCCGTCTGCGCCGCCGATGATGCCGATGGAAGCGGCCTGAGGACCGGTGAAGCCCAGAACCACAGCCAGGATGAAGGCCATGTACACGCCCAGCTGGGCAGCAGCGCCCAGGAGCAGGGACTTGGGGTTAGCCAGCAGGGGGCCGAAGTCGGTCATGGCGCCGACGCCCATGAAGATCAGGGACGGATACACACCGGCCTTGACGCCGATGTAGAGGATGTCCAGCAGACCGCCTTCCAACAGGACGTCGTTATAGCTTTTGGTGTGTGCGATCACACCGTCCCACAGCTCCGGATGGTACAGGCCGCCGCCGGGCAGGTTGGTCAGCAGGGTACCGAAGGCGATACCCACCAGCAGCAGGGGCTCGAACTTCTTGACGATGCCCAGATACAGCAGCAGGCAGCCCACCAGGATCATGACGATCTGCCGCCAGTCGGAGGCGGCCAGGTAGAAGCCTGAGGTTTCCCACAGGGTTTGCAGCGTTCCAAGGAGATCCATAGCAATACCTCCTTAGGCCAGCACGATCAAGGGAGTACCGGTCTCCACAACAGCGCCCTTGGAGGTGACGATCTGAGCGATGGTACCATCACGGGGAGCGACGATCTCATTTTCCATCTTCATGGCTTCCAGGATCAGCAGCAGCTGGCCCTTCTTGACGGCGGCGCCCTGGGTCACTTCAATGCGCAGGACGTTGCCGGGCATGGGGGAAGCGATGGTCTCACCGGCCGCGGTGACGGCGGGAGCAGCAGGGGCAGCCGGAGCGGCGGCGGGAGCAGGAGCGGCAGCCGGGGCGGGAGCAGCGGCAGGAGCGGCGGGCGCCGGGGCATAGGCCTCATACTCGTCCACCAGCATGGCCTCGCCGGCCTCCACCTCGACCTCATACGTTCTGCCGTTGAGCGTCACTTTATATTTCATCTTATTTGACCTCCTTAATGGACTTGAAGCGCAGCTCGTTCAAGGGCCGGTTCATCTTGTGGGCCACAATGGCCATGATCATGGCGGCGTCGCGGTCGGAGACCGTGTGCAGCATGATCTCGCCGGCGGTGCCGGGAGCCTTGGCCTTGGGTGCGGGCGCCGCTGCGGGAGCCGGTGCAGCAGCAGGGGCGGGAGCCGGGGCGGCGGCCTTGTTCTGACCGGCTTTCATCACGCGGGCCATAATACCGATGACGATCATCAGGAGGATCAGGCCGAAAAACACAATGGCAAAGCCCAGAACCGAATAGGCCAGCGACACGCCCACAGAAATGTTTGTCAGATCCATAGCGCGCCCTCCTTATGCCTCTTCGATGGTATAGGTGGCCTTGTTCTCCTCGGCAGCCTTGCGCTTCTCGAAATACTTCTCCGCCAGCTGCGGGAAGGCGATGTAGCTCAGAACGTCCTCGTCATTTCTGGCGGTGTCGCCCAGCTCGGCCTTGGTCTTCTCGAACATGGGCTCCAGAGTATCGGCGTAGCGGCCCTCCAGGGGCTTCTCGTCGCCCAGGACCTTCTTCATGACCTCGGGATCGATGGGAGCCGGGGTCTTGCCGTACTCGCCGCGGCAGTAAGCCACGATTTCCTTGGAGACGTTCTTGTACCGCTCGCCGGCCAGAACGTTCTGCACGGCCTGGACGCCGACCATCTGGGAGGTGGGGGTGACCAGCGGAGGATAGCCCAGGTCTTTGCGGACCTTGGGGGTCTCCACCAGGGCCTCGTCGAAGCGGTCCAGAGCGTTCATCATCTTCAGCTGGCTCAGCAGGTTGGACAGCATGCCGCCGGGGACCTGATAGGTCAGACACTGGGTGTCGGTGGTCAGGGACTTGGGCATCAGGGTGCCGTCGGCGATGTAGCCGTCGCGGATGGGCTTGAAGAAGTCGGCAATCTCCTTGAGGATCTTGTCGTCGGTGGTGACCTCATAGCCCAGCTGCTTGAGGGCATAGGCCATGGTCTCGGTGGCGGGCTGGGAGGTACCGCCGGAGAAGGGAGAAATGGCGGTATCGATGACATCGACACCGGCTTCCACCGCCTTGAGGTAGGTCATAAAGGCAAGGCCCGTGGTGGAGTGGGTGTGCAGGTCGATGGGCAGGTCCACGGCGTCCTTGATGGCGGAAACCAGGTCGTAAGCCTCCTGGGGACCCATGATACCGGCCATATCCTTGATGCAGATGGAGCCGACGCCCATTTCCTTGAGCTCCTTGACCATCTTCACATAGTTCTCCAGGGTGTGGACGGGAGAGGTGGTATAGGAGATGGTACCGGAAGCCAGAGCGCCCCACTTGTTGGTCTCCTCGATGGCCACCTTCATATTGGTAATGTCGTTGAGGGCGTCGAAAATACGGATGATATCGATGCCGTCCTTGACACTGTATTCCACAAACTTGCGGACCACATCATCGGGATAGTGCTTGTAGCCCAGGATGTTCTGGCCGCGCAGCAGCATTTGCAGCTTGGAGTTGGGCAGCTTCTTGCGGAGCTTCTTCAGCCGCTCCCAGGGGTCCTCGTTGAGGTAGCGGAGACAGACGTCAAAGGTGGCGCCGCCCCAGCACTCGACGGAGTAGTAGCCGGCCTGGTCGATCTTGTCCAGGATGGGCTCGTAGACGTCAAAGGGCAGACGGGTGGCAATCAGCGACTGGTTGGCGTCGCGCAGCACCGTCTCCATAAACTGTACTTTTCTCTTACTCATGGATACACCTCCACAATATTCACAGCGGCGGCCGGGCCGCTGCGGCGGGTTACAAAGGGGTCCGTGCGGAAAACACGGGAAAACAGGCATGCCGGGAATGGAATCCGCAGCATGCCTGTCGGTTGCCGGTTATGGGGTCGGCATGCTCAACGACGATGCATTAAGCCTTGGGGCCGGCGGCGACCAGGGCCTTGCCCGCATCGTTGCCGGTGTACTTGACAAAGTTCTTCTCGAAGCGGCCGGCCAGGTCCTTGGCCTTGGTGTCCCACTCCTCGGGGTTGGCGTAGGTGTTGCGGGGATCGAGGATGTTGGTATCCACGCCGGGCAGCTCGGTGGGAACAGCCAGGTTGAAGTAGGGGATGGTCTTGGTCTCGGCCTTCAGGATGGAGCCGTCCAGGATGGCGTCGATGATGCCGCGGGTGTCCTTGATGGAGATCCGCTTGCCGGTGCCGTTCCAGCCGGTGTTCACCAGGTAGGCCTTGGCGCCGGACTTCTGCATCTTCTTCACCAGCTCCTCACCGTACTTGGTGGGGTGCAGCTCCAGGAAGGCCTGGCCGAAGCAGGCGGAGAAGGTGGGAGTGGGCTCGGTGATGCCGCGCTCGGTGCCGGCCAGCTTGGAGGTGAAGCCGGACAGGAAGTAGTACTGGGTCTGCTCGGGGGTCAGGATGGACACGGGGGGCAGAACGCCAAAGGCGTCGGCAGACAGGAAGATGACGTTCTTGGCGTCAGGACCGGCGGACACGGGGCGCACGATCTTCTCGATGTGGTCGATGGGATAGGACACACGGGTGTTCTCGGTGACGGAACCGTCGGCGAAGTCGCACTCGCCGTTCTCCTTGACGGTGACGTTCTCCAGCAGAGCGTTGCGCTTGATGGCGTTGTAGATATCGGGCTCGGACTCCTTGTCCAGGTTGATGACCTTGGCGTAGCAGCCGCCCTCGAAGTTGAAGATGCCGTTGTCGTCCCAGCCGTGCTCGTCATCGCCGATGAGCAGACGCTTGGGATCGGTGGACAGGGTGGTCTTGCCGGTGCCGGACAGGCCGAAGAACAGGGCGGTGTTCTCGCCGTTCATGTCGGTGTTGGCGGAGCAGTGCATGGAGGCCATGCCCTTCAGGGGCAGGTAGTAGTTCATCATGGAGAACATGCCCTTCTTCATCTCGCCGCCGTACCAGGTGTTCAGGATGACCTGCTCACGGGTGGTCAGGTTGAAGACAACGGCGGTCTCGGAGTTGAGGCCCAGCTCCTTGTAGTTCTCCACCTTGGCCTTGGAAGCGTTGTAGCACACGAAGTCGGGCTGGAAGTTCTTCAGCTCCTCAGCGGTGGGCTCGATGAACATGTTCTTGACGAAGTGAGCCTGCCATGCCACTTCCATGATGAACCGGATGGCCATGCGGGAGTCGTGGTTGGCGCCGCAGAACACGTCCATGATGTACAGCTTCTTGTTGGACAGCTCCTTCAGGGCCAGCTCCTTGCAGGCCTTCCAGGCTTCCTGGGAAGCGGGCTTGTTGTCGTTCTTGAACTCGTCGGAGGTCCACCACACGGTGTCCTTGCTGTTCTCGTCCATAACAATGAACTTATCCTTGGGGGAACGGCCGGTGTAGATGCCGGTCATGACGTTGACGGCGCCCAGCTCCGTCAGCTGACCCTTCTCATATCCCTCCAGAGTGGGGTCCATCTCCGCCTCGAACAGCTGCTCGTAGGTGGGGTTGTACACAACTTCTGTTGTGCCGGTGATACCGTACTTTTCCAGACCATAGGTTTCCATGTTGAAGTCCTCCTTTTATTGCTAGTCCCGCCTCCAAAAACGGGACGTTGACTGGCTCAGAATCCGCGAATGCAATTCTCACCGCTTATCAGTATAACATAACCGATTTCCCTTTTCCACGCTTTTCTCCGCCAAAAGACACCCGTCTCCACAATTCAGCAAAATACCCAAGTTTATTTATTTGAATAAAGCGGTATTGCGATATTATTTATGCAGTTTTACCAAGGACTATGACAGACCCCGGCCACCGGCTGTCCAGCAGCGGCGGACAGTCGATGGCCGGGGTTTCACAGGCGCTTTTCCGTTTTTTTCAGGGGGTTTCCAAAAATCAGCGGAATGCCCCATTTCCCTTTGGGGATTTTGTGAGCTTTTGCAAAAGTTTATGGGTTATCCACAACCTAACAGCTTTGTCCACAGGCTCTTCTATTCATAACGCCGATTTTACCCATTCTTTGTTTTTTCGACTTGACAGCTTCACAGAGAGAAACCCCGCAGACGGGTATAGGCGTCGGCAAACCGGGGCAGCAGGGCGGCGTACTGGTCCGCGTGGTCCGGGCAGGGCTCCGTGACCTGCTCCACCCGCAGGAACCGGTCGATGGATGCCGGTCCCGGCAGCACTCCGGCGCCGATGCCCGCCGCCAGGACCGCGCCCAGGGAGCAGCCCTCTTCCAACAGGTTCAGCTGTTCAATGCGGGCGTTCAGCACATCGGCCAGGACCTGCCGCCACACGGGCTCCCGTGCCGCTGCGCCGATGATGCGCAGGGTGTCGAAGGGGTGCTTCTCCCGGAACACCTGCAAAATCAATGCCAGATTCATGGCTACGCCCTCCATGACGGCCCGCAGCAGATCGGCGTGGGCCGTCTCCTGCTTCAAGCCCAGGAAGGCCCCCCGTGCATTGGCGTCCCACCAGGGGCTCCGCTCGCCCATCAGGTAGGGCAGAAACAGGACGCCGTTGGCGCCCACCGGCGTTTCGGCAATCTGCCGGTTGATCTCGTCGTAAATGCTGCCGCCCTGGGCCTGGGCCTTGCAGCGCTCCGCGCCGCAGAGCTGGTCCCGCATCCAGCTGTAGGAGGAACCGGCGGCCTGCATGGTGCCCAGGGGGTAGACGCTGCCCTTCTCCATGCCCGCCAGATTGAAGGTCCGCTGCTGCGGGTCCAGCAGGGGCTTGTCATCCCGATAGGAAATCCAGGCCGACGTGCCCAGACTGATATACCCTTGACCCACAGCACTGACACCGGTACCCACCGAGGCGGCAGTACCGTCGCCGCAGCCGCAGTAGACCGGCGTTCCCTCCAGCAGACCCGTCTCGGCGGCAGCCTGGGCCGTCACCCGGCCCGCCAGATCGGTGGAGGCGTGCAGTTCCGGCATCACCGATGCCGGGACCCCGGCGGCCTCGAGAATCTCCGCCGACCAGGCAAAGGTGTTCAAATCAAACGCACCGGTGCCGGAAGCGTCGGAATAATCGGTGCCGATATTCCCCGTGAGCCGGTACACAATCAAGTCCTTACAGTTGACCACCTTGTGGAGCTGCCCGCCCAGGCCGTCGTGGTCCAGGGACCACATGATCTTGCAGATGGAGTTGGTGGGGTTGTTGCGGTTGCCGGTAATGGCGTAGAACCGGTCGTCCCCTACCCGCTCCGCCAGACGCTGCTGCTCGGCCGTGGCCCGCTGGTCGGCCCAGATGATGGCGCTGCGCAGGACTTCTCCCCTGCCGTCGAGAAACACCGCACCCATCATGTGGCCGCTGAAGCTGACGCCCACAATATCCGCCGGAGAGACCTGGGCCGTCAGGGCCTTGGTGGCCCGACAGACGGCAGCATACCAGTCGTCGGGGTTCTGCTCCGCCCAGTTGCCGTTGTAGTACCGGCACGGATACGATTCCACCACAGCGGACACCAGGACGCCGTCGGTGGAGAACAGCGTGGCCTTGTCGCCGGATGTGCCCAGATCGTGGGCCAGGATGTATTGCATAGGGATTCCTCCTCGTTCCGTCACACGGAAAACCGCTGAATTTCCGGGTGATTGGATAAAAATGTGTTCATGGTCTGGAAGTCCAGAGGGTGGCGGCTGCGGACCGTCAGCCGGTAGGTGGCCGGTCCGTCCTCCCGCCGCTCAATGTCACTTTCAAGAATCTGCGCTTCCATATGGTCCAGCAGCGTTTCCAGCGCCCGGTGTACGCCCTCGGAATCGTAGAAGACCACCACCAGCCGTTGGGTGCAGTAGGCGTCGCCGCCCACGATGCGCCGGTGGAGGATAAACTGCATGGCCACAATAATCAGGACGGTGAACAGGCCGATGAAATAGAGCCCGGCCCCCACGGCCATGCCCACGGCCGCCGTGGCCCAGACGCCCGCCGCCGTGGTCAGTCCCTTGACCGTCAGACCGTTGCGGAAAATCAGTCCCGCCCCCAAAAAGCCGATGCCGGAGACAATCTGCGCGGCAATTCTCGACGGGTCTGCGCCGCGGCTGCCCATGAAGTCCATTTGGCCGTTCAAGGCCAGATCGGCAAAGCCGTACTTGGACACAATCATCAGCAGGGCGGCGGCACAGGCCACCACACAGTGGGTCCGGATACCGGCTTCTTTCAGCCGCCGGGTCCGTTCAAAGCCCACGGCCACGCCGCACAGGATGGCCACTACGACGCGGGCCAGCAACTCCAGTTGCTGGCCCATGGTAAAGGATTCGTTCATCATCGAAAAAAAAGTCATAAAAAACCTCCTCCCTTACGGTTGCAGAGACGCCAACAGGGCCTCCACGGTGGTTTCACTGTCCACGCCAATGCGCAGCATGGCGCATAGACTTTGGGGCAGACCACGGACCACGGTATTGACGCCCGGATTGGTGGACAGCGTCACCTCCACCCCCAGGTCCCGCAGCACCGCCGACGTCAGCGTGGTATAGAGCCCCGTGGGGAACGCCAGCGCCGTGACCGGCCCCCCGGTGGCCGCTTCCAGCAGGTCCCGGCTGGTGGTGAAGTCCTCGGTCAGCGCCGCCACATAGTCGGTCTCCGACTCCCCGGGCAGGGGCAGAATGTTCTCCCGGACCTGGTCTCCGCTTTCATAGGGGGCCCACTGGTGCATGTCATAGGTGTGGCTCTGAATGGAAATCAGGCCCGATGCCGCCATTTCCGCCGCCTGTTCATAGGAAAAATGGGGCGTCATGGCATGGTCTGTATCCTTATAGGTGTCCTTGCCCACCGACACGCCGATAACGAAAATCGTCGCCTTCATATTCCGTTCCCGCAGAATGGGATAGGCCAGCTCATAGTTGCTGGCATAGCCGTCGTCAAAGGTGATGGCCACGGGCTTTTCCGGCAGGTCGCCGCCGCGGTTCACATAGTCCGCCAGTTCCTGTAGGGAAACGGTGGTGTATCCGGCGTCCAGCAATGCGTCCATCTGGGCCCGGAACAGGTCCACCGTCACGGAGCCGGAACCGTCGTCCTCCTCCACAATATGATGGTACATGAGAATGGGTACCTGGGCGCTGTTTTCCGCCGCGTCCATGGGCTGGGCCGTCAAGCTCCCGGCCAGATGGTCCGAAACGTTGTCCGCCGTCACATAGACGCCGAAATCGTCGGGCATCCACACGGAATCGTCCCCGGCCATGCGGGCCACCATCATTTCTCCCACGCAGTTGCGGAAGTGGGTGGCGTCATAGAAGTACCGGGGCTCCCAGCTGAGGGACGAGCAGGAGAAGTCCCAATAGGGCGTCACCTGGGCCAGCTGGGTGTAGAAATTTTCCACGGAACCGGGCTGGTACTTGTTGAAATAGGCCCCGTAGATGGGGGCAGTCACCACCACGAAGTTGACGCCCTTTGCGGCACAGGCGTCCCGGATGGCGGCCACGCTTTTCATACAGTTTTCCGTCTGGTACAGGCCCACGGTCCCCGACTGGTCCAACGTGGTGAAATCGGAATAGGCGGCCAGATACGTCTCCAGGTTCCCGATGGGCTCCACGTCCCGGACCCGCTTATCATAGGTGCCCGTCTCCTCGTCGAAGACGTCGAAGGACTGGGGCAGAATGGTGTCGGTCTCCAAACTCTGGAGCTTGGCGTATCCATACCGGGGGTTGGCCAGCAGATACCGGGTGTAATAGGTGAACGCCGACAGGTCCGGGTCCTCCAGATGGTGCAGGCCGTAGGTCAGCGGGTCGCTTTCCGTATTGTAGGAAGCGCCGTCGCTGATCTCGATGTTGAGGACCAGATTCTTCACCTGGTAGTTGTCCAACAGATAGTTGGCGATTTTCTCACAGTCGGCCATGTCCGCGCCGTACATAATCATATTATAAAAGCTGGCGTCATACAGCTCGTTGAGGGCTTCTGTGGGCAGGGAGCTGCTGGAAGAACAGCCGATGACGTAGGAATCGTACTGGTCATGGTGCTGCTGCAAATAGGACACCTTGGCCACTCGCGGATTGTTGGTCTCGTCGTAGGAAAACCACTGGAAAAAGCGGTCCCCAAAGGCCCCGAAGGGGTCGGTCACATAGTTGAATGCCATGAGGGCCAGCACCAGGGCCGCCGCCGTGGCACAGAACATCAAAAACCATCGTTTCGGTTGCAAGGGATCACCGCCTTAATACTGTCCGTAGATAAAGGACGAGGAGATATAACCGGCCCGGAACACGCCCAGCAGCAAAATGACAATCAGGGGCACGGCAATGGCCAGCCACTGGACAAACCCATTCTGCCGTTCCAGCGTCTCCCGTACCTTGCCGCCCCGCTCCTGGAAGGTCTCCACCGCCAGGACCACCGCCGTACCCAGACCGATGATGGCCCAGTCGGTGCCGGTGATGCCCAGATTCAGCAGGGTGCCGTCCCACAGCTGGGAGGGTACCGGGTGCAGGATGGTGGTCGCCATCAAACTCAGGGCCACCAGCAGCCGGGGGGACGAGCCGATATACCGGCCAAAGAGCACGATCAGCCACGTCCGGGCCATGGTGAAGAAGTGATAGCCGCGGGACTTGTCGTTGATGTGCAGCGCCTGTTTCCAGGCCAGGAACCGGTGCTCCATCAGCATGGAAATGGTAATGAGCGAACCGTTCCAGATGCCGTAGACGAAGTACCGGAAGTTGACGCCGTGCCAGATGCCGATGACCAGATAGACCACAAAGGTGGCCGCCGACGTGGCCAGAATCTTGCCGGGCAGGCCGCCCAGGTGGTGGCGGCCCCATTTGCCCAGCTTGGCAAATGGTTTTGAGAGGGACAGGGGGTAGAAGAGATAGTCCCGCATCCAGTGGCCCAGGCTCACATGCCAGCGCCGCCAGTAATCGGCCAGCGATGTGGCGAAAATGGGCCGCAGGAAGTTCTCTGCCATATCGATGCCGAAAATCTGCGCCACGCCACGGGTGATATCGATGCCGCCGGAGAAGTCGCAGTACAGCTGGACGCTGTAGGCCAGAATGCCCACGAAAATCACCGCGCCGCCGTAGGGGCAGTTCTCCCCAATGACGGTGTTGACCACCACCGCCGCCCGGTCGGCAATGACCATCTTTTTGAAATAGCCCCACATGGCCAGCTGGATGCCCCGGTCCACCATGCGCCAGTCCACGGAACGCTGGGCCAGCAGCTGCGGGGCCAAGGCATCATAGCGTCCAATGGGGCCCTGGACCATCTGGGGGAAAAACGACACAAACAGCAGGTATTTGGCCGGATTCCGCTGGGCCGCATACTTGCTGCGATAGACGTCGATGACGTAGCCCACCGACTGGAAGGTGAAGAAGGACAGGCCCAGGGGCATGAGAAAATCCCACCGGGGCAGAACCCGCTCCACCGCCGCCGGAAAGAGGGCCACGGTTGTATTCCAATATTTCATCACATAGACCAGACCGAAGCACAGGACGGCGGTGACGGCCACCACGGCTTTTTTCCGCCGTTTGATCCGCTGCTGTCCGGCCTTGTCGCCTTTGGAGAGGGCCTTGCGGGCGTCGTTCATCCGTTCCAGCACCAGCCCGGCCCCCCAGGTGACGGCGGCGATGGCAAAGAGCCACACCATGGCCCCCAGGCCGCCGGCAGCGTAAAAAATCAGGCTGGCCGCCAGCAGCACCGGCCACTGGGTATGGCGGTGGAGCAGGTAATACACCACCGCCGCCCCGGCCGTCAGCAGGAGAAACTCCCAGGAAGTAAACGCCATGACTTACTCCTGCAGCTGCTCAATGAGCTGGGCGATGGCGTCCACGGAGTTGAAGTTCTCCGGCAGCAGGTCCTCCACGTTGATCTCCACGTCGAAGACGTCCATCAGCTCGGTGACGATGTTGACAATGTCCAGGGAATCCACCAGGCCGTCGTCGATGAGGGCTGTCTCCGTAGCGAAGTCCACGCCGGGGCAGATTTCGGACATGATCTGAATGATTTTCTCTTTCATGGTATAGAACTTCCTTTCCTCCGGCCGGGCCGGACTGCTTTGGTAGGGGTCACTGACCCAAAAACCGGGCTTTCAGCTGTACCCGGTCGATTTTGCCGTTGCCGTTGTAGGGCATCTGCTCCAACCGCTCATAGAGGTTGGGCATCATATATTTGGGCACCGCCCGCCGCATGGCCTTGGCCAGCTCCATGGGCTCCACGCCGCCGGTATAGACGCAGAGAATCCGGTCCCGGCCCTCGTCAAAGAGACAGGCCGCCGCTTCCACGCCCTCCTGGCCGTGGAGGGCCACTTCGATCTCACCCAGCTCGATGCGGTAGCCCATGTGCTTGATCTGGCCGTCCCGGCGGGACAGGAAATAGAACAGGCCGTCCCGCTCCACGGCCATATCGCCGGTGCGGTAGATGCGCCGGGGATAGTGGGGACAGCGGGGGTCGCGGATGAACGCCGCCGCCGTCTTCTCCGGGTCCCGATAGTAACCGTGGGCCAGACCGGTGCCGCGGATGCACAGCTCCCCCGGCTCGCCAGGGGCCACGGGCCGTAATTCCTCGTCCAGCAAAAACAGTTCCTTGTTGGCACAGGCCCGTCCGATGGGAATGGACTCGTCCTCATCGAAGTCCCGCTCCACCCGGTACCATGCCGCGTCCACGGTGGTTTCTGTAGGGCCGTAGAGGTTGATATACGCGGCGTCGGGCATGGCCTGCCGCCACGCCCGCAAATCCGGGGCCCGCAGGGCTTCGCCGCCCACCAGCACCTTTTGCAGGGTGGGAATGGACCGGTCCGCCAGGACGCCGGAGGCCGCCACCAGATGGAACGCCGACGTGGCCCACTGGAGGGCTGTCACACCCTTTTCGTTGAGGAAGTCCACCAGCAGCTTGGGGAACATAAACAGCTTTTTGGGGATGATCTCACAGGTGGCGCCGCATTTGATGGTCATATACAGGTCTTTGACCGAACCGTCGAAGTAGAACGGAGCCTGATTGCCCAACGTGTCCCCCTCCGTAAACTGTCCGGCTTCCGACAGCCATTGGGCTAAATCCATGACGCCACGGTGGTGGCAGACGATGCCCTTGGGCACACCGGTGGAACCGGAGGTAAAGATGATATACACCGGGTCCGTATCCACCACCAGCGCCCGCCGGGCCGCCAACAAATCGTCGTCCGCCGGGTCCGCCGTGTGGGCGGAGATGGGCTCCAGCGGGTACCGGTCCCGCAGCTCGGCGGCCAGCGTTTCCTGGCCGTCGTCATAGAGGACCACCGGCGACTCCAGCTGATCGAGGATGGATTCCAGCCGCTGCCGGGGCATCTGCGGGTCCAGGGGCACATAGCAGCAGCCGCATTGGAGGGCCGCCATAAAGGCCACGGGGCTGTTGACGCACCGGTCGGCCAGCACGGCAATGGGCGTCCCGTTGTCCGGGACCTGCCGGGCCAGCCAGGACCCCAGCCGCCGGGACCGGTCCTCCAGTTCCCCAAAGGTCACCGCGCCGTGCTCGTCGGCAAAGGCCGTCTTGTCCCCCAGACGCGCCGCCGTGGCCTCCAGATATTCCAGCACACTTCTCTGCATGGACGTTCCATCTCCTGTCGCGGCAATTCCGCCGTATTTCTCCCCGCCGCGCCGGGGATTCCGGCAAAAATCGGGGCAAATACACACAATATTCCGCCATATGGCGTTCCGATACAGTATACCATATTTCCGAAGCGGAGTAAAGCCGCAATCTCCTGCGGCTGTCCCGCCGGAACCGGGAAAAAATTTTCCCCGCCCTATAGCCGGAACGCGGAAAAAATGGTATACTGTTAGCGTATGGCATCGCCATGCTTCCTAAAAATTTGTTAGGTTAACAAAATATCTTTAAAAGTCAAACTGCACAAGGTTTTTCGCCGCAAATCGCCGTTTTTTCTACGGCAATTTGTCAAGTTCACCCATTCCCCGCCTTGACAGGACCCGCCGGATTATTGTATGATGCAACCAGTGGTTTTTGTGACTGACGGAATTGAAGTGGAGTACCACAAGGGAGCAAAAACCGGGACATTCATGCCGACCGTCTGGGCAGTCCTACCTACGGGGTAGGACTGCCCAGTTTTGTTTTTTCGGACACAGGAGGTACGATTCATGAAGAAAGTAGCCATCGTCATGGGCAGCGACAGCGACCGCCCCATTGTGGACAAAGCTGCCCAGACTTTGCGCCAGTACGGCGTACCCTTTGAGGTACACGTCTACTCCGCCCACCGCACGCCGGAGGTGGCCGGGACATTCGCCCGGGAGGCCGCCGATAACGGTATCGGCGTCATCATTGCGGCCGCCGGCAAGGCCGCCCATCTGGCAGGCGCCATGGCAGCCAATACGGTGCTGCCCGTCATCGGCCTGCCCATCAAAAGCAGCAATTTAGACGGCATGGACGCGCTCCTTTCCACAGTCCAGATGCCCTCGGGCATCCCGGTGGCCACAGTGGCCATTGACGGCGCGGTCAATGCCGCTTTGCTTTCCATTCAGATGCTGGCCCTCAGCGAGCCGGAGCTGATGGAAAAGCTGAAAACCGCCCGGCAGGAGGCCGCCGCCGCCGTTCTGGAGAAGAACCGCGCCATTGAGGCCGAATACGCCCAATAACCAATCAGATTTCCCCCTTACATCAACCTTACATATATAGAACAATCGTTTCGGAGGTATTGTATCATGGAAAAGACCACGCAGCTGTACGAAGGCAAGGCCAAGAAGGTATTCGCCACCAACGATCCCCAGTACGTCATTGTGTCCTACAAGGACGACGCCACGGCCTTCAACGGCGAGAAGAAGGGTACCATCGTCGGCAAGGGCGCCATCAACAACCAGATGTCCAACATGCTCATGCAGATGCTGGAAAAGCACGGTGTCCCCACCCACTTCGTCGAGCAGCTCAGCGAGCGGGAAACCGTGGTCAAGAAGGTCACCATCGTGCCCCTGGAGGTCATCGTCCGCAACATCTCCGCCGGTTCCTTTGCCAAGCGCTACGGCGTCAAGGAGGGCATTGTCTTCGACGCGCCCACCTTTGAGTTCTCCTACAAGAACGACGACCTGGGCGATCCCCTGCTGAACACCAGCCACGCCCTGGCGCTGAAGCTGGCCACCGCCGGGGAAATCGACACCATCCGCACCATGGCCCTCAAGGTCAACGATCTGCTGAAGGACTACTTCGCCAAGCTCAACGTGACCCTGGTGGACTTCAAGCTGGAATTTGGCCGTCTGGCCGACGGCACCATCGTCCTGGCCGACGAGATCAGCCCCGACACCTGCCGGTTCTGGGACAGCACCACCGGTGAGAAGCTGGACAAGGACCGCTTCCGCCGGGATATGGGCGGCGTCGAGGAGGCCTATCAGGAGATGATGCGCCGTCTGACCGGTGAGGGCAAGTAATGGGAAGCCTGCGTGAAGAATGCGGCGTATTCGGCATCTTTTCCCCGAAGAAGCAGGATCTCGCCGCCAAGGCTTACTATGGTCTGTTCGCCCTGCAGCACCGGGGACAGGAGAGCTGCGGCATCGTCGTCGGAGACGACGGCCTGTTCCGGGCCTATAAGGACACGGGCCTGGTGGGCGAGGTGTTCACCCCCACAGTCCTCAGTAGTCTGGGTCAGGGCAACATGGTGGTGGGCCATGTCCGCTACGGCACCACCGGCGGCAACGACCGGGCCAACGCCCAGCCCATTGTGGTCAACCACATCAAGGGCCGCATGGCCCTGGCCCACAACGGCAACATCACCAATTCCGCGGAACTGAGAAAAGAGCTGGAGCTGTGCGGATCCATCTTCCACACCACCTCCGACACGGAGGTCATCTCCTACATCATCACCAAGGAGCGGCTGACGGCCCCCTCCATCGAGCAGGCCGTCAACAAGGCCATGGAGCGGATTCACGGTGCCTACTCTCTCGTCATCATGTCCCCCTCCAAGCTGATTGCCGCCCGGGACCGCCACGGCTTCCGCCCCCTGTGCTACGGCCAGATGGACGACGGCAGCTATGTGGTGGCCTCCGAAAGCTGCGCGCTGGACGCCATCGGCGCCCGCTTCATCCGGGATATCCAGCCCGGTGAAATCGTGGTTTTCACCAAAGACGGCATCCGCACCATCGAGGACCACATCGGCAAGTCCCAGCAGTCCATGTGCGTCTTTGAATACATCTACTTTGCCCGGCCCGACTCCGTTATCGAGGGCTGCTCCGTCCACTCCGCCCGGGTTCGTGCCGGTGCGTATCTGGCATTGGAGCACCCGGTTCAGGCCGACGTGGTGGTGGGCGTCCCCGACTCCGGCATCGACGCCGCCGTGGGCTTCGCCCGCCAGTCCGGCATTCCCTACGGCGTGGGCCTGATTAAAAACCGGTACATCGCCCGGACCTTTATCGCCCCCGGCCAGAGTAACCGGGAGGACAAGGTCCGCATGAAGCTGAACCCCGTCCGCTCCACTCTGGAGGGCAAGCGGGTGGTGCTCATCGACGATTCCATTGTCCGCGGCACCACCTCGGCCCGTCTGGTGAAGCTGGTGCGGGATGCGGGCGCAAAGGAAATCCACATGCGGATTTCCGCGCCCCCCTTCCTGAATCCCTGCTACTTCGGCACCGACATCGACTCCCGGGACATGCTCATTGCCTGCCATCACACCATCGACGAAATCCGCGACATCATCGGCGTGGATTCCCTGGGCTATCTGAGCATCGACAGCGTCACCAAGCTGGCCGCCGAGGGCCATTGCAAGGGCTACTGCACCGGCTGTTTCAGCGGTGAATATCCCGCCCCCATCCCCCAGAACACCGAAAAGAACAAGTTTGAGCGCAAGCTCTCGGAAAGTGAGGACGCAGAATGAACAATTCCCGTTCGGAAAGCTACGCCGCCGCCGGTGTCGATATCACCGCCGGTTACAAGGCGGTGGAACTGATGAAGGCCCACATTGCCCGGACCATGACCTCCGGCGTCGTCTCCGACGTGGGCGGCTTCGGCGGTCTGTTTGAACTGGATATCAAGGGCATGGAACGGCCCGTCCTGGTCAGCGGCACCGACGGCGTGGGCACCAAGCTGAAACTGGCCTTTTTGATGGACAAGCACGACACCGTGGGCATCGACTGTGTGGCCATGTGCGTCAACGATGTCCTGTGCTGCGGCGCAAAGCCCCTGTTTTTCCTGGATTATATCGCCTGCGGCAAGAACATTCCCGAGCGCATCGCGCAGATCGTCTCCGGCGTGGCCGAGGGCTGCGTCCAGTCCGGTTCCGCCCTCATTGGCGGCGAGACCGCCGAAATGCCCGGCTTCTATCCCGTAGACGAGTACGATCTGGCAGGCTTCTCCGTGGGCGTCGTCGACAAGGCCAAGATTCTCGACAAAAACACCATGGCCCCCGGCGACGTAATTCTGGCCCTGCCCTCCAGCGGCGTCCATTCCAACGGCTTCTCCCTGGTCCGCAAAGTCTTTGACGTGGAACATGCCGACCTGAAAACCCCCATGGCCGAGCTGGACGGCCGCAGCCTGGGCGAAGCCCTCCTGTGCCCCACCAAGATTTATGTCAAGCCCATGCTGGCCCTGATGGAGCAGGTCACGGTGAAAGCCGTGTCCCACATCACCGGCGGCGGCTTCTTTGAAAATATCCCCCGCAGCCTGAAAACCGGCTGCGCCGCCCGCATTGACCATGTGGATGTGCTGCCCATCTTCAACCTGATTGCCAAGGCTGGAAACGTGCCGGAACGCGACATGTTCAACACCTTCAACATGGGCGTCGGCATGACCGCCGTGGTCTCCGCCGCCGACGCGGACCGTGCTTTGGAAATTCTCCACGCCAACGGCGAACAGGCGTACCGTCTGGGCGAGATCGTCGAGGGCGAAGGAGTGCTCCTGTGAGCCGCGCCCGCATTGCCGTTCTGGTCAGCGGCGGCGGCACCAATTTACAGGCGCTGCTGGACGCCCAGAACAGCGGCATTCTGCACAGCGGCGAGATTGTTCTGGTCGTTTCCAACAATGAGAACGCCTACGCCTTGCAGCGGGCCGCCCAGGCCGGTGTGGACGCGGCAGTGATTACAAAGCGTGGCTGCGGCTCCCAGGCGGCTTTTGAAAACGAACTGGCCCGGCAGCTGGAGCATGCTCATATCGATTTGATCATTTTGGCCGGTTTCATGAGCATTCTCACCAAGTCGTTCACCGACCGGTTCCCCAATCGGATGATCAACGTCCACCCGTCGCTGATTCCCTCCTTTTGCGGCGAGGGCTTCTATGGGCTGCGGGTCCATCAGGCGGCGCTGGATTACGGCGTAAAGGTCACCGGCGCAACGGTCCATTATGTCAATGAAATTCCCGACGGCGGCAAGATTCTGGCCCAAAAGGCCGTGGACATTCTGCCGGAGGACACGGCGGAGACGCTGCAGCGCCGGGTTATGGAGCAGGCCGAATGGATTCTTCTGCCCCAGGTGGCGGAGGAACTGTGCGCCGCCATGAGTAAGTGAGGAGGTTTTTCCAATGAATCAGAATCTCTTTGAACTGCTGCGGGCCAACCCTTATCCCGGCCGCGGCATCGTCCTTGGCATGAAGTCCCTGCCCGGCGCTTCCGCCTCTGTTATGGCCTACTGGATCATGGGCCGCAGCGCCAACTCCCGCAACCGCGTTTTCTCTCTGACCGATGACGGCATCCGCACCGAAGCCTATGACCCGTCCAAGGTGGAGGACCCCTCCCTGATTATCTACCATCCGGTGCGCCTGGTGGGCAGCCGTACCATCGTCACCAACGGCGACCAGACCGACACCATCCGGGACTATCTGCTGGAAGGCAAGACTTTTGCCGACGCCCTGCGGACCCGGGAATTTGAGCCGGACGAGCCCAATTTCACCCCCAGAATTTCCGGTCTGGTGGAACGGGACGGCAGCTATGCTTTGTCCATCCTGAAAGCCAGCCCCAACCGCTGCCCCATGCGCCAGTTCTTTGAGTATGTGGCCGAGGGCGACGCGGGCCACTTTATCAGTACCTACCAGGGCGACGGCAATCCCCTGCCCTCCTTTGCCGGGGAGCCCATCCGGGTCGCCATCGACGCCCCCGACGCCGACACCTTCGCCAAGGAGCTGTGGGACGCCCTCAACGAGGAAAACCGCATTTCCCTCTTTGTCCGCTACACCGATCTGCGCAACGGTTTTGCCCAGACCCGCATTATCAACAAGTTTGGAGAATCCTTCTCCGTGGACACCAAGGAACCCATCTGGAAGTGAGGAAGCAGAACTATGAAGGAATTGGAACTGAAATACGGCTGTAACCCCAATCAGAAGCCCTCGAAAATCTTCGTCCGCGACGGCGAACTGCCCATCACCGTCCTTAACGGCAAGCCCGGCTATATCAACTTTATGGACGCGTTCAACTCCTGGCAGCTGGTTATGGAGCTGAAGCAGGCCACGGGTCTGCCCGCCGCCGCCAGCTTCAAGCACGTCTCCCCCGCCGGCGCCGCCGTGGGTCTGCCCCTGAGCGACGTGGACAAGCAGATTTATTTTGTGGAGCCTGACGCTGAGCTTTCTCCCATCGCCTGCGCCTACATCCGCGCCAGAGGCGCGGACCGTCTCTGCTCCTACGGCGACTGGGCCGCCCTGTCCGACGTCTGCGACGCCGCCACGGCCCGGTATCTCAAGGAGGAGGTCTCTGACGGCGTGATCGCCCCCGGCTACACCGATGAAGCGTTGGAAATCCTCAAGACGAAGAAAAAGGGCAATTATAACGTGATTCAGATGGATGTCAATTATGTTCCCGCTCCCCAGGAGTACAAGGACGTGTTCGGCATCACCTTTGAGCAGGGCCGCAACAACTTCAAGATTGACGAAGCGTTGCTCACCAACATCGTCACCGAGAACAAGGACCTGCCCGAAGCTGCGAAAATCGACCTGATTGTGGCCCTGATTACGCTGAAATACACCCAGTCCAATTCCGTCTGCTACGTCAAAAATGGACAGGCCATCGGCGTGGGCGCAGGCCAGCAGAGCCGCATCCACTGCACCCGTCTGGCCGGTTCCAAGGCCGACAACTGGTATCTGCGCCAGTGCCCCAAGGTGCTGAACCTGCCCTTCAAGGCCGACGTGCGCCGCCCCGAGCGGGACAACGCCATTGACGTTTATATTTCCGACGAATACGAGGACGTGCTGGCCGACGGCACCTGGCAGACGCTGTTTACCGAAAAGCCCGACGTTCTGACCCGGGAGGAGAAAAAGGCCTGGATTGCCACCCAAAGCGGCGTTTCCATCGGCTCCGACGCCTTCTTCCCCTTCGGCGACAACATCGAGCGGGCCCGCAAGAGCGGCGTCCAGTATGTGGCCGAGCCCGGCGGCTCCATCCGTGATGACAACGTCATCGAAACCGCCAACAAGTACGGCATGACCATGTGCTTCACCGGCATGCGCCTGTTCCATCATTAAAAAAATGTACAACGACCCGACAGGAATTTCCATGCCGGGTCGTTGTGGCACCCTATGGACCCCCATTCTATCACCATTCGGAGGTAACGATCTATGAAGGTATTGGTCGTTGGCGGCGGCGGCCGCGAACACGCCATCATCAAAAAGCTGCGGGAAAATCCCGAAATCACCGAACTTTTCGCATTACCCGGCAACGGCGGCATGACCGATGGCGCCGTCTGTGTGTCCATCGGGGCCACCGACGTGGCCGCCATCACGGAGTTTGCCAAAAAAGAGTCCATCGACTTCGCCGTGGTGACCCCCGACGATCCCCTGGCCCTGGGCTGTGTGGACGCGTTGGAAGACGCGGGGATTCCGTCCTTCGGCCCCCGGAAAAACGCCGCCATCATCGAGAGCAGCAAGGCATTCTCCAAAGAGCTGATGGCCAAGTACCACATTCCCACCGCTGCCTATGAAATTTTCACCGAATTGGACAAGGCTCTGGACTATGTATCCTCCTGCCCCATCCCCACGGTGGTCAAGGCCGACGGTCTGGCCCTGGGCAAAGGCGTGGTCATCGCCCAGACGCGGGAGGAAGCCGCCGCCGCCGTCCGCTCCATGATGGAGGACAAGGTTTTCGGAGAGAGTGGCAGCCGGGTGGTCATCGAGGAATTTCTCGAGGGCCCCGAGGTCAGCGTCCTCAGCTTCACCGACGGTGAGACCGTCATTCCCATGGTGTCCTCCATGGACCACAAACGGGCCGGAGACAACGACACGGGTTTGAACACCGGCGGCATGGGCACCATTGCCCCCAACCCTTATTACACCCCCGATGTGGCCGAGCGGTGCATGAAGGAGATTTTCCTGCCCACCATCCGGGCCATGAAGGCGGAGGGCCGGACCTTCCGTGGCTGCCTGTACTTCGGCCTGATGATTACGAAAGACGGCCCCAAGGTCATCGAATACAACTGCCGGTTCGGCGACCCCGAAACCCAGGTGGTGCTGCCCCTGCTGAAAAGCGATCTTTTAACCATCTTCCGGGCTGTCCGGGACGGCAAACTGGCCGAAACGCCGGTGGAGTTCTCCGACGGTGCCGCCTGCTGCGTGGTACTGGCTTCCAAGGGCTACCCCGGCAAGTATGAAAAGGGCTACCCCATCACGCTACCGGAGACCGGTGAGCACGAATCCATTTACATCGCCGGTGCCTCCCGTGACGAATCCGGCGTTCTCCGCACCAACGGCGGCCGCGTCCTGGGCGCTGTGGCCACCGCCGACGATCTGCAAAGCGCCGTCACCGCCGCCTATGGGCTGGCCGACCGCATTCATTTTGAAAACGCCTACTGCCGCCGCGACATCGGTCGCCGCGCGCTCCAGGCTCTGTAAGGAGAATCAACTGTGGTTTACAGAATCTATTCCGAGAAGAAGCCCGGCCTCAGTCCGGAGGCCGCCTCCGTTCTTTCCGATCTTCGGTCGTTCCTGGGCATCGACGCCTTGCAGGGCGTTCGGGTCCTCAACCGCTACGATGTGGACCACATCGAACCGGACGTGTTTGAGCAGGCCCGGGGCGTGGTGTTTTCCGAGCCCCCTGTGGACGTGACCTATGACGAGACGTTCCCCCTGCCGGAGGGTCCCCACCGGATTCTGGCTGTGGAGGCGCTGCCCGGCCAGTTCGACCAGCGGGCCGACTCCTGCGCCCAGTGCGTCCAGCTGCTGTCCGGTGCGGCCCGGCCCCTGGTGGCCTATGCACGGGTCTATGTGCTGGAGGGCCAGCTGTCCGACGAGGATGTGGAGAAAATCTCCAAGTATCTGGTGAACCCGGTGGAAAGCCGCGTGGCCTCCATGGACAAGCCGGAGACGCTGGAGCGCACCTACGACACCCCCAGTGAAGTGGCCACGGTCACCGGCTTTACGGCCATGGACGAAGCGGCCCTGACGGAGCTGCTCAATTCCCTGGGTCTGGCCATGGACCTGGACGACCTCAAGTTCCTGCAAGCGTATTTCCGGGACGAGGAGCACCGGGACCCCACCATCACCGAAATCCGCGTGGTGGACACCTATTGGTCCGATCACTGCCGCCACACCACCTTCTCCACCCATCTGGACCAGATCGATCTGGCCGACGAGGAGGTAAAAGCCGCCTACCAGCGGTATCTGGATGCCCGTGTGGAGGTCTACGGCGCAGAAAAGGCCGCCGCCCGTCCCCAGACCCTTATGGACATGGCCACCATCGGCACCAAGACATTGAAAAAGCGCGGCCTGCTGCCGGAACTGGACGAGAGCGAGGAGATCAACGCCTGTTCCATCCACGTTCCCGCCAAGGTCAACGGCCAGGAGCAGGACTGGCTCCTGATGTTCAAGAACGAGACCCACAACCATCCCACGGAGATTGAGCCCTTCGGCGGCGCGGCCACCTGCATCGGCGGCTGCATCCGCGATCCCCTGTCGGGCCGCGCCTACGTCCATCAGGCCATGCGCGTCACCGGCGGCGGCGACCCCCGCGTCTCTTTCCGTGAAACCACCCCCGGCAAGCTGCCCCAGAGAAAAATTGCCCAGACGGCAGCCGCCGGTTATTCCTCCTACGGCAACCAGATCGGCCTGGCTACGGGCCATGTGGCCGAGGTCTATCACCCCGGCTATATCGCCAAGCGTCTGGAGTGCGGCGCGGTGGTCGGCGCGGCTCCCGCCAGCCATGTCCGCCGCGAGGTGCCCGCTCCCGGTGATGTGGTCATCCTCCTGGGCGGCCGCACGGGCCGCGACGGCATCGGCGGCGCGACAGGTTCCTCCAAGAGCCACAACATGCAGTCGCTGACCACCATGGCCAGCGAGGTCCAGAAGGGCAACGCCCCCGAGGAACGGAAGCTCCAGCGGCTGTTCCGCAACGGCGACGTCACTCGTCTCATTAAGCGTTGCAACGACTTCGGTGCAGGCGGCGTATCGGTTGCCATCGGCGAGCTGGCCGACGGTCTCACCATCGACCTGGACGCCGTCCGCAAGAAGTATGACGGCCTGGACGGTACGGAGCTGGCCATTTCCGAGAGCCAGGAGCGCATGGCCGTGGTAGTGGCCCCCGAGGACGCCGACGCCCTGATGGCCGCCGCCCGCATGGAAAACCTGGAAGCCTATCCCGTGGCCACCGTCACCGAAAGCCCCCGCATGGTCATGACCTGGAAAGACAAGACCATCGCCAATCTGAGCCGGGCGTTCCTCAACACCAACGGCGCGGTGAAACACGCCGCCATTGCGGTGGAACAGCAGGCGCACAAGGCCCCGGCCCTGCCCTTCTCCAATCTGCGGGATATGGCCGCCGATCTCCGCTGCGCTTCCCGCCGCGGTCTCACCGAGCGGTTCGACGGCTCCATCGGCGCGGGCAGCGTGCTGATGCCCTTCGGCGGCAAAACCCAGCGCTCCCCCGCCCAGGCCATGGCCGCATTGTTCCCCGTGGAGCCGGGCCAGCATACGACCCAGTCCAGTGTCATGGCCTGGGGCTTTGACCCGGACCACATGAGCGCCGACCCCTACGGCGGCGCAAAGGCCAGCGTCTACACCTCCGTGGCGAAAATCGTCGCGGCGGGCGCCGACTACAAAAAGGCCTACCTGACCTTGCAGGAGTTCTTCGAGCGGCTGCGCACGGATCCCCATCGCTGGGGCAAGCCCTTTGCCGCGCTGCTGGGCGCGCTGGACGCTCAGTTGGAACTGGGCTGCGCCGCCATCGGCGGCAAGGACTCCATGTCCGGCTCCTTCCTGGACCTGGATGTGCCCCCCACGCTGATCTCCTTTGCCATTGCCCCCATTCAGTCCGGCGATGTGCTGACCACGGAGTTCAAGGCAGCCGGTCACCCGGTGTACCTGTTCGGGGCCAAGGACCCCAAGGCCGGATGGGAGCAGTTCCACGAGCTGTGCCGAACCGGTAAGGTGAAAGCCGCCTGGGCTGTGGAGCACGGTCTGGCCGAGGCCGTCACAAAAATGACCTTCGGCAACGGCATCGGCTTCACCGGTGAGGGCGTCCACGACTGGTATGTGTCCATGCCCGGTGCCATTGTGGCCGAGCTGACGGATACCGTGGACGCGACGCTGCTGGGCCACACCACCGACGACGGCCATGTGACCATCGGCTTCGAGCGGGTCCCCGTTTCCGAACTGCTGGCCCTCAACGACGGTGTTCTGGAGAAGGTCTATCCCACCGTGGCCGGTGACGGCGGCAGCGTGGAGCCCATCACCTATACCGCCGCCGCTCCCCTGGTGGCCAAAACCAAGGTAGCACGGCCCAAAGTGGTCATCCCCGTGTTCCCCGGCACCAACTGCGAGTATGATTCCGCCCGCGCCTGCGTCGACGCCGGTCTGGACCCGGAAATCTTCGTGGTCCGCAATCTGACCCAGGAGGATTTGCTGGCTTCTGCGGAACATCTGGAGCAGGCCATCCGCAGCGCGCAGATCGTGTTCATCCCCGGCGGCTTCTCCGGCGGCGACGAGCCGGAAGGCTCCGCCAAGTTTATCGCGTCCTTCCTCAGAAGCCCCCGGCTCCAGGACGCCATCACCGATCTGCTGGAGCACCGCGACGGCCTGATGCTGGGCATCTGCAACGGCTTCCAGGCCCTGATCAAGCTGGGTCTGGTCCCCTACGGCAAAATTGTCCCCATGGACGGCGGCTGCCCCACCCTGACCTATAACACCATCGGCCGCCACCAGTCGTCCATTGTCCGGACCTGCGTCTGCACCAACCACTCTCCCTGGCTGCTGGAGGCCCCGGTGGGCGAGATTTACAGCGTACCCATCTCCCACGGCGAGGGCCGCTTCCTGGCCTCCGACGCGGTGTTGGAGCAGCTGAAACAAAACGGCCAGATTGCCACCCAGTATGTGGATTTGAACGGCAATCCCACTTTGGATACAGCATTCAACCCCAACGGCTCCCTGTGGGCCATTGAAGGCATCACCAGCCCCGACGGCCGCGTCCTGGGCAAGATGGGCCACAGTGAGCGCGTAGGCGCGGAGCTGTACAAAAACGTTCCCGGCAACTACGATATGGGCCTGTTCCGCAGCGCCGCCCGGTATTTCCGTTGATTTCATAAGGAGGAGTTTCCCATGGCTTATTACTATCCCGAACCGTCCCGCACCTTCAGCGAGTACCTGCTGATTCCCGGCTACACCGGCCCCGACTGCATCCCCGCCAACGTCAGCCTGCAAACCCCTCTGGTCAAATACCGCAAGGGCCAGGAGGAGTGCCCCATCTGCCTGAACATTCCCCTGGTCTCCGCCATCATGCAGTCCGTGTCCAATGACACCCTGGCCGTAGCCCTGGCCAAGGAGGGCGGCATGTCCTTTATCTTCGGCTCCCAGTCCATTGAGAGCGAAGCCGCCATGGTGGAGAAGGTCAAGGCCCACAAGGCCGGTTTCGTCGTCAGCGATTCCAACGTGACCCCCGACAACACCCTGGGCGACGTGCTGGCCATGACCCGCCGCAGCGGCCACTCCACCCTGGCCGTCACCGAGGACGGCACCCCCAACGGCAAGCTGCTGGGCGTGGTCACGGGCCGCGATTACCGCGTGTCCCGCATGACCGAGGATATCCCGGTCCGGGACTTCATGACCCCCATTGAGCGGCTCATCACTGCCCCCGCCTCCACCAACCTCAAGGAGGCCAACGACATCATCTGGGAGCACAAGCTCAACTCCCTGCCCATCATCGATGACAACGGCCATCTGATGTACTTCGTCTTCCGCAAGGACTACGCCGACCACAAGGACCATCCCCTGAGCCTTCAGGACGGCAACAAGCGCTATATGGTGGGCGCGGGCATCAACACCCGCGACTTTGCCGAGCGCGTCCCCGCCCTGGTGAACGCCGGTGCCCATGTGCTGTGCATCGACTCCTCCGAGGGCCACTCCATCTGGCAGAAGCGGACCATCGACTATATCCGTGAGCACTACGGCGACTCCGTCAAGGTGGGCGCGGGCAATGTCGTGGACCGGGAGGGCTTCTTCTATCTGGCCGAGGCGGGAGCCGATTTCGTGAAAGTCGGCATCGGCGGCGGTTCCATCTGCATCACCCGTGAGCAGAAGGGCATCGGCCGCGGCCAGGCCACGGCGCTGATTGAAGTGGCTGCCGCCCGGGATGAGTATTTCGAGAAGACCGGCATCTATGTGCCCATCTGCTCCGACGGCGGCATTGTCCATGACTACCACATGACCATGGCTCTGGCCATGGGCGCGGACTTCCTGATGCTGGGCCGCTACTTTGCCCGCTTCGACGAAAGCCCCACCAACAAAGTTCTGGTGGACGGCGTCTACCGTAAGGAGTACTGGGGCGAGGGCTCCAACCGCGCCCGCAACTGGCAGCGCTACGACCTGGGCGGCGCGACCGGTCTCAGCTTCGAGGAGGGCGTCGATTCCTACGTCACCTACGCCGGTTCCCTCCATGACGGCGTGGAAAAGAGCATGTACAAGGTCAAGTCCACCATGTGCAACTGCGGTGCGGTCACCATTCCCCAGCTCCAGCGGGACGCCCGCATCACCCTGGTGTCCGCCACCTCCATCGTCGAGGGCGGCTACCATGACGTGATTCTCAAGAAGTAAGATGGTTTTTTCGGGGGCTCTGCCCCCGAACCCCTGCGATTTTTTGAAAAAAATCGAGTAAAACTTTCAATAGCCCTGGATTTTTTTGAAATCCAGGGCTAAAATTACACAAAGGGGTGTACGCTTATGAAACCGTTGAAGCAAAAGGTTAGTCTGACTTTGGATGAAGATTTGATTGCCAAGCTGCGGGTTCTAGCTGAGGACTGCGACCGCTCCCTGTCCCAGTACATCAATGTGACATTAAAAGAGCACGTGGCAAAGCTGGAGCAACAGAAAAAGGCGTAAAAATATCCCGGATGCCGCAGCATCCGGGATATTTTTTGTCTTTACCAGTCAATTTGCGGTGTCTCCCGCATGGGCAGGGTATCGATGGCCAGCCGGGACAAGTCCCGGAACTCCCTGGGGTCCGAGGATTTCCGCAGCTGCTTGGCCAGCTTTTTGTTCTCGTCCAGCAGCAGAATCAGATACCGCCAGTGGGCCTTCATGCGCAGCATGGCGTTGCCGGGTCCGCCGAAGGACACCTCGTAGCCGTCGAACAGTTCTTCATTGAACTGCCGCAGCTCCTCCCGTGTGATGGGGCCGCCGCCCCGCAGTCTCCGGCCCATGGCCGGGTCGGCCAGAAATCCCCGGCCCGCCATAAATCCGGCGGCGGTGGGATACCGTTCCACAGCGGCGCGGCAATCGTCCACGGTTTTCAGGTCGCCATTGCAGATCACCGGACAGGTGCAGCGCTCCAGCGCCATGGCAAAGCCCTCGGGCCGCACCGGATGGCGGTACATGTCGGTTGTAATGCGTGGGTGGACCGTCAGTTCCGTCATGGGGTACCGGGTCAGCAGGTCCAGAACGGGGCCGAATTCCTCCGGCGATTTGACGCCCATACGGGTTTTGATGGAGATTTTCACAGGACACTGTGCAAAAATCGTATCCAGGAAGTTCTCCAATTCCGGCAGACGGCCCAGGAAGCCCGAGCCCTTGCCCTTGGCGGTCACGGTACCCGAGGGACAGCCCAGATTCAGATTGACCTCCGGATAGCCGTGGTCGGCCAGAACACCGGCGGCCCACAAAAAATCCACCGCCGATTTGGTGAGAATTTGGGGCACCACCGGCGTATGGCCGTTGTACTCCGGCAGAATATCCCGCCGGACCCGCGGCGTGATGGTATGTTCCTGGGTGGGCGACCAGAAAGGCATCCAATAGCGGTCCACACCCCCGAAGATTTTATGGTGCAGATTGCGGTACGCCGCGTCGGTGACGCCCTCCATGGGGGCGAAGTCAAAGCGTTTCATCAATAGCGGCTGATCTCCATGGAATCGTCGTCCTGGCCCTTTTCAATGGCCCGAATTTCCACATAGTAGCTGTAATCGGCGTTGACCTCCACTTTGACCCGGTCACCGATCTTGTGGCCCAGCACCGCCTTGCCCACCGGCGATTCCTTGCTGATGAGGCCCTTGAGGGGGTTCTGGCGCAGGGTGGTCACCAGCTGGATGACCTCTTCCTCGTCGTCCTCCTCCATATAAATGGTGACTTTGTCAAAGAGGCCCACGGTGCCCTCGTCGGTCACCGTGCCGTCGATGACGTGGGCCGTCTTGATCATCCGCTCCAAATAGCGGATGCGGCTGTCGTTGCGGCGCTTTTCCTGCTTGGCCGCCTTGTACTCAAAATTTTCGCTGAGGTCGCCGAAGGCCCGGGCCGTCTGGACGTCCTCGATGATCTTATGGCGCAGAACATTGGAGCGGTATTCCAGCTCCTCCTTCATTTTCTGAATATCCACCGCCGTCAATTCGTCGTGCATGGTTCAATCCTCCTTGATGGTACCGCCGCAAAAGCGGATGGCCGCCTTGGCCAGCTCCGCCGTGGGGTCAATAAAATCGCCGGGCAGATTCAACATCTGCCGGACCAGGGGCAGTTCCGTACAGCCCAAAATAAAATAGCCCGCTCCCTGCTGTCTCATGCGGTCCAGGGTGTCCAATAGAGCCGGGGCCATGGGCGACAGGTCCCGGCCCGCCTTGACGCCGTCATAGATGACCTTCATTAAAGCGTCTTTGCCCGTCTCGTCGGGCATCAAACTGACAACGCCCGCCCGCTCCAGCGCCTGGGTGTACAGGCCCGTCTCCAGAGTCCCCCGTGTGGCCAGGATACCGGCAGTCCGGCCTAGGAACCGCTCCGCACAGGCTTTGGCCGTGGCCTCCAGCATACTGAGGAACGGGATGTCCGTCATAGCTTGCAGCCGGGGCAGAAAATGGTGGGCCGTGTTGCAGGGCATCAGAATGCAATCCGCGCCGCATGTTTCCAGATGGCGCAAAGCGTCGGCCATTTCCGGCACCGGGTCGGGCCCGCCGTGCAGGATGGCGGCAGTCCGGTCGGGAATGGCGCTGTTGCTGTCGATGTAAACGCGGATGTGTTCGTTGTCGCTGTGGGCGTCGGTGAGCAGGACGATTTTACGGAAAAGGTCCGCCGTGGCAAGGGGTCCCATGCCGCCCAAAATGCCAATGGTTTTCATGATTGTGCGCCTCCTGGGTATCGTTGCGTATTGCATCATTGTAGCACGGTTTTTCCACCCTGTCCACCGGAGGAAATTCCACGAATTTTCTTGACATTCGCCCCCGCCGGCAGTACTCTATTACCGTAAAGTTTGTTCCGGCAAACCGCCGGGATTTGTGAGACAACAGAGGTGATACCATGACATTGGATCAACTGCCCGTGGGGCAGAGCGGTACCATAACGGCCGTGGGCGGGGAAAGCCCCCTGCGCTGCCGCTTATTGGATATGGGACTGATTCCCGGCACCGCCGTGACGGTGCGGAAGGTGGCCCCCATGGGGGACCCCATGGAGCTGCGGCTCCGGGGCTATGAGCTGACGCTCCGCAAGGCCGACGCCGCCAACATCACGGTGGAGCAGAAGGAGGCAGCCCAATGATTTTCGCACTGGTCGGCAATCAGAATTGCGGCAAGACCACACTGTTCAACCAGCTCACCGGCTCCAATCAGCACGTGGGCAACTTCCCCGGCGTCACCGTGGACCAGAAAGCCGGCGCCGTCCGGGGCCAGAAAGACGTGGAAGTGGTGGACCTGCCGGGCATCTACTCCCTGCGGCCCTACACCGCCGAAGAAATCGTGACCCGGGACTTCATCCTCAATCAGAAGCCCGACGGCATCATCAACATTGTGGACGGCACCAACCTGGAACGGAATCTGTATCTTTCGTTGCAGCTTTTGGAAATGCGCATTCCCACGGTGCTGGCCCTGAACATGATGGACGAAGTCCGCAGCAACGGCGGCACCATCCACACCAAGGAGCTTGCCGAACGGCTGGGCATCCCCGTGGTCCCCATCAGCGCCGCCAAAAACGAGGGCATCGATGAACTCATTGTGCAGGCCCTGTCCGTGGCCAAAAAGCGGATTCCCCCAGCGGTGGGCGATTTCTGCGACCCCGGCCCCGTCCACCGCTGTATCCACGCCGTCAGCCATGTCATCGAGGACCATGCCCAGCTGGCGGGCATCTGTCCCCGATTCGCCGCCACCAAGCTCATTGAGGGCGACGAGGACATTCTGCGGCGGCTGGACATCAACACCAACGAACAGGAGCTGATCGAACACAGCATCAGTGAGATGGAGCACGAGCGGGGCCTGGACCGCAACGCGGCATTGGCTGATATGCGCTATGCTTTCATCGAAAAGGTCTGCCGGGACACGGTAGTGAAATGTCAGGAAAGCCGGGAGCACAAGCGCAGCGAGCGCATCGACAGCGTTTTGACCCACCGGATTTTCGCCATTCCCATTTTCCTTGGGATTATGTTCTTCATCTTTTACATCACCTTCGGCCCCGTGGGCACATTCCTGTCCGACGGACTGGCGGCGGGCATCGATTGGCTCATTGCCCAGGCCGACAAGGGATTGACGGCCTACGGCATCAATCCGGTGGTCCACTCCCTGCTGATTGACGGCGTCTTTGCCGGTGTGGGCAGCGTGCTCAGCTTCCTGCCCCTGATTGTGGTACTGTTTTTCTTCCTGTCCATTCTGGAAGACACCGGCTATATGGCCCGTGTGGCTTTCGTCATGGACAAGCTGCTGCGCAAAATCGGCCTGTCGGGCCGCAGCATTGTCCCCATGCTCATCGGTTTCGGCTGCTCGGTCCCGGCCATTCTGGCCACCCGGACGCTGTCCTCGGAACGGGACCGGAAAATGACCGTGTTCCTGACGCCCTTTATGAGCTGTTCGGCTAAAATTCCCATCTACGCGGTGTTTGTGGCGGCCTTTTTCCAGCACTATCAGGCGTTGGTGATGATCTGTCTCTATGTGGGCGGCATGGCCGTGGGCGTGCTGGTGGCCCTGCTGTACAACCATACGGCATTCCGGGGCAACAGCGTTCCCTTTGTCATGGAGCTGCCCAACTACCGGTTCCCCTCGGCCAAGAGCGTGGCGCTGTTGCTGTGGGAAAAGGCCAGAGATTTCCTCCAGAAGGCATTTACGGTGATTTTTGTGGCTACCATTGTCATCTGGTTTTTGCAGACCTTTGACACCCGGCTCAATGTGGTGGAGGACAGCAGCACCAGCCTGATGGCCGGTCTGGGCCGTCTGCTCTCCCCCATCCTGGCGCCCCTGGGCTTCGGTGACTGGCGGGTGGCTTCGGCGCTGGTGGTGGGCCTGACGGCCAAGGAGGCCGTGGTCAGCACCCTCAGCGTCCTGACCGGCACCACGGTGGCCACCCTGGCGGCCAATCTGGGCGCGCTGTTCACCACCAAAACGGCCATCAGCTTCCTGGCCTTTACGCTGCTGTATACGCCCTGCGTGGCCGCCATCGGCGCGGTCCGTAAAGAGCTGAGCCGCCTGGATGCGCTGCTGTTTGTGGTGGTGCAATGTGTCATCGCCTGGATTGTGGCCTTTGTGGTCTATCAGATTGTGGGGTTGGTCCTGTGACGTGGCTGGACTGGCTCCTGGTGGCTCTGGTGGTGGGCTGGCTGCTCTTTGTGCTGATCCGCCGCCCCGGTCGGGGCTGCTGCGGCAGTTGTAAAGGCTGTTCCCATATGTGCCATTGTGAGAAAAAGGAAAAACGTTAAAAGTTTTACTCGATTTTTTTCAAAAAATCGCAGGGGTCCAGGGGGCAGCGCCCCCGGTCGCGCCTCGCAAGGCGCGAAATACCCGCCCGCTGCAACGGGCGAAACACCCGCGCCGCGCACGGCGCGAACTCCCCAATCGTCCCAAAGCGCCATCCGCAGATGGCGCAATCCCACGGCGAAGCCGTAAGGCCGCCGTCCCCACCCCATCCGGGGTGGCGGACGGCGGCCTTCTTGCGTCCCTCCTATCGATGACAGACAGATTGCAGTTCACAGGGCCGTTACATTTATCATACAATTCCCTTGCAGAAAACCTCCCATTTCTTTCCGCTGCTTCGTGAATCTCCCCAATAAGTTAGCCATAACTAATCATTAAATTCATGACATGTTCCAATTCTCATTTTTTCACCAAAAAGGTCCTTGTGTTTTTCCCATCTGTATGCTATGCTTTCCATCGAAAGTTAGTTAAAACAAACCACTTTTCAGGAGGAATCGACCGTGAAAGAGCGTACCATCACCCTGGTCCTGGCCTGCTGTCTGGCCGTGGCCTCCGTGCTGTCCCTGTTTGTGGGCGTCATCGATTTGGACCTGCCTGCCCTGCTGGGCGGCGACCTGCATCAGCTGGAGATTTTTCTGATCTCCCGGCTGCCCCGGCTGCTGGCCATTCTCTGTACCGGCGTGGGCATGAGTGTGGCGGGCCTGATTATGCAGCAGCTATGTCAGAACAAATTCGTCTCCCCCACCACCGGCGCCACCATCTCTTCGGCTCAGTTGGGCATCCTGATTGCCCTGCTGTTTCTGCCCGCTTCCACACTGTGGAGCCGCGCCGTTTTCGCCTTTGTCTTCGCCATTCTGGGTACCTGGGTGTTCGTCTGGTTTATCCAGCGCATTCAGTTCAAGGACGCCGTCATGGTCCCGCTGGTGGGCATTATGTTCGGCAACGTCATCGGCGGCATCACCAGTTACCTGTCCTATCAGTTTGAAATGACCCAGGCCCTTTCCTCCTGGCTGGTGGGCCACTTCTCCCTGGTCCTCAAGGGCCGGTATGAAATTGTCTGGCTGGTGGTTCCCCTGGTGATTCTGGCCTTTGTCTTTGCCAACCATTTCAATATTGTGGGCATGGGCAAGGACTTTTCCCGCAACCTGGGCGTACCCTACAACGTGATTCTGTTCCTGGGACTGTCCATCGCCGCCATGATCACCGCTTCCATTGTGGTGGTGGTGGGTTCCATCTCCTATGTGGGGCTGATTGTCCCCAATGTGGTCACCATGTTCAAGGGCGACAAGCTGCGGGGCACCCTGACGGATACGGCCCTGTTCGGCGCGCTGTTTGTCCTGATCTGCGATATGATCGGCCGCGTCGTCATCTTCCCCTATGAGCTGCCCATCGAACTGATCGTCGGCATTTTGGGCAGTCTGATTTTCGTGGGACTGCTGTTCTACCGGCTCCGGGGCAAAAAACCGGTGCGTCTCGCCGCACAGAAAGGAGGCTGCTGCTCTTGAATGGCATTGCTGTCCGCTCCAACCACCGCAAATTGATTGTTATGGCCGTTCTGACGGTCCTCTGCGCCGTGGGCTATCTGGTGGTGGAGGTCAACTTCTCCAATCCCAATCTGGTGCGCTACGCCATGAAGCTGCGGGCTCCAAAGCTGCTGGCCATGCTGATTACGGCCTTTGCCATCGGCGGCGCGTCCCTGGTGTTCCAATCCATCATCAACAACACCATTGTCACCCCGTGTCTGCTGGGCATGAACTCCCTTTATACGCTGATTCATACGGCGGTGGTGTTCTTCATCGGCTCCGGCAGCGCCCTGGCCGTCAACGCCAATCTGGCCTTTGCCGTGGATGTGGTCCTCATGGGCATTGTGGCCACACTTCTCTATAGCTATCTGTTCCGAAAGACCAACCACAACGTCCTCTATGTGCTGTTGGTGGGCACGGTGCTGACCTCTTTTTTCGGCAGCATCCAAACCACCCTGACACGGGTCATGGACCCCAACGAGTACGACACACTGCTGACGTCTCTGGTGGCCGGTTTCAACAACATCAACAATGAGATTATTGTCTTTTCGGTGATTTTGCTGGGCGCCATTGTCTTTTTCCTGCGGAAAGAGCTAGCTTTGCTGGATGTGCTGACGCTGGGCAAGGCCCAGGCCATCAATCTGGGCGTCGATTACGACCGGTGCATCCGCCGTCTCCTGCTGGGCGTGACGCTGGCCATTGCCGTGGCCACGGCCCTGGTAGGCCCCATTTCCTTCCTGGGTCTGATCATTGCCAACCTGTCCCGGCAGCTGCTGCGGACGTACCGCCACAGCCAGCTGGTTTTGGGCTCCGTGCTCTTCGGCACCATTGTGCTGCTGGGCGGCCAGCTGATTGTCGAACACCTCTACACCTATACGGTCCCCGTCAGCGTCTTTATCACCGTAGGCGGCGGCCTGTACTTCCTCTATCTGCTGCTCTCGAGAAAGAAGGTCTGATATGCTGCAAATCAAAAACCTCTCCAAGCAGTACGACGGAAAAACCGTCGTACACGATGTAAGCTTTCACATTCCCAAAGGCAAGGTCATCTCCATGATCGGCCCCAACGGCGCGGGCAAATCCACCGTCATGGGCATTCTCTCCCGGCTCATCGCCCGGGACAGCGGTCTGGTGGAATTTGCCGGTAAGGACATCAGCCATTGGAAAAGCAAGGAGCTGTCGAAACGGCTGGCCATTCTGACCCAAAGCAACAACATTCAGATGAAGCTGACGGTGCGGGAGCTGGTGACCTTCGGCCGGTTCCCCTACTCCGGGGGCCGCACCACGCCGGAGGATCAGGAGATCATCGACCGGGCCATTGCCTATATGGAGCTGGAGGACTTCCAGGACCGGTTTATCGATGAACTGTCCGGCGGCCAGCGCCAGCGGGCCATGATCGCCATGGTCATCGCCCAGGACACGGAATACGTGCTGCTGGACGAGCCCACCAACAACCTGGATATCTACCACGCCACCAATATGATGAAGATTGTCCGCCGTCTCTGCGACGAACTGGGCAAAACGGTCATTCTGGTTCTCCATGAGATCAACTATGCCGCCTTCTACTCCGACTACATCTGCGCGTTCAAGGACGGCCGCATTGCCAAATTCGGCACCGTGGAAGAAGTGATGACCAAGGAGACCCTTTCGGAGATTTACAACGTGGATTTTGAGATTATGACCATCCAGAATCGCCCGTTGTCTATCTATTATTAACCCATTTTTCAGTACTTTTTGTAAAAAGGAGAACAACCCATGAAAAAACTGCTCGCACTGACCGCCGCCCTGATGCTGGCCCTGGGCCTGACGGCCTGCGGTTCCGCCGCTGCCGCCAACGAGACCGCCGCGGAGACCACGGACGCCGCGCCGGAGACCGTCTCCGTGTCGTCCCTCAACGCCGGCAAGGAAACCGTCACCGTGGAGGTACCCTACGACGCCCAGCGCATTGCCGTCCTGGACATGGCTTCCCTGGACATTCTCGACGCCCTGGGCGTGGGGGACCGGGTGGTGGGCTCCGCCAAAACCACACTGTCTTATCTCCAGGACTATATGACCGAGGATGTGGCCCAGCTTGGCACCATCAAGGAGGCCGATCTGGAAGCCGTCATGGCCTGCGAACCCGACGTGATTTTCATTGGCGGCCGTTTGGCCGAGTCCTATGACGCCCTCAGTGAGATTGCACCGGTGGTCTATCTGTCCGTGGACACAGAGTTGGGCGTGGTGGAAAGCGTGCGGCAGAACGCCGCCAATGTGGCCGCCATTTTCGGCCTGGAATCCAAGGTGGAAGACCTGATGGCGGGCTTTGACAGCCGCATTGCGGCTCTGGCCGACGCCGCCAAGGGCAAGACGGCCATTGTGGGTCTGGTGACCAGCGGCGGTTTCAACATTCTGGGCAACGATGGCCGGTGCTCCATGGTGGGCCGGGAAATCGGTTTTGAAAACATCGGCATCGACGCCGCAGCCGCCACCTCCACCCACGGCAACGAGTCCTCCTTTGAGTTTGTCGTGGAGAAGGACCCGGACTACATGGTGGTTCTGGACCGGGACGCCGCCATTGCCACCGAGGGTGCCAAGCTGGCCCAGGAAGTGGTGGAGAATGAGCTGGTGAAGAGTACCCGCGTCTATACCGACGGTCATATTATCTATCTGGCCAATCCCGCCGTGTGGTATACCGCCGAGGGCGGCATCACCGCGCTGGATATCATGCTCCAGGATTTGGAGACGCCCCTGCTGGCCCAGTAAAAAAGTAAAAAGTTTTACTCGATTTTTTCAAAAATCGCGAAATCGCGGAGTCCAGAGGCAGGGCCTCTGATCGCTGGCCGCAGCCAGCGACATTCCCGCCCGCCGCAGCGGGCGAAACACCCGCGCCGCGCACGGCGCGAACTCCCCCATCGTCCCAAAGCGTCATCCGCAGATGGCGCAATCCCCACGGCGAAGCCGTAAGGCCGCCGTCCCCACCCCATCGCGGGTGGCGGACGGCGGCCTTTTTGCGCCCCTTAAACAGCTTCCCCTATTTAGCAAAGCGGAAGCATCTGCTATGAAAAACTCCCGCTTTTTCAAATTGTCTTTCTGGTCTGTCCTGCTTACAATGTACTCACAAGCATACCGTACCGTTCATCAGGAGGAATCCATATGTATACCATTGAGCAGCTTTCCCTAATCACCGGTCTTACCACCCGCACCCTGCGGAACTACATAAAATCGGATATTCTCCACGGCAGCAAAGAGACAGGAATCTGGAAGTTTACAGAACAGCAGGTTTCGGCGTTTGTTCTCCATCCGGCGGTCCGTCCCAGCATCCAGACAAAGCACCATGCTATTGTCTATGATTTTCTGGCAGGACAGGACAATCGTGAAAAGGAACTGTGCATTCTTCTGGAGCTTCTTTTGGATGAACGTGAAGCAAAGGAAGTGGCCGACTTCTTCTGTAACGCCGCAAGCCGCCGTTCCCACATCCGTTTTGCATTTTCCTATGAATCCGGTAAAGCGCACTACATTTTAAACGGCGCGGAAGCTGATATCAGCCAAATTATGAAGGAATATTACGGTAGATAAACTGTGTCCAACACCCGCTCCTACAACGATGGCGTTTGCTCCATGGCCGTCAAAACCGACGAGGCCAGCAGCGCCGCTCCCAGGGGCAGGGCGTCGTCGTCGGTGCGGAATCGGGCGTTATGCCACGCCGCGTTGGTCTGGTTGGGGTAGCCCGTGCCAATCCAGTAGAAGAACGCCGGGACCGTCTGGCCCAAAACAGCAAAATCCTCCGAACCCATATCGCCCCGGGGGCTGACAATATGTTCCGGCCCCGCCACAGCCTCCGCCGCTGTCCGAGCCAGAGCCGTCATCTCCGGGCCGTTGTACGTCACCGGCACCTGGGGCGCGAACCGCAGTTCCCACTGACAGCCGTAGGTTTCCGCAATGCCCTGGACCACCTGCTGTAGCCGCTTCTCTGTCGCTTCCATAACAGCGTCGGAGTGGGCGCGGATATCGCCGCTCATGGACAGGGTTTCCGGTACGAAATTTTCCGGCGTTCCGGCGTGGATGGAAAACACAGCGCAGACCAGAGGCTCCAAGGGGTCCGTATTGCGGCTGACCACCGTTTGAATGGCGTTGACAATGGCCGCGCCGCAGGTGATTACATCCACGCACTTATGGGGGGAACCGCAATGGCCGGTGACGCCGGTCAAGTCGATGAAAAAGTGGGTCTTACCGGCCATGATGCCGCCGGGAACAATCGCCACATCACCGCAGGCAATCTCCGGCCGGGTGTGGAGCCCGAAGAGGAAGCGGGGCGTTTCCGGCAGCTTTTCCCACAGGCCGTGTTCAATCATGGCCTTGGCCCCCTTGGTGACCTCCTCCGCCGGCTGGAACAAGAAGACCACATTCCCCGCCAGTTCCTCCCGCCGCTCCGACAGGAGCCGGGCGGCCCCCAACAGACAGGTGGTGTGGAAGTCGTGGCCGCAGGCGTGCATGACGCCGGGGGTCTCCGACACCACGCCGTTGTCCGCCGGTTCCTGCTGGGCGATGGCGTCCATATCGGCCCGCAGGGCCACCGTGGGGCCGGGACGTCCCCCCTGTAAATAGCCCACCACACCGGTTTCCATGCCCAGGTCCAGAATGGAGATGGACAGGGCTTCCAGCCGCCGCCGGATCAGTTCCGTGGTCCGCCGCTCCTGAAAGGACAACTCCGGGTGGCGGTGGAGATCGTCTTTAATGGCTTTCAGCATGGGGGCCAGCTCCATGGCCCGGCTGCGCAGTTCGTTCATAGTCATCGCCGTCTTTCTGATCAGTTTGTTATTACCATACCGCCGCCGCTGCCATTTTGCAAGGGGCAGCGCAAAAAACACGGATGCCCCGGCGGGACATCCGTGTTTGCACCATTACCGGCGCTTGTGATCGGTCAGCAGCTTATAGAGCTGGATGACCACCGTGGGGGCCAGGGCCAGCAGCACCACCTTGCCCAGCTGGGCCGCGCCGAAGGTGGGCGCCACCATAAAGAGGCTGGTCAGGCCGGGCACAAAGAGCACCAGAGCCAGCAGCACCACACCGGCGAAGAACGCCAGAATGGACGCGGGATTGGTGGTGAACTTCAGGCGGAACAGGGATTCCGCGCCGCGGCAGTTGAAGCCGTGGAACAGGCGGGCCAACGTCAGGGTGGCGAAGGCCATGGTGGAAGCCATGGCGGCGTCCTTGGTGGGACCGTAGCCCAGGTAGAAGGCTGCCATGGTGGCAATGGCAATGAGCAAGCCCTGCACGCCGATGCGGCTCAGGAGGGACCGGTTGAGGATGGGCTCCTTGGGGTCTCTGGGCTTCTGGCTCAGCAGGCCCCGGCGGGCGGGCTCCATGCCGATGGCAATGGCGGGCAGGGAGTCGGTCAGCAGGTTGATAAACAGCAGGTGCACCGGCTCAAAGGGCACTGGCAGGGCCATAATGGACGCATACAGGACACAGAAGATACCGGCGGTGTTGCCGGACAGCAGAAACAGAATGGCGTTTTTAATGTTGGCGTAGACGCTGCGGCCGTTGACCACGGCCTTGACGATGGTGGCGAAATTGTCGTCAGCCAGAATCATGGAAGCGGCGTCCTTGGAAACCTCTGTGCCGGTGATACCCATGGCCACGCCGATATCGGCTTTTTTCAGGGCGGGGGCGTCGTTGACGCCGTCGCCGGTCATGGAGACAATATTTCCCTTGCGCTGCCAGGCGTTGACAATGCGGATTTTATGCTCCGGCGACACACGGGCATAGACGGAGATTTTCTCCAGCCGCTGGTCCAGTTCCGCGTCGGTCATGTTGTCCAGCTCCACACCGGCCAGGGCCTCGTCGCCGTCGCGGAAGATGCCCAGCTGCCGGGCGATGGCCGTGGCCGTCACCTTGTGGTCGCCGGTGATCATAATGGTGCGGATGCCGCCCTGTTTGGCGTCGGCCACGGCCTGGATGGCCTCGGGCCGGGGCGGGTCAATCATGGAGATCAGGCCGATGAACGTAAAGTCGTTTTCATCCTCCAGCGTCAGGGGCCGGACGCTGTCCAGTTCCCGGTAGGCAAAGGCCAGGACCCGCAGGCCCTCGGTGGACAATTCCATGTTGACCCTGGCAATTTCCTCCTTGCGCTCGGGGGTCAGCTCCACCTTGCCCGCGCTGGTCAGCAGCCATTGGGACCGGCTCAGCAGCACGTCCATGGCGCCCTTGGTGAACAGGGTGGGCGTCCCGTCGATGTCGTGGAGGGTGCTCATGAGCTTCCGGTCCGAATCGAAGGCCAGTTCGCCCAGTCTCGGATGCTGGGCCCGGTACTCCTCTTCCACCACGCCGAACTGTTCGCCCAGCATGACCAGGGCCACCTCGGTGGGGTCGCCGATGGACGTGCCGTTTTCCTCGTCGTTGGTGGCGTCGCTGGCCAGCAGCGCCGCTTTCAGCAGCAGTCTCTGAACATCGTTGGCCAGTTTCAGGTCGTTGCCCTCCAGCAGCGCGCCGTCCGCGTAGATCTTCTGGGGGGTCATTTTGTTCTGGGTCAACGTGCCGGTTTTGTCGGAACAGATGACGGACACGCTGCCCAGGCTTTCCACGGCCTTCAAATCCTTGATGATGGCGTTCTGACGGGCCATTTTCTGGGTGCCCATGGCCAGAACGATGGTGACGATGGAGGACAGGGCCTCGGGGATGGCGGCCACAGCCAGGGCCACGGCAAACATCAGGGAATCGAGAATGCTCATGCCCGTACGGAACACCGACAGGGCGAACACCAGAACGGAAATGGCTATAATCACAATGGCCAGCTTGGCGCTGAAGCTGTCCAGACTCTGCTGCAAGGGGGTCTTGCGCTGCTGGGTCTGGTTCATGAGGGCGGCGATTTTGCCCAGCTCCGTGTGCATACCGGTGCCGGTGACCAGCACCGTGGCCCGGCCATAGGTGACCAGGGAGCCGGAAAACACCATGTTTTTCTGATCGCCCAGGGCCACCTGATCGGCGTCGATGGCGTCGGCGGTTTTGTCCACGCCCTCGCTTTCACCGGTCAGGGAGCTTTCGTTGACCTTGAGGGAAAAGTTTTCCAGAATGCGGCCGTCGGCCACCACCATGTCGCCGGCCTCCAGCAGCACGATATCGCCGGGGACCACCTCCGCCGAGGGGATTTCCAATCGTTTGCCGTCCCGCAGGACTTTGGCCGTGGGAGACGACATGGCCTTGAGGCTCTCCAGGGACTTTTCCGCCTTCAAATACTGGACGGTGCCCAGAACGGCGTTGAGAATCAGGACCGCGAAGATGACAATGGTACTCTCCATGTTGCCGGAGGCAGCGGAGATGCAGGCGGCCACAATGAGAATGAGCACCAGCAGGTCCTTGAACTGCTCCAGGAACACCCGGAGCACGCTCTTTTTCTCGCCTTCGGACAGCTTGTTGGGCCCGTACTGCTGGGCCCGCTGGGCCACCTCCTGGGAGGTGAGCCCGTTGGCGCTGGACTGCTGGCTGCTGAGGGCCTGCTGCGCCGTTTGTCTGTAATAGGGTTCGGCCATAGGGATGCTTCCTTTCTTGTTTGTTTTGTGTTGAACCGGATGGGCAGATAAAAGAAAAAGACTCTTCGACAACCATTTTCCTGCAAACATAGGACAACGGTTGTCGAAAAGTCTTGTTACCACTTCGGGCACATGCCACCAAGCCCAAAAGGCTGAGATGTTGACAGCATGTCTTTCAAACTACTCCCTTTTCAACTACGGCGATTATAGCACGGGCTTCCTCCGTTGTCAATGCGGTTTCGTACCCCTGGTTTCAGCATTTCCCGCCCGCCGGGAATTATGCGCCGCGTTGACAGAAACACCGCCGCCCGCTATACTAAATTCACCATAACTTTATTGTAACAAAGCAGGAGGACATGACCAATGGAACAACATATTCCCCTCAATCAGCTCCGTGTCAACGATGAAGTGCAGGGCTTCTACCTTCTGAAGTCCGCCTACGCCAAAACCAACAAAAACGGCAAGCCCTTTCTCAGCGCCGTGCTGGAGGATGCCAGCGGCTCCATGGACGCCAAGCTGTGGGAATACGACAACAGCACCGTCAGCGAGCAGGACGCCGGGCGCATCGTCTATGTCACCGGCACCGTCACGGAGTTTATGGGCGCGCCCCAGCTGCGCATCAACGCCCTGCGCCTGCGCCGTCCCGAGGAGGCCGTGGACCTGACGGCCCTGACGCCGTCGGCGCCCATCGACGCCGACGCCGTGCTGGCCCGGGTGTGGCAGCTGGTGGAATCCATGGAGGACGACGATTACCGCGCCATCGCCACCATGATGCTCCAGCGGCGGGAACAGGATTTCCGCAGCATTCCCGCGGCCAAAAGCGTCCACCACGGCTTTGTGGGCGGCCTGCTGATGCACACGGCCAACATGCTGGAGCAGGCCGAGTTTCTCTCCCGTCTCTACGGCCCCACCATCAACCGCAGCCTGCTGCTGGCCGGTACCCTGCTCCACGACTTCGGCAAAATGAAGGAGTTCTCCTTCTCCGAGCTGGGACTGGTGACGGAGTATTCCACCGAGGGCCAGCTCCTGGGCCATCTGGTCATCGGCGCGGAATGGGTGGCGGCGGCGGCCCGGAAGCTGGGCATCCCCGAAGAGAAATCCCTGCTGCTGCGCCATCTGATTCTCTCCCACCACGGCGAACCGGAATTCGGCGCGGCGGTGGTGCCGGTTTGTATGGAAAGTGAATTGCTCCACCTCATCGACAAAATCGACAGCCGGGTGGAAATCTACCGCAAAGCCTTTGAAGAAGTTCCCGTCGGGGCCTTCAGCAGCCGGATTTTCGCACTGGAGCACCGGGTTTATCACCATTCGTGACCTCTGGAGCAGCTGTATAAAAACCTTTGTATCGATATGCAAATATTTATATATTTTATACAAAACCGCTTGTTTCCCACCTCAGAATTTGCTATAATATTTTCCAGGACACGGTCTATTTTTGGGACCGGGGTCTTATAGATTCCTGGAGTGCCAATGAAGTTTGGACACCGCAAGAATGGAGGAGACATCGACTATGCTGGATCAGTCGTACTACCGCAAAGCGGATGAAATCATCGCCCACTACGGCCGCAAGGCCAGTTCCCTGATTCCCATTATGCAGGATATTCAGGGGGAGTACCGCTATCTGCCCGGTGAGCTTCTGACCTATGTTGCCGCGGAAATCGGCATCAGCGAGGCCAAGGCTTACAGCGTGGCGACCTTCTATGAGAACTTTTCCTTTGAAGCCAAAGGCAAGTACATCATCAAGGTCTGCGACGGCACTGCCTGTCATGTGAAAAAGTCCGGCCCCATTTTGGAGGCTCTGCACAAAACCCTGGGGCTCAGCAAGAAGAAGCATACCACCGACGATATGCTCTTTACCGTGGAGACCGTCTCCTGCCTCGGCGCCTGTGGTCTGGCTCCCACCGTCATGGTCAATGAGGACGTCTATCCGCGTATGACCCCCGAGTCCGTGGTCGAACTGGTCGAGAAGCTGAGAGGTGAGGGAAATTGAAAATTCAGACTAGAGAAGCCCTGCAGCAGCTGCGCGCTGCCGCCCAGGCCACCATTGATAATTATTCCTGCCGCATTCTGGTCTGCGCCGGTACCGGTTGTATTGCCACCGGTTCCCAGAAGATCTACGACAAAATGGTGGACATTGCCCGGGATTATCCCAATGTAACCGTGGAATTCAAGCCCCATGACGCCGACGCCCATCCCATCGGTATCAAGCGCACCGGCTGTCAGGGTATCTGTGAGCTGGGCCCCCTGGTCCGCATTCAGAAGGGCGACAAGGTCATCCAGCTGGTCCGCGTCAAGGAAGAGGACTGCCAGGAGGTCTTTGAGCGCTGCGTTCTGGGCGACGAGGTCCTGGATCACCATACATACTGCCAGAACGGCAAATTCTACCCCAAGCCCGAAGAGATTCCCTTCATGGCCAAGCAGACCCGCATTGCCCTGGAGAACTGCGGCAAGCTGGACGCCGAATCCCTGGAGGAATACATCGCCGCCGGCGGCTTCCAGGCGCTGGAGAAGGCCCTCTTTGAGATGCAGCCCTCCGACGTGGTGGACACCGTGGACGCCGCCGAGCTGCGGGGCCGCGGCGGCGGCGGCTATCCCGCCGGCCGCAAGTGGAAGCAGGTCATGCGCCAGAAGGAGACCACCCGCTACGTGGTATGTAACGGCGACGAGGGCGACCCCGGCGCGTTCATGGACGGCTCCGTTATGGAAGGCGATCCTTTCCGCCTCATCGAAGGCATGATGCTGGCCGCCTACGCCGTCAGCTCCAAGGACGGTTATATCTACGTCCGCGCCGAGTACCCCAACTCCGTGGCCCGGCTGAGCCATGCCATTGCCCGGCTGGAGGAAGTGGGCCTGTTGGGCGACAACATCCTGGGCACCGATTTCTCCTTCCGTCTGCATATCAACCGCGGCGCCGGCGCGTTCGTCTGCGGCGAAGGCTCGGCCCTGACTGCCTCCATCGAAGGCAACCGCGGTATGCCCCGTGTCAAGCCGCCCCGTACCGTTGAAAAGGGCCTGTGGGAGAAGCCCACGGTTCTCAACAACGTGGAAACCTTTGCCAACGTGCCCATGATCATTCTCCGCGGCGCCGACTGGTACCGCTCCATCGGCACCGCCGGCAGCCCCGGCACCAAGACCTTCTCCCTCACCGGCTCCATTGAGAACACCGGCCTGATCGAGGTCCCCATGGGCACCACCCTGCGGGAGATCATCTTCGACATCGGCGGCGGCCTCAAGGACGGCGCCACCTTCAAGGCCGTGCAGATCGGCGGCCCCTCCGGCGGCTGTCTCACCGAGGAGCACCTGGACGTGCCCCTGGACTTCGACTCCGTCAAGAAGTACGGCGCCATCGTCGGTTCCGGTGGCCTGGTGGTCATGGACGAGCACACCTGCATGGTGGAAGTGGCCCGCTTCTTTATGAGCTTCACCCAGCGCGAATCCTGCGGCAAGTGTGTCCCCTGCCGTGAGGGCACCAAGCGGATGCTGGAGATTCTGGAGAAGATCGTCGCCGGTGAAGGCGAGCTGGAGGACCTGGACCGCCTGGAGGAGCTGGCCGAGATGGTCAAGAGCATGGCCCTCTGCGGCCTGGGCAAGAGCGCGCCCCTGCCGGTCCTCAGCACCCTCAAGACCTTCCGCGACGAGTATGTGGAGCACATCGTGGACCACAAGTGCCGGGCCAAGGTCTGTACGGCCATGCGCCATTACCGCATCAATCCCGAATTCTGTAAGGGCTGCGGCAAATGTGCCAAGAACTGCCCCGTCGGCGCCATCACGGGCCAGCGGAAGGAGTGCTATCACATCGACACCAACCTGTGCATCAAGTGCGACGCCTGCCGTGACAACTGCGCCTTTGATGCCATTTATGTGGACGCGTAGGAGGATCAGACATGGGAACTATGACCATTGACGGACGGAAAGTCCAATTTACCGATGAAAAAAATGTGCTGAGCGTCATTCGGAACGCCGGTATCGATATCCCCACCCTGTGCTATCACTCCGAGGTCTCCACCTTCGGCGCCTGCCGTCTGTGTACCGTGGAGGATGACCGCGGCCGGACCTTTGCCTCCTGCTCCGAGGAGCCCCGGGACGGCATGGTGATTTTCACCAACACCGGCCGCATCAAGCGCCACCGCAAGCTGATTCTGGAGCTGCTGCTGGCCGCCCACTGCCGCGACTGCACCACCTGCGTCAAGAGCGGCGAATGTAATTTGCAGATGCTGGCCCACCGCCTGGGCGTCACCCAGGTCCGGTTCGCCAACACCAGAGAAATCCACGAGGTGGACACCAGCTCCCCCTCCATCGTCCGCGATCCCAACAAGTGCATCCTCTGCGGCGACTGTATCCGTGCCTGTGACGAGCTCCAGGGCATCGGCGCGCTGGGCTTCGCCTTCCGCGGCACCGACGCCATGGTAATGCCCGCCTTCAACAAGAAGATCGCCCAGACCCTCTGCGTCAACTGCGGCCAGTGCCGTGTGTACTGCCCCACCGGCGCCATCAGCATCCACACCAACACCGACGAGGTCTGGGAAGCCTTGGGCGATCCCGAGGTCCGTGTGGTGGCCCAGGTGGCTCCCGCCGTCCGTGTGGCCGTGGGCGACGCCTTCGGCATTGAGCGCGGCAAGAGCGTCATGGGCAAGATCGTCAACGTCCTGCACCGCCTGGGCTTTGACGAGGTCTATGACACGGCCTTCTCCGCCGACCTGACGGTTATGGAGGAGTCCGCCGAGTTCCTCAACCGCGTGGAAGCCGGTATCAAGCTGCCCCTGCTGACCTCCTGCTGCCCCTCCTGGGTCAAGTTCGTTACCGATCAGTATCCGGAGTTCAAGGAGAACCTGTCCACCTGCCGTTCTCCCCAGGGCATGATGTCCGCTCTGGTCAAGGAGTGGTACCGTGATCCCAAGAACGCCAAGGGCAAGCGCACAGTGATGGTTTCCATCATGCCCTGCACCGCCAAGAAGATGGAGGCCAAGCGGCCCAACAGCTTCACCAAGGGCGAGCAGGACACGGATATTGTCATCACCACCACAGAGCTGATCCGCATGATCCGCAACTCCGGCATTGATTTCGCCTGCCTGACGCCGGAAGCCAGCGACGTGCCCTTCGGCTTCGGTTCCGGCGGCGGCGTCATCTTCGGCGTCACCGGCGGCGTCACCGAGGCAGTGCTGCGCCGTCTGATTCCCGAGCATGACAAGGTGGCTCTGGACGCCATCGCCGAGTGCGGCGTCCGCGGCGACGACGCCATCAAGTCCTTCCAGTTCGATTACAACGGCCGGACCCTGAACATCTGCGTCGTCAGCGGTCTGATTCATGCCCGCCAGGTCATGGAGCAGGTCAAGGCCGGCGAGGTCCACTACGACCTGATCGAGGTCATGGCCTGCCGCCGCGGCTGCATCATGGGCGGCGGCCAGCCGCCGAGAGCCGGCAACCGCACCAAGGCTGCCCGTGCCAAGGGCATCTACAATGCCGACAATGTGGCCATCATCAAGAAGCCCGACGAGAACCCCATGGTCATGTCCCTCTACGAAGGACTGCTCAAGGGCAAGGCGCACGAGCTGCTGCACAACAAGGAATATTGATTCTGTCTTTCTCCGGGACGCCGCAAAATGCGGCGTCCCGCTTGTTGTTTTTTGTAAAAACTTGACATTTTATACTTTATATGCTATACTGCTATAGCACAGTACCGTGTAACGGAAAAGAGGGCGCGCAGGCCGGTATAGGGGCTTCCTCCACGGGAAGAGCCGTTTCCTGCTGCCGAACAAAAAATCGTCATTCTCCCGGTGGGTCCACCGTGGGAATGACGATTTTTTTCAATCTTCTGTGAAGCAGTACCGAATGCGCTTCATGCCCTCGCCCACGGCCACTGCCAGCTCGCCGTTGCTCTTCTGCTCCACGTCCAGCTCCATGCCCGGATGCAGATTGCGGACATAGTCCACCGGGTCTGCCGTCTCCACCGACTGGAACTCCAGCACGCGGGGGTCCTTGCCGCCGCAGTCGGGCTGCTGCTTCTCAATAATCAATTCATAGGATGCCATGTTTGTTCCTCCTTTTACTCCTATTGATTTTATAGGAATAGTATACCATAGCCGTATCCCCTTTGCAAGGGCTTGACAGAATTGTTTTTGCATTATATAATCTAATTCAAATAATACAACTATAACAAAGGGAGGCGATTCCATGCTGCTGCAACTGCGATTCGACAGCGACGTTCCCATCTACCAGCAAATCCGCGATCAGATTGTCGTGGGCATTGCCAACGGGCAGCTGCAGCCGGGCCAGCAGCTGCCCACCATCCGGGCCCTGGCGGCGGAAACCGGCGTCAATATGATGACGGTCAGCAAAGCCTATCAGCTGTTGAAGCAGGAGGGCTATCTGCAAACGGACCGGCGCAACGGCACCGTGGTCAGCGGACATCGGCCGCCGGGCCAGCCGGAGGAATCCACGCTGCGGGCCCTGCGGGTCAGCCTGTCGGAGCTGCGTCTGGCGGGATTGTCCAAAGACGATGTGATACGGCTGGTGGAACGGCTGTACACGGAAGGAGGAGACTGAATATGGAGTGGTGGGTCAATCTGATCTTGTGGGGAACCGTTATCTGGATTCCCATTCTCATGTACGTTCAGACGGTAAACGACGCCAAATTCAAGAAAAATATTGCCGTAGGCGTCACCATTCCCCCGGAGTTTCAGCAGGACCCGGAACTGCTGGCGATCATCGGCCAGTTCCGGAAGACGGAAAAACGCCTGCTGTGGGCGCTGCTGCTGTCCGGTGTGGTCTTGTCCCTGCTGCCCCTGTCCCTGGGCGTCATGCTGACCATCTATCTGATCTGGCTGGATGTGGTCATTGTGGTGCCCATGGTGCCCTATGTCCGCTGCAATCAGGCCCTGAAAGCCATGAAGCAGCGGCGGGGCTGGCGGCGGCCCGACCAGACCGCTGCCGCCACCGTGGCCGATCTGTCCACGGTGGACCTGTGGAAAGAAAAGCCCCGGACCATTCTCTTTTTCCTGCTGCCCTTTGTCCTGAGCCTGCTGCCCACGGCGGCGGTGTTTCTGGAGGGTGACGCCGTGATGGGTTGGGTTATGGCGGCGGTAGGGCCCCTGTGGGTGGCCCTGTCCTGGGTCTTTTACCGGTACGCCATCCGGCGCAAGGCCGAGGTGGTGGACGATAACGACACGCTGACGGAAACATTGACGCGGCTGCGGCGGCAGGCCTGGCGGCGGGTTTGGCTCTGGATGGCCTGGCTTATGGGGCTGCTGCCCTGGTGCATGGTCTTCTATACCACCCAGCCGGTGGTTTGCATCCTGGGCACCGTGGCCCTGACCATTGTATTCACAGCGGCGGGAGTCTGGCAGGAATTTCGGCTGCGGGCCATTCAATCCCGGCTCACCGCCGGCAGCGGCCAGACGTTCTATGTGGACGAGGACGACAAATGGATTTGGGGCATGTTCTACTACAACCCCAACGACACCAGTCTGATGGTCAATGCCCGTGTGGGCATCAATTCTACCGTCAACATGGCCCGGAAGCCTGGTAAAATCATCATAGGGGTTTCGGCGTTGATGCTGCTGCTGATGCCCCTCTTCGGCGTCTGGATTCTGGCGGAAGAACAGATGCCCGTGGAGCTGTCCATTCAGGGAACGGTGCTGGAAGCCCGCCACAGCGGCACCCACTACGAGATTCCCCTGGCGGAAATTGCATCGGTGGACGTGCTGGAGGAACTGCCCTCCATGGTCAAAGTGGCCGGAACGGGCCTGGAGGGTGTGCGTAAGGGCCAATACACCGCCGGGGAATATGGCCGGGTCACCGCCTGTATCGATCCCCGCACGGGTCCCTGGCTGCTGGTCACCGACGACGACGGAGACCAGTATCTGCTGGGTGACAGCGACGGCACCACAGCCCAGGTGGCCGCCGCGCTTCCCCAATCCTAGAAACAAACAAGGCACGCCCGCGGGCGTGCCTTGTTGCAGTTTGTCAAAACCATATGTTCTGCCGCTCCATGGCGGTACCTTTTGGACCCCTTGGCCAATGGTTCAGGATTCCGGTTTGACCGGGGCCGCCGATTTTTTCCGGCGGCGATGGCGGCGGCGGGGCCGGGCCGATGCGGCGGCTTTCTCGTAGGCTTTGGCCGCCTCGGAGGTTCCCTCGTACAGCAGCTTGCTGACGCGGATGCCGTCGCCATCCTGCTGGAGCCGGATGCGGACCAGGAAATTGCCGTGGTCGTCGCAGGTGGACAGGTTCATGTACCGCCGTCCCGGCTGGGAAATCCAATCCCCGGCCTTCATGGGCTTCTCACAGTGGGGGCAGAGGTTTTCGGCCCCGGCCATGGCGCCCATGGCCGTTCGCTTGTCGGCATAGCCCCGGTAGACCCGCCGGGCAATGCAGCCGGGCAGCTCCGCGCCGTGGAACCCGTTTTCGTGGGCTTCCATGGCCCGGCGGTACTCGGCCACGCCCCGTTTCAGGTCCAGGCGGGCACAGATCAGCGCCGTGTGGTAGGCGTCGCCCAATGCGTCGTGGGCGGGACGGGTGGGAACAATCCGCAGCAGTTCCAGGGCCGTCTTCAAGGCCCGCTGATTGGTGGCGCCGTCGGTCTGGGCATTGAAAATCATCTGGGCGTTATACCAGGGCAAAACCCAGTCGGCGGGCAGATCATGGAGGGCCAGATTTTCCCGCAGCACCGTCACGTCGTCAAAGCCCCAGGTCAGGAACGTGCAGTCCTCCCCGCACCAGCTGCGAAACCGCTCCACCGCTTCGGGAAAGGGGACGCCCTCGGCCTTGAGCCGGGCTTCCTGAATACCGGTCAGCTTGCTGACCCGCTTGTTGAGCTTGCGGATGAATTTGGGCCGGACCAGAATCTGAAATTCATCGGCCACCGTCCGGTCGGCCAGCAGCCGCACGGCGCCGATCTGGATAATCTCGCCATGGGGGGCGATGCCCTGCCGGGCCGCCGACGATCCGGGCCATGCCTGGTTCCATTCCATGTCCAAAATGATATACTGCATCGTTTAACTCCTTACATACGATGGAACCATCATATCATAAATTCCATGTTCGGGCAACAAATTGCAAAATTTACAGGGACGGGGCGGTTTTGTCCGCCCCTGCCCCATCGACGCGTCTGCCGCAAACATGTCCCGGTTTCGCAGTCCGAACGCACCGCGCAGCGGCGCAGCCGCATCCGGAAAAGCATGGTAAACATCGTGTGTCCAGTTCTCTTTTCTCTATACATTATTTTGCAGAAAATTCGTCAGTATTCCTGCAAAATATTGTATCACGTTTCCCCTGGGCCGTCAATTTAATTTCTATATTATACGTTAAACTTATGGAGTTCTCCGAATATTTTGACGGATTCCACATATTTTTTCCGGCACAACTGTTAAGATATCATAAAGATTTCGTCCGAAAAAGTGCAGGCAAACGCTCCCCATTATGCAAGTGCCTAACGGATAGTGAACACGGTATGTGAAATCTTCCCTGTGGAATACTTGTAAAAAAGTTGGATGGATGGTATACTTCTAACGCATCCACCCATCTGTAAAGAAATCAACCGTCAAGGCGACGGCAAAGAAAGGACACATTCTATGGAACCGATTTATGTAACCGGCCACCGCAACCCCGATACCGACTCCATCGTTTCCGCCATGGCCTATGCCGCTCTGCGCAACGCCATGGGCGACCGGGAATATGTGGCCGCCCGTCTGGGCCACATCAGCGATGAAACCCGCCGCATTCTGGACCGCTTCGGCATGGAGCCCCCGGTCCATATCCATACAGTCCGCACCCAGATCCGCGATCTGGATTACGATACGCCGCCGGTCATGCACCAGGCGGTGCCCATCCGCAGCGCCTGGGAGGCGTTACAGGAGCAGACGGCCCCGGCCATTCCCATCTCCCGGGAGGACGGCACCCTCTACGGTATGCTGTCCCCCACGGACGTGGCCAAGCACGACATGAATTTTGCCTCGGAGCCCTATCTGGAAAACGTCCCCGTCTTCAATCTCCTCAGCGTTCTGGAGGGCCATCTGGTGGGCGAGGGCAGCAACCTGGTGGACACCGTTACCGGTGAAGTGGTGGCGGCCCTGCCCGGCGTCACCACCATGGAGCTGAAAAAAGAGACCATTTTCCTCTGCGGCCAGCAGCCGGAAATGATTCGTGCCGCCCTGGAAGCCGGCGTCAGCTGCATCATTCTCTGTCAGGCCCAGCTGCCGGAGGACCTGGACGTGGACCGCTACGAAAGCACCTGCATCCTCAACACGCCCCTGGACGCCTGCCGCGTGTCCCATCTGCTGTTCCAGGCCATGCCCGTGGAACGCATCTGCCGCAGCCACGATTTGGAGCACGTCCATCTGGACGATTTTCTCGACGACGTGCGGGAGATCGTGCTGCGCAGCCGTTACCGCAGCTACCCCATTCTGGACGAGGCCGATAAAGTCGTCGGCACCCTGTCCCGTTACCATATGATCCGCCCCCGGCGCAAGCGCGTGGTGCTGGTGGACCACAACGAGTTCGCCCAGTCGGTGCCCGGTCTCGATCAGGCCGAAATTCTGGAGATCATTGACCACCACCGGCTGGCCGATATCCAGACCGGCGGCCCCATCCACTTCCGCAATGAGCCCGTGGGCAGCACCGCCACCATCGTAGCCAGCATGTATCAGGAACGCGGCCTGATGCCCTCCAAGAGTCTGGCCGGTCTCATGGCCGCCGCCATCATCTCCGATACGGTTCTGTTCAAGTCCCCCACGGCCACGGACCGGGACCGCCGCATGGCCCAGCGTATGGCCCGTATCGCCGGTGTGACGTTGGAAGACCTGGGACAGGTGGTGTTCTCCGCCGGCAACGTGGGCGACCGCTCCGCCGAGGAACTGCTGCTGTCCGACTTCAAGGAATTCCACATTGCCGGTCACTATCTGGCCGTGGGTCAGATCACCTGTGTGGATTCCCACCTGCTGATCAGCCGCCGGGAGGAGTTCCTCCAGGCCATGGCGGAGCAGCAGAAGCAGCACGGTTACGGTCTGGTGATTCTGATGCTCACCGACGTGCTGCTGGCCGGTTCCCATCTGCTGTACCTGGGCGACGAAGAGGCCGTGCGCCACGCTTTCAATGTGGACCCCCGCAACGAGGAGTGCTTCCTGCCCAAGATCATCTCCCGGAAAAAGCAGATTGTTCCCATGCTGTCGGCCCTGTGGGGCTGATCCCCTTTCCCCCTGTATTCAAAATACGCCCTGCGGACCATTCCGCAGGGCGTATTTTTTGTGGGAGCTGGAAGCCCTCTTGACTGTACTCTCCCCGTTTGGTAGCATACAGGAAAAGAGCCGTTTCGGCCCTGGAAAGCGAGGAAATGACTGTGGAAAAAAACATACTCTGTTTCGGTGATTCCAACACCTACGGCGAGAGCCCCGAGGGCCTTGGCCGGTATCCCCGGCAGGAGCGCTGGACCGGCATTCTGGCCCAACGGCTGGGACCTGATTATCATATCATTGAGGAAGGGCTGTGTGGCCGAACCACCGTATGGGAGGACCCTGTCGAGGGCGACAAATGCGGCATCCGCCATCTGCCCAGCTGCATCGCCTCCCATACCCCGCTGGATTTGGTGATTCTCATGCTGGGTACCAATGATTTCAAGCAACGATTCCAGGTAACCGCTTCCGAAGTGGCCATCAGCCTGGACCGTCTGGTCCGAACCGCCCAGTCCATAACCAACGGCGTCTCTCCGAAGCCCTTTGAAATTCTGTTGGCCTGCCCCGCCCCGCTGCGTCCCCAGACCTGCCTGGGAGAAATCATCGGAGACCGCAGCGCCGATTCCGCTGCCCTGCCGCCGCTGGTTCAGGACGTGGCCAACCGCTGCGGCGTCCATTTTATCAATGTGGGCGCGTTTGCGGAAGCCTCGCTTCTGGACGGGCTCCATTATGACCGGGAAAACCACATGCGCATTGCCGAGGCCATGGAAACCAAAATCCGGGAAATTCTGGGCTGATCGAACAGACCCGGACGGTTCGCCTGTTTTCCTGCTCGCATGGGACGCGACTAACGGAGTTTTCCAAATGATTGATGGCGTACAGTATGGTAAGGAACGTGGTCATTGGTATAATACAGAGAACGCCCCAGCTGCGGTTTAACTGATACAGCATCTGTTGATAAGTAAAGCTGAAGCGCCGCAGCACAAAAAACATCGGCAGGAAAGAAGCTGTACGCACAGCAAGAGAATACTAATCACAATATTGATTGTTCTTCAGAAACAATTCGGCAAAGTTGGCATTGACGGTTCCGATACAGCCCACAAACAGTGCAGTTGCCAAATGAAACACCGCGCGAAAATCCCGGTGGCTGGAGCACCAGATTGTGAATAAAATATAGGGAACCGTCACTGTCAGCACTCCCACGCGCCGGTAGGTATCCCAGAAGTTCAGAAAGAGCAGCCCAATCAGATTGGCACAGACCACCAGAACCACTGTGACAATCCACCGGGTACGCCATATGGGTACCGGCTTGCGGAAGTCGATCAGCAGCATAACATAGCTGCCGAGAAATACCTGTGTCACCGCTACAAACAGTGTATGATAGAGGTCCAATTTCAACCCTCCCTGCCCTGTCGGGGATTCTCATCATTTATCCTCGTCTCCAAAGGAAAGCCGCCGGGTTATGCGCTGCGGGCGGTTCGTGCTTTCCCGTACTGTTGGGCGTTACCGCCCCGTTTATTCCAAACAGATATCTGTTCTGCCCGCTCCCCTGCCTGTATGGGTCACGGTTTGGGCCATGGCAGACGGGGCTGTTTCCATCATTGGAGTAGCAGCATCCATCGCTCTGCAACCTCTATCCAGACATCCCGCAGAGGGAACTGATCCGACGCGTATTCCTCCAGCTGACGGGCATAGTCCCCGGAAACAAGCTCCTGGGCCGAGCAGCCGGGAAATTGTTTGAGATACCGCATTTCCGATGTGGAAAACGTATGGTCCGGCAGCACGATGGCTCCGACGCCCAGCAGTACAATGAAAATTACGGGAAATAAAATCGGAAGCAACGTTTTCAAGTTTTTCATCGCAGCACCCTCAAAATCGAAAATACAAAAACGGCTGATAGGTGGCCCCCACCAGTCCGGCAATGGCCAGCACGGTCACACTGCCGTACAGCGCAGCGGCCATAGGCGTTTCCAGCCGCGGGAATCGCCTGGAAACTCGTCCAGCCAACTGCGTTGGAACCGGCGTCGCCGCCAGAACGCCCACCATCAGGTATGCAATCATCTTTTTAGAAAAGCCCACTACCACGTGACCATTAGGGCAAAACAGCGCTTCCAGAAAGCCCGGAATTTCCCCCGGACCCGTACAGGCAAACAATACCCATCCAATACCCACTGCCAGCAGGGTGTAACCATGCCGGACTATTCCGGGCAGGCGCGCCAGAATGCGGCCCAGCCACAGCTTTTCCAAAATCAGCAGACAGCCATAATAAAGTCCCCACAGGGCGAAATTCCAGGCAGCGCCATGCCACAGCCCGGTGCACACCCAGACAAGCAGGAGATTCCGGACCAGCCGCAGCCGCCCCGCCCGGCTTCCGCCCAAAGGGATGTACAGATAGGTTCGGAACCACTGCCCCAATGTCATATGCCACCGTCGCCAGAATGCGGAGATACTGTCGGCCAGATAGGGGTACTGGAAGTTCTCCGGCAGCGTAAAACCCAGCAGCTTGCCGATGCCCACGGCCATGTCGGAATAGCCGCTGAAATCAAAATAGAGTTGCAGGGCGAATGCCAGCAGGCCCACCCATGCACTGACCATGGACAGGTCCCCCACCGGCGCCGCGTGTACTGTCTCCCAGATGGCCCCCAGATTGTTGGCCAGCAAAACCTTTTTCCCCAATCCCAGCAGAAAGCGCCGAACACCTTCGGCAAACCCGTTACAGTCTATGCGCCGCGCCGTCAGCTGCGGCGCAACTTCCGGATAGCGTACAATGGGCCCGGCCACCAGCTGGGCAAACAGGGTAATATAAAGGCCGAAGTCCACAATCCGCTTCTGGGGCGTTGCCTGTCCACGGTAAAGATCTATCAGGTAAGACGCTGCCTGAAAGGTGTAAAAGGAGATGCCCAGGGGCAGCGACGGCGCGGTGATGGACAGCGGCAGCCCCGTGAGAGCAGCCAGCGTCTCCGCCACCATGCCGGTATATTTGAACACAGCCAGCAGACCAAAATTCCAGACCATCCCCGCAGCCAATATCTGCCTGGGATGGGCGGAGACCGCCAGTTTCAGGCCCAGGCGGAAGTTGCAGACAATGGACAGCAGCATCAGCAGGACGTAAACCGGCTCGCCCCAGGCATAGAAAAACAGGCTGGCCAGCAGCAAAAATCCGTTGCGGAACCGATGGGGCAATCCTCCGTGGACAGCCACGGTCAGCGGCAGAAACCAGAAGAGAAAGGAAAGACTGCTGAACACCATGGGCCGCCATCACTCCGTTTCCGCCAGCAAATCCAGCCACATGGGGTAAAATTCTTTCTGAAAGTGTACACCATCCTCGGCGTACAGGTCCTGATTGGCGTCCACCAGGCCGTTCAAATCCACATAGACGGCGTGATACGTCTCCGCCAGTTCCGCAATCACCTGGTTGTATGCGTCAATCTGCCCGTAGCGGGGTTCGGTCTCCAGCGCTTCCTCGGACACATGGGGGATACTCTGGAGATAGAGCTTGCAGTCCGGCAGCCGTTCCGTCAGGGCATCCAGATAGGCAGTGTAGTTCTCCTGAAACAGGGCCAGGGGGTCCCCCTCCGGCCAGAGCAGATCGCACTGGCCCAGAAGAATATAGACGCGGTCGGGTTCCTGCTCCACTACTTGGTCCAGGTCCTCCATGGCAAAGCCCGCCGTAGCGCCTGCCCCGGCCACCACCTGCTCTTCCGGCAAATACTCGTTGAAGGAAATCCCCTCCGTCAGGGAATCCCCCACAAAGACGCTGTCCTGGAACTGCGTTTCGTAGTCCTTGTCGCCGCCGCATGCAGGCAGCAGCAACGCCGCCAGTACAATCGATACAATCCGTGTGTGTTTCATGGTATGATACCTCGCTTTCCGAAGAAATCATACCACCATCCGGTGCAGATACGGTGCAGACGTGATCAAAACTGCATGAAAAATACAGCGCCCACTCCACGGTCGATTGGCTCAGCCTTCCGGTAGCGTAAAGAAAAAGCAGACGCCGGTATCCGTATTTTCTACCCCATAGGCGGACCCATGCAACTCCAGAATGGCCTTGCAGATGGCAAGACCCAGGCCGGAGCCGCCGCCTTTTTCCGGATGTACCCGATAGAATTGTTCAAACACATGCTTCTGTGCTTCGTCCGGCAGGGGTTCTCCCTGGTTTTCCACACGAACTGTAATCGCCCCATGGGCAGCAACAGCAGAAACCCCAATGGTGCCGCCCTCCGGCGTATGGCGCACCGCGTTGCTGAGAAAGTTGGAGAGTACCCGGACGATGAGCTTTCCGCTGCCCAGGGCCGTCAAATCCGGTGCCTGCACCATCAGATGCAATCTTTTCTCAACACAAAGGTCCCGGAACGGTCCACAGGCCTCCTCCATTATCTCTGTCAGGTCAAAGGGCGCTGTCTCAAGACGGTAGGCACCAGACTCCATTTTGGAAAGCTCCAGCATTTCCATCACCAGTTCTGTCATGCCGTCGATCTGACTTTGCAGGGAGGCAAAGTAATAGTCCCGTTTCTCCGGTGCAATGTCATCCTCCAGGATGGTCAGGCAGCTTTTCATGACGGCCAGCGGCGTTTTAAGCTCATGGGAGACGTTGGAGATAAACGTCTTTCTGGTCTGTTCCAGCTGTTTTTCCTGTTCCAGCTCGTTTTCCAGCCGATCAATGTGACCTTTCAGTTGGCCGGAAAGGCTGTTGATGTTGGCTGCCAGCTGACCCAGCTCATCCTGGGAGCGAACCGGCAGGGTTTCCGAAAAATCCAGCCTAGCCATTTGACTGGTCACGCGGCTGTAGCGGTGCAGCGGCCGTGCCAGCCAGTGAGAGTATACCCACGCCGCCAGCAAGGCCAGCAGCAACGCCGCGGCAAAAAAGAGTGCGGTAAAGGGCCGAAGGCTGTCCATGGCCTCTCCCACCGGCTGGAGGGAAACCATGGCAACCAGATAACCGTCATCGATGGGCCGAATCAAAACCTGATATTCCACAGAATCCAGCGTAATATTGGTCAGCCGTTCTGTCTGTAGCGGTTCCTGGCCGGGCCGGAGCAGCTCCACCTGAAAGGTCAGAATCTGTTGGAGGAAGCCGCGCTCCTGAAAGGGATACGGCAGAGCCGTCCCCTGGGCCGGCATATCGACGCCGGTGATCACACCATGATAGCAGCGGGTGGAGACCGTACCATAGGCCGGGTCCGCGTTGGCGCCGTGCAGCCGGTCCGCCAGGGTGGTGTTGATGAGGGTGAACTGGGCATCCTGTAACGTCAGAATATACGGCAGCAGTCCGTACTCTGTCTCCACCACGTCCAGCGTCAGCCCCTCGCCCACGGACAAAAATACCTGTCCACTTTGCTCTGCTGATTCACCAAAGGTACTTACCATGGCATAGAGGGGAATCTGCACTTCCTCCGTCGCGCCCTCCAGCCGGACCGTCAGACAATCACCTGAAAGGTCGGAAATCGTGCCCGTGGCATCCAGTTGGGCAATCCAGATGCCCTCCGACTGGAACAGGGTCTGGGCCGACGCTCTGGTGCCGTCATAAGCCGCGGCCTGCTCCCGCAGGGCGTTTGTCTTGGACGCCAGATAAAACTGTCGGAAAAAGAGTGTCTGCACGGCGGAGATCAGCAGCAGGAAACCGGCAAACAGGACAAAGGTAAAGGCAAACAGTTTCCAGGAAAGACGGCGCTTCATGGCTGAACCTCGAATTTATAGCCGGAGCGAATTACCGTCACAATGGTGACTGCCCGCTGCCCCAGTTTTGCCCGCAGATTGCGGATGTGGCTGTTGACCGTCTTATCGTTCCCCACAAAATCATAGCCCCACACCTGGGAGATCAGCTCTTCCCGGGAGATCACGCGGTTGGGGTTCTGCATCAGATAGGAGAGCAATTCAAATTCCATATACGTCAACTCCACCGGCACACCATCCACGGCGGCGGTCCGGGCGGGAATATTCAGGGAGATGCCGCCCGCTTCCAGCATAGCCCTGTCCGGGGTGGCCTGGCGCTGGAGGAATCGTCGTACCTTGGCCGCCAGAATGCGTGGATTATAGGGCTTAATGAGATAGTCGTCCGCGCCCAGCTCATAGCCTAAAAGCGAATCATCCTCGCCAGCGCGGGCCGTCAGCATGAGAATCGGGACATTGGACTGTTTCCGAATCCGCCGGCACACGGTCCAGCCGTCCAGCACCGGCAGCATGATATCCAGGATCACCAAATCCACCAGATTGGTCTCAAAGAGGTCCAGGGCCTGCTGGCCGTCTTCCGCCTCCAGCACCTGCAGCCCGTCATGTACCAAATAGTCCTTGGTCACTTCCCGCAGAATCTTTTCATCCTCCACGATTAGAGTGCCTAACAAAACCGAAAAGCAATCAAAGCAGCAGCAAGTGTGAGGAAGGCCAAATGGATATCGGCCCTAC
>CALWWW010000013.1 GCA_944385365.1 uncultured Oscillospiraceae bacterium | reverse complement strand
GCACCGCAAAACACGGTTTCTGAAGCTGTTTCTTGACAAAATGGATTTCTATTTACACAAAATTCTCTGGGTTGCCCCACATCCAAAAGCAAATTCAAATGGAGCGCATTGCCTTCCTGTATCAGTGTGGGGCAAATCATGTCCCCTTTGACCTGCTCATGCAAAACCGTGGCATAACTTTGTGCATTTTGACAGTTTTGCTCATTTATAGTATGAAATACTCTACAATAGAATTTCGTATTTATAATCTTTCATGATTATATCTGTTCCCTTTTTCTTATATGTGCTCTCACTGACAATTTTTCCGCCACATTTCTGGGCAACCCGATTAGAAGCGGCATTTTCCTGACTCACATAAATAGTTACTTTCTCAGCTCCTTGACTACGAGCGTAATCTATCATTCCTTGAGCGATTTCAGTTGCATAGCCTTGACACCAGAAATTCTTATGTACGCAATAAGCAATATCGTATACTTTCTTGTCATCACTTATCATGAAACTGCATGTCCCTACCCGCTCTAATGAATTCTTAAAAACAGGAATCAAATAACAACATTCCTCATCCTCGCCTAAGCCTTCTAACATTTTCAAATATTCGTCATCTATTTCTTCTTTTGCTTCATCTGGCAAATATTGTCCCATCTCTGGATTGTTCCAGATACTATATGCCCACAAAGCATCTTCTTTCGTGAATCCTCTTAATAAAAGTCTTGAAGTTTCAATATCATTTATCTTCATAAAATCCTCCGACAAATTCAACTTTTCGCCGTTGCTTCTTTCAGCAAGGCATCGTGCTCCATTTCTTTGGCGTAATCACCCTGTGCGTAGGCAATTTCTTTGATACTTGCGATTTCGTGTAAAATCCTGTTTGGGATCAGTTGTTTATTTTGATAAATCCTTTTGTATTTGGTGTATGGTATCCAACAGTTTTCTTTTTAGGGCTTTGGGGAAGCTTTTCATCGACGTGACCTCCTTGAAATTGCTCTCAAGGCGGGGCCGACGATTTTTTATATTTTGTCAAGTATTTTCTGTGATTTTTTCAAATATTTGAAACACAGACCAGACCGCACGCAAGGCAGTCTGGTCTGCTGCTTATCTTAATGAGATTACGGCTGGGCCGGGGGTTTGCTTCTGTATAAAATGCGATCGGGCCTATAAGCCGGGTTCTGTAATCGACAGCCATCTATCTAGGCGTACCGTTGCCGGTACGCTCCAGCCACCTTCTCGGGGACGGCCGGGCAAGCCTGAGTCCCCTCTGCGGTGTTGCTCCGGATAGAGTTTACAGCATCAAGCGGTTCCCCGTTGATGGGTGAGCTCTTACCTCGCCTTTCCACCCTTACCTCGTCGATACAAGTACCGGCGGGGCGGTATATCTCTGTTGCACTTTTCCTGAAGTCGCCTTCGGCGGGCGTTACCCGTTATCCTTGCCCTGTGGAGCCCGGACTTTCCTCACGGCCGACCTTTCGGTACTGGTCGCGCGGCTGTCCGGCCCGGTCGCATCAGTTATTCTAACGGATTTCGAGAGAAATGTCAAATCGGTTGCAAAAAAAAGAAAAGATAGATATAATGGTTTGGAATGGGTCCGCGGCCACGGTGCCGAAGCGGACCGCGGTTTTTTGGAACCTGGAGAGGAGAACTGCCATGAACGAGCGAATGGAACGCTATTTTGAGGCGCTGCGGGGCAAACGGGTGGCCGTCCTGGGTCTGGGCGTCAGCAACCGGCCTCTGGTGCGGCTGCTGCTGGCCCACGGCGCGCAGGTCCTGGGCTGTGATATGGCCCAACGGGACCAGCTGGAGCCGGAGGTGTTGGAGCTGGAACAGCAGGGATTGCAGCTGCAGCTGGGACCGGACTATCTGGAAAACGTCACGGCTGATGTGGTGTTCCGCACGCCGGGCCTGCATCCCAACCGGCCCCAGTTGGTGGACATGCGGCGGCGGGGCATGGTCATGACCTCGGAGATGGAGGCATTCTTCCAGGTATGCCCCTGCACCATCATCGCCGTCACCGGTTCTGACGGAAAGACCACCACTACGACGCTGATTGCGGAGATTCTCAAGCGGGCCGGACGCACCGTGTGGGTGGGCGGTAATATCGGCCAGCCGCTGCTGCCGAAGGCAGGGGAGATGAGCCCTGCGGATGTGGCGGTGGTGGAGCTCAGCTCCTTCCAGCTGATGGACATGGAGCACAGTCCCAAGGTGGCCGTTCTGACCAATCTGGCCCCCAACCATCTGGATGTACATAAGGATATGGCGGAGTATGTGGCGGCCAAGGAAAACATCTACCTCCATCAGACAGCTGGGGACACAGTGGTTTTGAACCGGGACAACGAGATCACCCACAGCTTTGTGCCCAAAGCAAAGGGAACGGTGCTGGAATTTTCCCGCCGGACCCGGCCGGAGCGGGGCGTATACCTGGAGGACGGCGTCATCTGGCGCTGCGGCGAGACGCTGGAGAAGATTCTGGAACAGTCGGAGATTTTCCTGCCGGGCATTCACAACGTGGAGAACTATATGGCGGCCATCTGCGCCGTGGAGGGGCTGGCTTCCGACGAGGACATCCGCCATGTGGCCCGGAACTTCGGCGGCGTGGAGCATCGCATTGAGCTGGTACGGGTCAAGGACGGCGTGAAGTTTTATAATGACTCCATCGCGTCCAGCCCGTCCCGGACCCGTGCGGGTCTGCGGAGTTTTGAACAGAGAATTATTCTGATTGCCGGCGGCTATGACAAGCACATCCCCTATGACGATCTGGGGCCGGAGATTGTGGACCATGTAAAGACGCTGGTCCTCACCGGTGCTACCGCGCCGAAAATCCGGGCCGCAGTGGAACAGGCGGCCAACTATGTCCCCGGTTCCCCGGAGATTTTGGAGGAAGCGGATTTTTACGAAGCCATCCGCACGGCGGCCCGAGCGGCGCAGCCCGGCGATGTGGTGATGCTGTCCCCGGCCAGTGCGTCTTTTGACCATTTCCGCAACTTTATGGTCCGGGGCAACGCGTTCAAACAGACGGTTATGGAGCTTTGATATGGAATTGGGACGGAAAAAACATCGGAAGGCGGAACCCATGCCCTGTGCCGCCGTCATTGTGGCGGCGGGCTCGGCGTCCCGGATGCAGGGCATCGACAAGGCCTTGGCTGACCTCAACGGAAAGCCTGTCTTGCTACACACGCTGGAGGCGTTCGAGGCCTGTGAGCGGGTAGATACGGTGGTGGTGGTCACTCGGGAGGACCTGATCGCACCGGTGGAGCAGCTGTGCCGGGACCACCAGATTACCAAGGTGCGGCAGGTGCTCAGCGGCGGCAGCGACCGGACCCGCTCAGTGCTGCGGGGCCTGGATGCCCTGGCGCAGCGGGAGGGGCTGGCAGCCATCCACGACGGCGCACGCCCCCTGGTCACCCAGGAAATTCTGCTGGAGACCATCGCCAAGGCGGAGCGCACCGGCGCGGCGGCTCCGGCGGTTCCGGTCAAGGACACCATCAAGGTAACCGGCGGCGGCGTCATTGCCGCCACGCCGGACCGGAGCCGGCTGGTGGCTATCCAGACGCCGCAGATTTTTGACTTGGACTTTATCCGCGGCGCACTGTATAAAGCGCTGGAGGATGACGCGCCCTTGACCGATGACTGTTCCGCCGCGGAACGGTTGGGGATGCAGGTCCATTTGACCGAGGGCAGCGAGGAAAATCTGAAAATCACCACCCCCATGGACTTGGTGGTGGCCCAGGCGATTCTGAAAAGGAGAGAGCAACCATGAGAATCGGACACGGTTACGATGTCCACCGGCTGGTGGAGGGCAGAAAGCTGATTTTAGGCGGCGTGGAAATTCCCTATCAGATGGGATTGGATGGCCATTCCGACGCCGATGTGGTGGTCCATGCCATTATGGACGCATTGCTGGGCGCGGCGGCAGCTGGAGACATCGGCAAGCTGTTCCCCGATACGGACCCCCAGTACAAGGGAATCTCCAGCTTATTGCTGTTGGAATATGTTGGAAAACACCTGCTGGGCCGGGGCTGGACCGTGGGCAACATTGACGCCACCATTGTGGCCCAGCAGCCCAAACTGGCGCCCCACATTCCGCAGATGGTGCAGAATATTGCCCAGACGCTGAACATCCCCGAGGACCGGGTCAACATCAAGGCCACCACAGAGGAGGGCATGGGCTTCACCGGTACCGGTGACGGCATCGCCGCCCACGCCGTCTGTATGCTGGAACAGAGCAAATAGAGCAAATAAAGAGACAAAAAAAGGACCGATGCGCGAGCATCGGTCCTTTTAACTTTGCCGTATTATTTTTTGGTGACCCGCTTGATGACCAGCAGCGTACCCAGCATCAGCACAATGCCGATGGGCAGACAAATCCAGGCGTTCTGAATGAATCCGGCCAGGATATACGTCACAAAGGATACGGCGGCGGCGGTGATGGCGTAGGGCAGCTGAGTGGACACATGGTTCACATGGTCGCACTGTGCACCGGCGGATGCCATGATGGTGGTGTCGGAAATGGGGGAGCAGTGATCGCCGCAGACGGCGCCGGCCATGCAGGCGGACACACAGATGATGCCCATGGGTGTGGACAGATCGAAGACATCCAAGGTAATGGGAATCAGAATGCCGAAAGTGCCCCAGCTGGTGCCGGTGGCAAAGGCCAGAAACGCGCCGATGACGAAAACAATGGCGGGGAGCAGCGCCTGGAATCCGGCGGCGGAGCTCTTGACGGCGGTGGCCACGAAGACACCAGCGCCCAGGGAATCGGTCATGGCTTTCAGAGACCAGGCAAAGGTCAGAATCAGAATGGCCGGGACCATGGCCTTGAAGCCCTCGGGGATGCAGTCCATCATGTCACGGAAGGTCATGGCACGACGGCACAGGTAGAAGACAAAAGTCAGCACCATGGCAAAGGCGGAGCCCAGCATCAGACCCACAGAGGCGTCGGAACCGGAAAAGGCGTCCACGAAGTTTTCACCGGAGAAGAAGCCGCCGGAGTAGATCATGCCGATGACGCAGCAGACAATGAGGGAGGCAATGGGGAAAACCAGATCGATGACGCGGCCCTTGGGATTCACATACAGCTCTTTTTCCGTGGCATAGGGATTGGAGCCGGAGAACACGTCGCCCCGTTCGATGGCGTTGCGTTCATGGCGGGCCATGGGGCCGAAATCGGCCTTGAGAACCACCAGTCCCACCATCATGACGATGGTCAGCAGCGCATAGAAATTGTAGGGAATGGCACGGATGAACAGGGAGAGACCGGAGCCGTCCTCCACAAAGCCGGACACGGCGGCGGCCCAGGAGGAGATGGGGGCAATGATGCAGACGGGGGCGGCGGTGGCATCGATCAGATAGGACAGCTTGGCACGGGACACCTGATGCTTGTCGGTGACCGGCCGCATAACGGAACCGACGGTCAGACAGTTAAAGTAATCATCAATAAAGATCAGCACACCGAGAATGATGGTGGCCAGCTGAGCGCCGGTGCGGCTCTTGATGCTCTTTTGTGCCCAGCGACCGAACGCGGCGCTGCCGCCTGCCTTGTTCATCAGGCTGACCATAGCGCCCAGAATCACCAGGAAGACGAGAATGCCCACATTATAAGAGCTGGACAGCACCGAGACGATGCCGTCTTCAAAGACGTGGAGCACGGTCCCCTCGAAGTTGAAGTTGGAGTACAACAAGCCGCCGGCCAGAATGCCGATGAATAGGGAGGAATAGACCTCCTTGGTAATCAGCGCCAGCGTGATGGCAATGACCGGGGGCAGCAGGGCCCAAATGGTATTATAATAGTTGCTGGGGGCGTCGATCTGCCCCATACCGCCGCAGGTGGCGCAGACGTTGGTCCCGGCGCAGTCGGCACAGGACGGGTCCAGACCATAACAGGTCATGCAGGCCGTGGAGCCGCCGCAGTCGGGGCACTCCACCAGATTGGTGGCCGGTTGTCCGGCGGCCATGACGGCGATGGTCAGCGCGGCCAGAATCATGACCACCATCAGCAGGGAGAGCAGGGGTCTCCGGTTTCGCAGATTCATAGGATTTCCTCCAAAAATAAAAATGCCATGGTTCGGGAGGCGGACCATGACAGACTGTTCCGGACAGCCGGAACCTCTATGGCATGACAGCGCTCCACTTTCGTGACAGTCCGGCGGATCTTTTCCGACGGCCCAGGGAACACCCGGCAGGCAGACCGGCTGGCACCCTTCGGCGAACAACCCTTTCCATCCCGCCGGATTTGCCTGCGGCCATGGGATGTACTCTTGCAGTTCGCACCTCTATCATTGGCTATTTGCCCTTTATTATAAGCAATTCCGAAACCTTGTCAACCGATTTTCAAAAAAATATGAAGAAATTGTGAATTCATGCGGGAAATTTCGACAGGGCCCCGGACGGCTGCATAGATTGGTGGGGAGGGAAATACCATGTATGATTGTATGATTGCGTTCCGCACCATCACGCGGGCCCAACGGGGGGCGGAGCTTTTGGATTATTCGGGCATTCCGTGCCGCTTGCAGCGGCTTCCGGCCGCGTTGGCGGACCGGGGCTGCGGCTATGTGCTGGCCCTGCGGCGGGAGTCGCTGGCAGGGGCGGTGTCGGTGCTGCGGCAGAACCATGTGGACTTCGGACGGCTCTATACCGTGGAAAACGGCATCCATCGGGAGGTGTTTCTGTGATTTATCTCGACAACGCGGCCACAACGCTGCAAAAACCGCCTCAGGTACGGGAAGCCGTTGCCTATGCGCTGGAGCACTTGGCCTCACCGGGACGCGGCGGCCATCCGGCGGCCATGGAGGCCGCCGATGTACTGTACCGCGCCCGCTCAGTGGCGGCACAGCTGTTTGACGCGGAACCGGAACAGGTGGTGTTTACCATGAACGCCACCCATGGACTGAATATCGCCATCAAAAGTTTGATACACCCCGGCGATGTGGTGCTGCTGTCGGGCTTTGAGCATAACGCCGTGCTGCGGCCCCTGTATGCCCTGGGGGCCAAGCTGCGCATCTGCGGACGGCGGCTGTTTGCCCCGGAGGATACCGTGGCGGCCTTTGCCGCGTCCCTGACGCCGGAGGTCAAAGCTGTGGTCTGCACCCATGTATCCAATGTGTTTGGATACCGGCTGCCGGTGGAACAAATTGCTGCCCTGTGCCGGGAACGGGGCGTACCGTTGATCGTGGACGCGTCCCAGTCGGCGGGGCTGCTGCCGGTTTCTCTGAAAGGGTGGCAGGCAGCCTATGTGGCCATGCCCGGCCACAAGGGACTGTACGGCCCCCAGGGCACCGGCATTCTTCTCTGCGGACAGGTACCCCAGCCGCTAATGGAGGGGGGTACCGGCGTGCTGTCCCGCCAGTGGACCATGCCGGAGGAGCTGCCGGAGCGGGCCGAAGCGGGCACCCACAATATGCCGGGTATCTGTGGCCTGCTGGCAGGGCTGACGTATCTGCGGCAGGAGGACAGTGAGACGCGCCGGAGCCGGGAAGAACAGCTAAGCCGGCAGCTTTGCCGCAGCCTGGCATCCATGGACCATGTGCGGGTGTTTACGGGCAGTCCGCAGACCAATGTGGTCTCCGTGGTGCTGCAAAATCTGGACAGCGAAGCGGCGGCCCAGCGTCTGGCCGAGGAGGGGATTGCCGTGCGGGCGGGGCTCCACTGCGCGCCCCTGGCCCATGAAAGCGCGGGAACGCTGGAGGGCGGAACCGTCCGGTTCAGCCTGTCGGCGTTTACCACAGAGACGGAGATCATTCGGACGCTGGAAGTTGTGGAAAGGCTGAAAAGTTTTGCATAACTCCCAAAATCTTGCCGGATTCCACTTGCTATTGGCAGCGGTTTACGGTATAATTAACAAAATAATGCTTGTATCGCAATTTTGGAAGAAGGGTGTAGTATGCCAAGCGCGCTGTTCAACAGCATTCTGACGTCACTCTTTACAATGAAATTCACCGATGTACTGGATATCCTGGTGGTGGCGTTCCTGTTCTATAAGGGCATCACCATGATCCGCTCCACCCGGGCGTCCCGGATCGCCAAGAGCATCGTTCTGCTGTTGCTGGTCACCTGGCTTACCAGCCTGTTCCACATGTACGCGCTGTACTTTATTTTGAACCGTATTCTGGAACTGGGCTTTATCGCACTGGTGATCATGTTCCAGCCGGAACTGCGTCTGTTTCTGGAAAAGGTGGGCAGCCGGTCTGTCAAGGAGCTTTTGGGCGGCAAACAGGAGGCCCGTCCGGCCAGTGCGGCCATTGCCGCCGTGGTCACGGCCTGTGAGAAGATGTCCAAGACCCGCACCGGCGCACTGATTGTATTTGAACGGAACATCCTGCTGGATGAATACTTTAAAACCGGCACTGTGCTGGATGCCGCGGTCTCCGACGAACTGCTGCGCAATATCTTTTTCCCCAAAGCGGCCCTCCATGACGGCGCGCTGATCATCCGGCAGTCCCGCATTGCAGCCGCTGGCTGTGTGCTGCCGCTGTCGGAGAACACCCATCTCAGCAGCGACCTGGGCACCCGCCACCGGGCGGGCATCGGCATGAGCGAGGCGTCGGATGCCGTGGTGGTCATTGTCTCGGAGGAGACGGGCACCATCTCCGTGGCCGTGGGCGGTATGCTCAAACGCCATCTGGCCGCCAAGACGCTGGAACGTCTGCTGGTCAATGAGCTGGTTACCGTCAAGGAGGAATCCAAGCCCGTGCGCTTCTACCAGCGCATTCTGGGTCAACTGACCCAAAAAGGTGGGAAACTATGAAGAGCAAACTGGTATCCATGGCGGTGGCCCTGCTGGCAGCCCTCTGCCTGTGGATCTATGTGGTGACGGTGGTCAACCAGGAGGTCAGCAACGAGCCCATCAATGATGTGGCCGTTACGTTCTACGGCGCTGACCAAATCCAGGCGAACTCCAATCTGGTCATCACCGAAGGCGCGGATACCACCGTGAATCTTCGGGTGACCTGCAGCCGGTCCACGCTGCAAAAGCTGTCGGCCACCAATATCGTACTGACGGTGGACGTATCCCGCATCAAAGAACCGGGAACGTACACCATGGATTACAGCGTATCCTATCCCAGCGGCGTATCCAACAGCGATGTGAAGCTCAACGGCACGCCGCAATCGGTCACATTTACCGTGGAGCGGTTCTCGTCCAAGACGGTGTCTGTGCGGGGCATCCTCGACGGTACCGTTCAGGAGGGCTATTACGCCGCTAGCATGGAATGTACCCCCAATGAGGTATTGCTGGAAGGCCCGGAGTCCCTGATCAGTCAGGTCAGCTATGCCCAGGTGATTTTGCAGCAGGATAATCTGTCCCAGACGGTGCTCCAGTCCTGCCCGGTCACATTGATTGACGGCGACGGCGAGGCGGTGGACAGCTCCAATATCACCATCAGTGCCAACGGCACGCCGGTCAACACCATTGAAGTCCGCCAGCCCATCTTGCAGATGAAGGAAATCCCCATTGTGGTGGAGTTCCTGGACGGCGGCGGCGTCACAAAGAACGATATGATTTGGAGCTGTGAGCCCCAGACCATCACCGTGGCCGGAGAGCCGGAAGTCCTGGAAAAGACCAACCAGCTGACAATTACGCAGGTGGATCTGGCACAGATGATCGATCCCATCGCCCAGGATATGCCCGTGACGCTGCCCAATGGACTGGTCAACGTGACGGAGCTGGAGAGCGTCTTTGTGGATATCAGCGTCAATACGTCGCGGATTGCCAGCAAGACCATGAAGGTTACCGATATCATCACGGCCAATGAGCCGGCGGGCTACGAGGTCAATGTCATGACCATGCAGCTGACGGTGACTGTCCGCGGCCCCATCGACGAGGTCAACCAGCTGACGGAGGAGGACGTCTGGGCGGTGATTGACGCGTCCAGTCTGCGGGAGGGCACCCAGAGCGTACCGGTGACCATTGAGGTCAGCGGCGACGGCTCCGTGGCGGCCATCGGTCAGTACAGCGCGGCTGTCTCGCTGGTAAAGGAATAAGAATCACCCGATCACCACGGCGGTTCCTCCGTCGTGGTGATCGAAACCAATGGAATTCAGAACGAGGACCCAAGGAGGGATCGCGTTGATCAAAAGTATGACGGGCTATGGCCGGGCCGTGGAAACCCGGAATGGCCGGGAGATTTCCGTGGAAATCCGGTCGGTGAACAACCGGTATCTGGATTGTAATATCAAGCTGCCCCGGCTCTATTCCTTTGCCGAGGAGGCGGTGAAGCAGGCGGTCAAATCGTCCATCAGCCGCGGCAAGGTGGATGTGTTTCTTTCCATTGCCAACTGTGGGACAAGCGCTGTGGAAATCTCTCTGAACCGGCCGGTGCTGGAGGGATATCTGGCGGCCATGCGGACCATTGTGACGGACTACGGCGTCACCGATGATATTTCTGTTTCGAGTCTGGCCAGACTGCCGGACCTGTTTTTGGTGGAAAAGGCGGATACCGACGAAGAGCAGGTGACCGAGGATTTGATCGCTGTGGTCCACCAAGCCCTGTCGGCCTTTGACGCCATGCGGACCCGGGAGGGCGCTGCTCTGGAAGCCGATCTGCGCAGCCGCGCCGGTACCATCCTGTCCCTGACGGAACAGGTGGAAGCCCGCAGCCCCGTCACCCTGGCCGAATACCGTGCCCGGCTGACGGCGAAAATGCAGGAGGTTTTGGAGAATCAGAACATCGACGAAAGCCGCATTCTGGCTGAAGCCGCCCTTTACGCCGACAAGATTGCCGTGGACGAGGAGACGGTGCGGCTGAGAAGCCACCTGTCCCAGCTGGAGAGTATGCTCACCGGCGGCGGGGCCATTGGCCGCAAGCTGGACTTCCTGCTGCAGGAGATGAACCGGGAAGCCAATACCATCGGTTCCAAGGGCAACGATCTGGAGCAGGCCCGCACGGTGGTGGAGATCAAAGCGGAACTGGAAAAGATACGGGAACAGACCCAGAACATCGAGTGACGGGAGGAATCTATGAAGCTCATCAACATCGGATTTGGCAATATGATATCGTCCAGCCGGCTCATTGCCATTGTGGCGCCGGATTCCGCGCCCATCAAGCGCATGATTCAGGAGGCCCGGGACCGCGGTATGCTCATTGACGCCACCTATGGCCGCCGGACCCGTGCCGTCATCATCATGGACACGGACCATGTGATTCTCTCGGCCATCCTGCCGGAGACCGTGGCGGGACGCATGAACGATAAGCATACGGAGTTGACAGCAGAGGAGATGGAAGAATCATGACAAACGGCAGATTGTTTGTACTGTCCGGCCCCTCGGGCGTGGGAAAGAGCACTGTGGTGCAGGAGGTCATGCGGCGTCACCCCAACCTGCGGTTTTCCGTGTCGGTGACCACTCGGGAGAAGCGCCCCAATGAGGTGGACGGCGAAAACTACTATTATGTCACCCGGGAACAGTTCCAGGAAATGCTGGACCGGGGCGAGCTGTTGGAGCACGCGGAATATGTAGGCAACTGTTACGGTACGCCGGTAGGGCCCATCCAGCAGCAGCTGGAGCAGGGCTTTGATATCCTGCTGGACGTGGAGCCCTGCGGTGCCATGCAGGTCCGCTCCAACCGGGCCGACGCGGTGCTGATCTTTATGGCAGCGCCCAGCTTTGCCGAGATTGAACGGCGGCTGCGGGGACGCGGCGATACCCCCGACGATAAGATCGCGGGCCGTCTGGAACGGGCACGCTGGGAGTATGCCCAGGCGTCCCAATACGATTACATTGTCATCAACGACCATGTACAGCATGCGGCCAATGAAATTCAGGCCATTATGGAAGCAGAAAAGTGCAGAGCCCAGTTGCGGCTGGACTATTTGAAGGAGGACAATTAACATGCTTTACCCCCCCATGAGCGAAATGCTCAAACACATTGACAGCCGGTACCTGCTGGTCAACGTTGTGGCCCGCCGGGCCCGCCAGATTTCCATTGAGGCGGAACTGCACCAGGAAACCCTGCCGGAAAAGCCCGTCACCCTGGCCATCCGGGAGGTTGCCGACGGCAAGCTGACGGCGACGGTCAAGGAAGAGTATATGAAGTAAGATACCGTCAAGGCGCAGGCGCTGACCGCCTACGCCTTGAACGTGCTTTTAAGGGGGTTCCCGTTTGGTAGCAAAAGTGGCCGTCCAGGCGGCTGTTTACGCCATAGACCGACTTTATTCCTATGGAATACCTGAGGGCTGCAACGTGGTTCCGGGTATGCGGGTCCAGGTACCCTTCGGCAGCGGCAACCGCCGCAGCGAGGGCATGGTGGCGGCGTTGGAGGAAGGAGACGGCGCGGAACTCAAGTGGATTGAACGGGTGCTGGACGACGGACCGGTACTGGACGCGGCGGGACTGCGGCTGGCGGCTTTTCTCCGGGAACGGTACTTTTGCACGTTTTATGACGCCGTCAAGGCCATTTTACCGGCGGGACTGTGGTTCCAGACTGTGGACCGGTTCGCCATCTGTCCGGACTGTGACTGGCGGGCAGCCATTTCCCGGCAGCCCCTGGCCAAAGCGGTTATGGAACAGCTGGAAGCGCTGGGCGGCGAGGCCGATTACCCGTGGCTGCGGCGGCAGTTCCCCGATGATGAAGAAGCGCTGCAAAGCGCACTGCAATATTTGCAGAAAAAAAAGCTGCTGCGTAACGACGCGGAAATGCTGCGCCGCACCCGGGATAAGACGGAACGCATGGCCTCCCTGGCCGTCTCCGTAGAGGAGGCCATGGAGTACGCCAACCGGCGGCGCAAGTCGGCGCCGGTGCAGGCGGCGCTGCTGGAACTGCTGTGTACTGTGGGCAGCGGCAGCACCAAGGACCTCTGCTACTTTACCGGCGCCACGGCGGCCACCTTGCGGCGTATGGAATCCATAGGGATGATTGCGCTGGAAGAAGTGCCGGTGCTGCGGCGTGTGGATATTCGCCCGGCCCACGTGGAACCGGTGGTTCTCAACGAGGAACAACAGCAGGCCTATGACGGCATCTGTGCCCAGTGGGACCGCCCGGACCCCGGTGTGGCGCTGCTCTACGGCGTCACTGGCAGCGGCAAGACCTCGGTCTATGTGCAGCTGATTCACCGGTGTCTGGCCCATGGCAAGACTGCTATGCTGCTGGTGCCGGAAATTGCATTGACGCCCCAACTGGTCAGCCTGTTTGCCGGTCACTTCGGCGATCAGGTGGCCATCCTCCACAGCGGCCTGCGGGTGGGGGAGCGGTACGACGAATGGAAACGCATCCGGGACGGTGCGGCCCGTGTGGTGGTGGGTACCCGCTCGGCGGTGTTTGCCCCACTGCAATCGCCGGGTTTGCTGATTCTCGATGAGGAGCAGGAGCACACCTACAAATCGGAGAACAGTCCCCGTTACCATACGCGGGAAGTGGCCGCCTATCGGGGCCACCACACGGGGGCCATGGTCCTGCTGGGATCGGCTACGCCGTCCATCGAAACCATGTATCTGGCAAAAGTTGGGAAAATCGGCTTTTACCGGCTGAAAAATCGATATAACGGGAAGAATTTGCCATCGGTGGAAATCATCGATTGTAAGGAAGAACTGCGCCGGGGCAACGGCACGTCCATCAGCTGGCCCCTGGAAGAGCGCATCCACGAGACATTGCAGCGGGGAGAACAGACCATCCTGTTTCTCAACCGCCGGGGTACGAGCCGGTATGTGGCCTGCGTGGAGTGCGGCGAAGCGCCCCAGTGCCCCCGGTGCAGCGTCCATCTGACGTACCACGGGGCCAACGGACGGCTCATGTGCCACTACTGCGGCCATTCGGAACCTCTGATGGCCCGGTGTCCCCGGTGCGGTGGCCCCTTGAAGCAGATGGGCACCGGTACCCAAAAGGTGGAGGAAGAACTGCGGCAGCTCTTGCCGGATTCCGAAATTCTCCGCATGGATGCCGACACCGTCAGCGCCGTCCACAGCCATGAACAGCTGCTGGAACGGTTCGAGCGGGAGAAAATCCCGGTGCTGATCGGTACGCAGATGGTGGCCAAAGGATTGAATTTTGAATCCGTGACGCTGGTGGGCGTCCTGGACGCCGACATGTCCCTGTATGTAGACAATTTCCGAGCCGCAGAGACCACATTCTCCATGATCACCCAGGTGGTGGGCCGGGCGGGCCGCGGCGCATTGGCCGGTACGGCGGTGATTCAGACCATGACGCCCCAGAATGCGGTGATCACCCTGGCGGCGGCCCAGGACTATGACCGGTTTTACGAAATGGAGATTGCCATGCGGCATCTGCGGGGCTGCCCGCCGTTTCGGGATTTGCTGATTCTGACCTTTTCCGGCATCTTTGCCGACCAGGTGGAGGAAGCGGCCCGGCGGTTCCGGTCGCTGCTGGACCGGGGATTGCAGCAGATGCAGGTACCGGCGGTGCTGCTGGGACCGGCTCCAGCGTCGGTGGCCAAGGTCAACAACCGCTACCGGTACCGGCTGACTCTGGGCGTGGAGAACAGCCGCGCCATCCGCCGGATGACGGCGGAGTGTATGAAAGCGTTTTCCCGTGACCGGCAGAATCGCGGCGTCACGGTGTTTGCCGACGTCAACCCCTACGGCTGACCGGCGGGACAGAAGTTTGAATGGGAGGAATTACCATGGCATTGAGAAATATTCTGACGGAAGAGGACCCGACACTTCGCAAGGTGTCCCGCCCTGTGACCAAGTTTGACGACCGGCTCCATGAGCTGCTGGACGATATGGCTGAGACGCTGGAAGACGCCCGGGGCGTCGGTCTGGCTGCGCCCCAGGTGGGCATTCTCCGCCGCGTGGTGGTAGTGGACGTGGGAGAGGAGATTCTGGAGCTGATCAATCCGGAAATTATCTCCCAGAGCGGGGAGCAGACGGGCATGGAGGGCTGTCTCAGTGTTCCCGGCAAGTATGGCATTGTCACCCGTCCCAATGTGGTCAAGGTCCGTGCCCAGGACCGGTTTGGAGAGTGGTATGAGGCCGAGGGCGAAGAGCTCATTGCCCGGGCGTTCTGCCATGAGCTGGAGCACCTGGACGGCCACCTGTACGTGGATAAGGTGGAGCGGTTCCTGACCCAGGAAGAACTGGAGGAACTGGCCAACGAAGCGGAGGACGAAGCATGAGAATTGTATTTATGGGAACTCCGGCCATTTCGGCCACCTGCCTGCGCCGCATCCATGAGGACGGCTGTAATATCGTCGGCGTCTACACCAAGCCCGACACCCCCAAAAACCGGGGCATGAAGATGGCGATGAGCGAGGTCAAGGTCTACGCCCAGTCTGTGGGCCTGCCGGTATACCAGCCCACCACCTTCAAGGACGACGCTGTGGTGGAAGAGCTGAAAGCATTGCAGCCGGACTTGATTCTGGTGGTGGCCTACGGCAAAATCCTGCCCCAGCGGGTTCTGGATATTCCGCCCCAGGGCTGTATCAATATCCATGCCAGCATCCTGCCGGCCCTGCGCGGTTCTGGTCCCATCCAGTGGGCCATCCTCAACGGCCTGGACGAGACCGGTGTCACCGCCATGTATATGGCGGCGGAAATGGATGCCGGCGATATGATTGAGGTTCGCAAGACGCCCATTGACCCCATGGAGACCACCGAAGAGCTGATGGTCCGGCTGGCCGAGATCGGCGCGGGCCTGCTGTCCGATACCGTCAAGCATGTGGCTGACGGCACCGTGACCCGGACGGCCCAGGACCCCAGTCAGGTGACCTTTGCCCCCATGCTGTCCAAGGATATGGCGCCCATCGATTGGAGCCGCACGTCCCGGCAGATTGTGGACCATGTCCGCGGCCTGATTCCCTGGCCCGTGGCCACCACAGAGCTGGACGGCAAGCGGTTTAAGATTTACCGGGTGGAATACACCGATAAAACCACCGACAAGGCCCCCGGCACCTTGCTGGAGCTCCACAAGAAGGGCCTGGATGTGGCCTGCGGCGACGGCAAGGTGGTCACCATTACCCAGCTCCAGGCCGAGGGCGGCAAACGCATGGCGGCCCCCGACTATTTCCGGGGCCATCCCATTCAACTGTAAGGAGGCACTATGTCTGCACGAAACACAGCATTGGCGGCGCTGATTGCCTGTCGGAAAAATGACGCCTGGTCCGATGGCGTTTTGAAAGACTATATTCGCCGGGACCGGCTGGACAGCCGGGACGCGGCGCTGGCCACGCGGCTGTGTTACGGCGTCGTGCAGAACCGGCTGCTGCTGGACTTCTATCTGACGGAGTTCGTCAAGGGCGGATTGCGGAAGCTCCAGCCGGTGGTGCAGGATATTCTGCGCCTGGGTGTCTACCAGATTGTTTTTATGGACCGGATTCCGCCGTCCGCCGCCGTCAATGAGGCCGTGGAGCAGGGGAAACGGTATGCCAATCCCCGTGCGGCGGGCCTCATCAACGGCGTGCTCCGGTCGGTGCTGCGGGCAGGGAAGGACCTGCCCCAGCCGTCGGACCTGTCCACTCGCTACTCCCATCCGGAGGGCTTGGTGGAGCTGCTGCGGGACAATGTAGGGGAGGACCTGCTGGAACCCCTGCTGCAAAGCCATAATACATCCCCCGCCACGGTGGTCCAGTTCAATCCGCTGAAGACCACCGAAGCGGACCTGTGCCGCCAGTGGGACGAGCAGGGCGTAACCTATGTACCCCATCCCTGGATGCCCGGCTGCTATGAACTCAGCGGCACCGGCAACCTGGAACAGATGGACACCTTCCGGGACGGCTCCCTGCTGGTCCAGGACGCGGCGGCCAAGCTGCCGGCGGTGGTGGCCGGTATTGAGCCGGGTATGTCCATTCTGGACTGCTGTGCCGCGCCGGGCGGCAAGAGCTTCGCGGCGGCCATGGCGCTGCAAAACCGGGGCAAACTGATCTCCTGTGATATCCACCCCCATAAAATCCAGCTGATTGAAAAGGGGGCGGAACGGCTGGGCATTGAAACGCTGACGGCCCAGGTTCAGGACGCGTCCGCGTTCAACCCCCAGTGGGAGAACGCCATGGATGTGGTTCTGGCCGATGTGCCCTGTTCCGGTTTGGGCACCATCCGTAAAAAACCGGATATCCGGTACAAGGCATTGAAGCCCCTGGAGGGATTGCCCGCGGTGCAGCGGCGCATTCTGGATAACGTCTGCCGCTACGTCCGCCCCGGCGGCGTGCTGGTCTACAGTACCTGCACCATTTTGCACCGGGAAAATGAGGACATAGTGGATTCCTTTCTGCGGGAGCACCCGGACTTTGCGGCGGAGAGAATGGCTCTGCCGGAGGGCCTGGGCGCGGGGGCAGTCAGCCGGTTGACGTTGCTGCCCTGTGTACACCAGTGCGACGGATTTTTTGTGGCGAAGCTGAGGAAACTACCATGAAGCAAGATATCAAATCCATGACCCTGGCCGAGATGACCCAGGCCCTGAAAGCCATGGGACAACCGGCGTTTCGGGCCAAACAGATCTATACCTGGCTCCACAAGGGCGTCACAGACTTTGAAGAGATGACCAATATCTCCAAGGAGCTGCGGGCCAAGCTGGACGAGACCTACTATATTACAGCTCCCAAGGTGGCCAGAATGCAGCGGTCTCAAAAGGATGGAACGGTCAAATATCTCTGGGAGCTGGGCGACGGCAACTGTGTGGAGACGGTGCTGATGCAGTACCACCACGGTAATACCGTCTGCATTTCGTCGGAGGTGGGCTGCCCCATGGGCTGCAAGTTCTGTGCCTCCACGCTGGGCGGACTGGTCCGGCGATTGCAGCCGTCGGAAATTCTCGATCAGGTCCTGTTTACCGCCCTGGATTCCGGCTTGCCCATTTCCAACATTGTCCTGATGGGCATTGGGGAACCGCTGGACAATTTCGATAACGTTATGCGGTTTCTGGAGCTGGTCAACAGCCCCGAGGGCATGAACATCGGTATGCGCCATATCAGCCTGTCCACCTGCGGCCTGGTGCCGCGGATTGACGAGCTGGCGGAAAAGAAATTGCAGCTGACCCTGTCGGTTTCCCTGCATTCGCCGGACGACGATTCGAGAAGCGCCATCATGCCCATCAACCGGAAGTATCCGGTGGACGTGCTGCTGGATGCCTGCAGGAGATATTTTGAGAAAACGGGCCGCCGGGTGTCCTTTGAATACACCATGATCGACGGCGTCAGCGACAGCCCGGAGCAGGCGGAGCTGCTGGCGTCCAAGCTCCGTGGTCTGGCGGCCCATGTCAATATGATTCCGCTGAATCCGGTGGCTGAGAGCCCCCTGCGGCCCAGTACCCGACAGGCGGTGGCCCGGTTTCAGAAGATTCTGGAGGGCCACGGCATTCCGGCCACGGTCCGCAGGTCCCTGGGCGGCGATATTGACGCCAGCTGTGGGCAGCTGCGGAGGAAGTACGTCAAAGAGAGTGAACAAACGGAGGGAACGGCATGGACGCATGGGGATTGACAGATTTGGGCAATGTCCGCAAACAGAATCAGGACTTCTATGATATCGTCACCCTGAACCCCAACCAGCTGCTGCTGGTGGTGTGTGACGGTATGGGCGGGGCCAAGTCCGGCAATGTGGCCAGCCGTCTGGCAACGGAGGTCTTTGTGGGTGAGGTGCGCCGCACGGCCCGGGAGGATATGAACGCCGGACAGATTGGACAGATGCTGCGGGACGCGGTTTCCCTGGCCAATCAGGCGGTGTTTGAGCAATCCAAGGTCAGCAGCGACTTTACCGGTATGGGAACGACGCTGGTGGCGGCGGTGCTGTTGCCGGACCGGGCGGTGATTGCCAATGTGGGCGACAGCCGGGCCTATATTTTCGACAAGGACGGCATCCGCTTTATGACCGTGGACCATTCCCTGGTGGAGCTGATGGTCCGCCGGGGAGAGATCACCCGGGAGCAGGCCAAGACCCATCCCAGCAAGAATTTGATCACCCGTGCGGTGGGTACCGAAGCCAATGTGGACTGTGATTTGTATAATCAGGAGCTGCGCCCCGGCGACGCGGTGCTGCTCTGTTCCGACGGCCTTTCCAATGAGATGGCCGACCAGGAAATCCTTTTTGAAGTGGTCCACGGCGTACAGAAGGACGGCTGCTGTCAGCGTCTGCTGGATATCGCCAAGGGCCGGGGCGCGCCGGACAATGTGACGGTGGTCCTGGCCACGGTCTGACCCAATCCAACGACAGGAGGAACCATTGAATGGATAATTACATCGGCAAGATGCTGGATAACCGATATGAGATTCTGGAGAGTATCGGCATCGGCGGAATGGCGGTTGTATATAAAGCGCGGTGCCACCGGCTCAACCGTCTGGTGGCCATCAAAATCCTGAAAGACGAGTTTTCCCAGGATGCGGAGTTCCGCCGCCGGTTCCACGCCGAATCCCAGGCCGTCGCCATGCTGTCCCATCCCAATATCGTCAGTGTGTACGACGTGTCCCACTCCGGCGATACGGACTATATCGTCATGGAACTCATCGACGGCATCACCCTCAAGCAGTATATGAGCCAGAAAGGCCAGCTCAACTGGCGGGAGACGCTGCACTTTGCTACACAGATTGCCAAGGCCCTGGAGCATGCCCACAGCCGCGGCATCATCCATCGGGATATCAAGCCCCACAACATCATGATTCTCAAGGACGGCAGCGTCAAGGTGGCCGACTTCGGCATTGCCCGCATCACCTCGGCCCAGAGCACCCTGACCAGAGAAGCCCTGGGGTCCGTCCACTATATTTCCCCGGAACAGGCACGGGGCAGCCGCGTGGACAAACGTTCCGATCTCTATTCTCTGGGCGTCGTTATGTACGAAATGCTGACGGGACGGCCGCCGTTTGACGGCGATTCCCCGGTGGCTGTGGCCATCCAGCATATCAACGGCTCCCCGGTGTTGCCCACGGAACTGGTGGACGGCATCCCCAAGGGCTTGGAACAGATCACCATGCACGCCATGACTGCCGCCGTGGAACAGCGGTATGCTTCGGCTACGGAAATGCTGGCCGACCTGGAGGAATTCCGGAAAAATCCCAATGTGATCTTTGATTTTACGGCGGCAGCGCTGCAAAAGACGCAGATTCTGGACCCGGTCAGTGAGGACGTTGTGACCCTACGGCCGGTCCAGCAGCAGCGGCCTGCAACCTACCATCGGCCGGAGCCGCCCCGACGCCAGGCGGAACGGGCGGTGGAATGGGAGGAAGTCCCCCAAAAACGCCGCAGCGGCAACCGGGTGGCCGTTGCCGCCGGCGCGGTCTGCATCATTCTGGCGGTGGTGGGTGTGTTCTTCTTTTTGTACAACTCCTTCCTCAAGGACATGCTGACCGCCACCAAGGATGTGTCTGTCCCGAACTTTGTGGGAGATATGTATAACGACGTGATCAGCAATTCCGAGGCATACGAGGGCCTGAATATCGCCACCCCGGTTTGGATGGAGGATGAGGCGGAATACGGTACCGTCATTGCACAGGACCCTGCTGCCGGTTCTGTGGTGAAAGAGGGGGCCAAGGTCATCTTGACGGTTTCCCAGGGGACCGATGACGCTGATCAAAGCCTTCCCATGCCGGGCCTCAGCGGTAAAACGTTACAGTACGCCGAGGAAGTGCTGGATGCCTTGGGCGTAACGCCGCAAGTTGTCCGGCAGTATGACGATACGGTGGAGAAAGATGTTGTTATTTCCACTTCTCCGGGCAAGGATGAACCGCTGCAGAAGGGGCAAGTGGTTACCCTGACGGTCAGCGACGGTCCCAAGGAGGAACCGGTAAAAGTACCGGCTCTGGAGGGCCAGCTCATTGATGACGCTTTGGCGGCGCTGGAGCAAGCGGGACTGGAGCAGGGCAGCATCACCATCGGTGATAATGACCGTAATCTGCCGGAGGGCACTGTGATTTATCAGAGCATTAAACAGGACGAAGAGGTTCCCAAAGGTACAGTTATCAACTTGATTATTTGCAAAGCACCGGAACAGGAACCCGAGGATGACCCCGACGCGTCCGATACCGACCCCGATCAGCCCGGTGAGAACCAGAACCCCGACGGGGGAGAGAACAACGGCGGCACTACGGAGCCCACAGAGCCTGCCACCGGCACGAAAATGATTACGGTGGACCTGCCCCAGGACCGTCCCACAACGGTGATGTCGGTGTACCTGGACAAGGAGCCGTATGCGGAACCCATGGAACTGGACACGGCCCAGGGACAGTTTTCGTTCCAGGTGACCGGTGCCGGAACCCAGACAGTAGAGGTGTATTTTGACGGGGTCCTGAGCAAATCCGAGACAATCACCTTTGGAGCGGGATGACGATGGATGGATTGATTGTAAAAGCCCTCAGTGGATTTTACTATGTGCAGACGGAGGAGGGCACCGTCATCGAGTGCCGGGCCAGGGGAAAGCTGCGGAAAACCCAGATGTCGCCCCTGGTGGGCGACCGGGTGACCATCGCCGTGGAAGGCGGCAAGGGCACGGTCCAAGAGGTACTGCCTCGGCGGAACCGCTTTGTCCGCCCGGCGGTGGCCAACCTGGACGCCCTGGTAGTCCTGGCCTCCTGCGTCATTCCGGTGACGGAGCCGTTCCTCATTGACCGGATTACGGCCATTGCGGGTCATCAGAATGTGCCGGTGATTCTCTGCGTCAACAAATGCGACCTGGACGACGGCGACCGTCTGGTGCGGATTTATGAGCACGCCGGTTACCCGGTGATCCGCACCAGCGCCGAAACCGGCGAAGGCGTGGAGGAACTCCACCGGGCTATCTCCGGTAAGGTGGTGGCGTTCACCGGCAATTCCGGCGTGGGCAAAAGCAGCATTCTCAACTGCCTGGACCCCAACTTCCGCATTGAGACGGGAGCGGTCTCCGATAAATTGGGCCGCGGCCGCCATACGACCCGCCATGTGGAGCTGTACCGCATGGCTGACGGTACCTATGTAGCCGATACGCCGGGCTTTTCCTCCTTTGATACGGAACAGATGGAGATCATTCTCAAGGAGAATCTGCAATACGCGTTCCCGGATTTCGCCCCTTACCTGGGTCAGTGCCAGTTCAACGACTGCGCCCATCTGACGGAACCGGGCTGCCGGGTGCTGGCGGCGGTGAAAGCTGGAGAGATCGAGCCTACCCGCCATGCCAGCTATGCACGGCTGTATGAAAAGGCAAAGGAGATCAAGCTGTGGGAACTGAAATAGCGCTGATTTTCGGGTCCAGAGCTTGCGCCGGCTGGGGCTTTTTGGAGCCGCTCCGAAACTGCGTCCGGGTGATCTGCGCCGACGGCGGCACCCGCTGCGCGGCTGCTGCCGGGTTCCCGGTGAATGCGTACATCGGTGACAGCGATTCCGGCGGCGTACCGCCGGAGGGGGCGGAGCGGGTGCTTCTGCCTGCGGAAAAGGACTTGACGGATTTGCAGGCGGCTTACGAGTATGCCCGGGACCGGGGCATTCGCCGTATGATTTTTACAGCCTGCACCGGAGGCCGCCAGGACCACCATATCGCCAACTTGCAGCTGTTGGAGCAGGCGTGGCGGGACGGTGTGGACGCGGCCATCTGGGACGAGGACAATGAGATCCGGTACTTACAGGACGGCACAGTGGAGATTCCCCACGGCCAGTTCCGTTACTTTTCGCTGCTGCCCCTGGACCGGACCCTGTCCGGCGTCACCATCCGGGGGGCCAAATACAACGTGGAAAATTTTTCTGTGCTGCGGGGTGACACCCGTACCGTCAGCAATGAAACCGTGGGCCATCCGGCCACGGTGACCGTATCACAGGGCGCGGCCTGGATTATCCGGGCGGGGCGTCTTGTGTGAAACTGGAAAGATGGAACCGCCTCCTGCGTATACTGATGCAGGAGGCGGTTTTTATGTGCAAACGTGCTGGAACAATCGGATATTTTTTGATGGCCCTGGGGGCGGGACTGCTATTGTCCATGCTGGTGCCCCGCTGCGGCTTTACGGTGCTGGTGGCGGCGCTGCTGATTCTGCTGGGGTGGCTGGTCCGCCGCTGAATGGTGGCATAACCCTGTCCCAGGCCGCGTATATAGTTCCATAGGTGTAAAACCCCCAGGAGGAAACAACAAGGAGTGACGACCATGGAACTGATATTTGAAACGAAGACCGCCGACTATCTGCGGGAGGTGTTTTCATCCGTCATCGCACAGGAGGAGAGCGGCGAGTCCATTGTACCCGACAGCCACCCCGACGTGGGCCAGATTCTGCAAACCTTCGGCACAGTGGTGCTGCGGGGCAAGGAGTGCCGCAACGGCAGTATCCACCTCAGTGGCGGCGTCCAGGCCGGTGTGGTATATGAGCCGGAGGACCATTCCGCGCCCCGGTCCCTACAGGCGTATCTGCCGTTTTCCGTGCGGCTGGAACATCCGGCCATTACGGAGAGTACCGAGGTCCATGCGGTCTGCCGCATTCGCCATATTGACGCCAAAGTGATCCACAGTCGTAAAATTCTGGTTCGGGTCAGCCTGTGCGGCGGCGTGACAGGGTATGAACCGGCCCAGCAGACATTCAGCCTCAGCCCGGCGGAGCCGGTGGATTTGCAGCTGCGGTCGGCGGTATATCCCATCGTCCGGCCGGTGGAGTTTGCCCAGCGGCAATTCCCCATGGCCGAGGAAATCGAACTACCGGAGGGGCAGGCCCCCATGAAAGAGCTGTGCCGCTCCCAGGTGGACCTGGAGCTGACGGAGTCCCGGCTCCTGGGCAGTAAGGCCATCTTCAAAGGCAATGCTCTGGTGCGGCTGCTGTATCTGACAGAGGATGAGGAATTGGCCACCTGGTCCTGCCAGCTGCCGTTCTCCCAGTACGTGGAGTTGCAGCGGGAGTATGAGGACCAGGAGGTCCAGGTGGATTTGGCCCTGGCAGAGCTCCATATGGAGGATACCAGCGGCCAGGGGCGGCGGCTTCTGGCGGACCTGCAAATCCTGGCCCAGTGTACCGTGGTAGGGCAGGAGCAGCTGGAGGTCTTGGAGGACGGCTACAGTCTGCACCATACCTTCACGCCCAACTGGCAGCAGGTGGAGGCGGCGGGCCGTCTGGACCGGCAAACCATGCAGGAGACGGTGCGAACACCGGTGGAGGTACCGGTGAAATCGGTCATCGATATCCAGGTCTGCCTGGGAGACCCCACAGTGACCTGGGAGGACGGCCAGCTGGTGGTGACCCTGCCGGCGGTGGCCAATATTCTCTATTGCGACCCGGAAGAGGAAATCCGGGGGACCACGGCCCGGATGGAGATTCACTGCCGCACCGCCGGGGCTGAACAGTGCCAATGGCATCCCATGGCCCGGCTGGTGGGCGAGGCTTTCGCCGTTCCGGCAGGGGAGGGCCTGGAGGTCCGCTGCACGGTGGAATTCACCGTGGACACCGTGGCCCGCCAGACGTACCAGACGCTATTGGGCGGACAGCTCAGCGATGAACGGCTCAATACGTCGGACCGGCCTTCGGTGATTCTCCGGCCCATGGGAACGGGGGAGAGCCTGTGGTCTTTGGCCAAGGCGTGCTGCTCCACGCCGGAGGCCATCCGGGAAGCCAACGGTCTGGCCGATGGAGAAACAGTCCAGGGAATGCTGCTGATTCCGGTCATGAAATAACGAACTTACCGAATGGAGACAGGATATTCCCTGTTTCCATTCGGTAATTGACATTATTTTAAGAATATCGTACAATATATAACCGATCATATTAGTAGACTTTCACAGGTTACCAAAGATACCGGAAGGAGACTGTCATGCGGGGAGTACCCTCAACTGTTACCAGTATTCGGAAAAAAGTGTTTACAGAGGTGGCGCGTCTGGCCTATGAGGGCGGCGACTACACAAGAATGGAGAAGCTGCCCTATGTCATCGCCCCCGGCGAAATCGCGGCCCACCGGGAATCCATTTTCCTGGAGCGGGCCATTGCCGGTGAGCGGGTGCGTCTGGCCATGGGCCTGCCCCTGCGTTCCGTCCAGGAACACAGTATGTTGTCCGACGGGGTGGAGGAGAGCGCCATTGCGGAGAAGTATTACGACCCGCCCCTGATCAACATCATCAACTACGCCTGCAACGCCTGCCCGACCAAGCAATACCGGGTCACGGAGTTCTGCCAGGGCTGTCTGGCCCAGAACTGCCATCTGGCCTGCCCCAAGGATGCCATTGAGTTTCAGAAGGGGAAAGCGGTCATTAACCAGGACAAGTGCATCAAGTGCGGCCGCTGCGCCGACGCCTGCTCCTACGGTTCCATCATCAAGCTGGACCGGCCCTGTGTCCAGGCCTGCGGCATGGATGCCATTGAGTCCGACGAATTTGGCCGCGCCGTCATCAACCAGGATAAGTGCGTTTCCTGCGGTATGTGCCTTGTCAACTGCCCCTTCGGCGCCATTGTCGATAAGGGCCAGGTGTTCCAGCTGATTCAATCCATCAAGCGGGGCGATCAGGTTATCGCCCTGGTAGCCCCTGCCTTTGTGGGCCAGTTCGGCCCCCATTCCACGCCGGAAAAGCTGACGGCGGGCATGAAAGCACTGGGCTTCCACCATGTGACGGAGGTAGCCGTGGGCGCGGACCTGTGTACCATCGAGGAGGCCAAGGATTTTCTGGATAAGGTGCCGGAGCAGCAGCCCTTTATGGCCACATCCTGCTGCCCCGCCTGGTATGATATGGCAACCAAGCTGTATCCCGAATATGCCCACTGCATTTCCATGGCCCTGACGCCCATGGTGCTGACGGCCCGCCTGGAGAAAAAGAAGTACCCCGGCAGTAAAATCGTTTTCATTGGTCCCTGTGCCGCCAAAAAGCTGGAGGCCAGCCGCGCCAATATCCGCAGTGATGTGGACTTCGTCATCACCTTTGAAGAGCTCCAGGGCATGTTCGAGGCCAAGGACATCCAGTTTGAGGAACTGGAGGACGGCGAACCCCTGCTGGAGGGTACCGGCGCAGGCCGTGGCTTTGCGGTGGCCGGCGGCGTGGCCCAGGCGGTGGCCGACGTCATCCACCGCTGGCATCCGGATATGGAGGTCAAGGTGGCCCATGCCGAGGGCTTGCGGGAATGCCGCAAGCTGCTGACCATGGCCCGGGCCGGCAAGTACAACGGCTATCTGTTGGAAGGTATGGGCTGTCCCGGCGGCTGCGTCGGCGGCGCCGGGACCATCCGGCCCATCAACAAGTCGGCGGAGCTGGTGGCCCGCTATAAAAAGGAAGCGCCGGAGCAGAACGCCCTGGATTCCAAATACGAGTCGGTGCTCCCGACGCTGGATTAAACTGGATAACCCGGCAGCAAAGCGGTATGTCGAACAGAGTCGGCATACCGCTTTGATTGTTTAAATTTGTTTCAATTCTGCTTCATATTTTTTTCATAATTGTTGCATATCATAAAGCCATAGAAGATAAGCAACACGCGAGGAGTTGAGCAATATGAATGAGAATCGTGAACCCTATTCCTACAGCTTTGAACCGGTGGACCATGACAGCCGGATGCAGATGAACGGCGGTAATTCGTTCACCCCGCCGGAGGCTCCCAAGCCCAAGAAGAGCAGCCAGGGAGCGAAAATTGTAGCGGTGGCCGTGGCCTGTGCCCTGGTGGGCGGTGCTGGCGGAAGCGCCATGACGGCGTACCTGCTGGATCAGCACACGACCAACACCCAAACCCAGGCAACCACGGAGACGACGACAGAGGATGAAAATGTGGTGGTCAACCGGGTCGTCCATACCAATACCGGCGACAAGAATCTGACGCCGAAAGAAGTCTATGACATGTATGTGGATTCCACCGTGGGCATTACGACCACCGGCACCACCTCCAACGGCTACTGGACCAGTGAATTTACGGCCAGCGGTTCCGGCTTCATCATCTCGGAGGATGGCTATATTGTGACCAACCACCATGTCATTGAGGGTGCCAGCACCGTCCAGGTGGCCATGTATGACGGTACGCTCCACGATGCAACCATCATCGGCAGCGATGCCAGCAATGACGTGGCTGTGCTGAAAATCGAGGCCACGGGCCTCCATCCCGTTTCCATCGGCAATTCCGATGAAGTTGCCGTAGGCGATCAGGCCGTGGCCATCGGCAACCCCCTGGGTACGCTGAATTTCAGCATGACCGCCGGTTATGTCAGTGCTCTGAACCGTGACGTGGGTACCGGCGATGTGCCCATCACCATGCTCCAAACCGATGTGGCCATCAACTCCGGTAACTCCGGCGGCCCTCTGTTCGATATGAACGGCAATGTCATCGGTATTACCACCGCCAAGTACAGCGGCAATACCTCTTCCGGCACCACCATTGAGGGCCTGGGCTTCGCCATCCCCATCAATGACGCCATGAGCATTGTCAATGATCTGATCAATTATGGCTATGTGACCGGCCAGGCTTACCTGGGCGTCGGCATCAACGAGCTGGATACCACGACTGCAAAGTATTACAACTTGCCCGCAGGCGTCTATGTGGCAAGTGTTACCGAGGGCAGCTGTGCCGAAGCGGCTGGTGTCCGTCAGGGCGATATCATCACGGCCCTGGGTGATCAGACGGTGGAGAGCTATACGGACCTGGCTTCGGCGCTGAGAGACCACAAAGCCGGTGAGACCGTGACACTGACTGTTTACCGCAGCGGCCAGATGGTGGACCTGTCTGTGACCCTGGACGAGAAGCAGCCGGAGCCCACGGAAGAGACCACCGACAGCACCACGCAGAATGAGGAGCCCACGCAGGAAGACAGCCCCACCTATGGTGAGCTGAATCCCTTTGACTACTTCTTCGGCGGTAACTAATCGATATCAACCACAAAAAAACCAGGACAGCAGCTGCTGTCCTGGTTTTTTACTGCCGGTTTTATTCCGCAGCAATCAGATAATAGTAAACGGGCTGGCCGCCGTTGAGGAGATTGACCTCCGCGCCGGGGCAGCGCTTCTCAAAAATGGCCGCGGCCTTTTGAGCCTTCTTCTCGTCGATATCCTCACCGTAGAAAATGGTGATAAACTCCTTGTCCTCCTGAGCCACCCGCAGGGCCAGTTCATTGAGGAGCTTTTCGATGTTTCGGTCGGTGCCGAAGAGGGAGCCGCCGTACAGGGCCAGATAATCGCCCTCGTGGATGTCGTAGCCGTCAAAATCGGAGTTCCGGGCAGCATAGGTGATCTGCATGGTGGTCACCGTCTCCATGGCGGCGGTCATGGCCTCCACATTGTCCGAAACCTCACCCTCGGGGTCGAAGGACAGCAGGGCCGTAATGCCCTGAGGAATGGTCTTGGAGGGCAGAACAACGACTTGCTTTTCCTCGCACAGGGCCACGGTCTGCTCCGCGGCCATGATGATGTTCTTGTTGTTGGGGAAGACGAAGACAACCTCCGACGGCGTCCGCTGAATCTCCCGCAGAATGTCCTCGGTGGAGGGATTCATAGTCTGACCGCCCTGGATGATGCCATCCACGCCCAGGTCCCGGAACGCCGAAGCGATGCCGTCACCGGCACAAACCGCCACAATGCCGTATTTCTTCTCCGGCGGGGCAATTTTAGGCTCCAAATCCTGTTCCTTCATGACCTTTTCCGTGTGCTGGAGCCGCATGTTCTCAATTTTGACAGTCACCAGACTGCCGTAGGTCAAAGCCTCTTCAATGGCGGTGCCGGGGTTGTTGGTGTGAACGTGGACTTTGATAATCTCGTCATCGTCCACCAGTACCAGACTGTCACCCAACTGGGACAGGAACTCCCGCAGTGCTGCCGGGTCCTTGTCATTCTCCCGTGAAATAATAAATTCGGTGCAGTAGCCGAAGGTGATATCCTCGGTGGAGAAGTCAGAGAAGTTGGCCTGCTCCTGGCCCATGTCGGGGGCGCTCTCCGTGGGGGCCACGATGTCGTCTCCCTGGAGACTGGACAGCATACCCTCCAGAATTACTACAAAGCCCATGCCGCCGGCATCCACCACACCGGCCTTTTCCAGCACGGGGTTCTGGTGCAGCGTCTCGGCCAGAGCGTCTTTGGCGGCGGCAATGGTGCAGGTGAGCACATGCTCCATGTTGCGGTTGGACTGAGCTTCCAGGGCCGCCACCGTACCGGCTACACGGGACACGGTGAGAATGGTACCCTCGGCAGGCTTCATGACGGCCTTGTAGGCGGCCTCCACACCGGCGTTGAGGGCGGCGGCGAAATCGGTGCCGTCGCCTTCCTCCTTGCCCTTGAGAGCCTTGGCAAAGCCCCGGAACAGCAGGGAAAGAATGACGCCGGAGTTGCCGCGGGCGCCCCGCAGCAGCGCCGAAGCCGTGGCGTCGGCGGCCTTGGTTAGGGTGGGGTCCTCCAGCTTGCGCAGATCGCCGCAGGCCGTGTTGATGGTCAGGCTCATATTGGCGCCCGTGTCGCCGTCGGGAACCGGAAATACGTTCAGTTCGTTGATTTGCTGTTTGTGAATTTCAATCGAGGCGGCGGCGCTGATCATCATTCGACGAAAAGCCGCTCCGTCCATGGTCTGCCTCAATGTGGTACACCTCCGTATGCGGATGGTCCGCGTATTAGTCGACAGTCATGGAGTCTACAAAGACGTTGACTGCTTTCACTTCCGCACCGGTCGATTTCGTAACGACATAGCGGACTTCGTCAATGATGGCGTTGCCGACGGCGTTGATATTGACGCCGTTGTCGATGACGATGTGCAGATCAATGGAAATGGACTTGTCATCGTGAAAGGTGACGCGCACGCCCTTGCGCATGGCTTCCCGGCGGAGCAGATGGACCAGGCCGTCGGTCATGGAGCGAACGGCCATGCCCTTGACGCCGAAGCAGTTGGATGCGGCCACGCCGGCAATATTGGTATAAACGCTGCTGTCCACAGCGATTGCGCCCCTATCCGTACTGAGACGAATCATAAAGCAACCTCCTTTAGAAATGAAGATACCTTGAAGATATTGTACCGCATTTCCAACAAAAGCACAAGAAAAATATTATACAGGTGAAAAAAACCGGCCCCGCTGCCACAGCAGCGGGGCCGGAAGAAGGCGGGACTCAGATCATGCTGGCTTCCCAGCAGTCGGGAGCGGGGATATCCATCATCTTCACCAGCGTGGGGGCCACGTTGGCCAGACCGTAATTGCCTTCCTTGATGGTGTAGGCAGTGTCGGGGTCATAGATGATGAAGGGAACGGGGTTCAGGGAATGGGCGGTACGGACGGAGGTCTTGCCCTTCTTGGTCTCCGTCATCTGGTCGGCGTTGCCGTGGTCGGCGGTGACGCAGACGGCATAGCCGTACTTGTCGGCGGCCTCCAGAATGCGGCTGAGACCCTTGTCCACATACTCCATGGCAGTGATGGCGGCCTCCAGGGAACCGGTGTGGCCCACCATGTCGCCGTTGGGGAAGTTGCAGCGCAGGAAATCGTACTTGCCGGAAGCCATGGCCTCCACCATGTGGTCAGTGATCTCCACGGACTTCATGGCCGGAGCCTGATCGAAGGGAATCACATCGGAGGGAATCTCCTCATAGGTTTCCAGCTCCTCGCAGACCTTGCCGGAACGGTTGCCGTTCCAGAAGTAGGTCACATGGCCGTACTTCTGGGTCTCAGACAGGGCGTACTCCCGGACCTTGTGAGCGCACAGCACCTCGGTGAGGGTGTTCTGAATGACGGGGGGCTCCACCAGGTAGTTGGTGGGGATATGCAGGTCGCCGTCGTATTCCAGCATACCGGCAAACTCCACGCCGGTGTAGTCGCCGCGGTCGAACTTGTCAAAGTCCTTGCGGTCGAAAGCCAGGGAAATCTCCTGGGCGCGGTCGCCGCGGAAGTTGAAGAGAATGACGCTGTCGCCGTTGGCGATGGTGCCCACGGGCTTGCCGTCCTTGGCAATGACGAAGGGAGGCAGGTCCTGGTCGATGCAGCCGGTCTCGGTGCGGTATGTCTCAATGGCGGTCTTGGCGTCGGCAAACTGACGGCCTTCGCCGCGAACGTGGGTCTTCCAGCCCAGCTCCACCATGGGCCAGTTGGCCTCGTAGCGGTCCATGGTGATGGTCATGCGGCCGCCGCCGGAGGCGATGCGGTAGTCATAGCCGTCGCCGGACAGGGAGGCGAGGACGTCTTCCAGCTGCTGGACATACTCCAGGGCGGAGGTGGCGGGCACGTCGCGGCCATCCAGCAGGATGTGGCAGCACACACTGTGAATGCCCTCGGCCTTGGCCTGGCGCAGCAGGGCGAACAGGTGGGAAATGTTGGAGTGGACGTTGCCGTCGGACAGCAGACCCAGGAAGTGGAGGGTCTTGCCGTTCTTGGCGTTGTCGGCCAGCTTCTTCCAGGTCTTGGACTGGAACAGCTTGCCGGACTCGATGCTCTCGGACACCAGCTTGGCGCCCTGGGCATAGACCTGACCGCAGCCGAGGGCGTTGTGGCCTACTTCGGAGTTGCCCATGTCGTCATCGCTGGGCAGACCGACGGCAGTGCCGTGGGCCTTGAGCCAGGTGTAGGGGCAGGTGGCAAAGAGCTTATCCAGGGTGGGGGTGTTGGCCTGCTTGACAGCGTCGCCGGGGCCGCCGTCGCCGCGGCCCACACCGTCCATGATCACAAGTACAACGGGTTTTTTCATGTTCAAACATCCTCCAAAAACAGTGGATTCAACTGTGATTCACACACTGGGTCCATTTTACTACAAATTGGCGAAAGATACAATTCCTACTTTGCAATTTTGTGAAATTCAGTTGAAAACCGTCTCTTGATTGGAGAACAGCGCCCGAATGCGGGCCATCAGCGGGCTGTCCGGCTCCGGCGTTTGTTCCGCCAGATAGTCCGCGGCGGCCTCCTGGGCCAGTTTCAGGGTGTCCAGGTCACAGGTGAGACTGGCCACCTTGAACGTGGGAAGGCCATGCTGCCGCTGGCCGAAAAAGTCGCCGGGACCGCGTAAATCCAGGTCCTGCTGGGCGATCTGGAAACCGTCGTTGGTTTGACAAAGGGCCTTGAGACGCTGCCGCGTTTCGGTACTGCGGGTGTCGGAGATCAGGACGCAGAAGGATTTTTCTTTGCCGCGGCCCACCCGGCCCCGCAGCTGGTGCAGCTGGCTCAAACCGAACCGCTCCGCGTTTTCCACCAGCATCAGTGTGGCATTGGGCACATCCACACCCACTTCAATGACAGTGGTGGACACCAGAATGTGAATCTCCCCCCGGGAGAACCGCCCCATAACGGCCTCTTTTTCCGAGCCTTTCATGCGTCCATGGAGCAGTCCCACCGTCAGGTCGGGAAATACGGTCCGTTGGAGGGTATCGGCCCAGCTTTCCGCGGATTTGAGAGCTGTTTCCTCATTTTCCTCCACAGCAGGACAGACGATATAGACCTGATTGCCGTGGTCCACCTGCTTGCGGATAAAGGCGTTGAGACGGGGGCGCATGGATTCTCCCACCAAAAAGGTGTCGATGGTCTGCCGTCCCGGCGGAAGTTCGTCGATGATGGACAGGTCCAGATCGCCGTAGAGAATCAGCGACAGTGTCCGGGGGATGGGCGTTGCCGACATGACCAGCAGGTGGGGGCTGCCGGCCTTGGCCGACAGGGCGGCCCGCTGGCCCACGCCGAAGCGGTGCTGCTCGTCGGCAATGACCAAATCCAGACTGTGGAACGACACATCGCCGGTGAGCAGGGCGTGGGTGCCGATGACCACTTGGGCCGAACCATCTGCAATGGCGGCTTTGGCGGCCCGCTTGGCGGCGGCGCCCAGGGAACCGGTCAGCAATACGGTGGAGATGCCCAAGGGTTCAAACAGCGCTTGTAAATGGTGATAATGTTGTTCGGCCAGGATTTCCGTCGGGGCCATCAGCGCCGCCTGTTTTCCGTTGACAGCGGCCAGATAGGCGGCAGCGGCAGCCACCATGGTTTTGCCGCTGCCCACGTCGCCCTGAACCAGCCGGTTCATAGGCTTGTGCTGCTGAAAGTCGGCGGCAATCTCATCAATGGACCGCCGCTGTGCGCCGGTCAAGGAAAAGGGCAGCTGGGCTAGAAACGGGGAGAGGTCCTTTACAGCATAGGGCGTGTGGGGAATCTCCGTGCGCCGGGCCCGCATCATGGCCAGACCCACGGAAAAAATAAAGAATTCCTCAAAAATCAACCGCTTCTGTGCCACAGCCAGGGAATCGAAGTCGGCGGGATGATGGATGGTTTCATAGGCGTAGGCGGCGTCGCACAGGCGGAACCGCTGCCGCACCTGGAGCGGCAGCACCTCCGGCAGACTGTCCCGACAGACGTGGAGGGCCGCCCCAATGGCCTTGACCAGAATTTTGTTGGTAATCCCGGCAGTGAGGCCGTAGAGGGGCAGAATGCGCCGGGTCAGGATGCCGGGCGATTCCACAGGCTCAAAAACAGGGTTGATCATCTGTACCCCGCGGGCGTCGCCCTCCAGTTTGCCGTAAAAAATATAGCTCTGCCCGTACAGCAGATGATCGGCAATGTACCGCTGATTAAAGAACGTGACGGACAGCCGGGCCGTCTGGTCGGCCAGGGTGACTTTGGTCAGATCGAGACCCTGGCGGATGTGGGCTGTGCGAGGGTGGGAGATGACAATGGCCTCGAAGCAGGCGGGCTGGTCCACTTCCAGATCGGCGATGGCCCGCAGCCGCGTCCGATCCTCGTAGCCCCTGGGGAAATAGGCAATGAGATCGTAGAGGGTGCGGATGTTCAGTTTGGCCAGCTGTTGGGCCCGGGTGGGACCGATGCCGGGGAGAATCGTGACAGGGTCGAAGAGAGAAGCCATACAACACCTCCGGAAAAACCAATATGGTACAGTATATCCCCGTTCCCGCGGGGAAGCAAGGAAAAAGAAAAAGTCCTCCGAAGAAATCGGAGGACTTTACAAGCTCGATGTTCCCGTTAGGAAGCGATGGAATTCATCTTGCGAGCAATGCTGCTCTTCTTGCGCGCAGCAGTGTTCTTGTGAAGAATACCCTTCTTGACAGCCTGGTCGATGGTCTTCACGGCTGCCTTGTAAGCGCTATCGGTCTGGGCGGCGTCACCGGCGGCGACGGCAGCTTCAAACTTCTTCAGAGAAGTCTTCAGAACGGACTTAGCCTTCTTGTTGCTCTCATTCGCAGCGCGGGAAAGCAGAACTCTCTTCTTGGCAGATTTAATGTTGGGCACGATTACACCTCCTCCAATAGCGTTTCATTCATAAGAATGGTCTCATGCAGAAACATATTATAGCGGCTGTCCCTGTAAAAATCAATAGGAAAATGAGAAAAATTTTGAAAAATTGTATAAGCCGTTTTTGCGGGCCGAAAACTAGGGGCGTGGAGGTGGATTTCCGGATGAATTGGAACCAGATACGGACGGACCTGGCTTTGGAGGCCAAGGAGCTGTGGGAACAGGACCCGTCCCATACGACAGAACTGCGCGGCGTTCTGGCCCGGGAGACGAAGCAGAAAGGCGTGGCCGTGAACACGGTGCAGATTCTCGATGAGGAAGGGGAACAGCAGCTGGGAAAACCCGTGGGAACGTATGTGACCCTGGATTTGGTGGACTACGGGAAGAAGGAGCGGGACAGCCTGCGGCGGGCGGCCCAGGTGCTGGCCGGACAGCTGCGGTCCCTGCTGCCGCTGAAAAAGGGTCAGTCGGTGCTGGTGGCGGGCTTGGGAAACGAGGCGGTGACGCCGGACGCCATCGGTCCCAAGGTGGTCCGGCAGCTGGTGGTGACGCGCCATCTGGTGGAGCGGATGCCCACATTGTTCGGAGCTTACCGGCCCGTATCGGCCATTGCGCCCAATGTGCTGGGCCTGACGGGCCTGGAAAGTGCCGAGGTGGTGGGCGGCGTGGTGGACCGGGCCGGACCGGACTGCATGATTGTGGTGGATGCCCTGGCTGCCTCCGATTTGCGCCGGGTGTGCCGGACGGTACAGCTGGCCGATACGGGCATTACGCCGGGCTCCGGCGTCCAGAACGGCCGGGCGGCCTTCAATCAGGACCGGTTCGGCATTCCCGTCATCGCCGTGGGCGTGCCGACGGTGGCCCATTTGCCGACGGTGGCCCGGCTCTACGATGAGACGTTGGACCAGGCCGGTGTGGACAAGCTGACGGGAGGGCAGTCCATGGTCATCACTCCCCAGGACATGGACGCCCAGGTGGAACGGCTGTCGAAGCTGGTGGCATGGGGCATCAATCTGGCCTTGCAGGAGTCCATGGATTTGGAGGACATTGCGTTCTTTGTGGAATAGCACTGCTTTAAATGGCTGAAAAACCACCAAAAAATGACATGCCAAACGGGACACTCTGGGATAATCCTACAAAATTGATTGGAACAGGGAAAATATGCTTGACGGCGGCGGCAGAAACGCGTATTCTCTGTCTATTATTTTTCAATTTGGAAACGGAGGAGAGACTATGGCTGTCAAGCGTATTTTTGTCACCGGCGGCGTGGTATCGGGATTGGGCAAGGGCATTGCCGCCGCCTCGTTGGGACGGCTGCTGAAGGCACGGGGCCTGCGGGTGACCATTCAGAAGCTGGACCCCTATATCAATGTGGACCCGGGCACCATGAGCCCCTATCAGCACGGCGAGGTCTTCGTCACCGACGACGGCGCGGAGACGGACCTGGATTTGGGTCACTATGAACGGTTTATCGATGAAAATCTGACGGTACACAGCTCGGTGACCTCCGGTAAAATCTATTGGAGTGTCCTCAACCGGGAGCGGGCCGGGGAATTTCTGGGCGGCACCGTGCAGATCATCCCCCATATCACCAATGAGATCAAGCGGCGCATCTATGATATGGACGACGGCAAAACCGACGTGGTGATCACCGAAATCGGCGGTACCGTGGGCGATATGGAATCTCAGCCGTTCCTGGAGGCCATCCGCCAGGTGGCCGGCGAAGTGGGACGGGAGAATTGTCTCTTTATCCATGTGTCCCTCATCGTCTCCATTCCCGGCTCCGGCGAATTGAAATCAAAGCCCACCCAGCACTCCTGCAAGGAATTGCTGTCCATCGGCATTCAGCCCGATGTGATTCTCTGCCGCTGCGACCAAGAAGTGCCCTTGGAGATTCTGCAGAAGATTTCCTTGTTCTGCAACATCCCTGTAGAGAACGCCATCCCCAATCTGACGGCTTCCATTCTATATGAAGTGCCGCTGCTGCTGGAAGAGGCGGGACTGGCCCATGCGGCCATCAAGCATCTAAACCTGTCCTGCGGTAAGCCGGAGCTGGACGATTGGATTCGGATGGTGGAACAGGCCAAGCACCCCAAGGGGGAAGTGACCATCGCCCTGGTGGGCAAATATACGGCCCTCCATGACGCCTATCTCAGCGTGGTGGAAGCTCTGACCCATGGCGGCATCGAGAACGGGGTCCGGGTGAAAATCGACTGGGTGGAATCGGAACAGATCACGCCGGAGACGGCGGAACCGCTTCTGGGCCACTGCCAGGGCATTATTGTGCCCGGCGGCTTTGGCGACCGGGGCGTGGAGGGTATGATTGCCTCCATTCGCTATGCCAGAGAACACAAGATACCGCTGTTCGGTATCTGCCTGGGTATGCAGATGATGGTGGTGGAGTACGCCCGCCACGTCTGCGGTATGGAAGACGCCCATTCCAGCGAGCTGAACCCGGCCACCACCCATCCGGTCATCGACCTGATGCCGGATCAGGTGGGTGTCACCGACAAGGGCGGCACCATGCGCCTGGGCAGCTGCCCCTGTGTATTGCAGCCGGATACCTTGGCCCGGTCCATCTACGGCAGCGAGCGCATTGACGAGCGGCATCGTCATCGCTATGAGCTAAACAATGACTATCGGGACGTTTTGACCGGCGCGGGCCTTCGCCTGGGCGGTCTGTCGCCGGACGGGCATCTGGTGGAGATGGTGGAACTGCCCGATCACCCCTGGTTTCTGGGGGCTCAGTTCCACCCGGAGCTGAAGAGCCGCCCCAACCGGGCGCATCCACTGTTCCGGGCCTTCATTGCCGCGGCAAAACAGCAAATTTGAATCCAACGTGCGGTCGGACCTGCGGCGGGTCCGGCCGCACTTTTGCGCGGTGCTGAAAAGATGCACAAAAGCAAAGGGGATACGCGTATAATTTTCTGCGTGATATTCACAAAAAATGGGACTGAACCGAAAAGCGGTGCATAAATATTCATATAACTCTTGAAATATTCAAAGCGAGGTGTATAATATTAACACCAATACAGCGAGTAGGAGCGCGCATACACCATGAAGAAAGTGTTTATTGACGGCAGCGCCGGAACCACGGGTCTGAAAATCTTTGAACGGTTTCAGAACCGGTCGGACCTGGAGCTGCTGACGATTCCCGAGGCGGACCGGAAAAACCTCGATGCCCGGATTGCCAAGGTTTGCGAAGCGGACATCAGTTTTTTGTGTCTGCCTGACGCGGCTTCCAGAGAGATTTGTGAACAGCTGCCCCAGACGGTGCGGCTGCTGGATACCTCCACGGCCCACCGAACGCTGCCCGACTGGGTTTACGGCTTGCCGGAACTGTCCAAAGAGCGACGGGCGGCGGTGGCGGCGGCCAACCGGGTGGCGGTGCCGGGCTGCCATGCCACAGGCTTTATCACCCTGGCGGCACCCCTGGTGTCCATGGGCATTGCCGCGCCGGACTATCCCTTTACGGCCCATTCCGTTACCGGTTATTCCGGCGGCGGCAAGAACATGATTGCCGCCTATGAGGCCGAGGAGCGGCCCGGTACATACGACAGCCCCCGGCAGTACGCCCTGGGCCAGAAGCATAAACACCTGCCGGAGATGCAGAAAATTGCCGGGCTTGCCTATCCGCCGGTGTTTAACCCCATTGTGGCCGACTATTTCAGCGGCATGGTGGTGACGGTGCCCCTGCACACGCGGCTGCTGCAAAAGCCCATGACGCCGGAGGACTTGACGAAAGCCTTTGCCGACTATTACGGCGGCCAGCGGTTTATCCATGTGATGCCCTACGGCCAGCTGCCGGAGGATGGCACCATGGACGCCAATTCCCTGGCGGGCACCAATGATCTGGAGATTTACATTGTGGGAACGGCGGAGCAGATTGTTCTGATTTCCCGCTTCGACAATTTGGGAAAAGGCGCCTCCGGCGCAGCGGTCCAGTGCATGAATCTGATGCTGGGCCTGCCGGAGGACACGGGACTTTAATTGAGACAAGAAGAAGGAGACGATCCTGTTATGAAAGAAGTAATCGGCGGCGTTTGCGCCCCCAAGGGATTCCGGGCTGGCGGCATCTGGTGCGGCATCCGGAAGAATAAGACAAAATCCGATCTGGCCATGATCGTCAGCGATACCATGTGCACGGCGGCGGGCGTCTATACCAAGAACAAAGTCAAGGGCGCACCCATTGTGGTGACCAAGAACCATCTGGCCGATGGCCATGCCCAGGCTGTCATCTGCAACAGCGGCAATGCCAACACCTGCGCTCCCAACGGCCTGGAGATTGCCGAGGAGACCTGTGCCCTGACGGCCAAGGCCCTGGGTCTGCTGCCCACGGACATCATCGTGGCTTCCACCGGCGTCATCGGCAAGGAAATGGAGATTGCACCCTTTGCCACGGGTATCCCCCAGCTGGCGGATGCCCTTACCTATGAGGGCTCCCAGGCTGCGGCCCATGCCATCATGACCACCGATACGAAGCTGAAAGAGGTGGCTGTGGAGTTTACGGTGGGCGGCAAGACGTGCCATATGGGGGCCATTGCCAAGGGCAGCGGCATGATTCACCCCAATATGGCCACCATGCTTTGCTTTATCACCACCGACGCCGCCATTTCGGCCCCCATGCTGCAAAAGGCTCTGTCCGATGACGTGCCCGACAGCTTCAACCAGGTCAGCGTGGACCGGGATACCTCCACCAATGATACAGTGACCATTATGGCCAACGGGATGGCCGGCAATGACGAGATCACCGGAGAAGGGGAGGACTACAAGGCGTTTGCCGAGGCACTGGCCTTTGTGACCCGGAAGCTGTCCTTCTGCATTGCCGCCGACGGCGAGGGCGCCAGCCGGACCATTGTCTGCCAGGTCAACGGCGCACCCACCAAGGAGACGGCCCGGCTGGTGTCCCGGTCGGTCATTTCCTCTAACCTGTTCAAGGCCGCCGTCTTCGGCAAGGATGCCAACTGGGGCCGGATTCTCTGCGCCATCGGCTACACCGACGCCGAGTTCGATATCGAACCCATCGAAGTGACCCTGTCCTCCAAGGCCGGCAGTCTGCTGGTCTGCGAAAAGGCTGCCCACCACGAATTCAGCGAGGAAAAAGCGCTGGAAATCCTCTCCGAGGACGTGGTGACCGTGGAAGTGGAAATGCACCAGGGCAGCGGCTCCGCCACGGCCTGGGGCTGTGATCTCACCTACGACTATGTGAAGATCAACGGCGATTACAGAACCTGAGCGAGGGGGACAAGAACGTGAAAGAACGGACCATTGCGGATGTGCTCACCGAAGCGCAGCCGTATATGAAGAAATACACGAGGAAAACCATCGTCGTTAAATACGGCGGCAACGCCATGATCGACGAGCGGCTCAAGGATGCCGTCATGGAGGATATCATCCTGCTCAATATGCTGGGCATCAAGACGGTGCTGGTCCACGGCGGCGGCCCCGATATCAATAAGCTGCTCAAGCAGATCGGCAAGGAGGCCAAGTTTGTCAACGGCCTGCGGTATACCGACGAGGAGACCATGGAAGTGGTCCAGATGGTCCTGGCCGGTAAGGTCAATAAGGACCTGGTGGCCCGTCTCTGCGCCCGCAACGGCAAGGCCATCGGCCTGTGCGGCGTGGACGCCGGTATGATCCGCTGCGAGAAGCACGCCGAGCAGGATTTGGGCCTGGTGGGCGACATTGTAGACGTGAATACCTTCCCTGTGGAGCAGGCACTGAACAGCGGCCTGATTCCCGTGGTGGCCACCATCGGCGCCGACAGTGAGGGCCGTACCTATAACATCAACGCCGATACGGCGGCGGCGGCTCTGGCCATTGCCTTGGGAGCCTGCAAGCTGGTGTCCCTGACGGATATTCCCGGCCTGCTGATGGATAAGGACGACGAATCCACCCTGATTCACGAGGTCAAGATCAGCAACGTCCCCAAGCTGGTGGCCCAGGGCGTCATCTCCGGCGGTATGCTGCCGAAGATTGCCTGCTGTGTGGATTCCATCGCCAAGGGCGTCAAGGAGGCCGTCATCATCGACGGCCGCAAGGAGCATGCCATCCTGCTGGAGATGTTCTCCGACCTGGGCAACGGCACGCTGTTCTATTGAGTAAAGGAAGCGAAGACTATGACAAGCCAGGAATTGAAAACCATCGACCAACAGTATGTGTGCAGTACCTATGCCCGGTTCGACCTGTGCGTGGAGCGGGGCCACGGCGCCACCTGCTATTCCCCTGAGGGCAAGCAGTATATTGACTTTTCCGCCGGTATCGGCGCGGATTCCCTGGGCTTCTGCGATGCCGATTGGGTCCAGGCCGTCAGTGAGCAGGCAGGGAAGATGCAGCATATCAGCAACCTGTTCTATACGGAACCCTGTGCCGTGCTGGCCAAAATGCTCTGCGAGCGCACCGGCATGAAAAAGGTGTTCTTCTGCAACTCCGGCGCCGAGGCCAACGAGGGTGCCATCAAAACGGCCCGGAAGTATGGCTTTGACAAGTATGGCAAGGAGCACAACGAGATCATCACCCTGAAGAATTCGTTCCATGGCCGTACCATGGCAACGCTGTCGGCTACGGGCCAGGAGGTGTTCCATAACTTTTTCTTCCCCTTTGTGGATGCCTTCCAGTTTGTGGAGTCCGGCGATCTGGCCAAGCTGGAAGCGGCCATCACCCCCAACACCACGGCCATTCTGATGGAGCTGGTGCAGGGCGAGGGCGGCGTCATTGCTCTGGATAAGGATTATGTCCAGGCCGTGGCCAAACTCTGCAAGGAAAAGGATATTCTCCTGATGGTGGACGAGGTCCAGACGGGCATTGGCCGTACCGGCAAGCTGCTGGCCTGTGAGCACTACGGCATTCAGCCCGACGTCATCACCATTGCCAAGGGCATCGGCGGCGGCCTGCCCCTGGGCGCGGTTCTGTTCGGAGAGAAGACGGAGCACGTCCTGGGCTTCGGCCAGCACGGCACCACCTTCGGCGGCAACCCCGTGGCCTGCGCCGGCGGCCAAGTTGTTTTCAAGAAGCTGGATGACAAGATGCTGGAACAGATCACGGAGAAAGCCGATTATATCTGGAAGAAACTCTCCACAATGAAGCATGTAAAATCCGTCAGCGGCCTGGGCCTGATGATCGGCATTGAATTGGCCGACGGTCTGGAAGCCAAGACGGTGGTGCAGCAGTGCATCGAACAGGGCTTGATTCCCCTGACGGCCAAAACAAAAGTGCGGCTGCTGCCGCCTCTGACCATCACCTATGAGGAGATCGACCAGGGCCTTGCCATTCTGGAAGCCGTGCTGAACGCACAATAAACGATAGAAGACGCTTGCCGCCGGACAGTGCAGATTGTCCGGCGGCAGTTTTATACAACAGAGGAAATCCCGGATAAAACCGCCCAGGGTGGGAAATACTTTGCCTGTCGCCATTCCGGATGGAGTGGCAGAAAGGACAAGGGATGTACAATGCTGGGTAAGGTGGAGATCTGCGGCGTCAACACGTCGAAATTGAAAACGCTGAAAAACGAGGAGATGATGGAGCTGCTGCGCCGCAGCAAGCAGGGGGATGAGGACGCGCGCCAACGGCTGGTGGAGGGGAATCTCCGGCTGGTGCTGTCGGTGATTCAGAAATTCATCGGACGGGGGGAAAATCCGGACGATTTGTTCCAGGTGGGGTGTATTGGGCTGTTAAAGGCCATCAAAAACTTCGACGAGACGAAGCTGGTGCGGTTTTCCACCTACGGCGTTCCCATGATTGCCGGTGAAATCCGGCGATACCTGCGGGACAACAGTACCATCCGCGTCAGCCGTTCCGTGCGGGATACGGCGTATAAAGTGCTCCAATGCAAGGAGCAGATGATGGCGGAGCAGAACCGGGAGCCGTCCATGGAGGAAATCGCCAAACGGCTGGAGCTGCCGCTGGAAGAGGTGACCTACGCCATGGACGCCATCTCGCTGCCGGTGTCTCTCTTTGAACCGGTGTATTCCGACGGCGGCGACCCGCTGACGGTGATGGATCAGGTCCGGGATGAAAAAAACACCGATGAGCGATGGGTGGAGCGGATTGCCTTGCGGGAGGCCATGGCCCGGCTCAATCCACGGGAAAAGCACATTCTGGCCCTGCGGTTCTACGACGGCAAAACCCAGATGGAAGTGGCCGGAGAGGTGGGCATCAGTCAGGCCCAGGTGTCCCGACTGGAGAAAAACGCTCTCAATACCATCCGCCGGGCCATCACCTCATAACCGGCAGCCCCGGCGCATAGACTGGCCGTAGAATCCTGAGGCAGCACCACACAATTTGACAAGAGGACTGGACGCGTCATTTTGCCTCAAATGAACGTTTGGGAATCGCCGGAATACTGGATGTATTTCAAGATTTCCAAACGGTACAGTTGGGGCCAAAGGGCCGGCCAGGGCCGCAGGCAAAATTGTGCGGTGTTGCCCCCCAAAAAGGGAGGGCTGAGTATGCAGCAGCGATTTACGGAACTGCGGTGCAAAGAGGTGGTCAACATCTGCGACGGCAGCCGGTTGGGCTATGTTTCGGATGTGGTGGTGGAGCTGCCCTGCGGACGGCTGGTGGCCATCATTGTGCCGGGACCCCGGCGGTTTTTCGGCCTGTTCTGCCGGGAATACGACTATTGTATCCCCTGGCAGGCCGTCAAACAGATCGGCGACGACATCATTTTGGTGGAGGTGTGCCTGGAGCAGGTGCGCTCGCCGCTGGAGAACCGGAAAAAACTTTTTGAGATTTTTGAAAAAACCTGAAAAAAGACCTTGCACTTTTTGGCATAATCGTTTATACTTAGCAAGTATTGTGCGAAAAAGTGCAATGGAACCACACACACCCAGGGATCTTTCCGCTTCGTGCCCGGTTGGGTAGCGGAGAGAGATGAATGGGGTGGCGGTCAAAAAACGAATTTTAGGAGGAAAAACACTATGGCAGTCGTATCCATGAAGCAGCTGCTGGAGGCCGGCGTCCACTTCGGTCACCAGACCCGCCGCTGGAACCCCAAGATGGCAACCTACATCTACACGGAGAGAAATGGTATCTATATCATTGATCTGCAGAAGACCGTGAAGAAGCTGGAGGAGGCCTACAACTTCGTCCGCGACCTGGCCGCCAACGGTCAGTCCATCCTGTTCGTCGGCACCAAGAAGCAGGCTCAGGACGCCATCCGCGAAGAGGCTGAGAGAGTCGGCCAGTTCTATGTCAACGCCCGTTGGCTGGGCGGTATGCTGACCAACTTCAAGACCATGCGTACCCGTATTGATCGTCTGGCTCAGCTGCGCAAGATGGAAGAGGACGGCACCTTTGCCATGCTGCCCAAGAAGGAAGTTATCAAGCACCAGGGCGAGATTGCCAAGCTGGAGAAGTACCTGGGCGGCGTCAAGGAGATGAAGAAGCTCCCCGGCGCTCTGTTCATCGTTGACCCCCGCAAGGAGCGCAACGCCATTGCCGAGGCCCGCAAGCTGGGTATCCCCGTCGTGGCCATCGTTGATACCAACTGCGATCCCGATGAGGTCGATTATGTCATTCCCGGCAATGATGACGCCATCCGCGCCATCCGCCTGATTGCTGCCACCATGGCCAACGCTGTGACCGAGGGCAAGCAGGGCGAGGAGACCGCTGCTGAGGCTGTCGAGGCCCCCGCTGCCGAGTAATCTCTATATCGCATGAAAATGCAGATGCCCGCTTGTTCATCCGTCCAGGCGGGCATCTTTTGGGATATCCTTATACACTAGAATTTACAGGAGGAACTGTATTATGGCTTTTACTGCTCAGGATGTTAAGAAGCTGCGCGAGATGACCAACGTCGGCATGATGGACTGCAAGAAGGCTCTGACCGCTTCCGACGGCGACATGGACAAGGCCGTGGAGTGGCTGCGTGAGAAGGGCCTGGCCGCTGCCGCCAAGAAGTCCGGCCGTATCGCCGCTGAGGGCGTTGTCAACGCCGTCGTGGAGAACGGTGTCGGCGCCATCGTTGAGATCAACGCTGAGACCGACTTCGCTTCCAAGTCCGACAAGTTTATGGAGTTCGTCAACGACGTGACCTCCGTCATCCTCAAGGACGCTCCCGCCGACATGGACGCTCTGAAGGCCTGCAAGTACCCCGGCTCCGACCTGACCGTTGAGGCCACTCTGCCCGAGAAGATTCTGGTCATCGGCGAGAACATCCAGATTCGCCGTTTCGCCCGCTTCGACACCGGCGTGACCGTGGCCTACACCCACATGGGCGGCCGTATCGGCGTGCTGGTCAACATGGAGGTTGAGGGCATCGCTGCCGATGCCGTTACCGAGCTGGGCAAGGACATCTGCATGCAGATCGCTTCCATGAACCCCTCTTTCCGCGACAAGAGCGACGTGGCTCCCGAGGTCCTGGAGAAGGAGAAGGAGATTCAGCTGGCTGTGATGGCCAACGATCCCAAGATGGCCAACAAGCCCGAGAAGGTCCGCGAGGGCATCGTCATGGGCAAGCTGAACAAGTACTACGAGGAGAACTGCCTCCTGCAGCAGGCCTTCGTCAAGGAGAACAAGATCTCCGTGGAGAAGCACATCGAGGCCGTTGCCAAGGAGCTGGGCGGTTCCATCAAGCTGGTTGCGTTCGTCCGCTTTGAGAAGGGCGAGGGCATCGAGAAGAAGGTCGATGACTTCGCTGCCGAGGTCGCTGCCGCTGCCGGCCTGACCAAGTAATTCCGTTCGGGCAGGTTCCGGCATGGCCGGAGCCTGTCCGTTTTGCTCTTTTTGAAATATACGATAGGAGTGTAGTATTATGGCTACTCAGATCACCAAGGACACCATCATCGGCGATATCCTGGACATCGCCCCCCAGACGGCCCCTCTGTTCCTGTCCATCGGCATGCATTGCCTGGGCTGCCCCTCCTCCCGCGGCGAGACCGTTGAGGAGGCCTGCATGGTCCACGGCATCCAGGTGGAGCCCTTCCTGGAGCAGGTCAACCGCTTCATCGAGGCCAGCGAGGCTGCCGGTCTCAACAAGTAAACCACTGGAACCAAAGGGGCCATTCGGCCCCTTTTCTTTTGGAGGGAACGATGAAACTACCCATTTCCAAACGGCTGCTGTGCTGTGCGTCGATGGTGCCCCAGGGGGCTAGAGTGGCCGATGTGGGCTGTGACCACGGTTATTTGAGCATCCATCTGCTGCGGGAACGCATCGCCGCCGCTGTTGCCGCCATGGATTTGCGGCCGGAGCCCCTGGAGGCGGCCCGCCGGAACGCCGCCCGGTTCCAAACGGCGGACCGCATGGAATTTTTCCTCTGCGACGGCCTTTCGGCTCTGGGCCCCGGCGCTGTGGATGCGGTGGTCTGCGCCGGAATGGGCGGCGACACCATGGTGAAAATTCTGTCCGAGTGTTCCTGGGCCGATGACCCGGCGGTAACCTGGATTTTGCAGCCCCAGTCCTCCGGCAACGATCTGCGCCGTTGGCTCAGTGAGCGGGGCTATCGGATTGAACGGGAAAAGCTGGTCCAGGACGGGGGCTTCCTGTATGCAGTCATGGAGGTCCGTTACGGTGATGGAACGCTGCTGACGCCGGGACAGCAGTATGTGTCGCCCCAACTGCTGGAGGAAGACCCGGCTCTGGTGCGGGCGTACATCGAACGGGTAAAGAATGCCCTGGTCCGGACCGTGGATGGTCTGAGCCGGGCCAAGGAGGATGGTCTGGCGGAGCGGCGCGCCCACTATGAGACGGCCCTGCGTCAGGTGCGGGAATTGGAGGAAGACTATGAGAACCGTCAAAGAACTGGAACAGGCGTTGTTTGAACTGGCCCCGGCCCATATGAAAGAGGACTGGGATAACGTGGGTCTGCTGTGCGGCCATGAGGACGCGGCGGTGTCCCGTGTTTTGGTGGCCCTGGACCCCTTCCTCCCAGTGGCACGGGAGGCGGTGGAAAAGGGGGCCCAGCTGCTGGTGACCCACCATCCGCTGATCTTTTTCCCGGCAAAGACCGTCAACGACCGGGACCCGGTGGGGCAGACCATCCTGCATCTGATTGAACACGGTGTGGCGGCGGTCAATATGCACACCAATCTGGATTCCGCGCCCGGCGGCGTCAATGATGTGCTGGCCAAGGCCCTGGGTCTGACAGAGATCGGCGTTCTGGCCCCGGCAGGGGAGGACGAACAGGGCCGGCTCTACGGCCTGGGCCGGTACGGCACGCTAAAGGCAGATTGTGCCCTGCCGGACTTCCTGGAGCGCGTCAAGACGGCATTGCACTGTGACGGTGTCCGCTACGCCGACGGCGGCAAGCCGGTGCACAAGGTGGCCGTGGGCGGCGGCGCTTGCGGAGAATTCATCAAAACGGCGCTGGCATTGGGCTGCGACACCTTTGTGACGGCGGATTTGAAATATAATCAGTTTGCCGACGCCCGGGATTTGGGGCTGAATCTCATTGATGCCGGTCACTATCCCACGGAAAATCTTGTCTGTGAAACCATGGCCCGGTATCTGGAAACGCGGTTCCCTGATTTGGAGATTCTGCGGTCCACCGTCCACGAAGATGTGGTAAAATTCGGCTGACAGCTTGAGTTTGGCCGAAAGCTGTGGTATAATTCAATGTAATTGCAACTGAAACGAAGGGAAGAAATACTGTATGTCCGGACATTCCAAATGGCATAACATTCAGAAGACCAAGGGTGCGCAGGACGCCAAGCGCGCCTCCATGTTCACCAAAATCTCCAAGGAGATGATTGTTGCGGTGAAGGAGGGCGGCAGCGCCGATCCCGCCAACAACTCCCGTCTGGCCACCGTCATCACTAAGGCCAAGGCCGCCAACATGCCCAATGATAACATCAAGCGCGTGCTGGACAAGGCTTCCGGCGCCGGTAATACCGACAACTATGAGTCCATCACCTACGAAGGCTACGGCCCCAGCGGCGTGGCCGTCATCGTGGAAACCATGACTGACAGCCGCAACCGTACCGCCGCCAATATGCGTCACTACTTCGACAAGTACGGCGGAAACCTGGGCGCTTCCGGCTGCGTGGCCTGGAGCTTTGACCGCAAGGGCGTGCTGGTCATCGACAACGAGGAGGAGGAGCTGGAAGAGGACACCGTCATGATGGATGCCCTGGATGCCGGCGCCGAGGACTTCTCCAATGAGGGTGAGTGCTTCGAGATCACCACCGATCCCGATGACTTCAACGCTGTGGCCGACGCCCTGACGGCCAAGGGCTATAGCTTTGTGTCCGCCCAGGTGGAGATGGTTCCTCAGAACTATCAGAAGCTGGAGAAGGAAGAGGACATCAAGAACATGGAGAAGCTGCTGGATATGATGGAGGACGACGACGACGTCCAGAACGTCTGGCACAACTGGGACAACGAGTAAGACCAATACCAAAGCCCGCCGGGACACTGGCGGGCTTTTTTGCTACGGGAGGAAGCCATGAAGAACAAACGGGGCAAGAACACCAAGCGGAAAATCGTCACGGCGGCCTGGCGGCTTTTTTATGAGCAGGGCTATGACCATACTACGGTTGACGAAATCATCGAACTGTCGGAGACCTCCAAAGGCTCCTTCTACCATTATTTTGAGGGCAAGGACGCGCTGCTCAGTTCTCTGTCCATGCTGTTTGACGAGAAGTACGAGGAATTGATTCCCACACTGACGGACGATATGGACAGCTTTGAAAAACTGCTGTATCTCAATCAGGAGCTGTTCCAGCTCATTGAGAATTCCGTATCGCTGGACCTGCTGGCCCGGCTGTATTCCACCCAGTTGACCACTAAGGGCGAGAAGCATCTGCTGGACCACAACCGTATCTACTATAAGCTGCTGCGGCAGATTGTCCAGGAGGGCCAGAGCAGGGGAGAGCTGCGGACCGACCTCTCTGTTAATGAGATTACAAAACTGTATGCCCTGTGTGAACGGGCGCTGATGTACGATTGGTGCATCTGCAACGGCGATTACTCCCTGAAATCCTATGCCAAAACGGTGATGCCCATGCTGCTGCGGGAGATTCGAAAAAATTCTTGAAAATAGTCTGGATTCATTTCTGTTTTTGTACAGTTAAAATCCATTGATATCAGGGTGTTTTCAAGGAAATGAAAGAAAAAAGTCTGAACTACGTTCTGTGTTGCAGTCTAATTTTGTTTATGGTAAGATACCTCCATTCTGCAATACCGTTTCCCACGGAAGGAAGAGAGGAATCCCTATGACGACTGCACATGTGTGCATTATGGTCACCATTGCCGTATACCTGCTGGGTATGCTCTATGTGGGCTATGTCTGCTCCAAGAAAAACAACGACACCGACGACTTTTATTTGGGCGGCCGCAAGCTGGGTCCCCTGGTGACAGCCATGAGCGCCGAAGCCTCTGACATGAGCAGCTGGCTTTTGATGGGCCTGCCCGGCGTGGCGTACTTAACCGGTGTGGCCGACGCAGGCTGGACGGCCCTGGGTCTGGTTTTGGGCACCTATATCAACTGGCTCATTGTGGCGAAACGTATCCGCTGCTATACCCATGCCACCGGCTCCATTACTTTGCCGGACTTCTTTTCCAACCGTTACGGCGACAAGAAAAACCTGCTGTGCGGAATCGCCGCCGTGTTCATCCTGATTTTCTTTATTCCGTATACGGCCTCCGGCTTCGCCGCCTGCGGTAAGCTGTTTTCCAGCATCTTCGGCGTCAATTATGTGACGGCCATGCTCATCAGCGCCGCCGTTATCGTCCTGTATTGCACCATGGGCGGCTTCCTGGCAGCGTCTACCACTGACTTTATCCAGTCCATTATTATGACCATTGCTCTGTTCGCCGTGCTGCTGTTTGGCGTCCATGTGGCCGGCGGCTTTGACAATGTTCTGGACAATGCCCGGTCCCTGCCCGGCTACCTGGGACTGAGCGCCACCCATGACGTGGCCACCGGTACCGCCAAGCCCTACGGCATTCTGACGGTGGTTTCCACATTGGCCTGGGGACTGGGTTATTTCGGAATGCCCCATATTCTTCTGCGGTTTATGGCCATTGAGGACGCGGAAAAGTTGAAGCTGTCCCGGCGTGTGGCCACCGGCTGGGTAATCATCGCCATGTTTGTGGCCCTGGCCATCGGCATTGTGGGCAACGCCGCCACTAAGGCGGGAGCCATTCCTGTTCTGGCGGGCAGCGATTCCGAGACGGTTATTGTCCGGTTTTCCGATCTGCTGAGCAGCCACGGCGTTTTGGCGGCTTGCATAGCCGGTCTGGTCCTGGCCGGTATTCTGGCCTCCACCATGTCCACCGCTGATTCCCAGCTGCTGGCGGCGGCCTCCAGCGTCTCCCAGAACCTGATGCAGGACTTTCTGAAAATCAAGATGTCTAGAAAAACCACCATGCTGGTGGCCCGAACCACAGTGGTTCTCATTGCCTTGATCGGCGTCTATCTGGCAAGGGACCCCGACAGCTCTGTGTTTTCCATCGTCTCCTTTGCCTGGGCGGGCTTCGGTGCGGTGTTCGGCCCCGTGGTCCTGGCGGCACTGTTCTGGAAGCGGTCCAATCAATATGGCGCTCTGGTTGGGATGGTAGTGGGCGGTGTCATGGTCTTTGTGTGGAAATATGCCGTGCGGCCCCTGGGCGGTGCCTGGGACCTCTATGAGCTGCTCCCGGCGTTCCTGCTGGCCTGTGCTGCCATTATGGTGGTGAGCCTGTTGACGCCTGCACCGTCCAAGGCGGTTTGTGACCAGTTCGATCAAGTCAAATCCATGTAATGTAAATGATAACGGTGCGCCGGAGAGACGGCGCACCGTTTTTGGAGGTACGGATATGATGTATCTTGCAAAAATCCCATCCCCCTTGGGAATGCTGACAACGTTGGCCGACGACGAGGCCCTGGTGGGCCTGTGGATGGAAGGGCAGCGCAAGTTTGGCCGGAAACACGACCTGGACTATGTACAGATGGAGCTATGTCCAGTACTCGAACAGCTGCGGGACTGGTTGGCGCGATATTTTGCGGGACAGCTGGAACCGTTTCCCGGGCTGGTCCGGCCCCAGGGCAGCGCCTTTGATCAACAGGTTTGGGCGCTGCTGCGGGAAATTCCGGCAGGGGAGAGCCGGACCTATGGCCAACTGGCCGCCATACTGCACTCGTCCCCACGGGCGGTGGGCGGCGCGGTGGGACGGAACCCCATTTCCATCGTCATCCCCTGCCATCGAGTATTGGCTGCCGATGGCCGCCTGGGCGGCTATGCCGGTGGCCTGGAACGGAAACGGCTCCTGCTGGACCTGGAACACATCCCATATCGAATATAAAAAAACCGCCGCGCCGGTGGAAGATGACCGGTGCGGCGGTTTTGTGTGTTGTTCAGGAAACCGTGCCGTGACGGGCGGGACGCTGCTGGGGCAGCATCACTCTCGACAGGGCACGCTCTGTGCGCTTGTAGAGAGCGAAGGTGACCACGGAGACCACAGCGCCCTTGAGGAGATTGAAGGGAACAACCGCCAGCAGTACCAGCATGGTCACGCTGTTGATGGCGGGGTTGACGGCCTTACCCATGCCGACAATGGCATCCAGGGGCATACCGTAGAGGACGGAAAAGGTGGGCAGCAGGTACAGGGCGTTGAACAGGCTGCCGCAGATAGCCATGATAATGGTACCGGCCACCATGCCGATCACAGCCATCTTTCTCGTCTTGCGGATGTGATAGAAGATGGTAGCGGGCAAGAGGAAGGTGCAGCCTACGACGAAATTGGCGAAGTCACCGACGAACGCCGTGGAAGTGCCCTTGATGAACAGCTTGATCACCACTTTCAGGAATTCGGTGATGACGCCGGCCACGGGGCCCAGATAGAAGGAACAGATCAGAACGGGGATTTCGCTCAGGTCCAGCTGATAGAAGGAGGGAGCGAAGAACAGGGGAATCTCAAAGTACATGAGAATGCCGCCCAAAGCAGCGGACATGGCCACAAAGGCGATGTAACGGGACTGAGCGGGGCGGTGCAGGTCGGCGTGGACCAGCCGTTCGGAGAGCTTGGCCACGGCCACCAGAGCGGCGAAGACCAGCAGGCTCACCAGCAGAAAGGAGACGTTTTCGGATGCGGTTTGCAGAAGTTCTTTCATAGGGATCACCTCGTCTAAAAAATAGAAAACACCTGAAAGACTTGTCTTCCAGGTGACGACGGACCCTTTTAAGGGAATACGTCATATCTTCTCCCATCCAGACTATACTGTCGGTACCGGAATTGCACCGGTTCATGCGTTGCCGCTAGCGGACTGTCACCGCCGATCGGGAATTTCACCCTGCCCCGAAGACATGCTATTCAGTTGCTACACTCGTATTATACCATGGTGTGATGGAATTGCAACCCTTTTTTTACAGAGTGAAGTATGCTATACTATTCGACAAATACTGAATACTGGTAGAACAGCTGCTGTGAGGTGAACAATATGGAAGTATGGGACGCCTATGATGCACAGCTCAATCGAGTGGAGGGCGTGACGCTGATTCGTGGAGAGGCCATCCCAGCCGGACTGTTCCATCTGGTTTGTGATATCATCGTAAAGCACACAGACGGTACCTATTTGCTAATGCTCCGGGACGAGCGTAAGCGGTTTGGCGGCATGTGGGAAGCGACGGCAGGAGGGTCCGCGCTGCAAGGAGAAAGTCCTGCGGAATGTGCGGCACGGGAGCTTTTGGAGGAAACCGGAATTGCTGCGGAACAATTAACCGAGGTGGGACGCACGGTATCGGAGACCAATCGATCTATCTATGTGGAATTTTTATGCGTCACAAGCTGTGAGAAAGAAAGTGTGCGTTTGCAGGAGGGCGAAACCACAGATTATCAATGGGTGAGCCGGGATGCGCTGCTCCGGATGACACAACAGGAACTGGTAACCAAAAGAATGCAGCAGTTTTTGCAAAAACTACAAGGTTGAAAGAACCGCTGCCCTCCCCAGCGCCTACGGCTTTGCCCAGGGAGATAGAGACGGTGAAGCGGAAAACCAACACACTTTATTATTATTTCGGGAAACGGGAAGGAGGTTACTCCCTTGATTTGTGCATTTACGGGACACCGGCCCGGGCGTCTGCCCTGGGGCGAGCACGAGGAGGACCCCCGCTGCGATCTGCTGAAAGACTGCCTGCTGGAGACGGTTCGCCATCTCAGCGATAAGGGCGTGAACGTGTTTCTCTGCGGCATGGCCAGAGGCAGCGACACCCTGTTTGCCGAAGCGGTGCTGCGGCTGCAGGAAGAACGCCCACAGACGGAGCTGTGGGCGGTTTTGCCATGCCGCGGGCAGGCGGATCAATGGACGGCGGCGGATCGGCGGCGCTATCGCCGTCTGTGCGGCGCCTGCCGCCATGTGATCCTGATACAGGAAGCGTACACGCCCCAGTGTATGGTGCGGCGCAACCAGTGGATGCTGGAGCGGTGCGATGTGGTGGTCAGCTTCTACGACGGCGGCAAGGGCGGCACCGGCTGGATGGTCCGTCAGGCCCAGCTGGCCCGGATTCCCGTGATTTCCCTGTGGGAAATCGTCAACGACCCGTCGGAAACTGCAGGCCCTGCATAAGCCCGTCCTGGCTGGCCGAGGTCACATCGCCGCCGATGACCGTGTCCTCGTAGACCAGCAGCGTGGCGAAAAACCGTTCGGCGCTGTCCGGATAGTTGAGAACCTCGTAGACGAAGCGGGAGACGGTTTTGCCGGCGTAGCGGGTCAGATCAAAGTTCTGGCTTTTCTGCAATTCATTATACTGCACCAGAACGTCCGGCAGTTCCGCCGGGATGCGGACTTCCTGGGACTCCACCGGCTCCTCGGTGACTTCCCAGCCAAGGGATTGCAGATACGCCACGCGCTCCTCGTTGTTGGAGACCGTCAGAGCCGATTCTGCGGCGGCGTCGGCTTCCTGATCGGCCTTGGATCCCAGCGTGACCAGCAGACCCACGATGACCGCGAGGATCAGCAGAATGGCGACCAGTTTTCCCTTGGATACTTTTGTGGTGACAACTACCATGTTGTTTTCCCCCAATCTGAAATTTACCATTGGTGCTATAGCGTATTCGCCCTGTGGGACAAATATGACAAGCCGGAAATCATAACAGGAGGGACCGTATGCAGCGGTTGGACAAAGTGCTGTCGGAGGCCGGCGTGGCCTCCCGCCGAGAATTAAAAGGAATCATCCGGGCCGGACGGGTTACCGTCAACGGCCAGGCAGCCCGCACGCCGGAGCAGAAAGTGGACGCCGCCGCCGACACCATATTGGTGGACGGGCAGCCCATTGCCCGCCCCGGCGTTGTGGTGCTGATGCTCCATAAACCGGCCGGATATGTGACGTCTACCGAAGACCCGCGGGACCCGACGGTGATGGAGCTGCTTCCGGAGCCGTACCGCTCCATGGAGCTGTCGCCGGTGGGGCGGCTGGACAAGGAGACGGAGGGATTGCTGCTGCTGACCAATGACGGCGCGCTGCTGCACCGGCTGATTTCGCCCAAGCACCGGGTACCCAAGGTCTATGAAGCGGAGCACGACGGGGAGAGTACCGCCGCCGATGTGGAAGCCTTTCAGCAGGGCATTGTGCTGCGGGACGGGGACGTTTGTCTGCCTGCGGAGCTAACGCCCCTGGGACCGGGCAAAAGCCGCATTGTGCTCCACGAGGGCAAATATCATCAGGTCCGCCGGATGATGGCCTCCCGTGGTCTATATGTCCGATACCTCAAGCGTGTGGCGGAAGGACCGCTGGAATTGGGGAATCTTCCCAAAGGAGACTGCCGCGTTCTGGAACAGGAAGAAATTTTACAGCTGCGGGCTTAGTCATTATGCACAACGATTTTTCGGGAAAAGACCGCGGTTTTCCTGAAAAATCGGTATGTTTCCAGGGACATATAGCAAAAAGAAACAAATATCAGCGACCATTTTGAAATAAAATGTCAAATACCTCTTGAAATATGGACAAAAGCAGTGTAGAATCTATGTGAATATTTGTGTATTCCGTTGTTATGCGTTATTTTGAAGGGGAGGGCATCGTATGTCCAGTCGGGTGTTTCAGAGCGTCATCGTCCAGATGAAGGATGCCACCGATCGCATGATCGGCGTCATCGACTCTGATGGTAATGTGATTTCGTGCAGTGATACTGCCATGATCGGGGAGAAATGGTCGGACGCAGTCATCAAGCTCAACAGTGCGCCGGACTCCATTGTCATTGTGGATAAGAAGACGTTCAAACCGCTGTCCAGCTGGAGTTCTTATTTTGATTACGCCGTCTTTACCGACGGCGACGACGAGGCGGCCAGAAGCCTGTGTATCATGGCCTATGTGGCGCTCAACGGCGCCAAGACCTATTATGAGGAAAAGCACGACAAGGGCACCTTTGTCAAGAACATCATCACCGACAACATTCTGCCGGGCGATATTTACATCCGGGCCAAGGAACTGCATTTTGCCACCGATGTACAGCGGGCTGTGTTTCTGATCCGCCAGATCGGCCGTGCCGACGTGGCGGCGGTGGATGTGCTGCAAAACATGTTCACCGACAAGCAGCAGGACTTTGTGCTCAGCATCAACGAGACGGACATTGCCATCGTCAAGCAGGTCCCGGCCAATGTGGAGAGCGCAGAGCTGTTCAAGATCGCCCAGTCGGTGGAGGATACCCTCAAGGCGGAGCTGTTTATCAAGACAGCCATCGGCATCGGCACCATTGCCAACCATCTGCGGGAGCTGGCCGACGCCTATAAGGAGGCCCAGGTGGCCATTGAGGTGGGCAAGGTTTTCGACACGGAAAAGAGCATTCTCAGCTATGAGAATCTCGGCATCGGCCGTCTGATCTACCAGCTGCCCACGACGCTGTGTGAGATTTTCCTGTCCGAGGTCTTCAAGAAAAACTCCATTGATTCTCTCGACCAGGAGACGCTGTTCACCATCAACAAGTTCTTTGAGAACAATCTGAACGTTTCGGAGACATCCCGCAAGCTCTTCGTCCACCGCAACACCCTAGTGTATCGCCTGGAGAAGATCAAGAAGCTGACGGGCCTGGATCTGCGGGAGTTTGACCACGCCATCATTTTCAAGGTGGCCCTGATGGTCAAGAAGTACCTGGTATCCAGGGAAAACCGCCTGATCTGAGTTTACTTTCTGGAGTGATGACATGATTGAGTTTCAGAACGTGAAGAAAACCTACGACAACGGAACCAAGGCGTTGCGGGGGGTGAATCTTCGCATCGATGACGGAGAGTTCGTCTTTCTGGTGGGACCGTCCGGTTCCGGCAAGTCCACCCTCATCAAGCTGCTGACGGCAGAGCTGCGGCCCACCTCCGGCTCGGTGCAGGTCAACGGCTTTAAAGTGGAATCCATCAAACAGAGTTCCATCCCGTTTATGCGCCGCACCCTGGGCGTGGTGTTCCAGGACTTCCGGCTCATTGAGAACAAGACGGTCTATGAAAACGTGGCGTTTGCCATCCGCGTGGTGGGCGCCAAGGAAAAGGTCATCCATAAGCGGGTGTCCTATGTGCTGGGATTGGTCGGCTTGGACAAGAAGGGCCACCGCCTGCCCAACGAACTATCCGGCGGCGAGCAGCAGCGTGTGGCCATCGCCAGAGCGCTGGTCAACAATCCTTCCATCATCATCGCCGACGAGCCCACGGGAAACCTGGACCCGGCCCGCTCTCTGGAGATCATGATGCTGCTGGAGCACATCAACGCCCTGGGTACCACCGTTCTGGTGGTTACCCACGAACGGGATTTGGTCAACCGCTTTACCAAGCGTGTGGTGGCCATCGACGAAGGCAAAATCATCAGCGACGGAATGGACGGGTACTATACGTATGAAGAGGAATAAATTTGGTTATCTGATCCGCGAAGGCGTCCGGGGTATTTTCCTCCACGGCTTCATGTCCTTCGCGGCAGTCTGCGTCACCGTTGCCTGCTTGATCATCATGGGCAGCTTCAGTCTGATTCTGTACAATCTCAGCGTTATGGTGACGGAGCTGGAACAAGAAAATGAAATGATCGTCTATATTGACGAGACCTATACGGAGGATCAGGCCAAGAGCGTCGGGTCTCAAATCAATATGATCGGAAACGTTCATAACGCCCAGTTTGTTTCCAGGGAAGAAGCCCTGCAAAACTTCGTGGAGGAACAGAACGATCCCGAAGCCTTTGCCGGACTGCAATCCGACACTCTGCGGGACCGCTTTGTGATCACCCTGGAGGACAACACCCTCATGCGGCAGACGGAAAACGATTTGCGGCAGATTCAGGGCGTGGCCGACGTGTCGGCCCACTATGAGATCTCCGAGGGCTTCACCACATTGCAGCATGTGCTGCGGATTGCTTCGGTGGCCATCATCGCCGTGCTGCTGGTGGTGTCTCTGCTGATTATCTCCAATACCGTTAAGCTGGCCATGTATGACCGCAAGGATGAAATTGCCGTCATGCGTATGGTGGGCGCCACCAACGGATTCATCCGGATGCCCTATGTGGTGGAAGGATTTATTCTGGGCATGTTCGGCGCCGCTGTGGCTTTCTTCCTGGAGTGGGGCCTGTACAAGCTGGTGGCGGAGCGCATCGCTTCGGTGGATACGCTGCGGCTGTTCACCGTGGTGCCCTTCTCCGAGGTGCTGTATCTGATGATTGCCGCCTATGCCATCACCGGTTTTATGGTGGGCGTCTTCGGCAGTCTTCTGTCCATCCGTAAGTTCCTGAACGTCTGATCATCTGGGAGGCATACCATGAAACAACGCAAATTACTCGTTTCCATCGTCGCCATCGTCCTGTCGGTGCTGATGCTGGGCGGCGTCTTCCTCAGTGTGCTGCCGGTTCCCGTATCGGCGGCCTCGTCGTCGGAGCTGAAAAGCAAGATCAACGACTTGCAGAGCAAGGCCGACGAGATTGCCGCACAGGCGGCGGATTTGCAGCAGCAAATCGCCGACAACCAATCGGAAACCCAGTCCATCGTGGATAAGAAGGCCAACATCGATCAGCAGATCGAGCTGACCCGCCAGCAGGTGGAAAACCTGAACCAGCAGATTCAGCAGTATAACCTGCTGATTGCCGCCAAGCAGGAGGAGCTGGACCAGGCTCTGGAAAATGAGACGGAGCTCAACGAGCAGTACAAGCTGCGCCTGCGGGCCATGGAGGAGACGGGCAACGTGTCCTATTGGTCTGTGCTGTTCAATGCCAGCAGCTTTACCGATTTGCTGGACCGGATCGATATGATCCATGAGATCAGCGAAGCCGACCAGATCATGCTGCAGCAGCTGCGGGATGTGGCCGACCAGATTTCCGCCGCCAAGGCGGAAGTGGAGGCGGGCCGTGCCGAGTTGGAGGCTGCCAAGGCCGAGCAGGACGTGCTGGAGCAGCAGCTGTCCGAGCAGCGGGCCGAAGCCGATGCCATGATCACCGAGCTGATGAGCAAGCAGGACGAACTGAAAGCCGCCAGCGAGACGTATGACGCGCTGGAGGAGGAAGTCCGCCAGCAGATTCTGGAGACCCAGAAGGCCTACGAGGACGCACTGGCCGATGAAGAGGCCCAGCGGGAGATTGAAGCGGCTCGTCAGGAGGCCGCCAGCGGCAATATCAGCCGTCCCAGCGGCGGCGCCAACAGCAGCGGCTTTGTGTCCCCGCTGCCGGCAGGCAGCTGCTATGTGTCCTGTGCCTACGGCTATCGGGAGCACCCCATCTACGGCTACTATTCCATGCACTATGGCGTGGACCTGGCCGCCGGTGCCGGTACGCCCATTTATGCGGTCAAGAGCGGCACGGTGACTACGGCTACTTACAGCAGCGTCAACGGCTATTATGTTTCCATCAGCCATAATGACGGCTACGGCAGCCTGTATGCCCATATGACCAACTATGTGGTGTCCGTGGGCGACTATGTCAACCAGGGCGACATCATCGGCTACGTGGGCAGCACCGGCTGGAGCACCGGCGCACATCTGCACTTTGAGGTGTTCTACGGCGGCGCCAATGTCAACCCCATGGACTACATCTCTATCTAACCGAAGATTCCAAAGCCCCACAGTGTGCCCGGAGCGGGGCACACTGTGGGTGTCCTTGATTTTATGGCAGAAGGGAGTCAAACCTTGAAAAAATTCTGGAAAGTGGCCATGGTCCTGGGATTGATGGCCGCCAGTGCGGCGGTGACATTCTGCATCACCTATCAGGAGCTGGGCAGCGCCCTGCTGTCCACGCCGTGGACGGCCAAGACCGAGGAGATCAGCCGGTATCTGGACGCGTACTTTGTCGATGAATACGACCCGGAGCAGTTGGCCGACGGCGCAGCCGCCGGTATGATCGCCGCCACCGGCGACGAATGGAGCTACTATATCTCCGCTGACGATTACGATGCCTATTTGGAGCAGATGAATAACGCTTATGTGGGCATCGGCGTCACCATCCTGCCAGAGGATGGATTGGATGGATTCCGCATTATGGAAGTTACGGCTGACGGACCGGCTGACCAGGGCGGTATCCAGGTGGGCGACGTGCTGACCCATGTGGAAGGGGAATCGGTGACGGAGCTGGGACAGGAGGAAACGGTAAACCGGGTCCGGGGTGAAGAGGGGACAGAGGTGCTGCTGACCCTGACCCGTGACGGGGAACCCTACGATGTGACGCTGAAGCGGGGCAATGTCCAGCAGGCCGTGGCCACCTATACCATGACTGAGGATAAAATCGCTATCATCACCATTGCCAATTTTGACGCCGATAGTGCCCGCCAGAGTATTGCCGCGGTGGAACAGGCCCAGGCTGAAGGGGCGAAAGCCATTGTTTTCGATGTCCGCAACAACCCCGGCGGTATGAAAACAGAGTTGGTGGAGCTGCTGGACTATCTGCTGCCGGAGGGTGTGCTGTTCCGCAGCGTGGACTATGCCGGTGAGGAGGAAATTGACGAATCCGATGCCGCTTGCGTGGACCTGCCCATGGCGGTGCTGGTCAATAATGAATCGTATTCCGCGGCGGAGTTCTTTGCGGCGGCATTGCAGGAGTACGACGCGGCGGAGATCGTCGGTACTCAGACGTATGGCAAGGGCAATTTCCAGAGTACCTTCCCTCTGTCTGACGGTTCAGCCATCGCCATTTCCATCGGCAAATACTATACGCCCAAGGGCGTCAGTCTCACCGGCGTGGGCATCACCCCTGACGTGGTGGTGGAACTCAGCGACGAAGAGGCCGTCAAGCTGTATTATAATCAGCTGCCCATGGAGGAGGACCCGCAGATGCAGGCCGCTCTGGCATTGTTCCAAGAATCTACTTGACGAAGGAACCGGAATCTTCTATAATCAACAGGATAACGCATCAGACAAATCTTTGTCTGCACAATAAATGATAAAATTTGGAAGGATCGTATCTATGGCTAAGGAATACAAGATCAGCAGCGCCCGCCTGAAGCAGCTGGAGGACGAGCTCCACTATCTGAAGACCACCCGGGAAAAAGAGGTGGCAGAGCATCTGAAAGAGGCCCGCAGTTTTGGCGACCTCTCTGAGAACAGTGAATATGACGAGGCCAAGAACGAACAGGCCAAGCTCTACGGCCGCATTGCCGAGGTGGAGAACATTCTGGCCCATGCCGTCATCATCGACGACGCCAGCGAGGAAAACAGCGGCCGCATTGGTCTGGGCTGCGTTGTCACCGTCCTGGACCTGGATGTGGACGAGACGGAGACCTATACCATCGTCGGTTCCCAGGAGGCCAACCCCATGGAGGGCTGCATCTCTGATGACTCTCCCTTTGGCCGCGCCATGGTGGGCAAGACCGAGGGCGACACGGTGGAAGTGGAGGCCCCGGTGGGCATGCTGAAGTTCAAGATCATCTCTGTGGAGAAGAAGGCCTGATACGGCAAAGGAGGTAACCCAGTGTCTGAAGAAAAGAGAAATGAACAGCCCGAGGTGTCGTACAGCGACCAGGTGCGCATCCGCCGGGAGAAGCTAAGCCAGCTGCAGGAGAGCGGCAATGACCCCTTCCAGCTGACAAAATTTACGGTAACCAGCGACAGCGCCACCATCAAGGCCAACTTTGACGCCATGGAGAACCAGCCGGTGTCCGTGGCCGGCCGTCTCATGAGCAAGCGCGGCATGGGCAAGGTCAGTTTCTGCGATTTGCAGGACAAGACCGGCCGGATTCAGCTCTATGTCCGGAAGGACGAAGTGGGCGAGGAGTGCTATAATCTCTTCAAGAAATACGATATCGGTGATATTGTCGGCGTTGACGGCACCGTGTTCCGCACCCAGCGGGGTGAAATGAGCGTCCGGGCCGAGAAGGTGACGCTGCTGAGCAAGTCTCTGCTGCCGCTGCCCGAGAAGTTCCACGGCCTGACCGACAAGGAGACCCGGTACCGCCAGCGCTATGTGGATTTGATCGTCAATCCCGAGGTCCGCAAGAACTTCGAGATTCGCTCCAAGTTCATCAAGCATGTCCGTGACTTCATGGATAACCGCGGCTATATGGAAGTGGAGACGCCGGTATTGAATACCATTTCCGGCGGCGCTACGGCCCGGCCCTTTATCACGCACCACAACACGCTGGATATCGATATGTATATGCGGATTGCCACCGAGCTGCCCTTGAAGCGGCTGATCGTCGGCGGCATGGACTGTGTGTACGAAATTGGCCGTATCTTCCGCAATGAGGGTATGGACCCCAAGCACAACCCGGAGTTTACCACCATTGAGCTCTATCAGGCGTATGCGGATTTCAATGATATGATGGACCTCTTTGAGGATCTGCTGACCTCTGCGGCTCAGAAGCTGCTGGGCACCTATGAGATGGAATGGCAGGGCGAGAAGATCAATCTGGCGCCCGGCTGGCCCCGTATGCCCATGCACGAAGCTGTCAAGAAGTATTGCGGCATTGACTTTATGGCCATCGACAGCGATGAGGAAGCCGTGGCTGCTGCCGCTGCCATCGGTGTGGAGCTGCCGGAGACGGCGGATAAGACCTGGGGCAACGCCCTGTATGAGTGCTTCGATCAGCGGGTGGAAAAGCAGCTGATTCAGCCCACCTTTATCACCATGCACCCGGTGGATGTGTCCCCGCTGGCCAAGCGGTCTCCCAAGGACCCCCGCCTGACGGAGCGCTTCGAGCTGTTCATCTGCCACAGTGAAATGGGCAACGCATTCTCCGAGCTCAATGACCCCATTGATCAGCGCGGCCGCTTCCAGAAGCAGGTGGAGCTGCGGGACAAGGGCGACGACGAGGCCGGTATGATGGACGAGGATTTTCTGACGGCGTTGGAGTATGGTATGCCCCCCACGGGCGGCCTGGGTATCGGCATTGACCGTTGTGTCATGCTGCTGACCGGCGCGGATTCCATCCGTGATGTGATTCTGTTCCCCACGATGAAGCCCTTGGACTAAAATTCCACAATATATAGTGTCTGACGAAACCGGACGGCACAAGATGT
>CALWWW010000012.1 GCA_944385365.1 uncultured Oscillospiraceae bacterium | reverse complement strand
GTCTGTGGTTTCTGCTCACATTCTTGACGGAAAGGATGTCTGCTATTCGCTTTTACACAAAATTTTCGGCGGTCTCTTTAAGACAGAGGAACTATAAAAACACTACAGCGCCAGCCCGTTTTCTGCGGGCTGGCGCTGCTTTACTATCGGATGCTCCAGAGTAACCGTTCTATTAAGTTACTTCTATATGTACGGTACTTTTACTGATTCCAAATTTCTGTGCCGCGGCGCGAACGGTGGCGCGGTTCTCGATCATGTACACAGCCAGACGGCAGGCCCGTTCCTCGATGTTCTCCTTCAAGCTGCAACACTCCTCTAATTCTTTCACTGGTGGAGTGTATGCGGAAAACTAGAGTGTAATTCCCCAATAGAGGACTATGATAAATGGGCGCAAATTTTACTTATCCCGGATTTAAGAATGTGCTGCTTTGTGGTATGATAAATAAAATACTATCTTTAAGGCGGTGGAGCTGCAATAGCACTCAGTCCTGAATATAACATAACAGAGGTGGAAAACCATGTGGGAGTGTCCAAAGTGTGGGCGGAGCTTTAAACGTACCAATCAAGATCATTACTGCGGTCCAGCGCCGCAAACCATTGAGGAATATATTGCACAGCAGCCGGAAAATGCCCAGCCATACCTTCGCCAAATCAACGACATCATTAAAAATGCCTTGCCGGATGCCGTTCAAAAAATTTCCTGGAGTATGCCGACTTACTGGAAAAAGCGGAACCTTATCCAGTTTGCAGCGTTCAAAAAGCACATTGGTTTGTATCCGGGCCCGGACGCGGTGCGTGCTTTTGCGAATCAGCTTACAGAATACAAAACCAGCAAGGGGGCCATCCAGTTTCCCTATGAGAAACCGCTGCCCCTGGAGCTGATTGCTGAGATTGCAGCATGGTGCGGACGGTCACAGGGAATCGCCCCGTGACGCTATTTTCTGGCTGAGGATGTTGGAAAAAGGAGGTATAGGCCATGACGGAACTGGAACTTATGAAGCATGCCAAGGGGTATCTGGACAAGCTGGCCAATGGCATCAATCCGCTGGATGAGTCTATAGCTGCTGACCTACCTGAAAGAAGAACCGATGCTGGTATCGTGCAGCCGAAGCAACGACGCCGCTCCGCCAGCAGGAGGAATCTCTAATGAGTTGGCAAGAGGATGACATCAAAAGAATATTTTCCCAAAGGGACTATGCCCTTGGTGTGCAATATGTACAAAAAGAATGTGTCCAGAATTTGACGGCGGACGGCCCAGAGGAAAATTGCCGAATCCATTGTCAGGTGACAGGAACCTATTCTTATGACGTAATGGTCCATATGAAGGGGGAAAAACTGCGGATTCAATGTTCTTGTCCGCGTTTTGCGGATAAAGGCATCTGCAAACACGTTGCGGCAGCATTGATTTTCTATCTCCGCCAGCGGGACGCCAAGCACAAAAACCGCAGTGACAGGGCAGTCAACCAAATGCTGCAATTGTATTTTTTGCAGTCCAACGCCATGCTCTCCAGTGGGAAAAAGGCGCAGCTGCGCCCCATTCTGCACACAGAACACGAGGGAGATTACCCCACCTGGTCCTTTCAAGTGGGAATCGATAAGTTTTATGTGGTCCGGGATTTGGGACAATTCGCCCAGGCGTTCCGGCTGGAGAAGACTGTAATCTATGGAAAGGCGTTAACGCTGACGCACAGACGGGAAGAATTTGACAACCACTCCAGAGAACTGTTGAATTTGTTATTGGATCAGATACCTACGCAGCCGCAAACGCAATTTGACCACTGGGGATTGCCCAGGTCAATCTTGCCGAAAAATCAGATAGTATTGACCGGATTTGCACTGAAGCAGTGGTTTTCTCTGCTCCTAAATACCACAGTGAATGTGGCGGACAGCCAAAATTCGGTTTGTTTGAGGGAAGACCGACCCCAAGTCTCTGTCACAATTCGCCGTCGTTCCGGGGCTGCACAGCTGCAATGGGATAGTCAGGAGGATTGGCGATTTTTCGGAGATTCCAATGGATTCTATGGACTGAGTACAAGGCAATTCCTGCGCTGCGATGCGGAATTTCAGAAGAACATCCAGCCCTTGCTGAGCAATGCCAGCCATACAATGCGATTGTCCATGGAGGATTTACCGCTGTTTTGCAGCTGTGTGGTTCCGCGTATTCAAAATATGGTGGAGTTACACGATCCGGATGGGTTACTGACGGAGTTTTTGCCCGATGAATGTGTGCCGCAGTTCTATCTGGATCTGGAAAATAGGACGCTGCTGCTGCGTCTGGCGTTTCGGTATGATGCCGATACATTTGACCTGGGAGCAGCGATCCCGCCGGGAATCAAGCGGGACGTTCTGGCAGAGGAACAGGCCAAATATCTGGTGGAACAGTCGTTCCAATGGGTTCAGGGCGCCATGTACCAATGTGCAGTCGATGATGATGCACTGTTTCAACTGCTCAGTGAGGGACTACAGACGTTTCAAGAGCGGGGCGAGGTATTTCTCAGCGACCGGCTGCAAAGAAAACGGCTGGAGCCGATGCCATCCGCTGTGGGCGTTTCTGTCAGCGATGGGATGCTGACAATGCAGCTGGATACGGGAGGATTTCCGGTCCAGGAGCTGGAGGCCCTCTATCAGAGCATGCTCAAAAAACGCCGCTACCATAAACTGACCGATGGCCGGTATTTGGCTCTGGACGGTTCCGACTATGAAACCTTGGCGGAAATGGCCCATATGCTGCAGCTGACACCCAGGCAGCTGACAGCGGGGACGGTGGAACTGCCGGCGTTCCGTGCTCCGTATGTGGAGGAGCTTCTGAAATCCGGAGAGAATCTGGAGGTGCGGCGGGACCGGCAGTTCCGCGCCATGATCCAACAGTTCCGTTCAGGGGCAGACGGCGACTATCTGCTGCCGCCAAAACTGGAACCCATTCTGCGCCCCTATCAGAAAACTGGCTTTCAATGGCTCAAAACCCTGGAATCCTGCGGTTTTGGCGGCATTCTGGCCGACGAGATGGGCCTGGGAAAAACGCTGCAAGTCATTGCCTACCTGACAACGGTGACCCGGACAGCTGTAGGCCGCGCCAGTTTGGTGGTCTGTCCGGCTTCTCTGATTCTCAACTGGATGGACGAGTTAGCACGGTTTGCGCCGGAATTGCGGGCTGCTGCCATTCTGGGCACGGCGGCGGAACGCCGCCAGCTGAGAAAGGACCATGACCAGGCCGATTTGTGGGTGACGTCCTATGAACTGCTGCGGCAGGATATCGAGTCCTATGCGGAACTGGAGTTCTATTGCTGTGTGCTGGACGAGGCCCAGCACATCAAAAACCAGTCCACCCAGATTTCAAAGGCGGTGAAACGGATTCTCTGCCGACAGCGGTTTATTCTGACCGGTACGCCCATTGAGAACCGACTCAGCGAGCTTTGGAACCTCTTTGATTTTCTGATGCCCGGCTATCTGTTTACCCACAGGAGTTTTGTGGAAAAGCTGGAAAAACCGGTGGTCAAAAGCGGTGACCGGGCGGCCATGGAGCAGCTGCGGCGGCTGGTGCAGCCCTTCCTGCTGCGGCGCTTGAAAAAAGACGTGCTCAAGGAACTACCGCCCAAGATTGAGTATGTCCGCAGAATTCGTCTGTCGGAGCAGGAACGGAAGCTGTACCATGCCACGGCCATGCAGACGCGGAAGAACCTGGAAACCGGGGAGCAGGGAAAGCTGGCCATTCTGGCGGCGCTGACCCAGCTGCGGCAGATTTGCTGTGCGCCGGAGCTGTGCTTTGAAAACTATGACGGCCCCCACAGCAAATTGGAAGCGGTGCTGGAATTGTGCAGCGGCATGGTGGAAAACGGCCATCAAATTCTACTGTTTTCCCAGTTTACCTCCATGCTGGACCGGATTCGGGCGGGGCTGGATGCCCATTCCATCTCCCATTTTACGCTCCAGGGCTCCACACCAAAGGAGCAGCGGGCTAAACTGGTCAAGGCGTTTAACCGGGGAGAGGCGTCGGTCTTTCTGATTTCTCTGAAAGCTGGCGGAACGGGGTTGAATCTGACTGCTGCAGACGTGGTCATCCACTATGACCCCTGGTGGAATTTGGCGGCCCAGAACCAGGCCACAGACCGGGCTCACCGCATGGGACAGCAGCGCCATGTCCAGGTCTATCAGATGATCGCCAAGGACACCATTGAGGAGCGCATCCTGGAACTGCAATCGAAAAAAGCTGCTCTGATGGAGACCATCGGAGAAGGTAATGAAGGCGCCATTCTCCAGATGTCCAAAGAAGAACTGCTGGACTTGCTGGAATGACACTGCGGGGCGTCTGACGTATTGTCAATATAGGGAGCCTCAAGTAACACAAACTGCCCAACTCCATGTACGGAGTTGGGCAGTTTGCTATAGGCTGCACACAGCAATCTTACAGTTCCTTATGCAGCGGTTTTGCCGCAGAAAATTGGGCAGCGGCTGGTATCTGCTCTGCAGTATGGAATCGGACAGTCAGTCATTGTACTGCAATGGGATGGTGTAGGACCATCCATCTGAGTCATCCCCAGTGCTGCCGTAATAGGCGGTGCCAATGGTAAAATCCTCACCGGAGACAAAGTTGCCCAGATGGTAACCGTCCTGACGCAGCAGGTCACTTACCTGGAACCACAAGGTCAACTGCTCCGTCGTACAGCGTTCCGACGTGTGGAAGGAGTCTTCCCGCTGCGCCACTGCCTGCTCCACTTCCTGGAGATACGACTGCATTGTTGCCTCGGCGTAGGCGCGGTCGTAGACAAACACGGTTTCTGAGTCATACCGGCCATACAGGAACCGGCTGCCGTAGTCCGGATGGTCGTTGAGCTTGCGCAATGCTTCCAAAACATAACTGTATTCATATTGACTGATGTCGATTTTCGCAGATTGCCCCGACAACCCCTGTCCGGCTCCAATCAGATGTTCATAGATCGGCGCCATTTTGGAGCGATACTCCTGGTTATCCGTAGGGGACAGCAGTCCGTCAAAATCGTCTGTTATTTCTACGCCTGCACCACCTGCGCCATTTTCACCAGAGGTTTCCCCATCGGTGACAGGCGGAAGCCCTAACGTATCATATTTGGTACTGGTGCAGCGGTGCTCGGAATTCCAGCCGCTGTGGTCCCGGCCCATGGCACTGTCGCTGAGGAGGAAATAGTTGTAGCGGACATAGCCTTCCCGGTTGGGAGTGGGATCGTCCCAGGTGGTATCCACATGGTACCATTCCCCATCAATTTGCACAATGTTCCAGCCATGACGTCCTCCGTTTCCATAGCCGGTTACGTACTCACAGGGAATACCTGCTTCTGTCAGCAGTGCCTCATATGCCTTGGCATAACCGGCGCAGACTGCGGTTCCATCCAACAATGCGCCGCTGGCCGTATAGGATTCGGAGGGCATACCGCCACTGTAAAGGCGCATGTCGTATGCACAGTGGAGCACTAAATAGTCATGGAGCGCTTTGGCAATCTCAAAGTCCGTCATGCCCGGCGTGACGGTTTGCGCCACAATCCCCCGAACTTTTTCTTTTGTCTCACGGTTGAGAGTAATCCAATAGCTGCTGTTGCCGTCGGCAAAGATCAAGCTGTATCCGATGTTCAGCGTCAGCACATGCCCGTCCTGCGCTTGTGTATATTGTATGGAGTTGACATAATACAGATTATCTCCATCGATATCTGCTACAGCATGGGCCAGTGCCAGCAGCGTGTCGGGGTTCATATAGTAGCCCGATACATCAATGACGCTTTTCTGCTCCATCAGACTGTTGACCAGCAGCGCGGTGAGCATCTCCTCTTCGGACAAGGTCATGTTACGATCCTGGTCCGGGGTTTCCGGAACTTTACCGGACTGCTTCCACAGGAAATAGACCACATCCCGCCGGGGACAGGCGCCTTTGGCGGTGATGGTCACTCCATCGGTGAGATGGTTCTGCGACGCCCAGGTTATGGCGCCGGTGGACCAGTCACTGCCGGTATTGCCACCGGCGGCCCGGCACAGCATGGCAAGGAACTGATCATAGGCCAGGGCGCTGTTGGGGCTGAACCGGTTGTTGCCAACGCCGTTGGCAATGCCCTGCTCCACAGCCCAGAGTACAGCTTTGTAATAATATTGAGAAGCGTCGGCCACATCAGTAAAGGGGGAGACAGTTGTAGAGGGGGCTGGAGAACCGGCGGCCCGCCACAGGAACGTCACGGCCTGGGCGCGCGTCACCGTGCCATCCGGTGAAAATGTGTTGGCACCGGAACCATTGGTGATGTTCTCTTCCAGGGCCCACGATACGGCGTCGGCAAAATAATCAGTGGCCCGGACATCATAAAAGCCCCGGAACGCAACGCCGTGGGTGGTGGTACTGTCTGCCATACGGGTGCCGAAGATCTGATCCAATTCATACAGCAGTTCCTGTGCGTGGACGGTGTCCGGCTGGCCGTCTGTGGTATCGTACTGGGCAAGGAACTGGTACCCATGAGGAAATGTTGGATTGTTCAACACACTGCAATCGTAATAAAAATCCACCACCAGTCCGGCGGGAATCACCATACCGTCCAACCGTTCCACGCTCTTTTTCAGTGTAGAGGTTACAGTGGCGCCGGTATACACCAGCACGGTCCCTTCTGACGGCCAGGTAAAGACCTTGTCATTGCGGACGTTGGCAAAGTTGATGGCAGCATCATACACTTCCTGGACCAACTCATCGCCTTGTTGGCCAAAATCGTCCACATGGCCCGCTGCCCGGGTCGGAAGCGTTCCCAGCAGCAGCGCCGCAGACAGAAACAGCGCTGCAAGTTTACAGATGCAGTTTCTCATAATAGAATTCTCCTTTCTATACAGATGACAATTTTAATGGGGTGCCGCTTTACCTTATTTGATAAACTAATTATATCAAAAGCTGGTAAATGCTGCAAGATGGCGGAAAATGTGGAAGTGCAGAGTCTGCTGCAACACGTCTTGTATGCTTCCAACTGAAGAATTGCATGTGGCCCATTCCGGACACTCCATGTGCCGCTTTGTGGTATGATAGGTGCCACCGATGGAAGAAAGAGAATTTGCACATTTCCGCATATTGACAAAGACAATGGCGCGTCATACTATAGATACGGTACCCAGCAGGCTTACGCCCCCCCGGGAAAGTTTTGGAGCGGGTGGGCTGGAACATACCACTTGTCATGCAAAAACAGGTGGAAACAACAAAGAAAGAGAATGCCCCAAGGCATCTCCCGAACGGTTGAAAAGGAGGCAGCGACAGAATGCGAATTGAACGATATCCGATTCCGCAGCAGCGAGAAACCCATGTTTCTTCGGCAGCGGCGAAACAGAATTATGCTGTTGCAAGCAGCCAGACTGCCGGCGGGGAAACGGTGACGATCTCAGAAGAGGGCCGACAGGCTGCCATTGCGGCGCAGATGGAAGCCGCCGGTATTTCTCCTGAGGCTGCCAAAAAACTGGCCTCGGGAACGGTCAAAATCATCGAGCCGGATTGGGAGACCTATCAGGTGCAGTCTTTGCCGGTGGGTCCGGAGCTGAAACTCTACGAAAAGACCATATGTAAGACCATGAGCCGTGAATTTAAGGTCCTTGACAATCAGGTACAGGACTATTATGCTCCCATGCTGGCGAAAATGGAGGGCATGGATGCCAATGAGGCCATGGACCATTTGTTCCGGACGTATAAGCTGCCCTGGCTGGGGGATGTATTTGTCGACATGGCGGAACTCCCGGACCCACCAGAGGGCATGACCAAACAGGCGGCGGATATGGCATATGACCAACTGATGAGCCTGTATTTTACAGGCACGACCTATGCGACAAATGACCCCTATGCGCTGGGGGAGGAAGGCATGGAGCGCCTTGCGAACATGCGCGAGTATGCAAAAGAGACCGCCCGGGCCGCCTGCGAAGAATCTCAGCGGGAGCGGGAGGCGCAGGCGGCCATAGATATAGCCGAACGGACGGAACACTTCAAGCAGACGGTGGAGAAAATCAACCGCGGTGAACTGTCTGGGACATGCCTGGGCTTTATGACGCTGGGATAAGAGCCGAACCGCTGAGACAGGACAGGTTCCGGCGTGACACCGTGCTCCAAATAATGTTGGGAGAGACTACAGATGATTACTTGGAATCAACCCGTATTGACCTATACATACAATCAGGAAACGCTGACTATCACCCCATGGGGGGACAATGCCTTTCGGGTGCGGGCCATCAAACAGGCCCATTTCCCCGAGGAGCGCTGGGCGTTGACCCAGCCGGTGCAGTCCACGGCTACGGCCAAGGAGGAGGGGGACGGCTGGACCATCACCAATGGCAAGCTGTCCGTCCATTTGACCCGCGGCGGCAAGCTGACGGCCTGCAATCAAAACAGCAAGGTCCTGCTGGAGGAGTACAGCCGCAACCGGCGGGATATTCTGGACCCAAAATGCAGCGCCATCGAGGTGGAGGCCCGGGAATTCCGGCCCATTCTGGGCGGCGACTACCATTTGACCATGCGGTTTGAATCGCTGGACCCGTCGGAAAAGCTCTACGGCATGGGACAGTATCAGCAGCCCTATCTCGATCTCAAAGGCGCGGACCTGGAACTGGCCCACCGCAATTCTCAGGCGTCGGTGCCTTTTGTGGTGTCGTCCCTGGGCTACGGTTTGATGTGGAACAATCCCGGCGTGGGCCGGGCGGTGTTCGGCAAAAATGTTATGAGTCTGGAAGCCTACTCCACCAAGGCGCTGGATTATTGGATTGTGGCCGGTGACACACCGGCGGAGATTGTGGAGGCCTATGGGTCTGTCACCGGCACGGTTCCCATGATGCCGGAGTACGGCCTGGGCTTCTGGCAGTGCAAGCTGCGCTATCAGACCCAGGAGGAACTGCTCTCCATTGCACGGGAGTATAAACGCCGGGGGCTGCCCATCGATGTGATTGTGGTGGATTTCTTCCACTGGCCAAAACAGGGTGAATGGAAGTTCGACCCCACCTATTGGCCGGACCCCGACGCCATGGTAAAGGAACTGAAAGAACTGGGCATCGAGCTGATGGTGTCCGTCTGGCCCACCGTGGACCGGGAATCGGAGAACTATCCGGAAATGCGGGAAAAGGGCTATCTGATTCGCTGCGACCGGGGCGTGCAGACGGGGCTGCAATTTATGGGCGATACCATCCACTACGATGCCACCAACCCGGACGCCCGGCGGTATGTCTGGGAAAAGGCCAAGAAAAACTACTATGACAAGGGCATCCATATTTTCTGGCTGGATGAGGCGGAGCCGGAGTACAGCGCCTACGACTTTGACAATTACCGCTATTATCTGGGTCCCAACCTGCAAATCGGCAATCTGTACCCGGTCTGCTACGCCCAGAATTTCTATGAGGGTATGGAACAGGCAGGCCAGAAGAATATTGTCAATCTGCTGCGCTGCGCCTGGGCGGGCAGCCAGCGGTATGGCGCGCTGGTTTGGTCCGGCGATATCGCTTCCAGCTTCGATTCCATGCGCAACCAGCTGGCGGCGGGCCTGAACATGGGCATGGCCGGCATTCCCTGGTGGACCACGGATATCGGCGGCTTCCACGGCGGCAACCCCGACGACCCGGCGTTCCGGGAACTGTTTGTCCGGTGGTTCCAGTGGGGCGCCTTCTGTCCGGTTATGCGGCTCCACGGTGACCGGGAGCCCCGCCAGCCCCAGGTGGGTATCACCGGCGGCGCCTGCTGCTGCTCCGGCGCGGCCAATGAGGTCTGGAGCTACGGCGAGGAAGTGTATGGAATCTGTAAAAAATACCTGGAACTGCGGGAAAATCTCCGGGAGTATACCCGCGGCCTGATGGCTGAGGCCCATGAGAAGGGCGCGCCGGTTATGCGGACCATGTTCTACGAATTCCCGGAGGACGAAATCTGCTGGCAGGTGGAGGACCAGTACCTGTACGGCAGCCGCTATCTGGTGGCCCCGGTGCTGGAGGCCGGACAGACCACACGGCGGGTCTATCTGCCCAAGGGCTGCCGCTGGACGGCCATGGAAGGCGGCGCGGTATATGAGGGCGGCCAGTGGATCGACGCGGCCTGCCCCCTGGAAACCATGCCGGTATTTGTAAGAGCGGAATAATCCCATGACGGTTCGGCTCTGTTCTGCACAGAAAACGGACCGGCAATCAGGAAAACGACAGGGCTTGCTGTCTGCGCTGCAGATGGCAAGCCCTGTTTCAATCAGCAACAAACCCCCAGCGCCAGCCCATTTCTCGGGTTGGCGCTGGGGGTTACGGTTTCCTGGGAACGTTAATCGATTCCCACATGTACACCGCCCGAACGTTCGGACGGCTGCATAATAATCGTAACCGGCTGGCCCGGCGACCATTCAAAGGCATAGGATTCGCCGGAAGTTTGGCCGATGAAGGTTTTCCAGTTCACATCCACCTTGACCTGAGGATCACAGGCTCCGTTTCCAATCCAGCAAACTACTGCATCGGGGTCCACGGAAATGGCATTCTGGGTTCCAACATTACTGAGGACAATGGGGTTGCCGTCGGACAAAACGGCAACGTAGGAGTCCCGGCCGCGACCGGTGATAAAGGTGGTGGCCAGGCCCTTTTGTGACAGAATGCCAACGCCGATAAAGCGGACCGTATAATCACAGTCCTGGGTAAAGGCCAGGAGATTTTCCGATTCCACGGAAATGGATTCCCCAGGCTCCAGGTGGTAAATGACCACATGACGGCTGTTGCTGGCATAATAGGTGACGGAATCACCGCTGAACATCACTTTTACCAGAGGAATATTCTCTCCGGTTGCACGGCGGATCAGGGACCCCAGCGCCGCCTGTGCAAAACTGCCCTGCGGACCCAGCAGAAGTTTCTCAAACCGGTAATTTTTCCCGTTTGGGCTTTCTCCGGCAATAAATGCACCGACTTTGGTAATTAACGTATCGCTGCCGCGGCAGGTAACTTTTAAAGTCAGTTCGTTGATGGTTTCAAAGGTCAGCAAAGGGGTTCCCTCCTTAACAAATTTGGACACCATAAATGGCACATTGACCGGCTAAATCCTGACTGACGCCGTTGCCCACGGGATTGAACTTCCATTGTTGATTGTGCAGATAAAGTTCTCCAATGGTCATGGAAGTCACATTGCTGTAATAGTCGGTCATTTGATAACTCAGCAGTTCCTTGTGATCGTCGGAGGACAAAATCCGGACATAGGCATCCTGTATCATGCTGAAATTCAACCGATGCTCCAGCGCTTCATTGATGGTCAACACCAGGGCAATTTTACAGATCCGGGCATCCAGACGGGACAAATCCACGTCGATGTGCTGACGGTCGCCCCAGGCGGGTTCGCTATGAAACAAAACGCTTCGGTCGGGACTTTGGTCCTGACCGTAAAATACAAACCAGTCGTCACCGGGAACCAGGTTGTTGCCGGCCAGCAAAAATGCCGATACATCCACATCACAGCTGGGATTTGTGACGGACCAACCGACGCCAATCGTCAGCTTGGGCCGTGCACCGGCCGGCGCAAGGGCGGTTTTCTGCCCTTTTTTCAAGGGATGCAGCAGGGGAGGGACAGGGAACGACAGGACCGGCTGCGGAGTTGGGGCAGGCTGTGGAGCCGGGACAGGCTGCGGAACGGGAGCCGGACGCGGAGCGGGGGCCGGACGTGGAGACGAGGAAGCGGACGCAACCGGCTGCGTGGATGGCCCACGATTCAGCCCTGCAACTGTTTGACGGGTGACAGCGGTGGAGGTGGTCCGATTCATAGATGGCAGATTGCTGCGCGACCATTGCGTGGAAGGGCGATTGACGACAGGGATCATAAAAAATTCCTCCCGACAGTTTGGGCATCCGGGGACAAATGCCGTAAATTTTAGCAAGAGCTATGATGTTAGATGTATGCAGATCAGGCGTACACAGTAGCATCGCTGCAATAGAATGGTGTCAAATTGCAGATCATGAGAGCTTTGTACCATTATAAAATAAGGCGAAAAAGTTGTAAACGGCAATGGAACAAAACTGTGGAAATGCACAAAATTATGACGACATCCCCACTATTGCACATAGATGTGACAGATGCGGAGAATGGGCTTGTAATTTCTTCGGAAATACGGTATGGTGAAAGCACTAAATTGGAGAATAGAAAGTGTACCGGAACATTCCGGGCCAGTTCTCCCAGGATGAAACTTCTTCAGATTCAGAAAAAATTTCTCATGCATGGAATTGGCCTGCAAAACGGTGGAGGAGGGAAACGGCGGTGGCAAAAGAACGGAGAAAATCAGTTACCATGGAGGATGTGGCGCGGGAGGCCGGTGTATCGGTTACAACAGTGTCCCACGTTATCAATCAGACAGCCAATATTTCAGTTGATACCACAGAGCGGGTACAGAATGCTATTCAGCGGCTGGGATATATGCCACGGGTGACGGCGGAACTGAACAAGGGGCAACGGCTGATTGGCGTACTGGTTCCGGAGATCACCAATGAATTTTACGCTCGTGCCATTCAGTCCATTATTGACGAAGCGTGGATTCACAACTATGCCGTGGTGGTGTGCAGTGTACAGCACAAGAAACAGAATGAGACCAGCTATATCCGTTGCTTGCTGCAAAGTGGCGTAAAGGGACTGATTTTTTTCGGCGGCGCTACTGATGACGAGCAGCAGATCATCGATGCGGCAAAGCGGGTTCCGGTGGTGGTGGGAGACCGCCGCTTGCCCAACTACCCAATCGACATGGTGAGCATCGACAACACCGACATTATGCGGCGGGTCATTGCCCGGTTGGCCCGGGCGGGATATCATCGGATTGGGTATATTTCCGAAGACCTCATTATGTCCAATGCCACCGACCGCTATCGGGGTTATCGGATGGGGATGGAGGAATGCGGTCTGGCCATCGACGAACAGTGGGTTTTTCTGCGGGCGGAGCTGCGGCTGGACAAGGTTTCCAACACCCAACAGTTTTTGCGAAGTGTTTTCAGAAAACGGTCCGTTCAGCTGCCGCAGATTCTCCTGTGTACCAGCGATTTGATTGCGGTTGGCGCCATGGCGGCGCTGCGGGAGGCCGGGTATGCCATTCCCAAGGATGTGGGTATTATTGGGTTCGATGATATCCCGTTGGCGGCGTGTTTGGAACCGCCATTGACAACCATTTCTCAGGACACACGCCAGCTGGGACGCAGCTGCTTTCAGGTCCTGCTGAACCGGCTGGAGCATTCGGAACGGGCCTATCAGGAAGTGGTGATCCGTTCGGATTTGATCGTCAGAAATTCGGTGCGGCTTTGACGTAATTTTCATAAATTTTCATACCAGCTGACTCAGCCAGACAAGTGCCTTAACAAGGACATTTGTCTGGCCGAGTTGTGTTCTTTACCGGAATTTAAAGAAGATGAAAGTGAAAACATGGTATAGTATACAAAATCAACAGACAGAAATTGTATAAATTGGGACTTGATTTCTCGAAAAAACTAGAAATTAAATGAAAATTTATGAAAATTAGGAGGTATTGGGAATGGACGTTGCAAAACAAAAAAAGTGTTTATATACTGTATACAACAAACGGGGAGCTGATAAGTAGTTTTTTGTTGGAATGGACAAAGGAGGAACAGTCAATGTATCAACCAGAGGTCAGCGCCATTCAAAGTGCCTACGAAGAAGCGCGCCGCGTGTATGCCGCGCTGGGCGTGGATACGGAACAGGCGTTGAAAGCGTTTGAAACGGTGGGAATTTCCATCCACAGCTGGGCCGGAGACGATGTAACCGGCTTTGAAAAACATGAAAATGTTCATTCGGAGAACACGGTAACGGGCAACTATCCCGGTGCCGCCCGCAACGGCGCGGAGCTGCGGCAGGATTTGGACCAGGCCATGCGGTTCTCTCCCTGCACCCACCGGCTGGGCTTGCAGAGCATGTACGCGGAACCGAAGACGCCAAAAGAGCGGTGTGATTATGATGTGGAGGACTTCCGCGACTGGATCGAGTTTGCTAAGGAACGCCATATGGCGGTGGATTATAACGTCTCCTATTTCACCCATCCTATGATGAAGGATGGTTGCTCCCTGGCTTCTCCGGATGACGAGGTGCGGGCCTACTGGGTCAAGGCCGGAATCAATGGCCGCCGGATTTGCGAGGCCATCGGCCGCGAACTGGGATGCCGTGTTTTCAATAACACCTGGACCCCCGACGGCACCAAGGACAACACGGCGGACCGCATGGGATACCGCCGCCGCCTGAAGGATTCACTGGATCAAATCTACGCCGAACCCCTGGACAGCCGCTACCTGTGCGACTGCATGGAAGGCAAGGTGTTCTCCATCGCCAACGAGTGTTTTACCGCCGGTTCCCATGATTTCTACATCGCCTATGCGGCCAAGCACAATCTGGGTCTCACCATCGACACCGGCCATTTCCACCCCACGGAGAATTACGCCGACAAGATCAGCGCAGTGTATCCCTTTGTTGGCGGCCTGATGTTCCACCTGTCCCGCGGCGTCCGGTGGGATTCGGACCATACGCTGATTCAGGAGGACGGACTGTTCCAGGTGTTCCAGGAATTGAAGCGGGCCGATCTGCTGGGCCGCGACAATGTGGCCATCGGCCTGGATTTCTTCGATGCACAGGTCAATCGCGTTACCGCATGGATTGTGGGCCTGCGGGCCGCGGGCAAAGCATTGCTGGCTGCGCTGCTGGAGCCGACCCATCTGCTGCAGGAGGCGGAGGCAGCTGGAAACCTGGGCAAGCGCATGGCGCTGCTGGATGAATGCAAAAATCTGCCGGTCAATGCGGTGTGGGATTACCTCTGCTGGAAAAGGCAGGCTGGCGTGGGACCCGGCTGGCTGGAAGAGATGGACCGCTATGAGCGGGAAGTCCAGTTCCAGCGGACATAACCATGGTATTTGCTCCCTTGGAGCGGATATAAATTTAAAAAAGAAACTGGAGGAAACAAAATATGAAAAAGTTGATTGCATTGCTGCTTGCTGCAACCATGGTCTTCTCCATGGCAGCGTGTTCATCCGGCGAGACCGCCAAGGACGACACGCAGGACACATCCAATACCGGCGACACCACCGGCACCGGAGAGACCACCGGCGGCGAGGATTGGGAGATCGTTGTGGTTCCCAAGGATTCGTCCAACCCCTGGTTCGTCCGCATGAATGTGGGCGTGGAGGAGTACGCTGAGGAAACCGGCGTCAACTGCTACCAGAAGGGTACCGATCAGATCGACGCCACGCTGCAGGCCCAGCTGGTGCAGGACCTGATCGCCCAGGATGTGGACGCCATCTGCGTGGTTCCCGTTGACATTCAGTCCCTGGACCCCATCCTGAAGGAAGCCAAGGACGCCGGTATTGTGGTTATCACCCATGAGGGCGCCGATCTGCAGAACGTGGACTATGACATCGAGGCTTTCTCCAACGCCGGTTACGGCCAGTTCATCATGGACAACCTGGCTGCCGCCATGGGCGAGGAAGGCGTCTACACCACCATGGTCGCCTCTCTGACCAACGGCTCCCACAACGAGTGGGCCGACGCCGCTGTGGAATATCAGAAGACTGCTTATCCCAACATGACCCTGCTGGAGGCTCAGCCCCGCGTAGAGTCCAACGACAACGGCGATACCGCTTACAACGTGGCCAAGGAGCTGTTCAAGACCTACCCCGAGCTGAAGGGCATCATGGGCACCTCTTCCTTTGACGCTCCCGGCGTGGCCCGTGCCATTCAGGAGCTGGGCCTGCGTGACAAGGCGTTCACCACCGGTACCGGCATGCCCGCCGACAACGCGGCTCTGCTGAAGGACGGCGTCATCAAGTCCCTGACTCTATGGGACCCCGCGGAAGCCGGTAAGGCCATGGTTTCCTTGGCTCTGAAGGTTCTCAACGGTGAGGAAGTTGCGGCTCCTCTGAATCTGGGCATCGAAGGCTATGACGCCATGACCTTCCGCGAGGGCAGCACCACCGTCCTCGAGGGCCAGGGCTGGATCACCATTGACGCGGAGAACGTGGACAGCTTCGGTTTCTGATGACCGGTTGTACCGCAAGGCGTATCGTATAGCGTTTCTGTTCTGCCGGGCGGACCGAACCGGTCCGTCCGGCAGATTCCTTCTTTACCATACCATACGGAATATTGGAGGTGCTTTATGGCACAGGCATTGTTGAAAGCAACGGATATTCAGAAATCCTTTGCCGGCGTACAGGCGCTGAAAAATGTCTCGCTGGAGATCATGCCCGGTGAGATACACTGTCTGGCCGGTGAGAATGGCTGCGGCAAATCCACCTTGATCAAGATCATTTCCGGCGTCTATCAGCGAGACGGCGGCACGTTGGAATTTGACGGCAAAACCATGGACAAATTTACGCCCATCGACGCCATTACCAACGGCATTCAGGTTATCTATCAGGATTTTTCTGTGTTTCCCAACTTGACAGTCATGGAAAACCTGGCCTTTAACACGGAACTTGCCGCCAAGCGGCGCATTGTCAGCAAAAAGCGTATGCGCCAGATTGCGGAAGAGGCCGTGGCAAAAATCAACTTCCAGGTGGATCTGGACGCGCTGGTGGGTACGCTGTCCGTGGCGGAAAAGCAGATGGTTGCCATCAGCCGTGCGCTGATGTTCAACGCCAAACTCATCATCATGGACGAGCCCACGACGGCCCTGACCAAAAAAGAAGTACAGGCGCTGTTCGACATCATTTTGAAGCTGAAAGAGCAGGGCATCGCCATTCTGTTCGTCAGTCACAAGCTGGACGAGGTTTTTGAAATCTCGGAACGCTTCACCATCTTCCGTTCCGGCGAACTGGTGGTTACCGGCAGCACGAAGGACCTGGATGACAAGAAGTTTACTTTCTACATGACGGGACGGGAATTCAACGACAAGACCTTTGTTGCCGAGAACCTCACCGAACAGCCCATTCTGGAGACCAGGAACTTGACGTTGGACGGGCATTTTCAGGATATCAGCCTGAAGCTGTACGGCGGTGAGATCCTGGGCATCACCGGTCTTCTGGACTCCGGCCGTACCGAATTGGCCCTGTCTCTGTTCGGCATCCGGCCCGCCACCGGCGGCGCCATCCTGCGCAACGGCCAAGAGATCTCCATCAAGACGCCTCAGGACGCTATGAAGCAGAAAATCGGTCTGGTACCGGAGGATCGTCTGTCGGAGGGACTCTTCCTGCCCCAGTCCATTGCGGACAATATCATCATCGCGGAAATCGAACAGCTCAAAACGCCTATGGGCATCTTCGACCGCAAAAAGCGGCAGGAAGAGGTGGACCACTGGGTGAAAGAGATGGCGCTGGCAACGCCGGATGCCAACAATGCCAGTTCCACCCTGTCCGGCGGTAATCAGCAGCGCATTGTGCTGGCCAAATGGCTGGCCTGCCACCCGGAGGTGCTGATTCTCAGCGGTCCCACGGTGGGCGTGGACATCGGCTCCAAGCACGACATCCATGCCATTTTGCAGCAGCTGGCACGGAAAACCGGTATGGGCATCATCATCATTTCCGATGATCTGCCCGAGGTGCTGGAGAATTGCTCCAGAGTGCTGATCCTCAAGGACGGACGCATTGTGCATGAGGCGCCCACCCAGGAGATCGATGAAAAGACCATCGTATCCTATATGATGTAAGGAGGGGTAGGACATGCAAAAATCCATAAAAAAGATCTTTGGCCGCACGGAATTCTATGTATTCGCGCTGCTGGTAGTGTTGAGCGTGTTGATTCAGTTCCGGTCCGGCGGCCAGTTCTATACGGCCAATAACCTGGTCGATATCGCCTCCGCCCTCATTGTACCCGGCATTTTTGCTGTGGGCACCTTTATGGTCATTGTCTCCGGCGGCTTTGACGTCTCCTTCCCGGCGCTGGCTTCTCTGTCTGTCTATGCCACAACGAAATTCATGCTCAATATTGACTACTCCGGCGGAATCCTGCTGCCGTTGCTGATGGTCATCGCCATTGGCGCACTGCTGGGCGCCTTTAACGGTTTCTTTGTAGGTTACCTGAACCTCAATGCCATGATTGTTACCTTGGGCGCTTCCAGCGTGTTCAAAGGTATTATGCAGGGCGCGCTCAATTCCAAACAGCTGGCAGTGATTCCCGAGGGTATGCGCGCTTTTGGCACGTCGGCGCTGTTTACGGCCACCAATTCCCAGTCGGGCCTGACCTCCCGGATGCCTATGGCATTCCTGGTCTTTGTGGCTGTGGTGATTCTGGCATGGTTCCTGCTGAACCGTACCTATTTTGGCCGCGGCATCTATGCTCTGGGCGGTAATCCGGCCAGCGCAAAGGCGGCAGGCTTCAATGTGAAGCGCACCAAGTTCATCATGTTCATTCTGGTGGGCATGATTTCGGCGGTGGCCGGCTTCATCCGTGTGTGCATGATGCAGCAGTGCCACCCCACCAATATGCTGGGCATGGAGATGAATATCATCGCCGGCGTGGTGCTGGGCGGTGCGGCCATCACCGGCGGCGCCGGTACGCTGCTGGGCTGCATTCTGGGTACGCTGCTGATTGTCATGGTGGAAAACTCCATGATTCTGCTGGGCGTTCCCACCACCTGGAAGAGCGTCTTTGTCGGCGCGCTCATCGTCATCGGCACCGGCGTTTCCGCCCTGCAGGTCCTGCGGGCGAACCGGAGTGCCTCCCGGGCCAGAACCATGACAAAGGAGGGTGCCAAATGACTGAAGTGAAAAAACACTATCGCTCCAATCCCCATCTGTACCGCTTGCTTGCCATCACCGTCCTGTGGATGCTATTTATGGCGGTTACCCGCTTCGACAAGTTTTACACCTTTAAAAACTTCCAGACCATTGCCGCTCAGTTCCCGGAGTTTGGCCTCATGTCCCTGGGTGTTATGCTGTGCATGATGACCGGCGGTATCGACCTGAGCTGTGTCGGTGTAGCCAACCTCACCTCCATTCTGTGTGCCCTGCTGATGACCAAGCTGGCAGGGGAGAGTGGTGTGCTTTCACCGGCTACGTTCCCCATCATTGTTGTGGTGGTGCTGGTCATCGGCGCTCTCTGCGGCGCATTTTCCGGACTGCTGGTGGCTAAAGTGCGCATTCCGCCCATTCTGGCAACCCTGGGTGTTAATGAGCTGCTGACCGGTATCTGCATGGTGCTGACCGGCGGTGCGGCTCTGAGTGCCTTCCCCAAGGAGATGACCACCATGCTGGCGGCCAATATCGGCGGTGTGCTGCCGGTGCGTCTGCTGGTATTCGTGGCCATGGCGGTTCTGGTGTGGTTTATGCTCTGTAAAACTACCTATGGCACCAAACTGCTGCTGCTGGGCACCAGTGAAAAGGTGGCACGTTACTCCGGCATGAAGACGGAGCGGATGCTGATTCGTACCTATATGACCTCCGGCATCTGTTCGGCCCTGGGCGGCCTGATGATGCTGTCCACCTATGCTTCGGCCCGTGCGGACTACGGCAGCCAGTATACGCTGCAAACCATCCTGATCGTGGTGCTGGGCGGCGTCAGCCCCAACGGCGGCAAGGGCAAGATTTCCGGCGTAATTTTGGCCATCGTTCTGCTGAAGCTGCTGGAATCCGGCATCAATCGGTTCCAGAATATCTCTTCCTACTACATCTCCCTCATCTGGGGCGGCGTGTTGATTTTGGCCATGGTCATGGACTATGTGACCGGCGACAAGCGCAGCAGAGCCTGACAGCAGCCCCCACTGTACAGAAAGGAGCGCATCATGAAAAAAGTTCTGTTTGTCGGCGAGAGCTGGCATGTCCATGTGACGGAATCCAAGGGCTTTGATACCTTCTCCTTCGACTACTACGAGCAGGCTACCGAGTATATCCAGGCGGCGCTGGAGGCAGCAGGAGTGGAATTCCACCATATTCCCTCGCATTTGGTAGAGGAGCGGTTCCCCACGACAGTTGAGGGGCTGGCGGAATATGATATGGTTCTGTTCAGCGACGTGGGCGCCAATACCATGAATCTGCCCATGAATGTATTCCAGCGGTTGATTCCCACGGTCAATAAACTGGAATTGGTGCGGGAGTATGTACGTAACGGCGGCGCCTTTGTGATGATAGGCGGCTATCTGACCTTCCAGGGCATCCAGGGCCGCGGCTGCTATAAACGGACTGCCATTGAAGACATTCTGCCGGTGACACTGTTGGAAGGCGACGATCGGGTGGAGTGTAGCCAGGGCTTGACACCGATGGTGACCGACAGCGCCCACCCGGTTATGGCCGGGATGCCGGATCAATGGCCTGCGGTTCTGGGCTATAATCGTCTGCTGCCCAAGGAGGGCAGCAGTGTGGTAGCCAGAATTGGAGACGATCCGCTGGTGGTTTTAGGTCAGTACGGCAAGGGCAGGGTCTGTGCCTACGCCACGGACTGTGCACCCCATTGGGCGCCAAAGGAATTTTGCACTTGGGACGGGTTTACCCGCTTGTGGGGGAACCTGGTTGATTGGATGACGGCGTAAACAAGCCGATGGATTGATTTTCAAGCGAGAAAAGCGCGACTTCATAATAGAGCAGGGGGACAAGCCTTTTTGTGTTTGTTCCCCTGCTTTTTTGTGCTCTTGATGCAGCTGCGTTTGTATGGGGGATTGCGTGCAAGGTTTGTATGGTTGGTGTGCTCAGCGCTGAATCGTAAAAACTTTAAATTGTGTGGCTATTGCGATATTGAATAAAGTATGGATAGGTTATTTATAAAAGTTGAATAGTCCATCAAAATTTCAAGAGACAACAGTGGAAAAAATAAAAAATAGTATTTATGCACTTTTACAAAAAGTAAAAGTGCATAAAAATTTGTCTTGCTTATCAACGAACTTGTGCTATAATGTCAAATATCAGATATGAAAGACATTTTATAAAAGTATTATATAAATAAATATTTAAAAGTCATTTCATTTCTGAGACGGGTATTGAAAAATGAATCAGTCATCAAAGGGGTGCTGTCCATGGGAGCCGAAAACAATGTTTTGGAATTATCTAACATTACAAAAACATTTCCAGGCGTAAAGGCCTTGGACAAAGTAAATTTCAAATTAAAAAAAGGAACCGTGCATGTTCTTTGCGGTGAGAATGGTGCTGGCAAGTCCACGTTGATGAAGATTATCGACGGTGTATACAAGCAGGACGAAGGCGATATTTTGATCAATGGGCAAAAAGTTTCCATTAAGGACCCACTGGATGCCAAAAAGCATGGAATTGCTATGATTTTCCAAGAACTTTCCTATGTCCCGGATATGACGCTGGAAGAAAACCTGTGGCTTGGAAACTGGCCGCGCAAAGGCCCCGGGATTGACTGGAAATATATCCGCACCTATACGACAGAACTGCTGAAAAAAGAAGGCCTGCCGTATCAACCAGACGTGAAGCTCCGCAGTTTGAGCGTTTCAGATATTCAGATGCTGGAAATTCTGAAAGCTGTGTCCAATGACGCACAGATCATCATTATGGATGAGCCTACTTCCGCCATTACCAATAAAGAGGTCGACAAATTATTTGCGAAAATTGAAGAGCTGAAGGCGCGGGGTGCCAGCATTATTTATATTTCGCATAAGATGGACGAAATCTTCAGAATTGCGGATGAAATTACAATTTTCCGCGATGGCCGGTCCATCATTACAGCAAATGCGAAAGACATAACGGTTGATCAGGTGGTGGAGTACATGGTCAATCGTAAGATAGAAAACCAATATCCCAAAGTGGAAACAAAGGTGGGGAAGGAACTTCTGCGTGTGGAACATCTCACGAGAAACGGAGTGTTTCAAGATGTGAGTTTTCATCTTCACGGCGGTGAGATTGTGGGCTTTGCCGGACTGATGGGTGCAGGACGAACGGAGACCATGCGCGCCATCTTTGGATTGGACCCGTATGATTCCGGAAGCATTTTTATCAATCAAAAACAGGTCACAATTAAAAATGTGCGGCAGAGCATTCAAAACGGCATCGCAATGCTGACGGAAGACCGGCGCAGAAGCGGTATTATTCCGATTCTGAGTGTTCGGGAAAATACGACGCTGGCATCTCTGGAACGGATTTTTACCGGCGGAAGGCTGCATCCAAGAGAAGAACAAAAACTGGTTGCAGAATCCTGTGAAAAAATGCACGTGAAAACGGCCAATTATGAGACGCCCATCCAGACACTGAGCGGCGGAAATCAGCAAAAGGTGATTTTTGCCAAGTGGTTGCTGTGTAACCCCGACGTGCTGATTGCAGACGAACCGACCAGAGGCATCGACGTTGGTGCAAAGCGTGAGATATACAATCTAATGAATCAGTTTGCACTGGACGGTAAGGGAATTATTATGATTTCCTCGGAACTGCCGGAGCTGATTGGCGTTTGTGATCGCATTTATGTGATGTGCGAAGGGCATATCAGCGGTATGCTGACGCGGGATCAGTTTTCACAGGAGGCAATTATGCAGCTGGCGATTGCGGTCCATCGAAACGAGGAGGAATTGGCACAATGAATCAGATTGAAACAAAAAATGTGAATTTCCGCAAAATCATCTCAAAATACAGCATTATTTTGATTCTGATTATTATTATGGTCATGTGCACCATTGCGGACAGTAACTTCTTGACCGTCAACAATTTGTTGAACGTCTGCCGGCAGCAGTCGGTCACCATCATTGTGGCTTTGGGTGAAATGGCGCTGATCATCTGCGGCGCCCTGGATTTGTCGGCAGGTTCCGTCATTGCATTTTCTGGCGTATTGTCCGTCATGTCCTATAAAGCAACCGGCAGCATGCTGCTGGCCTTTGCTGTGGCAATCCTGATCTCACTGTTTATCAACTTCCTCAATGGCATAATGGTTACCAAGTTTAAAGCGCCCGCGTTTATTGCGACGCTGGCCACGCAAATGGTTGCAAGAGGCGCTGCTCTGTATATCACCAATGGACAAAACGTCTATGAGATTGGGGATTATACGGTGGTAGGCCAGGGATCTCTGGGACCGGTGCCCATTCCTGTTGTTTTTATGCTGGTTATCTTTTTGATTGTGGCTTACCTGATGCATCATACCCGTTGGGGCCGTTCCACCTATGCTGTGGGCGGCAATGCGGAAGCTGCCAACGCATCCGGCATCAATACAAACATGGTTATTATGAAGGCATACTTATTACATGGCGTGTTAGTTGGTATTGCGGCTGTCCTATTCATGTCCCGCGTCAACGGCGGTCTGCCGGCCGGTGCGGATGGATATGAAATGGACGCACTGACTGCAACCATTGTAGGCGGTACCAGCTTCACAGGCGGTATTGGCACGCCTTGGGGAACCGTGGTCGGCGCATTTGTGGTCGGATTCTTGAGCAACATCATGAATTTGATGACGATTGATTCGTATATTCAGCAAATGGTTCGCGGCGCTATCATTGCGGTGGCCGTGATCTGGGACATTTATTCCAAATCCCGTAACACGTATCGCAAAGGGAAATGAGACATTCTGTAATCTCAGGCCGGGTGAACGGTCTGAATAATAAATTGGAGGTATGTACCATGAAAAAACTGTTCGCGCTTCTGCTTGCAATGGCCATGACCTGTTCGATGTTCGCCTGTTCGTCCAAGGAAAGTACAGAGGATACCCAGGGCAATGCACAGACCTCTGATACAACCGAAGAGTCTGGTGGAGATGCAACCTACCGCGTGGCCTATATCGCCAGAAATCAGTCGGACCCCTTTGCCGCCGAGTTGGCCAACCAGTTTATCACGCAGGCAGAGGAGTATAAAGATACGTTTACACTGGATGTATTTGATGCACAGACGGACAATGAAAAAGAAAACTCGCTGATTGAAGACTGCATTACAAAGGAATATGACTGCATTATCATTCAGCCCAATGACGGCAATTTGCAGATGCCCTACTGCCAGAAGATTCTCGATGCAGGCATCTACTGCATTACGACCAACGCGGCCATTCGGGAACTGGAAGGCGGTTCCTGGGTGGATGGCGATCCCTACGCACAGGGCCAGATGATTGCGGAGCTGGCTGCGGAGGCGGCGCCGGAAGGTGCTGTGGTTGGTATTTTGAACTGCATGCCCGGCAACTTCCACACGACCCAGCGCTATCAGGCTATTCAGGATTATTTTGTAAGCAAACGTGACGATATTAAAATTATCGGCGACTATATGGTGGAAGAAGCTACCGAAGCGGCTGCCATGGTCACGATGGAAGACTGGGCTACCTCCTTTGGCCGCATTGACTGCATGATGACCACAGCGGACCTGCTCGGCAATGGTGCGTATGAGGCGGTCAAAGATGATCCCACGTATGACGGCATGCTGGTGTATTCTGTGGACTGCCTGGCCAAAACGGTTCTGGCGATCAAAGACGGCGTTTACACGGCGGCTGTTTATCAGAATCCTCCCGCATTGGCCGCTGCCAATTTGGAAGCTGCCTATAAGCTGTTGACCGGAGAGGAAACTGTGGTGCAGACCAGCGTGGACTCCCTGCTGTGCACATCGGAAAATGTGGATCAGTTCATTCAGATGTACATTGACCAGGGGCAGATTACGGAGGAAGAAGCTGCCGCACACGGCTATACAGCCGGTACGGTGGAATCGATTCTGGGATAACATCGGAAACACTGTAAGCACAGTGTCTATCAGCGGATGAATCCATTCTGAATATAAGCCCCTCAAAAGTAGTCTATGCGATCCAGTAAAGCTGCTTTTGAGGGGCAGATGCGTAAAACAGACAAGGAAAGCACTCAAAGGAGGAATACAATATGAATCGAGCAGCCTATATGACTGATGTCAACACCATGTTTTTCAAAGAGGTCCCAATGCCGGAACCGGGACCGGAAGACGTAGTGGTAAAAATCGAGTACTGTGGCATTTGCGGTTCCGATGTACATTATTATAACAAAGGCCGCATCGGCGACTACGTGGTGGAAGGAGAATTCATCCTTGGACACGAAGTGGCGGGCACTGTGACGCAGGTGGGCACTGCTGTCAAGCATCTGCATGTGGGAGATCGTGTAGCCCTGGAGCCGGGTATTACTTGCGGCCACTGCGAGCAGTGCAAGGAAGGAAAATACAATCTTTGCAAAGACGTTATTTTCTTTGCGACGCCGCCGGTACAGGGGGCTTTGCAGAACTATGTAAAGCATCCGGCAGATATGTGCTTCCTGCTGCCGGATAATGTTTCCACCAAGGAGGGCGCACTGGTGGAACCCCTCGCGGTTGGTCTGCATGCCTGCAAGCAGGGCAACGTGGGCCTGGGTGACAGCGTGGTAATTTTGGGATCGGGCTGTATTGGTCTGGTAACGCTGCTGTCGGCTAAGGCGATGGGCGCATCCAATGTGATTGTGGTGGACCTCTTTGAGAAGCGCCTGGAGTTTGCAAAGAAACTCGGCGCCAACCATGTGATCAACGCACGGACGGAAAACGTGGAACAGCGGATTCAGGAATTGCTGGGCGACCGCGGCGCGGACGTTGTCATTGAAACGGCTGGATCGCCGAAAACCATTTACCAGACGCCGTTCTTTGCCAAAATGGGCGGCACAGTTGTTCTGGTCGGTTTGGCGGTGGATGCCGATCTGACTTACAACATGGCGCAGGTCATGAATAAGGAGCTGACCATCAAGTCGGTTTTCCGCTACAGAAATCTCTACCCGACTGCAATTCATGCCATTGCGGACGGCAGCATTGATGTAAAGCAGATTGTAACGCATGAGTTCCAATTTGAGGATGCGAAGCAAGCCTTTGATACGGTGATTGCCGATGCGGAAAATGTAGTCAAGGGCATCATTGCTCTTTGAGATGAAGTTCAGTCATAACAGCCAGCGGACAGGACGAGATGCCCTGCCCGCTGACTGTATATAGGGATGGGCTTGCCAACAAGAAGAGAAATTCAGAGAAATGGGTTGCAGCAATAAGTGCGGCTTGTTATACTATAAATATACTGTATTTTTGAACAGAAGTGAGAAACATTATGCATCAGTCGCCTAATATGGAACTCAAGCGGATTAACCGCAATCGAATTTTTCGATTTATTTTACAGCAACGGACCACATCCAAGTCGGAAATTGCATATGAACTTCGTATCAGCTTGCCGACGGTTACCCAGAATCTTGCTACCTTGATGGAGCAGGAACTGATTCTGGAGACAGGGGAGTATGAGTCGACCGGAGGCCGCCGCGCCAAAATGATTTCCTGCAATGCGCAGGCAAGGGTTGCGGTGGGAATTGATATTACGCGTAACCATATCAGCGCGGTGGTAGTCGATCTGGTTGGAAACATCATTGACGATATTCGCGAGCCATTTTGCTGTTCCGACCCCAACAAAGTCCCTCAAAAGGTCAAGCAGCTGGTAGACAGCATTCTCTTGAATAATCAGATTTTGGATGAGTCTGTCCTGGGCGTGGCGGTAAGCATTCCCGCGATTGTTGCGTCGGACTATCGGACGCTGGATACGGAATTGGTATTGCCGTTTCCTTCGGATTTCTATCAATATTTTCAAGAGTATATTCGGTTTCCATATTTGTTTTATAATGATGCGAACTGCGGCGGATTTGCAGAGCTGTGGCGCAGAAGACCGACAGAGCGCGATATGTTTTACTTCAGTTTGAGCGGCACAGTAGGCGGCGCCGCCATGCTGGGAAATCAGATTTATACCGGACAGTATAACTACAGCGGCGAAATTGGCCATACTATTTTGGTGCCGGGTGGAAAACAGTGCTATTGCGGAAAACATGGCTGTGTAGACGCCTATTGTAATGCCAATGTGCTGGCAGAACTGACAAACGGCAACTTGGCGGACTTTTTTGCGCGGCTGCAAGCGGGAGACGACGAGGCCAATACACGCATGGAAGCGTATTTGGACAACCTTTCCATAGCCGTACACAATGTTCGGATGCTGTTTGACTGCGATATTATTTTGGGTGGATATGTGGGAAGCTACAGCGCTTTATACCTGGACCGTCTGAAAAAGAAGGTGCAAGCCCTGGACACCTTTGACAAGGCACCGGATTATTTGGTGGGGTGCCATTATAACACAGAGGCCTCAGCTGTGGGAGCGGCGTTGATGTATATCAGCGCATTTATTGATCAGGTATAAATGCGAGGAAGAAAAATAATCAACCACAAAACAAGCTTCTCCCTTTACAAATCGCTGTGATTGCAATCGACAAAATAGGCCGATGAGACTGCGGAGAAGGGAAGAAGTGGGAATGAAGAACCAAACAGCACACATGAACAATCAGAGTCTGGGGCGCACATTGCGGTTGGTTATGCAAACGCAGAGAATTACAAAGCCCGACATTGCGGTACAGTTGGGTGTCAGCCTTCCCACTGCATCTCAAAATGTGCGTCTTTTGATGGAACATGGGTTGCTGGCCTATGATGGAACGGCAGAGTCCACAGGAGGAAGAAAAGCACAGACAGTTGTTCCTGTTCCAGAGGCAAGGGTGGCGTTGGGTCTGGACATCACAGCCAATCAGGTGCGAGGTGTGCTGGTAAATTTGCAGGGGGCCGAGTTGGCTTCCTTTACGCACACCCTTGCGTTTTCCAATACAGATGGGTATTTTGCGGAGCTTTCGGAAAAGACGCAAATGTTTCTGCAATCCAACCGGATTGAGAAAGCAAGGCTGTTGGGCACAGGCATTTCCATTCCCGGCGTTTTGTCCGCTGATGGCAGAATGTTGGTGCGTTCGCATGTTTTACAAGTGGAACATCTGCCCACAGCAGCATTCTTTGATCATCTGTGGGGTGCATGTGCCATCTGCAATGACGCCAAAGCGGCGGCGATTGCGGAGTTATGGCAATGGAATGATTTGGGAACCGCAGCGTATTTATCCTTAAGCGAAAGCGTGGGCGGCGCATTGGTCATAGATAACCGCATCTATGAGGGAGCACATTGCCGCGGCGGAGAATTTGGGCATATGACGCTGGTACCAGATGGCAGGCGATGCTATTGCGGGCAGTATGGCTGCTTGGATGCATACTGCAATGCCACGGTTCTGGCTGGACAGGCGGAGTCGCTGGCAGCTTTTTTTGGGGCGCTGGAGGAAGGAGAACCGGCTTGTGTGCGCGTTTGGCACCGATATGCAGAGCATTTGGCAATGGCGATCAACAGCATTGTAACCATGCTGGACTGCCCGGTGATTCTTGGGGGACTTGTGGGTGCACAGATGAGTCGGAACCTCTTGCAGGAGCTTTTGCAGAGAGTACAGGAGCGGGCTACCTTTGAGATACAGGAAAATCAACTGTTGTTGTGCCGTCACCGCCATAACACAGCGGCAGTGGGGGGAGCGTTACAGCTGGTTCACAGCTTTTTGCAGACGGGCTATCAGACGCTATTTGAGACTGAGAGAGTAACAAACAGCCGGAGGCTATAGCCTCCGGCTGTTTGTTATCCATTTGGAAATGAAAGATGCTTAGATGTGATATTGCTGATACAGAGCCCACATTTCCTCCAATGTGCCGACGCCTTCGGTTGCACCTACGCAGCGCAGGGAAGCGGCAGCCACGGAGACGGCCAGCTTGAGTGCCTGATCCATGGGCATACCGGTCTCTGCTGCGTAGAGTATACCGGAACAAAATGCATCGCCAGCCCCGACCGCTCCTTGAATATAGCCATCGGGCAATCGCAGACTGCTCTGTTCAAAGTAGGTTCCCGTTTTATCCAGGCCCGCGCCGAGTTCAGGACAGTGAATGACAGCCCAGGTAGAGACACCCAGCGCCTTGAGCTTTTCCAATGCTTTCGGAAAATTCTCGCGGCAAAGCTGCCCCTGTTCGTCTCTCAAAAGGATACCTGTGGTCTGCTGAGCTTCCAACTCGTTGATGACGCAATAGTCGGTGTACCGCAGTGCTGGTGTAACAAGCCGACGGAATCGATCACCGCTTTCGCTGACGACATCAATGGAAGTGCGAATGCCCAATTCCTGTACGCGGTGAAGCAGGCGCGCCATACGTGTGCCGTATTCCGGGTCTTCCTGGTCCAGATGGGGGAGTAACAGAATGTAGCCGATGTGAAAAAGGTCCACATCCAGGCGATCCCAGTCGATATGATCTTCTCCGTAGTGCGCATTGGAACCAGCATATTGGAAAAAAGTACGTTCTTTTGTCTGATTGTTGCTCATAACGGCGCTGAAAGAGGTTTGACCTTCTCGGCGGATCATGGACAGGTCGATATTGGGATATTGCTGCAGGCGACCATATATGAGTTCGCCTTCCGCGTCGTGACCGGCAAACCCGGAGGCCATTAAGTGCAGTGTGGGGTCCAGCTGTGCCAAGTCAATCAGCGCATTGCATACAAGACCGCCGACAGTTCTCTCAATACCATCGGTAATATGTGTCAGTTCATTCTGCTTGGGCCAGGTTTCAATGGGATAGGTAATATCCACAATCATATTGCCCGCACAACAGATTCCTTTTTTCATGGCAATCCTCCTCTCCACCGCTGTGCATTTTACGAATCAGAGCAGCCGATCATATTCATTGCACAGGGGGTGCAGAGGCGCCTCATCTTCTTCGATGGTAGCAAAACGGGAAGTGGATTCCAGGAAGTAGTTGTCCGTGTTATCATCGTTTACCCGGGAAACCTCTCCGCAAATCAAATCGCCTGTCCCGGCTTTGGTGCCGAAAATGTGGGCCATATGCGGTGTCAACGTGACGCTGTTGCCGGCAGTTACGGAAAAAACCTCACCGGGCTGATACGTGTGTGCGATGCCGTCCCGGTAAATCTGGACGGGAGTTTGCAGTTCATGGCCGTCGGCATCGGTGTCAAACAACTGAATATCCATCTCGCCGCCGGCATGGACAATGATATCTTCCGTCTTATAGACGTGATAATGCTTGGGCAGCCGCTGGCCTTCTTTAAAGAGCAGGTACTTTTCACAGTAGGGAACACCGACAGAGGGATCGTTCTGCAATCCGTTGCGTACCGTAAAGAGCACACAACCGATTTCATCGAACTTCCCGGTGCCGTAGTCTGAAATATCCCAGCCGAGCATGGTCTGCTTGATCTGATCAATTTCTCCCTTATGGGCCTTCCAATCCTCCATGGTCCAATAGGCGAAGTCCGGCAGGCGAATGTTGTTTTTCTCCAACAGATTCTTGGCCCAGACCAGTGCGGCATTGATTTCAGAACGTTTCATTTTCAAACACTCCTTTTCTTTTTATATGTCCCTCAGGGATGCAGGGTAAAAGCGCAGTCCATATCCTTCCAAAATGTTTCATTGGGCAGAGGGGCCTGGCATTCACCTGTAATGCGCAGCCACTCACGGTAGCGATCATTGTCCAGTGCGGCTTCATTGCCGGGAACCTGCTCATTGTACTGGAATAAATAGCAGTCGCCATTGGGTAATTCCTGCACGAAAATTTCTAATTTCTGATAACCAGCTTCCAAAAGCATGGCGTGAATATCTTCGGGAATATTCCGATGGAGTCTGAGGTATTCTTCCAACTTTTCTTTTTTGACGCCGATGATCTGACCGCGTCTGCAAATGGGCTGCTCCATAATGTTAACTCCTCCTTGGTAAAAATGGCTTTATCAATCCCCGGTCTCTGGAAGAGACCGGGGGAACAAGCATCAAATAAAAGATTTACCGATTTCTGCGCTGATTTCTTCGCCGGGTCGGGCAAAAAATTCCTCGCCCTTTAGCTCATTGACGATTTTACGATCTTTGAAAATCAGAATACGGCGCGCCAGAGAGATCATCTCATTCATATCCGAAGAAATGAGGATGACGGCTTTCTTCTCTTTCTCCGCCATATTCCAGATAAGACGATGGATGTATTCTTTTGCGCCAATGTCCACGCCGACGGTGGGCTCGTCGATAATAATGATGTCGCAGTCGGCCGACAGCCATTTGGCAATGCTGACCTTTTGCTGATTGCCGCCGGACAAACTGCCAACCTTTGTATCGATGGAAGGTGCACGGATTTCCAGCTTTTGACGGTATTCCTCAGCATTTTTCGACTCTTTTTTGCTGCTGATTAAAGGCAAGGTGGGACTGATATAGTCTTTCTGCAAGGAATTCATGCAAATATTCATACGAATACTGTAATCCAGGAACAAACCCTCTTCCTTGCGGTTCTCTGTGACATATCCGATGTGGTATTTATGCAGACTATCAGAGAGGGAGGTGGTTTTTGCCAGCTGTCCATTGACGTACACTTCGCCGCCGGTCATCTTATCCACGCCCAAGATAGTGCGGATCAGTTCTGTACGACCGGAACCCACCAGACCGTAAAAACCCAGCAGTTCACCGCGCCGCAGCTGAAAACTGAGATTTTCAAATCCATATTTTTTAGAGCAGATATTTTTAGCTTCCAGTGCAATCTCATTGTTTTCCGCATCCAGCCGACCGCGATAGATATAGCTGGAGCTGCGGCCGATCATCATCTGGACAATGCGGTCCCGGGGCATATTTTCAATGGTATCGGTACCCACCAGACAGCCGTCGCGGAAAACAGTGACACGGTCGGAAATTGCCTGCACTTCCTCCAGCTTGTGGGATACGAAAATCATGATGACACCTTGTTTTTTGAGATCGGCTACCAGATCAAACAGGATTTTAGCCTCATATTGTGTCAGGCTGGAAGTGGGCTCATCGAGCATCAGCACCTTTGCCTCAGAACTGAGCGCCTTGGCAATTTGAATCAGCTGCTTATTGGCGGCGCTGAGATGACGTACGGGCATTTTGGGGTTGAGGTCCAATTTGACCATTTTTAAATATTTGGAGGCCATTTCGTGGACGCCTTTCCAGTCCACAAAACCAGCTTTTGTGAAGCGATGCATCTTATCCAGGATGATATTCTCTGCGATACTGGCATCAGGAATCAGGTTGATTTCCTGGTTTACAATACTGATACCGCTGTTGATCGCATCCTTATAACCCTTGAGATGCAGTTCCTTGCCATCCAGGACAACCGTACCTTCATCGGCCTGATAAATGCCGCAGATGATTTTCATCAACGTGCTTTTACCGGCACCGTTTTCACCCAGGATCGCGTGAATCTCGCCCTCCCGAAAGTCAACGGAAATATCCTGCAGCGCTTTGACGCCGGGAAAATATTTAGAAATATGTTTTAATTCCAGCATAGCCGTGCCTCCGTAAAACGCGGGCAGGTCCGCGTATCATTTTCAAATTTCACTATGGAACACTGAGAAACGTATACACTACTGCCAAACAAATCGATAACGTAAAGATGGGCGCTCCGGAATCTGCGCCGTATCATAAAAAGAACGCGGGCCGGGAAATACCGGCTTCCCGGCCCGCAGTCCATGAACTTGCTTCTACCACAGCAGATGACAGGCCCATGGAATGGACAAACGGATTAGCCCTGCTTGAGGATATCGGTCTCAATGGTGGAGACGATTTCATTGGTCACGGCTTCGATTTCTTCCTGATACGTCTCCATATTGTCCTTGTTGATCACAACCATACCAGTGTCGATGTGCTCGCCCCAGTTCTGCGGGACCCAGCCGTCCTTGAGGTACATCAGCAGCACATTGGAAATGTAGCCCATGCCGTAGCCGTTTTGACCAATGGTATGGTCAATATAACCAGCTGCAATACCGTTCATGACCTCGGTGCTCTGGTCCTGGGTGGCGGCAAAAATGTGGGTTGCATCGCTCTTGGTGGCATAGTAATCGGACAAAGCGTTGGCAACGCCCTTGGAAGCGGTGCCGCCGGTGGCAATGATGCCGGTTACGTCGGGATTGGCGGTAATGGCATCGGACACTTTGGTATAGCCTTCATCCACGGTCTTGATATCGGCCACAGTCTGGCAGATGCTGACATTGGGATATTCCGCGACGGCATCCTCGACGCCCTGCTGACGTTTTACCGTGTTGACATCGCCCAGATTCTCCAGAACGTTAATGATGGTGCCCTCTTCGCCCATGTACTCAATGAGCTTCTTGGTGCTTTCGTAGGCCTGCACATACACGTCGCTGGCCAGGGTCAAAGCGGATTCCTGGGGATCGTTGACCAAGCCACCGTAGTTGATAACCTGACAACCGGCATTGTACAGTTCCTCGTACAGGCCGTTGGCACCGGCGGTGTCTGCGCCGAAAATCATGAAGCAGTCATATCCCTGGGCGGCCAGAGCTTCGACAGTCTGATTCTCCACGTTCTGCGTCCATTCCGTGCCGACGGCGTATTCGACTTCCTGGCCGAAATCTGCTTCAAACCCTTCGATGCCCTTGAGAACATAGTTGTCAAAGAACTCGTCCGGGGAAGGCCAATAGCAGCACAGCTTGTACTCGTCTTGCTGGAATTCCCAAGTCACGCCATCCAGAGTGACCGTGTTGCCGGCGGACTCGCTGTTTTCGGCTGCGCCGTCAGAAGAACTGGTGTCGGCGGTATTTGTTGTGTTCTCGGTATTTGCTGTGTCACCGCTGGCAGTCGTACCATCCTCCTTGGCGCAAGCTGCCAAACCCAGCACGATAGTCAGGGCGCATACGAGAGCAAGAATACGCTTGTGGTTCTTTTTCATTTTAATAACCTCCATCATCATAAGTTATAGAATTCAGCCGACGTTTCGGCCAGGGCACAGGATTATTTCATCTGTTCTGCCATCTTCAGCCGCAGACTCTCCAGAGACACAGCCAACAAAATGATGACACCGAGGAAGGCTTGTTCATAGTAAATATCCACATTCATCATGGTCAGACCATTGCGGATCATGGTCAGAATCCATGCGCCGCAGAAGAAGCCAATGGCGGTGAAGTTGCCGCCATTGAGGCGGATACCGCCGATGGCACAAATTGCAAACGAATAGAGCATCCAATCGGAACCGGTGGTGGATGTGGCGGAACCGGAACGGGAAGCCCAGAGCAGCGCGGCAATGGCAGCAAACATGCAGGAGGCTGTATTGCAGAGAATGTTCACACGGTCAACCTTGATGCCGGAAAGTGCGGCGGCGGTAGCATTGCCGCCAACAGCCAACACATCGCGGCCTACACGCAGATACCGGAAGAAGATCAACAAAACAACCACCATAATGACCATCAGGATGAACAGCATGGAGGTAGGACCTACCTGCTGACGGCCCAAGGCGTCAAAACCCTCATTCAGCTCGTAGGGCATGCCGTGGGAAATGCCGACGGAAATACCGTTGTAAACGAAGGACATGGCCAATGTGATGACAAAAGGCTGGAGCTTCAACTTGTTGATCAGGAAACCATTGATGACGCCGCAGATACCACCCACGAGAATGGTAACAATCACGGTGGGGACGGTACCCCAACCATAATTCTGCATCATCTCGCCCATCAGTACAGTAGACAGGGATCCGACGGCGCCAACGGCCAAGTTCATACCACCGATTACCGCAACCATCAGCTGTGCAGCCGCGATAAACGCGTAAATGGAAGCAGTACGAGACAGGTTGAACAGATTATACTGGCTGAGAAATGAATCCGTAGAAATGGAGAACACGGCCAACAACAGCACGATTGCAACAACTGCACTGGAATATGGCTCCATAAAGAATCGCTTCAACGGGGAAAGCTGTTTGCCGGCCGGCCGGTTGGTTTGTCTTGCTTCGTTCGTTACCTTACTCATGGCGCACCTCTCTGTTGTTATTTGCGGACTCCACTGCAAAGGGCTCCGTGTTTTGAAGTATATTTATTAACTAAACTAAGTTAATAAATGAGATTGTAAAAAACGATTGAATGAATTATGTGCATATCTGCCAATAAAATTTCATTCAACGTCTTTACAGTTAGTAAATTAGCATATCTTATAAGAAAAGTCAATTAAGTAAATTAAAATTTGGCAATGTACCAAAAAGACAAAACTGGATTTTGTATATTAGTACAGAAATGAGAGCGCCTGGAACTTATAGCCTTTATCCAGAATCATCAAGGTGGCGCCTTTGGCCACATGCCAGTCATCCTGAATGGAAGCACAAATCACTACATGGCGGCCTGCAAATTGCATCTGCCGCTTTCTTGTATGGTATTTGATGCGCTCAAAAAATTCGTCTCCGTTTTTCATCAAACCACCGCACAGATAAATTTCATCCGGGTCCAGCATGTTTATGGCAGACGCCAAAGCAATGCCAATGTATTTTGCTGCGTTTTCCACCAACAGAGCGCAGTCCGCATCTCCGCGCTTGGCGGCGTCGAATACCAGCCGGGCGTCTATTTGATCAATCTTTCCATTGCATAGTTTATAGAGCATTGCGGCATGACCGCTTTCTGCCAGTTCGCGGCCTTGTGCAGCCAGAGCAGCACCGGAGGCTACGGCTTCCAGGCAGCCAGTATTACCACAGGTACACTGCCGTTCGCCCTCGCCGGGACAGACTGTAACATGCCCAAATTCACCGCTGGTACCGCTGGCGCCATAATAGACTACACCTTGGCGGATCAATGCAGCGCCAATGCCAAAACCAAGACCGGCGCAGAAAACGGTTAATTGATCGTTGCCCCGACCGGGACGAATTTCCCAAAAAGCCTGGGCGCGGTTGGCATTCTCTACAATGACCTGATAGGGCAGTGTCTCTTCCAGCCATTGCTGCATGGGGATATCTTTCCAACCAAAATTAGGGGAGAAAACGACGCGTCCGGTATCTACTTCAATCAATCCGGGCATAGCAACGCAGACGCCGACGATGGTAGACGGATCTACAGCGGCGCTTTCAACAGTATGGCAGATAATTTCGCACAGACGATCAACAAACCGGCGCGGCTGTGTCACAAATTCCGTAGGAAATTCATCCTGAATCAGTACGCTGCCATCCAGACCGGTGATGACAATGCGCTCCATGGTGCGGCCGATATCCACACCGATGCAGCGAAAATGGTCGCCGCACATTGCATACATTTCCGGATGTTTTCCAACGCCGGAACCATGCTTTCCCACGGCGATTATAACGCCGCGGCGCAGCAGTTCGTCCGTAATGTTCATCACTGCCGGGATGCTCAACTGAACAGCTGCGGCAATCGCAGAGCGGTTGATGGGCCCCTTTGCCTGAATGCACTGAATCACTTTAACCTTTCCGGAAAGACCATCCCGGTAACGTCCATTGGATGTAGTATATCCCATAAGCGTAGTTCCTTTCCGCATGGCACATAAACCAAAAGCATCGGATGCAATGTGCCATTTCATAAGTACAAAAGAAGTGCTGTCATTATAGCATAAAAAATGTGAGAAGTGTATTTTAAATTTGGGCAACTATACAATAAGCATGGAGAAACCGGACTGTATCTGAATAGATACAGCCCGGTTTTGGGAAAAAATACCTCGGATTAAGGGAGAATAACCACTTTTTTTGCTTTTTTCTGCACGATCAAATCCAGACCATGACCGTACTCTTCCAGGGGCAAACGGTGGGAAATCAGGTCCTTGACCTGCACTTTTCCGCTCTCCAGGTAATACAGGGCACGGCTGAAGCAATGGGTTTGGGCAAAGGAGCCGATGATGGTGTATTCTTCGCTGAAGATCTGATAGGGATTGACTTCAATGGTGGCATCTGCGGGGCAGACACCGTAGACAACAATCTTGCTGCCTTTGTGGACAAATTGGAATGTGGCCTGAGTAATGGAGGGGGCGCCGGTGGCATCGATGACGATATCAAATCCCTTGGGCATAAGCGCTTGAATGGCCGCAGTGTGCTTGGCAGGATCGGCTTTATCGATGACGATCAAATCCTCTTCCGGGAAGCCCAACTTGGCTAGAATATCCAGCTTATCCTGATGGGGGTCTGCGATGACCATACGTCCGGCGCCGGCAAGGCGCAAAAGCTGTGCCAGAATAATGCCAGTGGGTCCGGCTCCAAACATCAGCACAGTGTCGCCGAAGTGGGGATCAATGCGATCTACGCCATGAACTGCACAGGCAGTGGGCTCGGTAAATGTAGCTTCTTCAAAGGAAAGACGGTCACTGATTGCAAACACCTTATCATGGTTGATCAAAACATATTCTGCAAAACCGCCGGGCATATTGCAGCCATGAGAATTGAAGTTCTCGCAATAGAGCGGCTTGTCATCGCGGCAGGCATCACAATAGCCGCACAGCTCTGTATTGTCAGCGGTTACCCGATCGCCAACCTTCCATTCCGTTACGGCGCTGCCGACTGCTTCAATCACACCGGCAAATTCATGGCCGTTAATCAGAGGAAATTGCGCCAAAAAGCTGCCGTCATGAATGGTCAGATCGGTCTTACAGATACCGCATGCCTTTACACGGATCAAAACTTGGTGCGGACCAGGCTGCGGCGTTTCACGTTCCACAATGGCAAATGTGCGCGGAGCAGAATATTCGATGGCTTTCATAACAGTACCTCCAATGAATAAAGATAGTTGTATATGTGTGTGCCTAAGAAATTCAATAGATAATTAAGCTAATTTATTATCTATTGCAAGAATACAGGATAATGTGATGTTTGTCAATAATATAAGTGAAAAAATTTCCTGATAATTAGAGGTAATGATAAGGGGGTGCATAAACTTAATAAAATGATATTTATATCTTCTGAAAAAAGCTGGGTTGACGAGGATATGGCAGAGCGCATCCCCGTTATGATAGTTTTGCTGCAATGGATGAGCAGCAAGGAATGCGCAAGGGTTTGCACATAGCCATTTGGTAAACGAGAACATGGTTCCGTAATGGATATTTCAAATCACTGGACAGACCATGCAATCTGCTGTATGATAATTCCATTCTGTCAGATGCTGCGTGCGGCCCGGCAGCCGCTTAAAAGCACATCCCAGCCGGTGCTTCAAGGGGAACATTCTGCCGCAGCAATGGGAAAAAAGAATGGAGGAGTTTTTTATGATCAAAGTACCAAAATACGCGTTTCCGGCCATTTTTATCGCCGTTGTGGTGTCTGTGGGTCTGATGCTGCTCAGTACCACCCTGTACCGGCAGTATACCAACCGGGTCACCTATCCGGCCTACATGGAAAGTCTGCAACTGGAACCGGGAGACATCGGCGCGGAACCTACCGCCGATACCCCGTTGGCGACCTCCATTGCCGAATTTGAAACCATGGACGGCACGTTCTACACCATCGGCCGCCTGCGCGATACGCCCTATGTCATCGACGGTAAAAACTATTATGAACTGGAGCTGGAAAATGAGGAAAGCGTTCTGATTCGCGTGAACTGGGATGCTACAGAGCTTCTGGAATCCCCCATGCGCCGGACGCCGGTGGGCCAGTGGCTCCCGCTGACCGAGGAACAAATCGCCCAGGTGGATTGCCCCTATCTGGATGTGGAGGACTACTATTTGGAGATGAAGGGCGATTTTGCCAAGGTGATGACCGAGGGTGAATACTTCGTCTCCCGTCCTCTGTATCGCTATTTGGAAAAAGGCTCTCTCATTCTGATGCTGGTGCTGTACGTGGTGCTGTGCTTGGTATTCCGCAAGCGGAGCATTGAAAAGCAGCGCAGAAACGCCCAGCGCTGACAAGTCCATATGACGAACGACGGGGGTGCTGTCCAATGCAGCACCCCCGTCGTTCTCTTTTGGTGGTCCATATGTACATTATTTCAGCTTTCCGTGGTACATATCGCTGAAAATGCCGTCCTGTTCGATCAATTCTTCATAGGTTCCGCTCTGGACAATGCGGCCGCCGTCCATGACAATGATACGGTCGGCGTTTTTCAGCGTGGTGAGCCGGTGGGCGATGGAGAGTACCGTCATACCGGTTTCTTTCATCAGCTGTTCGATGGCGCTTTGAATCAGCCGTTCCGAGGTGTTGTCCAGCGCCGAAGTGGCTTCATCCAGAATCAGAATGTCCGGCTTCCGCAGAAAGATTCTCGCAATGGCAATGCGCTGCTTTTGTCCGCCTGACAGGTTGGCGCCGCCTTCGGCCAAAACGGTGTGGATGGTGTCCGGGAGACTGTCTACAAACTCCCGGAGACAGGCTTTGTCAATGGCCGCGTAGACTTCCTGTTCCGGGGGCTGCCGCTCCAGTCCATAACAGACGTTCTCATAGATGGTTCCCGCAATGAGAAACGGATTCTGCGGCACCAGGGCAATGGTATTGGCCAGTTCTTTTCTGGAAAACTGCCGCAGGTCCCTGCCGCCAATCCGGATGGTACCGGTGTAGTTTTCCAGCTTGCAGACGGCTTTGATCAGAGAGGATTTGCCGCAGCCGCTGGGACCGGCGATACCCAGGAACATTCCATGGGGGATGGACAGGTCCAGATCATGGAGAATCACCTTATCCGAATGGTAGGCAAAGGACAAATGATGCAGCTCGACGGCGGTTTCCGGCTCCGCTGTGGAAGCGGACGGCGCTGCTTCCAGGGGGAGAAAGGAAAAATCACAGGGAATCTCCGCCAACCGGAAATAATCCTCGGCCAGTACCATGCTTTCCGACAGCTCATCCAAAATCCGGTGCAGCTCTTCCAGAGGCTTGAGCAGCTGATTGAAGCAGAGATAGGAGGTCAGAACCGCGCCGGTGCTGATGACGTTCTGCGTGGCCAGATAGGCGGAAACACCGATCATCAGCACAGTGAACACCGCCTCATTGAGGAATTTGAGACAGTCGTATTTGGCCATCTGGACGTGGTGGCGCATTTCCTTGGCTCGTAAAAACTCCGATTTCCGGTCAAACCGCTCCTGTTCCAGGGCAACACTGTCGATAATGCGGATGACTTCGATGCCGTTTAACAGTTCCACAATGGAGCCGTCCATGGCCGCCTTGGTGTCCAGTAGCTCCACCCGGATACCCCGCTGGGTGCTGATCTGGCGGAACACAATGGCGATGCCGATGGGGACCACCAGCAGCATGGGCAGGGCCAGCACCGGCGGCAGGGTGGTGACGATGACCACAACGGCGGCCACACTGTTGAAAATGGCCGGGGCCAGGTCCATAAACAGGAGCTTTTCCAGCTTCACCGTGCCGTCCAGACAGCGGTTTAACCGGCCATGGATGTTTCCCGTCATGGTTTCCTTAAAAAGGCCAGGGGTGCGCGCAGCAATGAGACGATGACCAGCCCGCGGGCTTTCTTTTCCAGTTTGGTGGCTGTGTCCTCCACCAGCAGTCTCCGGCCGATTTTCAAAAGCTCATTGACCACGGTAACCACGAGAATGGCGCATAAAATGGGGACGATTTTCCAAAAATCCAGGGAATTTTGCTGGAGAATGTCATCGGTCAGCCAGCCGATGGCCTTGGGAGTAAACTGGGTCAGGGCCGCAGAGACGGCCATCACCAGCAGAATGAGGGCAAAGGCCTGCTTCTGTCTCCGTTCCAGCAGCCCATAGATTTTTTGGAAAATGGCAAAAACTTGTTGATTCTTTTTCATGGAGTTCGCCTCCGGGTTCGTCGTTCTGCTATTTACTGTAACAGAAAGTTTGCCGCTTCACAAGCCTGCATCCACCGAAGATAAAGTACATCTTTCTGCTTAGAGTAATGTGAATTACAATAGACCCCTTTTTTCACTTTATAAAGTTAATCTATATGTGAAAAAGCCCAAACACTTGACGGAGTAGTCGATCAAGCGTCTGGGTCTTTTTTTTCTTTTGAATCGGGGGAAAATTCCATAATATCATTGATATCGCAATCTAAAATATTGCACAGCGCATTTATGGTGTAGGTTGATACCGATTGGTCGCTCATAAGGCGCTGAATCGTCTTGCTGTCCAGATTAAAATTACCACATTTATTCCGTAAAAAATAAGTGCTTATTTTCCGTTCCACTAGGATTTTCCGCAGAGGCTCGAAGGAAATCATGGACACATCCCCTTGACTTTTTGCCTATTATCCCATAAAATACGGCTGTACAAATATGAGGAATATTCCTCATATACGAAGAGGAAAAAGGGGAAGTTGTTTTATGCAGTCCATAAAGAAACTGATTTTTGCTGCAACATTGTTTGTTTTTTTGACAGGATGTTCGAGTCAGGAAAATCAGGCGAAAATCGAACAACTGATGAATGAAAATGAGAAAATACAAACAGAATTAAACCTAAAGATCGATCAGCTAAATCAGGAGAATCAAGAACTTCGCGACAAGATTTCAGCTGCATCGGACGAATTACAGTCTGCTGACCAAAAGATTAAGGAATTGGAAGAAGAATTAAGCAATACTTCAGAAATTGAAACAACAGAAGTTGAAATCCAACCGAGACAGCTGGAGCCGACAGAGGCGTTAATTGGGGAATGGTTTTACCCGGAATTTCGTCAAAACTCACTGATCGATAATTGGATTCAAAGCCTTGTGTTTAGAGCAGATGGCACCGGCACAATCACAAGATCGTTTTACTTGCCAACGGACATAACAGAATCCGACTATTCAACATCTGACCCGTTAAATGAAGTGTCACAGGAGTTTTCGTGGACCTTGAGCGGAGACCAATTACATACGGTATTTGATGGAGATACACACTTTGTTGATTACACATTTTTGCCGTCCGAACAGCAACTGCGCATTATCAATGAAGGAGGAGAAGTGCGTGATGGCAGCAAGATGTATGTTAGAGAAATGCCAGATATTCCGAAAGATTATGTAGAAAGTATTGTGATTACGAAGAATATTGAAGCGCAGGAAGCAGCCCTTTCCCGTAAATTTCTCGGAAACTGGTATTTTGATGTTACAACATGGACGTTTAATGAGGATGGAACTGGTTCCATAGATATACCTGCATTGGTTGACCAACCTGCAACGAAACGGACATTTTCCTATGCGGTTACTTGTGATGGTACTGATATGATGGTGACGTTTCAATGGGATGACACAGACGAAACCTATTTTTACACCACCTTTAATCCTGACGGCTCCATGTCCCTTGAAGCTGCGGGAAGAATAGAAACAATCAATTTAACCCGGACATTTGACGTGGATAATTGTCCGATCAGCAAAGAAATTATTCAAAATGGAATTGCTGTTCTAACTGGATCCATCTTTGAGGATTTTTTTCCATAATAAAATCATTTTGTTTCCATTCCGGCAGGTTGAACAAATGAAAGCACACAAAATTATGCAAAGAACCAAAAGGATGAAATCATAAAAGAAATTTAAGAAATCTGTTTGTATTTTTCATAAGAAGGTGATATCTTAGGGGAGGAATGAAAGAATACTGGGGACAGACGGCGCTATTTTTAAAATAGATTTAAGAATAACGCGGAGCGCCCCAACCATATAAGGAGTTGTTGCGTTATGAAGCGTTCCGAGATCAACAAGGCTCTGAAAGAGCTGGAGGCCATGTGCGAAAAGTACCACTGCTATCTGCCGCCGTTCTGCCATTTCACCCCGGAGGAGTGGGAGAGCAAGGGCCACGAGTATGACGAGGTCCGCGACTGCATGCTGGGCTGGGATATCACCGATTACGGCCAGGGTGATTTCGACAAGGTGGGCTTTTCCCTTATCACCATCCGCAACGGCAACCGGAAGATGGCCGACCAGTATCCCAAGGTCTACGCCGAAAAGCTGCTGTACCTCAAGGAGGGCCAGTACGCCCTGAACCACTTCCACTGGTACAAGACCGAGGACATCATCAACCGCGGCGGCGGCAATGTGCTGATTCGCGTTTACAACTCCCTGCCCAACGAGGAGATCGACTACGAAAGCGACGTGCTGGTGCAGACCGACGGCTATGCCCGCTATGTGCCCGCCGGTACCCAGATTCGCCTGAAGCCCGGCGAGAGCATCTATGTCCGGCAGCGCATGTACCATGACTTTTCCGTGGAGCCCGGCACCGGCCCCGTGCTGCTGGGCGAGGTGAGCCAGTGCAACGACGATAACACTGACAACCGCTTCAATCCCCCCGCTGGCCGTTTCCCGGCCATCGAGGAGGACGAGAAGCCCTATCGCCTGCTGTGCAACGAGTACCCTGCTGCCAAATAATCCAATGCCATCCCCTGTCCGCCGCCCGGCGGATGGGGGAATACTCGTTGTAAATTTAACTAAAATTAAAAAAGTGATTTTGTATACATTACACGATTTGCACAAAAAATGACAAATGTCATATGAGGTTTATTACAAAATACAGGTGCGCAACGGTCCGGTGTTGGATATAATGCGGGTGCAATTCCAAATTGCAGGAACGGCCCGACCGCCGTTTCAAACTACTGTCAGGAGGAATAAAAATGAAAAAGATCATCAGCATCGTTTCTGCCGCCGCACTGATCGCCACCATGGCCGCCGGCTGCAGCACCGAGAAGGCCCCCGCCGACACCGCGACGGAGGATACCGCCAGCACCGAGAATACCGAGAACACGGAAAACACCGCCAGCACCGACGCCGAGGGCGGCGAGACCAGCTCCGAGGGCGGCCGCGTCTTCGGCTACACCTGCATGGACGGCACCAACCCCTTCTTCGTGGCGCTGGAGAACTCCATCCGTGAGGTTGTGGAGGCCAACGGCGACACCCTGATCTCCATGGACCCCGCCAACGATTCCAACACCCAGATCGATCAGATCGAGGATATGATCTCCCGCGGTGTTGAGGTCATGTTCGTCAACCCCGTTGACGCCGACGGCATCATCCCCGCGCTGGATATGCTGAAAGAGGCCGATATCCCCATGTTCGGCTTCGACACCCAGGTGGGCGACATGAGCTATCTGGTGTCCTACGCCGGTTCCGATAACTACAACGCCGGTTACGTCTGCGGCGTGGACCTGGCCGAGAAGGTGCCCGAGGGCGGCGATATCCTGGTCATCGACAGCCCCACCATGCAGTCCATCACCGACCGTGTGGACGGCTTCCTGGCTGCCATTGAGGAGTCCGGCGTGGAGTTCAACATCGTTGGCCAGCAGGACGGCCAGGGCAACCAGCAGGTTTCCAACCAGAAGGCTACCGATATGCTGACTGCCAACCCCGACGTCGTTGCCATCTTCGGCGGCAACGATCCCACGGCTCTGGGCGCTTACACCGCTGCCGACGCTGCCGGCCTGAGCCCCATGATCTACGGCGTTGACGGTTCCCCCGACGTGAAGGCCCTGCTGGGCAGCACCATGATGGAGGGCACCGGCGCTCAGTCCCCCATGACCATCGGTAAGACCATTGCCGAGACCGCTTACAGCTGGCTGAACGGCGAGGAAGTGGAGGAGTTCATCCCCATCGAGACCTTCCTGATCACCGCTGACAACGTGGCCGAGTACGGCACCGACGGCTGGCAATAATCGACAGCCGCTGTACATCTGACCGTATAGCGTACATAGGCAAGGGCTTTGCCCCAACATCGGGGCAAAGCCCTTTTCCGAAGCGTATCATTCGACGAAATCCGCGAGAGGTGGTGGCGATTTATGAGTGAGCAGTATTTACTGGAAATGAAAGGGATCAGCAAATCCTTCCCCGGCGTCAAGGCGCTGAAAAACGTGAGCTTGCAGCTGAAGGCCGGAGAAGTCCATGCGCTTCTCGGCGAAAACGGCGCCGGCAAGTCGACGCTGATCAAGGTTCTGGGCGGCATTTACCATGCCGAAGAAGGCGAAATCTACATCGATGGCCAGAAGAAGGACATTGACGGCGTTGTGGCGGCCCGTGCCGCCGGCGTGTCCATTGTCCATCAGGAACTGGTCCTCGTCCCCTATATGACCGTGGCCGAAAATATTTTCCTGGGCCGCGAAATGGGCGGCAAGTTCAACATTGACCGCCGGAAAATGTCCCGGGAGGCACAGAAGCTCCTGGACACCTACGAAATGAATATTGATGCCGATATGCTGGTGGAGCATTTGACCATTGCCCAGCAGCAGATGGTGGAGATTGTGAAGGCCATTTCCTTCCAGTCCAAAATCCTGGTGATGGATGAGCCCACCTCGTCCATCTCCGACAAGGAAGTGGGCTTCCTCTTTGACACCATGCGCACCCTGACGAAAAAGGGCGTCGGCATTATCTATATCTCCCACAAGATGAGCGAGCTGGAGCAGATCTGCGACCGCGTCACGGTCATGCGCGACGGCGAGACCGTCGGCACCCGTGTGGTCAAGGAGAGCACCAAGGACGAGCTCATCGCCCTGATGGTTGGCCGTGAGCTGACCAACTACTACACCCGCGACTATCTGGAGCCCGGCGAAGTGATTCTCAAATGCGACCACATCGCCGACGGCAAGATGGCCAAGGACGCCAGCTTTGAACTGCGCAAGGGCGAGATCATCGGCTTTGCGGGTCTGGTGGGCGCCGGACGCAGCGAGACCATGAAGGCCATCTTCGGCCTGGCCCCCAACATGAGCGGCGACGTCTATGTGGAGGGCAAAAAGGTGCAGATCAAGTCTCCCATTGACGCCATGAAGTACGGCATCACCCTGGTGCCGGAAAGCCGCAAGGAGGAGGGATTGTACCGGGTCATGAGCGTCCGGTTCAACTCCACCATTGAGGTGCTGGGGGAATTTATCCGGCATTTGCATGTGAATTCCGCAAAAGAGCGGCAGATCACGCAAAAATATATTGATATGATGGCCACCAAGACGCCGTCCCAGGAACAGATCATCGGCAATCTGTCCGGCGGCAACCAGCAGAAGGTCATGATTGGCCGCTGGCTGGCCACCAATCCCAAGATTCTGATTCTGGACGAGCCCACCCGCGGCGTGGACGTGGGCGCCAAGGCGGAAATCTACGCCATTATGAACGAACTGGTGAAGCAGGGCATGTCCATTATCATGATCTCTTCGGAACTGCCCGAGATCATCAATATGAGCGACCGCGTCTATGTCATGTGCGATGGCCAGGTTACCGGCTGCCTGGGCCACGAAGAGGCAACCCAGGAGCGGATCATGCAGCTGGCTGCCAAGTAAGTGAGGAGGATTGGATTCATGAACAAACTCAAAAGCACGAATCCGGTTGTCAAGTATCTGAAAGACAACATCGGTATCATCATTGCCCTGGTGGCAATGTGCATTTTCCTGGTGGCGTTCCCCACCACCCGTACCACCTTTATGACGGGTAAGAACATCTTCAACATCCTGCGCCAGAACGCCTCCAACCTGTTCCTGGCCACCGGCATGACCATGGTCATCATCCTCGGCGGCATCGATCTGTCCGTCGGTACGGTCATCGCCCTGTCGGGCTGCGTGGCCGCCGGTATCACCACCGCCATGGGCGGCGAGACTGCCGGCGCCCAGGCCATCGCCGCTGTGGCCGGCTTTGCCGCCTGCATCGTCGTCGGCGGTCTGGTGGGTATGTTCAACGGTCTGATCATCAGTAAGACCGAGATTCCTCCCTTCATCGTGACCCTGGCCTCCATGAACATCACCAAGGGCATCGCCCTGGTCTACACCAACGGCGCGCCCATCCGCTGCATGACCGACGCCTTCAAGTTCCCCGGTGCCGGTTACGTGGGCCCCATTCCGGTCCCCGTCATTCTGATGCTGATTGTGTTCGTCATTGCCGTGCTCATCGTCAACCGCACCCACCTGGGCCGTCACATCTACGCTGTCGGCGGCAATGCCCAGGCTGCAAAGTTCTCCGGCATCAACGTGGAAAAGGTCAAATTCCTGGTGTATACTTATACCGGTATCATGGCCGGTATCGCCGGCATGGTGGTGGCCTCCCGCCTGTACTCCGGCCAGCCCACCGCTGGTGACGGCGCCGAAATGGACGCCATCGCCGCCGTTGTGGTCGGCGGTACGTCCATGAGCGGCGGCTCCGGCCGCCTGGGCGGCACCCTCATCGGTGTCCTCATCATCGGCGTCCTGAACAACGGCCTGAATCTGTTGGGCGTCGATTCCAACTGGCAATATATCGTCAAGGGCCTCGTCATTCTGCTGGCGGTCTATGTGGACTTCCTGCGGAACAAAAAGGCCGGCAGATAACGACTTCTATGGAGCAACAGTCTCTCCCGCCTGGTGCGGGAGGGGCTTTTGCCCTATATCCGCACATGGAGACAAACGGCATGAAGCAATTCTGGAAATGGACCGCCCTGGCCCTGGTCCTGTTGCAGCTGACGGGATGCAGCCTGACGACGGAGCTGTCCGATCAAAACGATCCCCGGATTTTCGGGGCAACCTATATGACACGGAACAACCCCTATTTTGATGTGCTCCACAACGCCATCGAAAGCGTTGTGGAGAGCAACGGCGACATTCTCATCGTCCGGGACCCCTGTCAGGACCAGCAGAAGCAGAATGAACAGATTCTCGAGATGATCGACGAGGGAATCTCCGTGCTGTTTCTCAACCCGGCGGACTGGATTGAGGTGACACCGGCCCTGGAGGCCTGCCGGGAGGCGGGCGTGGTGGTCATCAACGTGGACACGGTGGTGCAGGATACGGAATATGTGGTGTCGGTGGTGGAAACCGACAACTATCAGGCCGGCGTCCTCTGCGCCCAGGAAATGATGACGCAGATCACAGAGGGGGACATTCTGATTTTGGGCAATCCCGTCCAGATGTCCATTGTCAATCGCATTCAGGGCTTTCTCGACACCATCGGCGACAATCCCGGTTTCCGGGTCCGGTATGTGGAGACCTCTGCCGGTGAGTTTGAGCTTTCCGCCGACGCGGTCAATGAGATCATCGACCAGGAGGGCGGAGAATTCCGCTATGAGGTGATTCTGGGCGGCAACGACCCGTCGGCCCTGGGAGCATTGGCCGCCTTGCAGCAGAACCGCCTGGAGGACCAGGGCGTTCTGATCTACGGCATCGACGGCTCGCCGGACTTCAAGGCCATGCTGGAGCTGGGCTACGTCTCCGGTACCAGTACCCAGAGCCCCGGCACCATTGGCCGGGTGGCGGCGGAGACGGCCTATGCCTATCTGGACGGCCAGACCGTGGAACCGTATATCAGCATTGAACCACATCTCATCACAGAGGATAATTTGGAGTATTATGAGATCAACGAATGGGAATGAGAGCAATAAGCGGCGCATCTGGACGCTCCAGGGGGCCATGCTGGCCCTCAATTGCGCAGCCGTCTTTGCCATCTGCTTTTTCGTATACTGCACCACCCAGCGCATCTGCGCCCAGTACAACGCCCGGACCTTCCTGGACACGGTGGTGACCATCCCGGCGGACCCCAAGGCGGATTTGCTGTTCTGCATGGTGCTCATGGGCATTCTGGTGGTGACCTTTGTGGCCCGGATTCTGTGGCTGGAGCACCACCAGGGACCGTGGACGGCGGTGACGCTGGCAATCGATGTGGTGGTCTGCACCCTGTTGATCTACCGGCTGGATTTCAACTATAACGGTCTGGTGCTGCTGGTCTTTGCCAATGTGGTGGCCAACGTCCGGGACGGCAAGGCCAAACTGCTGGTGGCGGCGCTGGCCATCTGCGGCTATCTGCTGGCCGATTACAATCTGCTGTCCACCTATCTGCCCCTGTATCGGGTGTCGGATTATATCCAATACTATACAGCCGACGCCCAGCAGTATCTGTTTGGGATTTATAATGTGCTGAACTCCCTGAATATTGTCCTGTTCGTCGTCTATTGTATCTGCGTCATCGACTGGCAGCGGGGCACCATTGAGAAGGTCAACCAGCTCTATGAGGAGCTGCAATCGGCCAATCAGCAGCTGCTCCAATATGCCGACATGTCCGAGCGCATGGCCCAGACACGGGAGCGCAACCGGCTGGCCCGGGAGATTCACGATACCCTGGGCCACACGTTGACGGGCATCACCGCGGGCCTGGACGCCTGTCTGGCCCTGGTGGAGGTGTCGCCGGAGCAGACGAAAAAGCAGCTGGAGCTGCTGTCCAAGGTCAGCCGCGAGGGCATCAAGGATGTGCGCCGGTCGGTCAACGAGCTGCGGCCCGACGCTTTGGAACGGCTGAATCTGCTGCAGGCCATCCAGGAGATGGTCCAGGCCATGAGCCAGATTTCCGATGTGCAGATTCACTTCCAGACCGACCAGGAACGGCTGCAATTCGACGCCGACGAGGAAAACGCCATTTACCGCGTCATCCAGGAGGGCATCACCAACGCCGTCCGCCACGGCCATGCCAAGGAAATCTGGATCACCCTCAGCCGCCGGGAACAGGAGGTACTGCTGGTGATCCACGACAACGGCGTGGGCGCTGCGGAGATCAAAAACGGTTTCGGCACACGGCACATGAAAGAACGGATTGAAATGTTGCAGGGGACTGTGACCTTCGATGGCTCCGACGGTTTCACCGTCACGGCCCGCATCCCCATCCGATGGAGTGAAACGTATGATTAAAATTCTGATCGCCGACGACCAGGAACTGATCCGCCAGAGCCTGGAAATCGTCCTCAACAGCAAGCCGGATTTACAGGTGATCGGTGTGGCTGCCGACGGCCAGGAGGTCATGCAGTGCGTCCGCCAGCAGCGGCCCGATGTGATTTTGATGGACATTCGGATGCCCAAAATGGACGGCGTCCAGTGTACCAAGCTCATCAAAGAGACGTACCCGGAGATCAAAATTGTGATTCTGACCACCTTTGACGACGACGAGTATGTGTTCAACGCCTTGAAATATGGCGCCAGCGGCTACCTGCTCAAGGGCGTATCCATGGACGAGCTGGAAAACGCCATCAAGGTGGTCCACAGCGGCCGGGCCATGATCAATCCGGACATTGCCACCAAGGTGCTGAAATTCTTTTCCCATATGGCCCAGGCCGACTACACCATCCCCGTGGGGACCCGTGCCGTGGAGGAGCTGACAAAAACCGAGTGGAAGATCATCGCCCAGGTAGAGCGGGGCGCCACCAACAAGGAGATTGCCGAGGTTATGCGCCTGTCTGACGGCACGGTGCGCAACTATCTCAGCTCCATCCTCAACAAGCTGGAGCTGCGGGACCGGACCCAGCTGGCCATCTGGGCCGTCCAGAGCCATGCGTCCCAGCGGAATCTGGACTGAGGGGGAAGCGGATGAAACGAAAATGGATCGGCGTGCTCCTGGGGGCGGCGGTGCTGGCCGTGGTGGCCAGCGGCGCGGCCTACGCCAGTGCGGACCGGGAAGTGGTGCTGGAATTCGGCATGTTCACCGGCAGCTATTGGGACGTGGCCAACGCCAACAGCTTCACCATCATCGACCAGGCCATTGAGACCTTTGAGGCGGAGCATCCCGGCGTCCGCATCCACTATTACAGCGGCGTGGACAAGGATGATTATTCCGAGTGGTTCTCCCGGAAGCTCCTGCGCAACGAGACCCCCGACGTATTTATGGTCCTGGGCTCCGATTTTCACCAGTTTACCTCCATGGGCATCCTCAAGGACCTGGGGCCCCTGATGGAGCGGGACAAGAGTTTTGACGAAAGCGCCTATTTTACCAGCGCTTTTGTGTCGGGCCAGTACGGCGGGACCCAGTACGCCCTGCCCTATGAGACGGTGCCCACCCTCATGTTTGTCAATCAGACGCTGCTGAACAAGGAGGGCATCACGGTACCCGACGAGAACTGGACCTGGGAGGAATTTTATCAAATCTGCCGCCAGGTCACACGGGATATCAACGGCGACGGCATCCTGGACCAGTTTGGGACGTATAACTACGGCTGGCTGGAAGCGGCCCACAGCAACGGCGCGGACCTGTTCAACCAGGGCGGCACCCAGAGCTATTTCGGCGACGAAAAGACGGTCCAGGCGGTGAAGTTCATCGCCCAGATTCAGGAGCTGTACCAGGGCCAGACCGTGACCCAGGAGGATTTCAATGCTGGTAAAGTGGCCTTTATGCCGCTGACCTTTGCAGAATACCGAACGTATAAGACGTACCCCTATAAAATCAAGCGGTACAGCAATTTCCAGTGGGACTGCATCACCATGCCCGCTGGCAGCCAGGGCGACAACATCTCCCAGGTGGATACGCTGCTCATGGGCATCAGCGCCAACACCCGGCAGGAACAGCTGGCCTGGGAGTTTTTGAAGCTGCTGACCTGTGACCCCACCATCCAGACGGAGATATTCCGCCAGTCGCAGGGGGCTTCGGTGCTGAAATCCGTCACCGGTTCCCGGCAGGTGGAGGCCATCTTGCTGGAGGACATGGACGAGGGCGACCGGGTCATCAGCGGCGCATTGCTGAGCCGCGTCATTGAAGAGGGCTGCATCGAACCCCAATTCAAGAAGTACGAACAGGCCATGTCCCTGGCCAACAGTAAAATCAGCGCATTGCTGGATGCCGACAACGTGGTGGACAGTGAGATGAAGATTCTACAGCATGAGGTGGACGCCTACTTGCAGCAATAGGACAACCCGTTGCCACGGGACCCATTCCGTGCTATCATGGAAGCAACTGGAACGGCAGGAAGGCAGGTAACACCCCATGCGGAAAATCAACAGCGGCGTCATGAAACGCTTTAACCTGATGCAGGTGGTCCGGACGGTACAGCGCCGGGGCCCCATCTCCCGGACGGCCCTGGCCGAGCAGCTGGGCCTGACCGTGGCCACGGTCACCAATCTGTCCAATGATCTGGTGGAGGCCGGAATTCTCTGTCAGGCGGGACACGACAGCACCGGAGCCCTGGGCCGCCGGGCTGTCATGGTGGACGTCAACCCCAGCGCCTTTTACAGCCTGGGCGTGGAGATGAACAACTGTAGTCTGGTGGTGGGGCTGGCCGATTTCCGCGGGGAAATCCAGGCGGTGCGGACCATGGACTTCGACGCCCAGCGGGGCGTGGAGGAGACCTTGCAGGAGCTGGAAACGGTGATCCGCTCGCTGCTGGCGGACCAGCGGGTGCCCCTGGAGCGGGTCCTGGGCATGGGCATGGCCCTGCCGGGGCCCCTGGATTCCAAAGCCGGTGTTCTGCGCAGCCCCCCCAACATGCCCCTGTGGAAAAATGTGCCCATCTGCGCCATTCTCTCCCAGCGGCTGCAGATACCCGTCTGCTGCGACCGGGAGACCAACGCGGCGGCGCTGGCGGAATCCCTCTACGGCGTCTCCGCCGGGCGGGAGACGTCCTATATGCTGGGCCTGTTCACCCGCGGTATCGGCGGCGGCTGCGTCTATGGCGGCCGGGTCCTGCGGGGCTTCTGCGACGGGGCCGGTGAAATCGGCCATACCACCGTTGTAACCGGCGGCGCACCCTGTGCCTGCGGCGGATATGGCTGTCTGGAGACGGTGGTCTCCGGCGACGTGCTGGTGGAACAGGTCCGGCGGCGGTGGCGCATGACGCTGGACCCGCGGGCCGCGTCCCAGGAGCCGGACCTGACGCTGGAACAGCTCTTCGATCTGGCCCGGCAGGGGGAACCCGTCTGCTGCTGGGTGGTGGAGGAGGCCGCGGCCTATGTGGCCATGGCCTTGCGGAACATCATCAATACCATCAGCCCGGAAATCATCGTTCTGTCCGGCCCCATGGCCTTTCAGGCAGGCTTTGCCGATGCTATCCGGGAGCAGGTCCGTCGGACTCCCTATCCGCCTCACGGCCGCACGGTGGCGGTGGAGCTGACGGCCTTCGGTGACCGGGCCTTTGTCAAGGGCGGCGTGACGCTGGCCATGGACGCCTTTCTGGAGGAGACGGTCCTGTGCCGGTGCGGCGGCTTGTCCGCCGACGGAGACGGGACAGTTGTGCTAAATTCTTAAAATCAACTTATAAATCTGTGCGATTTGCTCCGTTGAAGTCTGTAAAATCCTGTGATACAATGGAAATATACAGATAAAATACGATGATATTTTAAAATCAATTTATAAATGGCGGCGCTGGAACCAGCGATTCCGCCGGAAAGGGTGAGTCAATGTGAAGAAGGGCATCTGCTGCGCGGGAAACATTCTGGTGGACATCACCTATCCCATTGAGACGTGGCCCCGGCAGAGCGAGCTGACCCATATCACCGAGGGCATCTGTCATACCACCGGCGGCGCGGTCTGCAATACGGTGGTGGACCTGGCCCGGCTGGACCCGACGCTCCATCTGGTGGCGTCCGGCGCGGTGGGCCATGACCCTGAGGGGGAGCTGGTCATGGAGGAGTTCGGCAAGTACAAGAACATCGACCTGTCCATGATTCGCCGCACGGGCCGGACCTCCTTTACGGCGGTCATGAGCAACAACCAGACGAAGGAGCGGACCTTCTTCCAGTACGCCGGGGCCAATGCCCAGTATGACGAGACGTACATCGACTGGGATAAGCTGGACGTGGACCTGTTCCACATCGGCTATATTCTGCTGCTGCCCGCCCTGGACCGGGAGGACCCGGAATACGGCACCGCCATGGCGCGGCTGCTCCATGGGGCCCAGCAGCGGGGGTTCAAGACCTCCATTGACGTGGTCAGCGAGGCCGGTGACCGGTTCCGCCGTCTGGTGACCCCGGCTCTGCGGTATACCGATTACTGCATCATCAATGAGCTGGAAGCCCAGCAGACCACCGGTGTGGTGCTGCGGGACGATGCCGGAACGCTTCACCCGGAGAATATGGAAACGGCGCTGCGTGCCCTCTTCGACCTGGGCGTGTCCACCTGGGCTGTCATCCACTGCCCGGAGATGGGCTGCGCCCTGGACGCGGCGGGAACGTTCCATCGGGTTCCCAGTCTGACGCTGCCCAAGGGTTATATTCAGGGCACCGTGGGCGCGGGCGACGCTTTCTGCTCCGGCATCCTGTACGGTGCGGAGACGGGGATGGAGCTGGACGCAGCGCTGAAGCTGGCCGCCTGCACGGCGGCGGCGTCTTTGAGCCGTCCCGGCGCGTCCGACGGCGTGGGCACGGTGGAAGAGGTCATGAAACTGTATGAGCAGTACGGAGGGAACGCAGAATGAAACAGGCGGTTATGTATGGCGGCGGCAACATTGGCCGCGGGTTTATCGGTGCGCTGTTCAGCCAGGCAGGCTGCGCCGTCACCTTTATCGATGTGGCTGAGCCGGTGGTGGAGGGCTTGCAGCAGCGGGGCGCGTATCCGGTCCGTTATGTGTCCAGCCAGGGCCACGAGGATGTGATGGTCTCGCCGGTGACGGCGGTCAACGGCAACGACCAGGAGGCCGCCGCCGAAGCCATTGCCAACTGTGACATTATGGCGACAGCCGTGGGCGCGAGAATCCTCAAGTTTATCGTGGGCAATATCGTGGCGGGCTTGCGTAAGCGCTGGCAGCGTACCGACGCGCCGTTGAATATCATCATCTGTGAAAACCTCATGGATGCCAATCTGATTCTGGAGCGGATGCTTAAGGAACAGCTGACGGAGGAGGAGTGCCGGAAGTTCGACGAAACGGTGGGCCTGGTGGAGGCTTCCATTGGCCGCATGGTGCCGGTGCAGACGGAGGAAATGAAGGACGGCGACCCGCTGCGGGTCTGCGTGGAGCGTTACGGCTATCTGCCGGTGGACGGGGCCGCGTTCAAGGGACAGCCGCCGGAGCTGCCGGGCATGGTGCCGTTTGCGCCCTTTGACTTCTACATCAAGCGGAAGCTGTACCTCCATAATATGGGCCACGCCACCTGTGCCTATTTGGGTGATCTGCTGGGGCTGCCCTATATCTGGCAGGCCATCGACGAGCCGGAAATCCGCATTCTCACGGAGGGGGCCATGGACGAGAGTTTGCTGGCCCTGTCCAAGCGGTATGAAGTCCCCATGGACCAGCTGATGCTCCATAAAATGGATTTGCTGCGGCGGTTTACCAATCGGGCCCTGGGCGATACCTGCGCCAGAGTGGGCGGCGATCCGGGCCGGAAGCTGTCGCCGGAGGACCGCCTGGTGGGTGCGGCCAAGCTGGCCGTGGAAATGGATGTGGTCCCGGCCTATATGGCTGTAGGCGCTGCCGCCGGTGTGCGGCGGTATGTGCAGGAGGCGGGCTGGGAACAGTCGGCGGATGCCTGCCGTAAGGTTTTGAATGAGGTTTCCCAACTGCCGACAGACCATCCTTTTGCGGCATTGGTGGAGCAGTTCTACGGTAAAATCCTGGAGGGCTGTACGATGGCCGATCTGCGCCGGGCTGCCGACGAGGTTCGCGGCGCGGCATTGCATAATATCGTTTGAACCTTATGATGTAGTGCAGCAGTAAAAAAGATAAAAGTTTTACTCGATTTTTTTCTGTGGGGCAACTTACCGCCGGTGTGTCTGCGGGTGTCGCCGGGCCTTTTGCGCCATAGCTGCGGCCCAGCTTCTTGCCATACATCCAGTATGGCGGCGAAGCTGGGCCTTGCTCTGCCACAAAATTCCTCGCCGACACCTCTTGCCAGCCGGTGGCGCGTTGCCCAAATCGCGGTTTCCAAAGGCAGAGCCTTTGGTCGCCCCGCGCACGGGGCGAAACTCCCGCTGGCCGCAGCCAGCGAAACACCCGCCCGCCGCAGCGGGCGAAATCCCCAATCGTCCAAAGCGCCATCCGCAGATGGCGCAACCCCCGGCAAAGCCGAAGGCCGCCGTCCCCACCCCGTCAGCGGGTGGTGGACGGCGGCCTTATGTCGTACCGTGTCCGATGATGTACCGGCCCTCAAACCATGCGGGGCAGTCCGTCCATGTTCGTAGGGTGGCACCTGTGTGTGCCGCCGCGCCGCACCGGGTACCGTTGCCCGGCGCATTGGGGCGAATGCGCAACCGTTTCGTAGGACGCGGCATCCTTGACGCGTCCATGGAGCATTCCGTCCGGGGCCGTCAGGGATGCCGGCCCCTACGCTGGGCGAAATGGATAAATGGATGTCCCCCGCCGTCCACCCCCGCAGGGGGCGGCAACGGGGGACATGGCCTTTGGCCAGGGTTGCGCCATCTGCGGATGGCGCTTTGAACGACAGGGGCATGTCGCGCCGTGCGCGGCGCGGGTGTTTCGCTGGCTGCGGCCAGCGGGTATTTCGCCCGTTGCGACGGGCGACCAGAGGCTCTGCCTCTGGACTCCGCGATTTTTTGAAAAAAATCGAGTAAAACTTTTATATTTTACGGTTCGGAAGAGAGCCGCGTCACATCCTGAATCCAGCGGCCGGACCGCAGCCGAATCAATCCCACCGTAGATTTAATAAAGTATTCACTGACCATGCCCACATAGACCCAGAAAATGCCCCATTCTAGCACCAGACCGAAGAGGGCCGACAGGGGAATGGACACGAACCACATGGGAATCAGGTCAATGGCTGTGGCCGTCCGAACATCGCCGCCGCCCCGGAGAACGCCGACAATGTTCACTGTTTCAAAGGACCGCAAGGCCAGCAGGGAACCGATGAACGTCAGCATCATGGTGGTGATGCGTCCGGCGGCAGGGGACAGGTGGAAGAAGGGGTACAGCAGGTCCGGGAACACCAGCCAGGCACAGGCCACCATGGGCAGGCCGATGACAAGGCCGCAGAAAAAGCCCAGGGTATCCAGCGTTGCGCCGATCTCATAGACCGAGTCCCGCCGTCCCGCGCCGATTTCCCGACCGATGATGATGGCTGTGGTACCGGCAATGGCGAAGACAATGACGGTGCAAAGGTCCTCCACATTGCCCGCCAGGGCCCGTGCCGCCAGAATTTCCGTGGAGCCTTCCATATGGCCCATGACCACCTTGTACATGGATGCGCCGACGCCCCACAGGGTTTCATTGAGGACCACGGGGCCGGAGTAACGGATAAATTTCTGAATCAGCACCTTGCCGGGCCGCACCATCAGCGCCGGTTTCATGCGGAACCGCCGGTTGGTCAGGGCATAGCTGATCATGATGATGAACTCCAGAATCCGGGACAGCAGCGTGGCGAAAGCCGCGCCCTGCACCCCCATGGCCGGTGCGCCCAGGTTGCCGAAGATAAACACCCAGTTGAGGAAGGTGTTGGCCGCCATGGAGCAGGCAAAAACGATGGTGCCCAGCTTGGGATTCTCCATGGCCCGGTGCGCGCCCACATAAATACCCGTCAGACTGTTGAAAATATAGGAGAAGCCCACAATGCGGGCGTACTGGGCCGCCAGAGGCACCAGTTCGGCGTTGTCGGCCAGCAGGCTCATAAGCTGCACCGGGAAGAAAAACATCACCGACGCAAACAGCAGGGAGATGGCCCCGGCCACATAAGCGCCCAGACCGATGACCCGGTTGATGGAATCCGTATCGCCCTTGCCCCAGAACTGACTGATGAGCACCGACGAGCCGCTCTGCAATCCGAAGATGACCAGCTGGATAATGAACACCGGGATATTGGCCACCAGCACTGCCGCCAGGGGAGCTTCACCCAACGCGCCCACCATAAAGGTATCCACCAGACCCAGCAGGGTGGTGCACAGGTTTTGCAGCACGATGGGCAGGGCCAGCTTGGCCACATTGCGGTAAAACGCGCCGCCGCGGTTCAGATAGGAAAACAAGGAATCACCTCATTAAAATTTGTCTGTGTGTCATGGACCAGTATACCCGATTTTCCACCGCCGGGCAAGATGCAGTTCTGTTCCGAGACCACTGTTTTTTTAAGAAATTCCCGCCGTACTCTTTTCCAAAGCAGTAAAATATGATATACTCAAAGCGAAACTATAACGCGATCTGCAGCGAGAAAGGTAACGATCAAAGTGTTATTTCGCAAACTGTTTTTTGCCATGCCGCCGGGCCGGTGGCTCCTGCGCATGGTGCAGGGAATCCTGGTGGGCAGCGGCGCCATTCTGCCGGGCATCAGCGGCGGCGTTCTGTGTGTGCTCTTCGGCATCTATCAGCCCATGATGTCCTTTTTTGCCCATCCCATCGGCAACTTTATGCGGGTGTTTCCCCAGCTGTTCCCGGCAGGCATCGGCTGGATGATCGGCTTCTTTGCCTTTGCCAAACTGGTCAACGTTCTGTTTGCGGCCAATGCCGCCGTGGCCATCTGGCTGTTTATCGGGCTCATTGCCGGGTCGTTCCCCAGTCTCTGGCGGGAAGCGGGCAAGCGGGGCCATGGCCGGGGCGGCTGGACATCGCTGGCGGTCAGCGCCGTGGTGATGCTGCTGTTTTTCAATGTGCTGGAACGGGGCACCACGTTCCACATCCAGCCCAATCTCCTGTGGTTCGTCTTCTGCGGTGTCCTGTGGGGATTGAGCGTGGTGGTGCCCGGTATGAGTTCCTCGTCCACACTGATTTTCCTGGGGCTCTTTGAGCCCATGACCGCCGGTATCGCCGCCTTCGATATGGGCGTGGTTCTGCCGATTTTCGTCGGCGCCTTTGCCACGGTGGTGCTGCTGAGCCGTCTGGTCAATTACATCTTTGCCAACTATTACCGGCTGGCATTCCACGTGGTGGTGGGCTTCGTCCTGGCCTCCACCGTGGCCATCATACCCACACAATACGGCAGCGCCGCCGCCATAGCGGCCTGTGCTGTTTGCTGTATCATGGGCTTTGCCGTGGCCTGGACGCTGGAGGGACGGCGCAAGCCCCGCCGGGAAGGAACGATGGGCTGACCCATCAGAAATTGGAGGCTTTATGTACGATATTCTGATCATTGGCGGCGGTCCCGCCGGCGTCTCCGCGGCGCTGACGGCCCACAGCCGCGGCAGGACCCCTCTGGTCCTCAGCAATCCCATCGAGAGCAACCCCCTGGCCCGGGCCGAACGGGTCAGCAATTACCCCGGTATGCCCGATGTGACGGGCCAGACCATGCTGGAGGTCATGACGGCCCAGCTGGATGTGGCCGGGATTGAACGGGTGGAGAGCAAAGTGGTGCAGATCATGGCCCTGGGGGACCGGTTCCTCTGTGCTGCAGGGTCCGAGGTCTACGAGGGCAAGGCACTGATTCTGGCCATGGGTCATATGCCCCAGCGGGGCCTGCCCGGTGAGCAGACGTACCTGGGCCGGGGCCTCAGCTACTGCGCCACCTGCGACGGCATGTTGTACCGGCAGAAGACCGTGGCGGTCCTGGGCTTCGGCGCGGAAGCGCCGGAGGAGGCTGCGTTCCTGGCCGGAATCGGCTGCAAGGTCCTGTATTTTGGCCGGGGTCCCAAGCCGGACCGGTGGGATGACGCCATGGAGTACCATCAGGCGGCCCGCTACACCATCCAGGGCGACGGCAGCCGGGTCACCGGGCTGGAAGCCGACGGCTCCCTCTACGCGGTGGAGGGGGTATTCCTCCTGCGGGACAGCGTGGTGGCCGACAGCCTGCTGCCGGGTCTGGAAATGCACGATGGCCACATCGGCGTCGATGCCGCCATGGCCACGTCGGTGCCCGGCGTCTTTGCCGCTGGTGATTGTGTCGGAAAACCGTATCAGGTGGCCAAGGCCGCCGGTGAGGGTAATATTGCGGCGCTGTCGGCCGACCGGTGGCTGACGGCTTCGACGGAAGGAGTATAGGAACTATGGCAATTCTGCATCTGAATCAACAGAACTTCGATGAGACCATCGAGCATGGCGTAACGCTGGTGGACTTTTGGGCTACCTGGTGCGGCCCCTGCAAAATGGTGGCCCCGGTGCTGGAGGGGCTCGCCGGGAAGTACGACGGCAAGGCCAAGATTGCCAAGGTGGATATTGATGAAAACCCTGGATTGGCCCAGCGGTTCAACATTATGAGCATTCCCACGGTGATGGTGTTCCGGGATGGCCGCATTCTGGAGCAGACCGTGGGCGTACAGCCGGAGTCTGTCTATGCCGGCCTGCTGAACGAGGCGCTGGAGGGATAACATACAGAGGGATGCTGCGCCCTGCAGCATCCCCTTTTTCCATTCCTCCGGGCAGATTCTGCGGGAATTTTCTGCCCTGTGGGTAGAACCTACGAATATCGACAAATTTTACATGGAAAGTTCATCATCCTTTACAGTTGAAAAAATCGCAAAATAAGGAATAATGGATAGTATACAATGGCGGTATCCAGGACCATTTATGTTTGAATAACAGGAAAGGGGCATATCACACTATGCAGCAACTCAAGGAGCGCATTCTCAAAGAGGGTAAGGTTCTGCCCGGCAACATCATCAAGGTAGACGGATTTCTGAACCATCGCATTGACACAAAGCTGATGCAGGACATCGCCGACGAATTTGCCCATCATTTTGACCTGCGCCAGGTGTCGCTGATTCTGACGGCGGAAGCCAGCGGCATCGCATTGGCCACCATCTGCGCCCATCGCTGGGGCCTGCCCATGGTGTTCGCCAAGAAGGCCAAGAGCGACAACATCGAGGGCGGTCTGTATCAGAGTGATATCTTCTCCTATACATATAAGAAGAAAGTCACTCTGCTGGTCAGCAATGAGTGGATCAAGCCCACGGACCATGTTCTGGTCATCGACGACTTTATGGCCAACGGCGAAGCCGTCCGCGGCCTGTGCGACATCGTCAAGAACGCCGGCGCTACGCTGGTGGGCGTTGGCTGCGCCGTGGAGAAGGGCTTCCAGGGCGGCGGCGACCGGCTCCGTGCCGCCGGCATCAATCTGAAGTCCCTGGCCATCATCGAGCGTGCCGACGAGAACGGCATCATTTTCCGCGAGGAGTAAAACTATCCCATAATCTGCAACCCGCCAGCCGCTTTTTCCGTTTTGATTGGTAGAACCCCAAAAAAAGGAGGTATTCTACAATGAAATGGAAAAGCTGTATATTGGCCCTGCTGGTGCTGCTGACGTTTACGGCCTGTACACCGCAGGAAGAGGAGGCACTTACGGCCAAACCGGTGATTTACCTCTACCCGGAACAGGAAACCGAGGCTACGGTGGAGCTGGACCATGACGGACCGCTGACCGCCACCTATCCGGCCTATGAGGATGGATGGAACGTCCTGGCGGCACCCGACGGCACCCTGACGGACCCGGAGACCGGCAGAACGTATTACTGCCTGTTCTGGGAAGGTCTGACGGAAACGGAGTACGATTTTTCCGAGGGCTTCTGCGTGGCGGGCAGCGATACGGCGGCCTTTTTGGAGCAAGCTCTGGCGGAGCTGGGCCTTACGGAACGGGAGGCCAATGAGTTCCTGATCTATTGGCTGCCGCAGATGGAAGGCAACGCCTATAATTTGATGGCATTCCAGACGGAGGCATACACGGACCATGCCCGGCTGACCATCACACCGGAGCCCGACAGTATTCTGCGGGTGTTTCTGGCCTGGAAACCGGTGGAGGACCCGGTGGAACTGCCGCAGCAACCATTGGAACCGTTCCAAAGAGAAGAATTTACAGTTGTGGAGTGGGGTGGCTGCAAAGTCCCCTAGTCTGACAAAAGGAGAGAGTATAGTTTGTCGAAACAATCGATTCTGGTTCTGGACTTCGGCGGCCAGTACAATCAGCTGATTGCCCGCCGTGTCCGTGAATGCAACGTGTATTGCGAGGTCAAGCCGTATACCATGTCCCTGGAGGAGATCAAGGCCTTTGACCCCATGGGCATTATCTTTACCGGCGGCCCCAACAGCGTCTATGACGAAAAATCGCCCCAGGTGGACCCGGCCATTTTTGAACTGGGCGTTCCGGTCCTGGGTATCTGCTACGGCTGCCAGCTGATTGCCCATAATCTGGGCGGACGCGTCACCGCCGCCACCGACGACTCCGCCAGAGAGTACGGCAAGACGGAGACCTATTATAATACCGATTGCCGCCTGTTCAAGGGCCTGCCCAAGCAGGGCGTGTCTTGGATGAGCCATGGCGACTATATGGAGAAGGTGCCCGAGGGCTTTGACCTGGTGGCCCATTCCGACGCTTGCCCCAATGTGGCCATCTGTGACGAGAAGCATGGCTTCTACGGTGTCCAGTTCCACCCGGAGGTCAACCATACGGAGCATGGCACCGATATGATTCGGAACTTCCTCTATGAGGTCTGCGGCGCCAAGGGCGAGTGGACCATGGGCGACTACTGCAAGACGGCCATTACCCAGATTCGGGAGAAGGTGGGCAGCGGTAAGGTGCTGCTGGCCCTGTCCGGCGGCGTCGATTCCTCCGTGGCCGCGGCCCTGCTGGCCGAGGCTGTGGGCAGCCAGCTGACCTGTGTCTTTGTGGACCACGGCCTCATGCGGAAGAATGAGGGCGACGAGGTGGAGGCTGCGTTCTCCAAGTGGGACTTGAACTTCGTCCGTGTGGACGCCGAAGCCCGGTTCTTGGAGAAGCTGGCCGGTGTGGTGGAGCCGGAGAGCAAGCGTAAAATCATCGGCGAGGAATTTATCCGCGTCTTTGAGGAAGAGGCCAAGAAGATCGGCCGCGTGGACTTCCTGGTGCAGGGTACCATCTATCCCGACGTCATCGAGTCCGGCGCCGGCGATGCCGCCGTCATCAAGAGTCACCATAATGTGGGCGGCCTGCCCGATTATGTGGACTTCAAGGAGATTATTGAACCCTTGCGGATGCTGTTCAAGGACGAGGTCCGGCAGTTGGGCCGCGAGCTGGGTCTGCCGGAGTATCTGGTCATGCGTCAGCCTTTCCCCGGTCCCGGTCTGGCTATCCGCATCATCGGCGATATCACCAAGGAGAAAGCCGATATTCTGCGCGATGCCGACGCCATCTACCGGGAGGAAATCGCCAATGCTGGCCTGGATCAGAGCATCAACCAGTATTTTGCCGTCCTGACCAATACCCGCAGCGTGGGCGTCATGGGCGACGGCCGGACGTATGACTATACCCTGGCTCTCCGCGCGGTGACTACCAGCGACTTTATGACCGCCGACTGGGCGCGGATTCCTTATGATGTGCTGGATCGCGTGTCTGTGCGTATTGTCAACGAGGTTCCCAATATCAACCGGATTTGTTATGACATTACGAGTAAACCGCCTGCCACGATCGAGTGGGAATGACGCTCGAAACGGCGAAAACCCGCATGAATACAGGCTTTTTTGCCCGTCCATACTGCTCTTGA